>NZ_JAKSYD010000020.1 GCF_022829605.1 Methylobacterium sp. E-065 | reverse complement strand
GACCGCTAACGGGGAGTCGCAGGATCGGGACGTCGGAGACACCGCGACGAGAAAGACGGCACCGGCCGGGGGCGATGCCCGGTCGATGCCGCGGGCGCCGCGGGGACCGGATCCCGCGCGTTACTTGGCCGACACCTGGGTCCCCGCGGCGTCCCGCGTCCCTCGTGTTGTCTCTCTTGGGCCATGCCCCCGGCGCCGAAAGGCGCGCGGGGACGATGACGCGCGTGTCGAAGGGGTGGCCTCGCATGCGGCTTCCATCCAGACGCTTCGGTTGCGGTTCCTTGCTGCCTCCCCACCGTCATAACGCGCGCAACGCATCGACCGGGACCCGTGTCAGGCGGCCGATCCAGCCCGCCGACGGGTATCGCCGAGGATCCGTCCGTCCCCTGCCCGGCACTCGATCTGCTCCGTCAGCCGGCCCGGCCGGATCCGGATCGCCGCCGGTCGGGTCAGGCGATCGGCCCGGTCCAGGAACCCGGCGGTCCTCATGGGCGCGTCCCGGCCGCCGCCTAGGCCGCGCCACCACTGCACCGCCTTCTCGCGCTCGTAGCCGCGCCCCTCGGGGCGCAGGCGCACGGACCAAACGGCGTCCGTGGCGCCATCGCGCCAGCCGAGCACGAGATCGAGCCCGTCCGGCGCGGCCTCCAGGCTCAGGGTCGTGACCGGATGCCAGGGGGCGTCAGGCCATGCCTCGTCCGGCTCCGGGGCAGGGCCGGACGGTCCGTTGCCGCGCGCGCCGGGATCGGCCGACAGGATCGGCAGCTCGTCGTCGGCCGCGGCGTCGTGCGGGGCATCCATCTCCGCGTCCGCCTCCGGCTCGGTCCAGCAGGGCTCGCAGGTCGAGGCGTTCAGCGGAATCAGGGCGCCGCAGCCGGGGCAGGGCTTGGCGCGCGGGCCCCCTGCCCCGCCGAGCAGCTGGCTCTGGACCTCTCCGGCGCTCCGGACCGTCACCGCATCCACCGGACCATGCATCCGCACCAGCCCGGCATAATCGAGGATCAGCGCATCGGTCTTGCCGGGGGCGCAGCGCAGGGCCCGGCCGACCTGCTGGACGTAGAGGCCGGTGCTGCGGGTCGGGCGCAGCAGCGCCACGAGATCGACCTCGGGGACGTTGAAGCCGGTGCCCAGCACGCCGACCGAGGTCAGGCAGCGGATTGTTCCGGCCCGGAAGGCGGCGACGATCCGGTCGCGCTCCCGGCGGGGCGTCTCGCCCGAGACGGTCTCACACGGGTAACCCTCCGCCCGCACCGCGTCGCGCACGGCCTCCGCATGGGCGAGCCCGGCGCAGAAGGCGAGCCAGGCCCGGCGCCCGCGCCCGTATTCCGCGAGTTCCGCGACCGCCGCCCGGGTGATCGCGTCGCGGTTGACCGCCGCCTCCAGCTCCCCCGGGATGTAGTCGCCCGCGCGCCGGCCGACCCCCGAGACGTCGAGCTGGGTCAGCGTCGCCTTGGAGACGAGGGGCGCCAGAAACCCCTGCCGGATCAGCGTGAAGGTATCGGCCTCGTAGGCGATGCCGGAGAACAGTCTTTGCGCCCCTTCGTCGAGCCGGCCGGAATCGAGCCGGTAGGGGGTCGCGGTGAAGCCCGCCACCCGCATCCCGGGCCTGCGCGCCCGCAGGCCCGCCAGGAAGCGGCCGTAGCGTGTTTCCGCGGCGCGGGGGATCAGGTGGGCCTCGTCGACGATCACGAGGTCGCGCGGCCCCACCGCGTCGAGCCGTTCGGCCACCGACTGGATGCCGCAGACCAGCACCTGCGCGCCGGCCTCCCGCCGTCCGAGCCCGGCGGAAAAAATCCCGGCCGGCGCCTCCGGCCAGGCGCGGGTGAGTTCGGAGAAATTCTGGGCGACGAGCTCGCGGCTGTGGGTGACGATCACGACCCGGGCGAGGGGGGTCTCGGCCAGGGTCTCCCGGGCCAGGGCCGCGATCACGAGCGACTTGCCGGCGCCGGTGGGCAGCACGATCAGGTGGCCGGGGGCCGCCTCGTCCGCCCCGCCCTGCGCCCAGGCCGCCGTAAGCGCGTCGAGGCTGGCGCGCTGATAGTCCCGCAGGTGCAATCCCTGCTCAGGTCGTGGCATGCCCGTCTTCGCCCTAGCCCGGTCGCACGCGGTCCCGGGATCCCAAAGGGCCGAGGCCCTTTGGCGGGGTGTCGGGGCGGTGCCCCGACATCGAGCTTCGCTCGACATCGGGCGAAGCCAGACAGCAGGGCCCTGCCCTGCACCCGCGAAAGGTCTCGACCTTTCGAATCCAGGATTGTCGCGCGGTGGAAGCGCCCTCTAGCGGAGCCCGTCGTCGCTGTCCGTGGCGGCACGGTCACGGCGCAGCAGGTAGATGTCCATGATCCAGCCGTGGCGGGTGCGGGCCTCGGCGCGGACCCGGCGAATCGCGTCGCCCACGCTGCCCAGCCGGCCGGCCATCAGGATCTCGTCCGGGCTGCCGAGATAGGCGCCCCAGTGGATCGTCAGGTCCGGGTCGAGATGGCCGAAGGTCGGGTCGCCGTCGAGCATCACCACGACGCTCTCGGCATCCGCCGGCCAGCCCGCGGCGAGGCGGCGGCCGGTGGTGATCAGCACCGATCCGCCGATGCCGTTCAGCGGCACCCCGTGGCGGGCTGCGAGCACCTGCACGCTCGACAGGCCGGGGATCACCGTGCGGGTGAGGGCGATGCGCCCGTTCGCGGCGATCCGGTCGAGGATGCGCAGGATGCTGTCGTAGAGGGTGGGATCACCCCAGGCCAGGATCGCCCCCACCTGCCCTGCCCCGAGATGAGCCGCGAAGGCCGCCTCCAGCCGCTCGGCCCGGGCCGCGTGCCACGCCTCGACGGTGCTGCCGTAATCGGCCGGGCGGCGCTCCCGGGGCGGGTCGTCCACGGTGACGAGCCGGTGGGGGGTTCGGATATGCGCGGCGCAGATCCGGCGGCGGGTCTCCACGAGGTCGGCGGTCTCGGCGCGCTTGTCGAGGACGAACACCGCGTCGACATCGGCGAGCGCCCGCACCGCCTGCAGGGTCAGGTGCTCGGGATCGCCCGTGCCGATGCCGATCACCCGGATCTGCCGGTCCTGCATGCGCTTCCCTCCTCCGCCGGGGCGGGGGAGGGCCGGCGCCGGCCTCCCCTACAAGCGCGCGTCGGCTTTGGCGAGGATCGCCCGGGCGATGGTCAGGTCCTGCAGGGCGATGCCGGAGGAATCGAACACCGTGATCTCGGCCGGATCGGTCCGGCCCCCCTCCCCGCTCCGGAGCACGTCGCCGATCGCCCGCAGGCCCGCCTGAGCCTGCGCGGAGGCATGCTGGAACTCGCCGATGGTGCGCGACTGCTCCGGCAGGTCGCAGAACAGGCGGGCCCGCTCCAGCAGCGCGGGGGGCAGCTCCTGCTTGCCCTTGGCGTCCACGCCCATGGCGGCGACATGCGTGCCGGGTCGGACCCAGGCGGCCTCGAACAGCGGCGCGCGGGCCGGCGTCGCCGTGACGATCACGTCGGCCGCTTCGCAGGCCTCCTGCGGCGAGGCCGCCCGCACGTCGAGCCCGGACGCCCCCTGCCGCGCCAGACGCTCGGCAAAGCCCGCGACCTTCGCGGAATCCCGGGCGACCACCAGCACGGTCTTGATCGGCAGCACCCGGGCCAGCGCCGCGGCCTCGAACTCGGCCTGGTTGCCGGCCCCGAACACGGCCAGCACCGCCGAATCCGGCCGGGCCAGCACGCTCGCCGCCACCGCGTCGGCGGCGGCCGTGCGGTAGGCGTTGACGCGGCCCGCCTCGATCACCGTATCGACCCGGCCGACGGCCTGATCGAACAGCAGGATCACCGAATTGTGCCGCGGCAGGCCCCGCTCCGGGTTGCCGGGCCAGAACGAGCCGACCTTCAGGCCGGCATAGTCGGTGCTCGCCCCCGACTTGATCGAGAACCGGTTGGTCGGCTCCGAGCCATGGCCGAGCACCGCCGGGAACAGGGTGGTGCCCGGTGCCACCGCGGCGATCAGCGCCTCCCGGGCCGCGTCGAACGCCATGGCGTGATCGACCAGCGCGGCGGATTCCTCTTCCGAGATGAAGCGCATGGATTCAAGCACCTCCCAAGTCATGGTTTCGAAAGGTCGAGACCTTTCGCGCGTGCAGGGCAGAGCCCTGCTGTTGGCCAAAGCCCCAGCGTCGGGGCCCTGCCCCGACACCCCGCCAAAGGGCCGAGGCCCTTTGGAATCCCCTTACAACGTCATGCCGCGGGCGGTGACCGGCCAGATCGCCTCGACCCGGCCGTTCCGCACGCCGACATACCAGTCGTAGACGTTGACCGTCGGGTCGCAATGGCCGGGGATCAGCTTCAGACGCTCGTTGAGCTTGAGCACGTTGCCGGGATCGCTCAGCACCCCGTGCTCGTCCGAGCACTTGATGTATTCGACATCATTCCGGCCGAACACCAGGGGCAGGCCGCTGTCGATGCTCTGGGCCTTCAAGCCGGCGTCGCAGATCGCGACGTCCGTCTTCGCCTTGCTCATGATCGCCGTGTAGATGAACAGGCTGTTCTCGAAATCGGTGATTGGCCGGCCCTCGGCGTCCTTCACCCGCTGGTAGTCCGCGTCCATGAAGACGTAGGAGCCGCATTGCAGCTCGTTGTAGACGCCGCTGCCGCCTTCCATCGCGAAGCTGCCGGTCCCGGCCCCCGCCACGATGGCGCAGTCGAGGCCCTCGGCCTTGAGCAGGTCGACGGTGCGCTTGGTCTCGTCGATCGCCGTCTGGATCAGGGCCTTGCGCTCGCCGAAATCGCGCACGTGCTGGGCCTTGCCCTGGTAGGCCTGCAGGCCGGCGAAGCTCAGCCCCGGCGCCGCCGCGATGCGCTTGGCGATGGCGACGGCGGGCTCGCCCGGCGCGACGCCGCAGCGGCCGGCGCCGACATCGATCTCCACGAGGGCTTCGAGGGTGACGCCGTACTGAACCGCCGCTGCCGAGAGGTCGTCGACATTGCCGAGGTCGTCGACGCAGACCAGCACCCGCGCCCGCTTGGCCAGCGCCGCGAGGCGCTCGATCTTCCGGGGCGCGGTCACTTGGTTGGAGACCAGCACGTCGCGGATGCCGGCGCTGACCAGCGCCTCGGCCTCGCTGACCTTCTGGCAGCAGACCCCGCAGGCGCCGCCCCGCTCGATCTGCATCACGGCGATGTCGGAGGACTTGTGGGTCTTGGCGTGCGCCCGGTGGCGCAGGCCGCGCTCCTTCATGAAGCCGCCGAGCTTGTCGATGTTGCGCTCGAGGGCATCGAGATCGACCAGCAGGCAGGGGGTGTCGACGTCCTCGACCGACATGCCGACGCTGGCGGGGATGTTGTTGCGCATGGGTTTTCCTCCTGGTCGTCGCGGTTATGGTTCGCTAGAGCGTTTTCCGCCGAAGTGGACACCGGTTCGGCGAAAGAAAGCGCGCCAAAACAAAGACTTGGAGCCGTGCTCGAGTGCGGCGCGATCGGGCACGGCTCTAGTCCCGTCAGCGGCTCACGGGGCAACACCCAAAAGTTCGGCGATGCGCGGCGTCGCCTTGATGCCGGTGCCGGTGAGCACCACCACGGTGGTCTCGTCGGGCCGGATCGCGCCGCGTGCGGTCAGGTCGGTGAGCGCGGCTGCCGCCATGGCGCAGGTCGGCTCGACGTAGAGGCCCGACCGGGCGAGCTCCATCAGAGCCGCCTCGATCGCCGCCTCGGAGACCGCCACGGTGCCGCCGCCGGAGCGGCGGAGCGCCGCCAGCACCGCGCGGCCACGGACCGGCTGGGCGATCGAGGCGCCCTCGGCCAGCGTCGGGCGCGGGGTGACCGGCACGAAATCCTCCGCGCCGGCCTCGAAGCCCGCATGCAGGGGCGCGCAATGGACCGGCTGCACCGCGTAGAGCCGCGGCAGGCGGGCGATGGCGCCCCGGCGCAGCAGCTCCGAGAAGCCGATATCGCAGCCGAGGATGTTGCTGCCCGCCCCGCAGGGGATGATCACGGCGTCGGGCGCGGAAAACCCCAGATCCTCCCACAGCTCGTAGGCCAGCGTCTTGGTGCCCTGGAGGAAATGCGCCTGCCAATTGTGGCTGGCGTAAAAGATCGAATCCGCCTGTCGCACGGCCGCGTCGGCGGTGTCCTGGCGGGTGCCGGGGATCAGCTCGACCTCGGCACCGGCGGCCCGCATCTGCACGGTCTTGGCCGGCGAGGTCGAGGCCGGGACCAGGATCTTGGCCCGCATCCCGGCCGCCGCCGCATAGGTCGCCACCGCGGCGCCGCCGTTGCCGGAGGAATCCTCCAGCACCGCGTCGACACCCTGCTGGCGCAGGATCGACAGCATCACGGACGCGCCCCGATCCTTGAAGCTGCCCGAGGGCGCGAACCATTCGAGTTTGAAATGCGCGTGGCCGCCCCGCCAGGGCCGGCGCACCAGCGGGGTGCAGCCCTCCCCGAGGGTCACCGGATCGGAGACCGCCACCGGCAGCGCGGCGGCGTAGCGCCAGAGCGAGCGCTCGGCCGTTTCGATCTCGGCCCGGCCGATCCCCGGCAGGTCGGTGATCATTAGCGGCCCGCCTCTCTCCGAGCGCCAGCGCGGCGTCTCGATCGGGTAGGTCGCCCCGGTGGCGGGGTCGATATAGGCGGGAGACGGGGGCATCGCGGCTCGGCTTCCGGGGGGCTGTTCGAAAAGAGAATACAAAATAATGTTGGGCGGCGCGCCCCCTATCGGGGACATGACGGCGCGCCGCGATGTTCGTCAGGGCTCTGCCCTGACAACCCGCCAAAGGGCCTCATGCCCTTTGGAATCCCGGGATTCTCACGCCGCGAGCGGCAGGGTCGTCCGCTCCGGCGCGTGCTCGGCCGCGATCGCCTCGGCGACAAGTTCGGCGGTGGCCCCCGAGAGGGTCCAGCCGAGATGGCCGTGGCCGGTGTTGTAGAACACCCCCGGCCGGCGACCCCGGCCGACCTTGGGCAGCATGTTCGGCAGCATCGGGCGCAGGCCGCTCCAGGCCACCACCCGGTCGGTGTCGACCGACGGGAACTGCTCCCGGGTCCAGTCGACCAGCGGCTGGATCCGGTCGTGGCGGATGTCGCGGTTGAACCCGTTGAACTCGGCCGTGCCGGCGACCCGCAGTCGCTCGTCGCCGAGGCGGCTAGTGACGATCTTGGCCGCCTCGTCGAGAATGCTCACCTCGGGCGCAGCCCTCTGCGCCTCCGGCGTCAGCAGGTTCACGGTGATCGAGTAGCCCTTCACCGGGTAGACGTTGACCCGGTCCCCGAGCAGTGCCGCGAAGTGCCGGCTGGCGCAGCCCGCGCAGATCACCACCGCGTCGGCCTGCAGGACCTGCGGCGCATCCGTCGCATGCCCGGTCTGACGCCAGCCGACGGCGTAGCCCCCCTCCCCCGGCGCGATCGTCGCGACGTCGGCGTCCTGGACGAAGCGGACGCCCTTGCGCGCGCAGGCGGCGGCCAGGCCCCGGGTGAACTTGTGGATGTCGCCGGTGGCGTCCGACGGTGTGAAGAAGCCGCCGTGATAGCGGCCGGCGAGCGTCGGCTCGATCGCGCGGATCTCCTCCGGGGTCACGGCGTAGCGCTCCAGGCCGCCCTCCCGCAGCAGGGCGTTGACGTCCGTGGCCTTCTCGAAGCTCGCCCGGTCCCGGTAGAAGTGCAGGATGCCGCGGGTCTTCAGGTCGAAGTCGATCCCCTCGGCCTCCGCCATGGCGAACAGCGCGGTGCGCGCCTTGAGCGCCAGCCGCACGGTCGCCACGGTGTTCTGCCGGTAATGGGCGATCTCGCGCATGAACTCTGCCATCCACGACAGCTTGTGCCAGGAGGGGGTGGGGTTCATCAGCAGCGGCGCGTCGCGACGCATCATCCACTGCACGCCGTGGAGCACCGTCGAGAGCTTGTTCCAGACCTCGGTGTTGCAGGCCGAGAGCTGGCCGCCATTGGCGAAGGAGGTCTCCATGGCGGCGTAGCGCTGCCGGTCGAGGACGGTGACGCGGTAGCCGCGCTGGGCGAGCGCATAGGCGGTCGTCACGCCGGTGATGCCGGCGCCGATTACGGCGATGTGGGTCATGGGTGGAACTCCGGAACGAGGACGCGTGGAGGCCGCCTTCGAGCGGTCGGCCGGTTGCGCGCCCCATCTGTCCCGGTGCCTGAGAGCTTGATCCGCGTCCGGCCCTGGCGAGGCCTTGTCGCGAACGTCCCCTTCGGCGGGTGCCCACGGGCTTCCCCGCTGCACCACTCTCCAGATTGCCCTGACGACACGGTTCCGGTGCCTGAGAGTTTCCGGGGCGGTTGCTCCGTCGGCGCCGGGTCCCCCTCTCTGGGTGGATCCCGGTCTCTCCCGCATCGTCGCGATGGGCTGACCTCTCGATACGCCGATTCGGCGGCCCCGGAGAAGCCCGGATCCCCGGCACCCTGCCGGTTCCGCAGACAGCGCGTGCCGGCTGTCACCGGTCGGGAGCGATCCCGGCCGCCGGCGGTTGAAAGGGGATCCGAAGGCGGAGACGCCCCGATGCTGACCAGGACCGCGATCTACGAGGGCACGGTGCGCGAGGGCCGGGAGGAGGACTTCTTCCGCCGGGTGCGGGATGAGCTGGAGCCGTTCTGGCGGCGCTTCCCGGGCGTCACCGCGGTGCGGGTCCAGCGCCTCGTCTCCAAGGATGCCGATGCCCGGCCGATCGCCATGATCCTGGAGATGGATTTTCCCGATCAGGCGGCGCTCGACGCCTGCCTCGCCTCCCCGATCCGCCCGGAATCGCATGCCGCCACCGAGGCGGTGATGCAGATGTTCGAAGGGCGCTTCTACCATCTCGTCAGCGAGGGCCGGACCCTGCCGCTGAGCGAATCCGGCTCGGTTCAGGGGGCCTAGGGCGCTCCGGGCCGAGCACTCCGACGCGCCTGCCCGCCGCGGGTCCGGGCCGGGAACAGCCCGCGCAGGTGCCGGTTTGCCGGAGGGTCGACCAGTCGATCACCCCATGCCGAAAGCCCCGAATGCCGATGAATCTCGACCTCGCGAAGGTGCTCACGACGGTCGGGCCGGCGGCCTCGATCATTTTCGCCGCGTGGATCTTCGTGGCCTTCCTGCAGACCCGCTACGACGCCGCGGTGGAGCGCTACCGCGACCTGATCGAGAAGTTCAGGACGTCGGACCTGTCCGGAAGCCGGAAGGCCAACATGCGGGACGAGATCCTCAACTACAAGCGCCGCTGCGAGCTGATGAACCGCGCCACCGGATGCGGCCTCGTCTCCGCGATGCTGCTGATCTCGACGATGATCTTCGGCGGCCTGTCGATCGTCTTCCAGGACATCGGGCTGCTCAAGCTGGCGAGCATGGGCACCGCCCTGCTGGGCCTGCTGCTCGTCATCGCCGGCGCGGTCATCGTGGCCCTGGAGGGGCGGATCATCCGCCGGCAGATTCACAGCGAGTTGCTGGATATCCCGGATCTGGCGCACGGCATCAATCAGGATCCCGGCGCCATCGATGATCCGCAGCGACGCGGCCAGGATCGCGTCCCGGTCCGACCGTAGGGCGCGTCTGCGAAGGACACATCGGAACAGGGGCGAGCGCTGCGCATCGCGGATGGCCGCCCTGGCCTGCACCTTGATCGCGGATTGCTGCCCACCAAGGGGATTTATCTGTCGTAAACCAATACGTATGGGATACATTGAATTTTATACAAATCGCTGTGATGATATTTGAGTTGAGCTATCAGTATTGAGGCTATCGGTGTGGCTCCAGCCGGCCGGATGTAGGTCGAGTACAGGCAGGCAGCGCGATGGCGAAGTGGATACCCGGCGCGGCCGTGTTCGGTCTCCTGTGCCTGATGATCATCCCGGCCCCCGGGATCTGGGGCGTGCTGATCGGCGCCACCTGCGTGCTGGCGATCATCGGCAGCCTGTTCATGCTCGTCCTCGACCGGGTGGCGACCGCCGTCCTCACGTGGCGCGCGCGGCGCCTCACGCGACCCACGCAGTCACGCCGGACCCAGGTGGTGCATGCCGGCTCCGGGATGACCCGGAAAGCCTGAGGCCGAACCGGGGACTGGATTCCCCGTCCCATCGGTGCAAGGTCCGGCGGCGCCGCCGCGGCGCCACGACCAACCGGGACGGTCCGATGAAGCTTCTCTACTCCCCCGCCTCCCCGTATGCCCGCAAGGTGCTGGTCCTCGCCCACGAAACGGGGCTGATCGACCGGATCACCGTCACCGCCGCCACGGCCTCCCCGACCGGATCCGCCGCGGAGGTCGCCGCCCACAATCCGCTCGGCAAGATTCCCGCGCTGATCCTCGAGGACGGGACCGCCCTCTACGACAGCCGGGTGATCTGCGAGTACCTCGACGGCCTCTCGGACGGCCCGCACCTGTTCCCCGAAGGCGCGGCACGCTGGGACGCGCTGACCCGGCAGGCGCTGGCCGACGGCCTGCTCGATGCGGCGCTGCTCACCCGCTACGAGCGCGTGCTGCGCCCGGAGGAACGGCGCTGGGACGCCTGGGACGCGGGCCAGATCGGCAAGATCACGGCGGCCCTCGACCGGTTCGAGGCCCTGGCGGCCGATCTGCCGGCGCTCGACATCGGCACGGTCGCGCTTGGCTGCGCACTGGGCTACCTCGACCTGCGCTTCTCCGATCTCGCCTGGCGGGACGGCCGGCCCGCCCTGGCGGCGTGGTTCGCCGTGGTGGAGCGCGAGCCCGCGATGGCCGCCACCGTGCCGAAGGGCTGAGGGCCTGTCGTGGTTTCGAAACGGCGAGCCCTTTCGCGGGGCCAGGGCAGAGCCTGGTGCCGGACGTCGTCTGGTGCCGGAGTTGTCCGGTGTCGGTCTGCGCCCGAGACCGTCAGGGCCTTGCCCTGACAACCCACCAGAGGGCTCGCCCTTTGGGAACCCGGACTCGACCGCGTTAGGGCCGGGATGGGGCCGCGTAGGGATGGGTCGAGCCGAGGGGATCGGCGAGGAAATCCTGGACCGTCCCGGCGCCGGTGCCGAAGGTGATGAGCAGGAAGCCGCCCGCGAGCGCGAAGTTCTTCAAGAAGTCCCAGAACAGTTCGCGGCCCTTGCCGCCGGCCCAGAAATCACCCGGTGCCCAGAACTGCTTCCACAGCAGCGCCGTGACCCCGCAATAGCCCGCGAGCACGAAGGCGGCGGCCCGGTCGGCGGTGCCGGTCAGGATGCACAGTGACATCCCGATCTCGACGGTAAGCCCGACGAGGATCAGCAGCGTGGCGGGCGCGGTGGCGTGCACGGCCTGGCGCGCCTGCCCGACCGCGCCCTTGAAGTTCAGGATCTTGTCGAGGGCGCTGAACGGCAGGAACAGCAGCACGAGGAGCAACCGGATGCCGAACGCGATCGCGACGCTGAGACTGGCCATGGGCGTGAGATGCGTTCCGATCCGGCCCCGGGGCCCTCGCGTGATCAAATAGGGCGTGATCGGGGAAGGGGAATTCGGTTCGTCGAGGCTGAACGCGACCGGGCACGGCTCCGGGGCCGAGCCCCCTCCCCTCAGGCCGCCCGCACCTGCTCCAGAAACCCCGTCACGGCCTCGCGCAGGGCACCCGCCTGCCGGGAGAGGTTGCCCGCCGCCTGCAGCACCTGGGCCGAGCCCTGGCTCGCGGTGTCCGCCGCCTCGCCTACGCCCGTCATGTGCCCGGAGACTCCGCGGGTGTCCTGCGCGGTCTGCGCGGTGGTCCGGGCGATCTCGGCGGTGGCCGCACCCTGCTCCTCGACCATGGCGGCGATCTCGGCGCCGATCTGGGCGAGGTTGCGGATCACCGCGGTGATGCCGCCGATCGACCGGACCGAAGCCTCCGTGGAGCCGGTGATCTCCGCGACCTTGGCGCCGATCTCCTCGGTGGCCCGGGCGGTCTGGGTGGCGAGGTCCTTGACCTCGGCCGCCACCACGGCGAACCCCCGGCCCGCCTCGCCGGCGCGGGCCGCCTCGATCGTGGCATTCAGCGCCAGCAGGTTGGTCTGGCCGGCGATCTGCGAGATCATCGCGACGATCTCGCCGATGCTGCCGGCGGCCTGCGCGAGGCGCCGGATCTCCCCGGCCATGCCGTCCGCGTCCCGGGTCGCGGCGGCCGCGAGGTCGGCCGAGGACCCGACCTGCACGCCGATCTCCTGCACCGAGGCGGTGAGTTCTTCCGTCGCCGCCGCCACCGTATCGGCCGAGCGCGCGGCCGAATCGGCGGATACGGCCACCGCCCGGCCGAGGTCGGTGGTGTCCTGGGCGGCCCGGGCCATGCCGCGGGCCGAGGCTTCCAGCTGGGCCGCGGCTGCCGAGACCGCCCCGACGATGCCGCCGACCTGGCGCTCGAAGCTGTCGGCGAGGCCGAGGGCGACCGCGCGTTGGGCCTCGGCGGTCTCGGCGGTGAGCCGCTCCTGCGCGGCCCGGGCGGCGCGGCGCTCGGCGACGCTGTCGCGGAACGCCAGGGCCGCCGCAGCGATCGCCCGGACCTCGCGCGGGCCGCCCGACGGGATCGCCAGCTCGGCCGCGTCGTCCGTGGCCTCGTCCCGGCCGATCGCCGCCAGAACCCGGGCCATCCGGGCGAGGGGCCGGGCGATGGCCGTGCCGAGCCAAACCGCCAGACCCGCCGCGAGGGCGAACAGGGCCAGTCCCCCGACGCTCCACAGGGTCAGCATCCGGTCGGCCCGGGCGCGCACGGTACCGGCGGCGGCGACGAGGTCGCCGGTCAGCCGGTCCTCCACGCCCTTCAGGGCGTCGATCCGCTGCGTGGCGAGGCGGAACCAGGCCGGCGCGTCGCGGAACGCCAGAGGGGCGCCCGGCATCGTCTCCTGGGCGGCCTGGCGCAGGCGCGCCACCTCCCGGGCCGGCTCGGTCGCCTCCGCGGCGTCGAGCAGCGCCGCCTGGGGGCCCTCGGCCCCGGCCCGGAACAGGCCCGCATAGGTCGCCTGCTCGGCCGAAAGGGTCGCGAGGCGGCGCGCCGCCGCCAGATCCAGGCTGCCCGACGCGAAGGCGGCCGAGGCGGCGGCCCGCTCCTGGCCGGCGGCCTCCTTGAGCGCCAGGAAGGCCGCGTAGGCGTTGGCCCGGGCGGCGAGACCGGCCTCGTCGATCACCCCGCCCATCGCCCGCACGAGGCCGAGCCCCTCGCCGATCAGGCCGGTGTAGAAGCGCGCCGCCTCGGGGGGGCTGGGTGTCAGGGCGTCCACGGCCCGGCGCTGTGCCGCGAGCTCAGTCAGCGCCCGAGCGAACCCTGCCCCGCGTGCCGCGAAGGCTGGGCCAAAGCCCGTGGCGGCCACCATGGCCTCCGGCAGCCCCGCCAGCGCCGCATCGGTGCGCTGGCGCTGGGCCGCGAGCTCCGGCCCGAACTGCGCGCCCTTCGCAGCCAGGAACAGGCTGGAGGCGCCGCGCTCCCGCTGGCCCTCGTGCACGAAGGCGCTGATCCGCGAGGCGAGGCCGACGAGGCTCTCCACCCGGTCCATCTCGGCGCGGCGCGCCCATTGGTCGGAGACGGCCAGACCCGCCGCCCCCGCGAAGGCGAGGCAGGGGGCGAGCGCCACCGCCAGGATGCGGGCGCGGAGCGAGGACAGGAGCAGCATGGGACGATCTGGTACTGTTCGGAAAGTGACGGTTCACCATCCCGCCAAGTGTTGAACATCCGGTTATAGATCCCCGCTGCGATTCGATCGGATCTGCTCGATCACGCGGCGTTCTGGGCGGGATCTGCCTGTCCGGCATGCAGATCGCCCCAGGTCTTCAGGGCGCGGATGACAGGTTCCAGGGAGCGACCGCGCTCGGTCAAGCTGTATTCCACCTTCGGGGGCACCTGAGCATAGATTGTTCGCGTGATCAGGCCGTCCGCCTCCATCTCGCGCAACTGATTCGTGAGCATGCGCTGGGTCACGCTGGCCAGCCGCCGCCGGATCTCGCTGAACCGCAGGGTCCCCTCCAGCAGGTGGTAGAGGATCACACCCTTCCACTTGCCGTCGATGAACCGGAGGGTCGCCTCGACGGCGCAGCCCGGGCTGCAGGCGCCGGTATGGTGACGGGTGCGGGCCATCGCGGTCTCCCATGGTATCGTTTTCGGCACTATCGGCCTTTTATGTGCGTACTTGCGGCGCGCGAAGGGCCGCGGCATCTCCTGCCTGACAAGCCGGAGGAGATCACGATGCGTGCCGTCGGATACCGCAAGTCCCTGCCGATCACCGATCCCGAAGCCCTGGTCGCCCTTGACCTGCCGCAACCGGAGCCCGGCCCCCGCGACCTGCTGGTGAAGGTCGAGGCGGTCTCGGTGAACCCGGTCGACACCAAGGTCCGGCGCCGGGCCGAGCCGGAGGCCGGCGGCGTCAAGGTGCTCGGCTGGGACGCGGCCGGGACCGTCGTTGCCGCGGGCGCGGAGGTCCAAAACTTCGCGGTGGGCGACGCGGTGTTCTACGCCGGCGACCTCACCCGGCCGGGCACGAACGCGGAATACCATTGCGTCGATGCCCGCATCGTCGGGCACAAGCCCCAGAGCCTCGACTGGGCGCAGGCCGCCGCCCTGCCGCTCACCGCGATCACCGCCTGGGAAACCCTGTTCGACCGGCTCGACGCGGGCAAGCCGGTGCCGGGCGCGGCCCGGGCGATCCTGATCGTCGGCGGCGCGGGCGGCGTCGGCTCCGTGGCGATCCAGCTCGCCCGGGCGCTCACCGACCTCACCGTGATCGCCACCGCGTCGCGGCCCGAGACCGCGCAATGGTGCCGGGACCTCGGCGCCCACCACGTGGTCGACCATGCCAAGCCGCTCGCCGCCGAGGTGGCTTCCCTCGGCCTCGGCGCCCCGGGCCTCGTCTTCTCCACCACCAACACCGACGCCCATCTCGCCGAGATCGTGGAGCTGATCGCCCCGCAGGGCCGCCTCGCCCTGATCGACGATCCGGAGCAGCTCGATGTCGGGCTCCTCAAGCGCAAGAGCCTGTCGCTGCACTGGGAGTTCATGTTCACCCGGTCGATGTTCGCCACCGCCGACATCGCCGCCCAGGGCGCGCTCCTCGACGAGGTGTCTCGCCTCGTTGATTCCGGGCGCCTGCGCACCACCCTGGGGGAGCATTACGGACGGATCGACGCTGCGAACCTGAAGCGCGCCCACGCGCTGATCGAGAGCGGGCGCGCCAAGGGCAAGATCGTGCTCGAAGGCTTTTCGGAGTGAGGGGGACGGGATGGCCGAAGCGGCGGGAACCGGCATCTTCGATGTGGCGGCGCTGGCGGCGTCCCTGCCCGACAGCGCAAAAACCCTCTTGGTCGACACCTACCTGACCGACCGAGAGGCGGCGAGCGCCCGGGTGTTCCGGATCTACCGGCCGACCCCGCCGCACTATCACGCCACCTGCGACGAGTATCTCTACTGCCTCTCGGGCCGGGGCACGGTCTGGTTGGGGGATCCGGACACTGTCACGGCGTTCGGCCCCGGCCAGCTCCTGTTCTTCGAGAAGGGAACCGTTCACGCCATGCCGACGATCGAGCCGGAAGAGCCGGTGGTGTTCCTGTCGATCGATACGCCCCGGCGGGCGCCCACCGACATCGTCTTCGTAAACCCGGAGGACGGGACACCCGCCACCTTCATGGCGCGCAACGCGGAGGGGTGAGGCGTCACACCTGCAGGGTCGCCCGGCCGGAGCCAGCACACCGGCATAGGCTTCTTACTTGGCCGATCTTGGCCGATACCGAAGTGCCGCGAACCAGGGACGGCGAACAGATCCGCTTCAACCCTCGCCGTGACGGTGGCTCACGCATCCGGTGATGGGTCATCCTGCGCGTGCTTCCTGGCCCGGGCGAGGATATCAGGCACTTTACAGCGGCTCGATCCTCCGGTGCGGGCCTCGTCGACGATCTGACGCAGTTCCTCAAGCGTCAGTTCGGCCTGGGTCCGCCGCTCGTGGTCACGGCGCACGAGGTCGCGGGTCTCATCGCTGGTGCCGGCATAATCACCCTGTTTGATCTTTGCTTCGAGCCGCTCCTTCATCGTCGGGTTGGGCAAGGAAATCGGTATGGTCGCCATGGGGCCTCCATCATTCGCCCGGCAGAGTCGCGATCCCAACGATAAGCGTTTTTCACAATCTCATTGACGGGCCTGAGCGTCGATGACGTCATCCGCATCGCCGCTGCACGGAGCGGTTGCGGCCGTACGCGTTTCGTTCTAGCAAGGGCGGCGCATGTCGGGTCTGCGTCCCGCCGGCCGCACCTTGCCGTGGGCCTTTCGGGCTCGACATGAGTTGGAGCGGCGGCTGGCCCGCGCGCGCATCCGATTCGACTTCGTCGACGCCTCGAAAGACCGCCGCTCTCATGGCCAAAGCCCAAGCTGGAAGTCGTGCCGCAAGCCGCGCTGGTGCCGCGAACGCCGCGCCCAAAGCTGCCGCCGAAACGCCTTCCAAGACGGCTCCGAAGGCCCCCATCGCCGTGAAGGCCGCCCAGCCCAAAGCCGCACCGGCCAAAGCTGCCCAGGCCAAGCCGGCCCGCGCGAAATCCGAGGCCGCCACCGACGCCAAGCTCGCAGCCTTGTTCGACGCCGCGCCGGCCTCCGCCCATGACCGGCGGGTCATCGCGGTCCGCGGCGCCCGGGAGCACAATCTCAAGAACGTCGACCTGACCATCCCGCGGGACAAGCTCGTGGTGTTCACCGGGCTCTCGGGCTCGGGCAAGTCGTCGCTCGCCTTCGACACGATCTACGCCGAGGGTCAGCGCCGCTACGTCGAGTCGCTCTCGGCCTATGCCCGCCAGTTCCTGGAGATGATGTCCAAGCCCGACGTCGATCAGATCGACGGGCTGTCGCCGGCCATCTCCATCGAGCAGAAGACCACCTCCAAGAATCCCCGCTCCACCGTGGGGACGGTCACCGAGATCTACGACTACATGCGCCTGCTCTGGGCGCGGGTCGGCATCCCCTACTCGCCCGCCACCGGCCTGCCGATTGAGAGCCAGACCGTCCAGCAGATGGTCGATCGGGTGTTGGAGCTGCCGGAGAAGACCCGGCTCTACCTGCTCGCCCCGGTGGTCCGCGGCCGCAAGGGCGAATACCGCAAGGAAATCGCTGAATACCAAAAGAAAGGCTTTCAGCGGTTGCGCGTGAACGGCGAGTATTACGCCATCGACGACGTGCCCAAGCTCGACAAGAAGTTCAAGCACGACATCGACGTGGTGGTCGACCGGATCGTGGTCCGGGCCGATATCGGCTCGCGGCTCGCCGATTCCTTCGAGACCGCCCTGGAACTTGCCGACGGCATCGCAGAGGTCGTGTTCGCCGACGCCCCCGAGGGCGAAGCGCCCCGGACCATCACCTTCTCGTCGCGCTTCGCCTGTCCGGTCTCGGGCTTCACCATCGCGGAGATCGAGCCGCGCTTGTTCTCGTTCAACAACCCGTTCGGCGCCTGCCCGACCTGCAGCGGCATCGGCCACGAGATGCGGATCGACCCCGAGCTGGTGATCTCCGATCCGGCCCTGAGCCTGAAGCGCGGCGCGATCGGCCCCTGGGCGAAGTCGACCTCGCCCTATTACGGCCAGACCCTCGACGCGCTGGCCGAACATTTCGGCTTCAAGACCAGCGTCCCCTGGCAGAGCCTCTCGGAGACGGCCCGCGCCATCGTACTCTATGGCTCCGACAAGCAGTCGATCCGCTTCGCCTACGATGACGGATTGCGCAAATACACGGTCAACAAGCCGTTCGAGGGCGTGATCCCGAATCTGGAGCGCCGCTACAAGGAGAGCGACTCGGACGCCGTCCGAGAGGAGATCGGGCGCTTCATGAGCGAGACGCCCTGCGCCACCTGCGGCGGCAAGCGGCTGAAGCCCGAGGCGCTGGCCGTGAAAATCGCCATGGCGGACATCGCCGATGTCACGGCTCTCTCGGTGAGCGAGGCGCACCGCTGGTTCTCCGAGCTGCCGGAGAAGCTGACGCCTAAGCAGAACGAGATCGCGGTCCGCATCTTAAAAGAGATCCGCGACCGGTTGAGCTTCCTGGTGGATGTCGGCCTGGAATATCTGACGCTCGCCCGCGGCTCCGGCTCGCTCTCGGGCGGCGAGAGCCAGCGCATCCGCCTCGCCTCGCAGATCGGCTCGGGGCTGACCGGCGTGCTCTACGTGCTGGACGAGCCCTCGATCGGCCTGCACCAGCGCGACAACGAGCGGTTGCTCGGCACGCTCAAGCGCCTGCGCGACCTCGGCAACTCGGTGATCGTGGTCGAGCACGACGAGGACGCGATCCTGCAGGCCGATTACGTGGTCGATGTCGGCCCGGGCGCCGGCATCCACGGCGGCGAGATCATCGCGCAGGGCACCCCCGCCGAGGTCCTGGCCAACCCGGCCTCGCTCACCGCCAAGTACCTCACGGGCCAGATGTCGGTTCGCACCCCGACCGCGCGTCGAAAAGGCCGGAAGGGCAAGCTCGGGCTGTTCGGCGCAAGGGGCAACAATCTCAAGGACGTCGACGTCGAGATCCCGCTCGGCACCTTCACGTGCATCACCGGCGTCTCGGGCGGCGGCAAGTCGACCCTGGTGATCGACACCCTCTACAAGGCCGTCGCCAAGAAGCTGAACGGCGCCCTGGAGCATCCGGCGCCCTACGGGCGGCTGGAGGGGCTGGAGCACCTCGACAAGGTCATCGACATCGACCAGTCGCCGATCGGGCGCACGCCGCGCTCGAACCCCGCCACCTATATCGGCGCGTTCACGCCGATCCGCGACTGGTTCGCCGGCCTGCCGGAGGCCAAGGCCCGTGGCTACCAGCCCGGCCGCTTCTCGTTCAACGTCAAGGGTGGGCGCTGCGAGGCCTGCTCGGGCGACGGCGTCATCAAGATCGAGATGCACTTCCTGCCGGACGTCTACGTCACCTGCGACGTCTGCAAGGGCAAGCGCTACGACCGCGAGACCCTGGAGGTGAAGTACCGGGGCAAGTCGATCGCCGAGGTGCTGGATTCCACCGTCGAGGAGGCGGCCGAGCTGTTCAAGGCGGTGCCGGCGATCCGCGACAAGCTCGAGACCCTGAAACGGGTCGGCCTGCACTATGTCCATGTCGGCCAGCAGGCCACCACCCTGTCGGGGGGCGAGGCGCAGCGGGTGAAGCTCTCCAAGGAGCTGTCGAAGCGCGCCACCGGCCGCACCCTCTACATCCTCGACGAGCCGACCACCGGCCTGCACTTCCACGACGTCGCCAAGCTGATGGAGGTGCTCCACGAGCTGGTCGACCAGGGCAACACCGTGGTGGTGATCGAGCATAATCTCGAAGTGATCAAGACCGCCGATTGGGTGATCGACATGGGTCCCGAGGGCGGCGACGGCGGCGGGCGGCTGGTGGCGCAGGGCACCCCCGAGGAGATCGCCCGCGCGAAGGCCAGCCATACCGGCCGGTTCCTGCACGAAGTACTGGAGCGGCGCCCCGCGGCGCCGGTCGCCGCCCGCGCGCCCCGCCGAAGCGCCGCCGAGTAGACGGCGCTTCGGTGCGGGCGCCGGTCCACGCCCGCCGGACGCGGCAGTTTTTGCCGGGTGCCGGCCCAGATCGGTCCCCGCGGATGGTGATTCGAGCCGTCACCCGGCGTTTCGCGCCCGGCGCGGGCCCGTCCGGACGCCGATCGGGGCCGGATCCGGACCGAAGCGCCCGAGCCCGCCCCCTGCGCGATCATCCGCCGGGGCTTGCCGGATTCTCCCGCGATCCGCGGCGACAACAGCTTGACCGTTCAACGATATTTTGCCGGAGACGGCCTCCCGAACCCGCCTTGTGGATAGTGTTGCGCCGCCGCAAATATGCGGCTTTTGGGCAACGGTTGGGCCGGTTTTGGCATTCGAGCGAGCATTCCACTGTCTTTCCGAGGGTCTCTGTAGAATAGTCGCAGACGTTGAGACGGGCAGGCTCCGTGGGGGCGCTCGGTAGGTCCGAAGCCGGCAGCCGCAATGAGCGAGCAGACCGGCAGGGAAGTGCCGAAAGCGGGACGGATGCCTTGGGACCTTGGGAAGGAATGAGACAATGATGAAGAACTGGCTCGCGGCCGGCACGGTCGCGCTCACGGTCGGCATGACCTCGACGATCGCGCAGGCGCAGACCACGACGGTTCCCGGTGAGCAGGTCGGCCTCGCTGTCGGCGCGCCGCTGCCGGAAGGCCTCTACGCCATCAACACGTTCACCTACCGCCGCACCGACGGCCGGAACGACGCCGACACGGCCGTCAACGTCCCGGTCCTGGTCTGGTCGACCCCGCTGGTTCCGCTCGGCGGCCGCGTCGAGCTGCTCGTCGCTCCCCCGACCGTGTTCGTCTTCACCCGCAACCCGGCGGGCCAGCGCAACAAGGACATCTCGATCAACGTCGGCACCTTCGTCGGCGGCATCTGGGCGTTCGACCTCGGCAGCAACTTCGGCGTCAGCTTGCTCGGCGGCGTGTACCTGAACGACCTCAACGGCGACCGCGGCTCGATCAACGGCGGTGTCGTCAATGGTCAGGTCGTCGGCACCCCGGTGCTGCCGCAGCTCTCCTCCAACACCTACCGCTTCGGCGTTGCCGGCAGCTACACCGGTGACGGCTGGAACATCACCGGCAACCTGACCGCCAACATCTACGATTCGCCCGGCCGCTTCCCGGGTCAGGTCGGCGCCGCCATCGGCCCGATCAACCTCTCGGACTCGCTGAACTTCGACATCACCGCGACGAAGAAGTTCGGCAACTTCGAGATCGGCCCGATCGCCTACGGCACGTATAACTTCGACATCAGCCAGTACAGCGCGGCGGCCGGCAACCGCGGCCGGTTCGCCGTCGGCGGCCTCATCGGCTACGACTTCAAGATCTTCACCGTCCAGGCCTACGTCGCCCGCGACGTCGTGACCGGCGCGACCCTCACCAACGCGTTCGGCCGCACCCGCAGCGACTACTCCACGGACGGCTGGATCCGCTTCATCGTCCCGCTGTACTCGCCGGTCGCCGCCGCCACGCCGGTCCCGGCGCCGCTGGTCCGCAAGTACTGAGACGCGCCAACCCGGGTCCCGCCGCGCGGCGGGACCCGGACGCTTTCGAAGGACCGCCCGGCCCCGGCCGGGCGGTCCTCTTCGTTTTCAGCCCTGCGGCAATGGTGTGCGGGGCGCCCGACATGGGTGTCGCGGGGCGCGCGGACATCCTATCTTGTCGTCTTTCGCGCACCCGGTTCCGGCCAGGGTGCGGATCTGCGAAGGACGCGCGAAGGACTCTCATGGCGACGCAGGGCGAGTGGAAGATCCCCGCGCAGGCCCAGCCGCGGCCTGCGGATTATGGTTACGACCTCGACCGGGCGCTCTCGGCGGTGCTGGCCCTGTCGACGCGGGTGCCGGAGGGCGCGTTCACGGCCGAGACGCTGGGGACCGAGCGGGCCGGCAACGGCGTGATGATCCGCGAGGACGGCCTCGTGCTGACCATCGGCTACCTCGTGACCGAGGCCGAGAGCGTCTGGCTCACCACCCGGGACGGCCGCTCGGTGCAAGGCCATGTCCTCGGCTTCGATGCCGCCACCGGCTTCGGCCTGGTTCAGGCCCTGGGCGACCTCGGCGTGCCGGCCCTGCCGCTCGGCCGCTCGGCCGGGCTGAAGACCGGGGACCGGGCGGTGCTGGCCGGGGCGGGCGGGCGCCAGCGCTGCGTCGCCGTCGAGGTGGTCGCCCGGCAGGAATTCGCCGGCTACTGGGAATACGTCCTGGACGAGGCCCTGTTCACATCCCCCGCCCACCCGCATTGGGGCGGCACGGCGCTGATCGGCCCCCAGGGCGAGCTGCTCGGCATCGGCTCGCTGCAATTGCAGCAGGGCGGCTCGGGAAGCGCGCGCCCGATCAACATGGTGGTGCCCATCGACCTGCTGCCGCCGATCCTCGACGACCTCGCGACGAGCGGGCGGGCGAACCGGCCACCGCGCCCCTGGCTGGGCCTCTACGCCACCGAGAGCGAGGAGGGCATCGTGGTGATGGGCCTCGCCGATGGCGGCCCGGCCGAGACCGGCGGCCTCCAGGCCGGCGACGTGATCGAGGCGGTGGCGGGCGAGCCGGTGGCGGATCTCGCCGCCCTGTTCCGCAGCGTCTGGGCACTCGGCGAGGCGGGCGTTCGGGTGCCGCTCACCATCCGCCGCGAGGGGCGGGGCGTGAAGCTCGCCCTCGTCTCCGCCGACCGGGAGCGGTTTTTGCGCACGCCCTCGCTGCACTGACCGCGCGAAAACCTCGGCCGTGAAACCGCGGCGGCCTGTACGGCGTTGCCCCGATGCCGCCGCGAGCCTGTCCCCGCTACAACCTCTGGCTCAGCGTCGGTTCAGGCGGCGGAGCCGAATCTTCCTCGACCGGCTGCCGATCCGCCGGAGGTAGTGAGGAGATCCCGTCATGACGTTTCTGAGCGCACCGCGCGCGAAGGCGCTCGTTGTGGCCGCCGTGATCGCCGGCGGCCTCGGGCTTGCTGGCTCGGCCCAGGCCGCCGGGGGCTGCGGCCCCGGCTTCCATCCCAATCCCTGGGGCATCTGCCGCCCGAACTGGGGGCCCCGCCCCGACGGCTACTGGCGCCGGCCGGTCTATTACGGCGGCTACGGCTATGGCCGGCCCCGGCCCTATGGCCGCCCCTATGGCTACTACGGCGCGCGCCCGTTCTACTGAGGCGGCCCCGCGCGATAGTGCGCTCTCCGCCAAAGTGGACACCGGTTCGGCGCTGGAGAGCGCGTCACACTAGGGGTTGAGAGCCGTGCGCGATCGGGCGCACGGCTCTAGCCGCTCGATCCAACGCGAAGGGCGCTCCATCGGCCGATGGGGCGCCCTTCGTGCGTTCGGCGGACCCGCATGCGCCTAAAGAATGACCATTCGGAAAGGTTGCCGAGATCTTAAGCGGGGCATGCGGTAACCGCAGGGCTGATGCTTGACCTTTCGACTCCTGCTGCGCCGCAGCGGGCTTATATGTGCATTGCACCAACAAGAGGCACCGATGCGCATCGAAGCGCCATCGGATGCCCGAACAGAGGTCAAAGCATATCATGTCCGCCGCCCGTAGCGTCCTGAGCCGCGTCCGCGCCTATCTCCGGTACCGCGACACGGTCACCCAGCTCTCCCGCCTTTCGGATCGCGATCTGGCCGATCTCGGCATCAATCGCAGCGAGATCCGCGGCGTCGCCCGCGTCTGATCCCCGAGACTGTGTGGGCCTACGAAGGACCGCCGCCCGTTGATCCGGGCGGCGGTCCTTCGCTATTCTCGGGTATGACACAGACCATTCACATCGTCGGCGGCGGTCTCGCCGGTTCCGAGGCTGCCTGGCAGGTGGCCGAGGCCGGCCATCGCGCCGTCATTCACGAGATGCGCCCGGAGCGCCGCACCGAGGCCCATCAGACGGACGGGCTGGCCGAGCTCGTCTGCTCGAACTCCTTCCGGTCGGACGATCCCGAGAGCAACGCCGTCGGGCTGCTGCACCAGGAGATGCGTGCGTTGGGCTCGCTGATCATGCGGGCGGCGGACGCCAACCAAGTGCCGGCCGGCGGGGCGCTGGCGGTGGACCGCGAAGGCTTCTCCGTCGCGGTCACCCGGGCGCTGGAGCAGCACCCCAACGTCGCCATCGTCCGCGGGGAAGTCGCGGGCCTGCCGCCGGAGGATTGGGGCTCCTGCATCGTCGCCACCGGCCCGCTGACCGCCCCGGCGCTGGCCGAGGGCATCCGCGGGCTCACCGGGGCCGAGTCCCTCGCCTTCTTCGACGCGATCGCGCCGATCGTCCACCGCGACTCGATCGACATGGACGTGGCGTGGTTCCAGTCGCGCTACGACAAGCCGGGCCCCGGCGGCACGGGGGCCGACTACCTCAACTGCCCGATGGACCGCGCGCAGTACGAGGCCTTCGTGGCCGCCCTCGTGGCGGGCGACAAGATCGGGTTCAAGCAGTGGGAGGGCACGCCCTATTTCGACGGCTGCCTGCCCATCGAGGTGATGGCCGAGCGCGGGCCCGAGACCCTACGGCACGGCCCGATGAAGCCCGTGGGCCTGACCAACCCGCGCGACCCCCTGGTCAAGCCCTGCGCGATCGTCCAGCTGCGCCAGGACAACGCGCTCGGCACGCTCTACAACTTGGTGGGCTTCCAGACGAAGCTGACCTACGCCGAGCAGGTGCGGATCTTCCGCACGATCCCCGGCCTGGAGCGGGCCGAGTTCGCCCGCCTCGGGGGTTTGCACCGGAACACCTATCTCGACAGCCCGCGCCTGCTCGACGCCACGCTCCGGCTGAAGGCCCGTCCGGCCTTGCGCTTCGCTGGCCAGATCACTGGCTGCGAGGGCTACGTGGAGAGCGCCGCGGTGGGACTGATGGCGGGCCGCTTCGCGGTGGCCGAGGCCGCAGGGCAACCCCTCGCTCCCCTGCCCCAGACCACGGCGCTGGGTGCATTGATCGCCCACATCACGGGCGGCCACGTGGAAGCGGATGGCGAGGCCAACGCGCCGCGCTCGTTCCAGCCGATGAACGTCAATTTCGGTCTGTTCCCACCCCTGGCGCAGGCGCCCCGCAACGAGACCGGCCGGCGCCTGCGCGGGCCCGAGAAGGCGGCCCTCAAGAAGCGCGCGCTGACCGACCGCGCCCGGGCCGACCTCGCCACCTGGAGGGCGGAGCCGGCGGGCCGGACGCCCGTAGCAGCCGAGTAGCGCCAAGTCCCGGATTCAAAAGGGCGAGCCCTTTTGCGGGTGCAGGGTGGAACCCTGCTGGGGTTGGGCCGAAGCCCAAATCGGGGCTCTGCCCCGACACCCCGCCAAAGGGCTGCAAGCCCTTTGGAAACCCAGGATGTGCGCATGGGCCTTGCACGGTCGGTACGTCCAGCCCCCGGGGATTGCATGACCGAGATCGCTACCCAAGCCTTCCTGGCCGACCTGTACGAACTGCGTGAGATCGGGCGGTTCCGCACCGGCGTCCACCGCCCGACCTTCTCGGCGGCCGACATGGAATCCCGCCGCTGGCTGATGGCCAAGCTGGAGGCCTGCGGGCTGGAGGCGTCCATTGACGGGATCGGCAACGTGCTCGGGCGCCATCGCGGCGCCGGCCCGCATCTGCTGGTCGGCAGCCACATCGAGACCCAGAACGAGGCCGGCTGGCTCGACGGGGCGCTCGGGGTCGTGGCCGGTGTGGCGCTGGCCCGGGCCGGGCTGCCGGTCGACGTCGTGGCTTTCGCGGACGAGGAGGGACATTTCTCCGGCGGCTTCCTGGGCAGCCGCTCGGCGATCGGCGACCTGACCGAGGCCGAGATCGACGAAGCCCGCAACCGCACCGACGGCACCCCCCTGCGCGCTGCGCTCGCGACCGCCGGCCTCGCCGGCCTGCCCCGGATGCGGCTCGACCCGAGCCGCTACCGCGGCTTCCTGGAGATGCATATCGAGCAGGGCACGCAACTCGAATCCGCCGGCCTGCATCTCGGCGTGGTGAGCGGCATCGTGGCGATCTGGCAGTTCCGGATCGTGTTCGAAGGCAACCAGGACCATGCGGGCGGCACCACCATGGCGGAGCGCCGGGACGCGGGCCTCGCGGCGGTGCGGCTACTCGCGGCGATCGACCGGGAGTTCCCGACGGTCTGCGGCCCGCGCAGCACCTGGACCACGGGGCGGATCACCCTGGACCCCGGCGGCTACAGCATCATCCCGGGCCGGGCCGAGGTGTTCTTCCAGTTCCGCGACGTGTCGATTCCGGTGCTGGAGCGGATGGAGGCCTGCCTGGAGGCGCTGGTGCGTGAATCGAACCGGCGCGAGCGTTGCCCCGCCACGCTGACGGCCCTCTCCAAGGCGATCCCCGCCCCCTGCGACCCGGATCTGATGCGCGCCCTCTCGGAGGCCGCCGAGCAGGTCTGCCCGGGCGGCTGGCAGGTGATGCCCTCCGGCGCCGGCCACGACGCCCAGAACGTCGCCCGGATCCTGCCGGCCGCGATGCTGTTCGTCCCCTCGATCGGCGGCATCAGCCACCATTGGGCGGAGGATACCAGCGATGCGGATCTGGCGCTGGGGGTGCGGGCGCTCGGTGAGGCGGCGGCGCGGGCGCTGTCGGTGTAAGCGGGATGCGCGCCCGAGGATGCGTCTTGCTCCCTGAAAAAGGGCATTCCACGCGTTGATCGAGGCGGCCGCTGCGTCGGCCCGCACCCCGCAATGGACCGGGGCGCCTTCGGTGCGGGGCCCTCCACCGAAATGCTCTTGGCTGAAGTGAAGGCGATCGTGTCGGATTCATCGGACAGGATACCGGCGGCGTTCGCCAGGGCCTATCGCCCACGGTGACGCCCCGCGCCGAGCCGCGTCCGAAATCCTTCCGGATCGAGGCTTGCAGGGGGCCGCGGCCGGACGAGGGCTATAACATAGCCGTGCATCCTGGCGGTTCAGCGCGCTGTTCCCAGGAGCTGAATCCTCAACGGCACGACTCGGAATATCCGCGTTTCATGCTCACGGAGATGGATCATGTAATCTACGGCAGGGTCTGTATTAATGAGACCATGTCTTCTCGGCAGAAGAATTTTTTGATAAAATTGTTCGATGGTTTTGTGCCGTTACAATATCGTATAATAATGATATTCAGAAATAAATTGACAAAAAACGCGTCTCACAATAATTCGCACTGGTTCCGAGCCGAGATTTGTGGCTCACGCGTCGTATTTCTCTAAAGTTGGCACAAGATGCACAAAATTTCAGTCTAAGCTGTCTGATAAAGCCGGCCGCGCATGTGGATCAATGTTAAATTTCCTGCAGACGCTGCACAGCTTGGCATTCGCATCAGCGTGCCTCAACGACTCTGCTGCGGCCTGGATTTGGCCGAATCAATGAACAGGATTGGGGTCGCGGATAATGGCGCGGATATTCTCGGTCGGGGTGATCCTGCCGTCCCGTCTACAACGAATCACCAATGGTGGCCGGACCGGCACGTACTTTGTCGAGCGGGCGATCGACAGCGCCCTGGCACAGACGGCGGTTGCGGAAGGGCGGGCCCATCTCACCTTCATCATCGGAATTGATGCGCATGCGGCGATTCCCTCCCACCTGGCGGAGCGGACCGAAATCATCTGGGCGCATAGCGATACCTGCTCGCAAGCTGGCGCATTGAATGCTGGGATCGACGCAGCGAATGGCCGCTTCGACTATGTCGCATTCTTGGAAGACGATGATTGCTGGGATTGTAATTATTTGACTTGGGGTTTGAATATTTTAAAGGAGAGCGATTTTGTCTCAACAACGCAGCTTGAAATCGATGAAGAAGGGAAAATTCTACGCATCAACGACTTCCCGACGCCGTCGGGCTGGATCATGCCTTCGGCGATCCTCCGGCGGGTGGGGCGCTTCGATCCGACGATGCGTTGGCATCTCGATAACGAGTGGCTCGGTCGATTGAGTGAGGCCGGGGTCAAACGCTGCCATCTCCTCGATGCAATGGCGCCGGCAACCTTTGCCATGGCGGAACAGGTGCGGCCCTGGATCGCCAATGTCGTGCGCTTTGGCGGAAACAATTTGGAGTTGCAGCGCCATACGATGCTGGCTCCGCTGGTCATTCGGCTCGTGCATTCCCGTTCCGGTATGGCCCGTCTGGCCGCCGACCCCGTCCTCGCCGAGCAGAGCCGGGCAGAATACGCGCAGCTCATCGAGCGCTACGGGCGCATCCCCTGGTGAGACAAGCCCCGCACAAGGCTCTCGGCCAATGACACCTTGGCGGGAGTATAGGGGAACATTGGGTTATGTCGGATCAGCTTCATGTGGCAATCGATGCGCGTCTGTCCCTCGGGGCGGCCGGTGGCGTCGCGGAAGTCACACGCGGTCTGGTAACCCATCTCCACCACCTGCCGGCTGACAAATTCCGCTTTTCTATTCTCGTGGATTCGGAGGGGCGCGACGACCTGCGCGCCATCATGCCAGACCATTGCCGCTTGCTGCTGCTGAACACCGATGCGCTGCCGGTCCGCGGACGTGAATCCAAGATGGTCGGTACGCAGGTTGCCAAGCGGATCTTCAAATTCCAGGGCGATAGCGCCACCCTCCAGGTCAATCTCCGGGATGCGACGGGACCCTTGCGGGCTGCGGGCGTCGATGTGGTTCACGCCCCATCGCAATTCGCGCCCGATTCCGATTTGCCGCTCCTCTATCATCCTCACGATCTGCAGCATCTTCATCTGCCGCAGTTCTTCTCCGACGAGGAACTCGAACAGCGTGAGGTTATATACCAGTACTTCTGCAATGCGGCGACCATCGTGCCGGTCGCCGCGCGCTGGATCGCCGAAGATGTCCAACGGCAATACCGTGTGGCGCCCCAGAAGCTGCCTGTCATCCCGTTCGCACCACCGGCGACCGACCGCACGCCTCCGACACCGGAAGAAGTGCGGACCATCTGCGATCGTCTGCAGATCCAGCCGGATAATTTCCTGATCTACCCGGCGGCCGGCTGGGAGCACAAGAATCACATCGGCCTCCTAGAGGCTGCCGCAATCCTGCGCGCCCAAGGTCTTACACCGCCCCTCCTGGTCTTCACAGGGGCGATCACGCCCTTCTCCTTGCGCGTGCTGGAACGGGCGGCTGCCCTGAACGTGACCGATCGCATTCGGTGGGCCGGCTACATCGCTCAGCGTGACTTGGTGCTGCTCTACCACTTGGCGCGCGGCGTCATCGTGCCCACGAAGTTCGAAGCTGGTAGCTGTCCGATCTGGGAGGCTTTCACCCTCGGATGCCCCGTGGCCTCCTCCAATGTGACCTCTCTGCCGTCGCTGACCGGCGGCGGTGCGCTCCTGTTCGATCCCGACAACTATGGCGAGATCGCCGCTGCCATGTTCAGGCTGTGGTCGGAGGCACCCTTGCGCAACCAGCTCGTTGCGCGTGGGCGGGAGGTCGTCGCCCCGCATACATGGGAATCCGTGGTCCGGCGTTTCGGCGTGCTCTACCGGAAGGCCGCGGGCCGATCCTTGAGCAAGGCGGACGAGGCGCTGCTCGCCGCTGGGCCGGTCGTATGACCTGATTCGGCTTCGTCGTTCTGCCCGCAGTCGGACCTGCGCGACCAAGATGCAGGTAGGATCGCCCGAATACAGGGTGGTACTGTCCGTCGTCCCGTGGACGACGAAGCCGGCGGACAGAAAAACCGGGCTTGTTCTTCTCGCAACGCGCAGACGAGCGCCGATCCTCACCCCCCCGGCACCAGCGACCGGAGCGGGATCAGCTCCGGCCGGTATTCCTGCATCCCGCCGGCGATCCGCTCCTCCACGGCATCGAGGAATTTTTCCGGGTCGGTGATCGAGCACTGGCGCAGGTCCCAGAAGGCGTAGCGCCACCATTGCACCTTCAGGTAGCGCTCGATCAGCGCGTCGGGGAAGCGCATCTTCACGACCCGGGCGGGGCTGCCGGCCACGATCGCGTAGGGCGGCACGTCCTTGGTCACCACCGCCATGGCGCCGACCACCGCACCGTCGCCGATCGTGATGTCGGGCATCAGGAAGGCGCCGTGGCCGATATAGACGTCGTTGCCGATGCGTACGCGCTTGGGCCACAGATACGGCCCGCAGATCTCGTAATCCTCCGCCCGCGGATCGGCGCGGTCGAACACCGCCGAATGGTGCGTGTAGAACAGCGGTGAGGTCGAGCCGCACTGGACCGGGTGGCTGCCGCGCCCGACCTGCACGCTCTCGCCGATCGAGCAGTAGCGGGCGATGTCGGCGCCGAAATAGTAGCCGCTGACCGCGTACGAGAACGCCCCCATGGTGAGGCAGTAATCGACGCCCATCCACTTGATGCTGCACGGCGGCTCGAAGGTGCAATCCTCCGGCAGGCCGAACGGCGCCGGGTGCAACACCGAGATGCCCCGCCGCAGCATCTCCTGCTTCATGTCCTCGTTGACGGAGATCATGCGGCGTCCTCGTCGATCGGGCGTTGGGCCCCGGACCTCCGCACGGACGCGTTCACCGCGTGCCGTCCCGGGGCGCTGTTGCCGTGCAGATCGCGGATCGGGGCACGGGCAATTGTCGGGCGGCGTCGGGGGTGAAGGGCAAGGCGCAGGCCGGTGGCATCGGTGAGCCGCCGCACTAACCGAACCGGCGGGGCCCGTAAACCGCAGGTGGGCCCCCATGGCGCAGAAGCCTGCCTTGCGGTCGATAGGGTTTCGATATATCTTTTATTGCGACATATCGAAAGTGAGTCGATCCGCCATGCATCCCGATATCATGGACTCCTTCTACGGCGATCCCTTCGACGCCCACCGCGTCCGCGCCCATCGTGGCCCGATGGGGGGTGATCACAGGGGGCGGCACGGGCATCCCGGCCGCGGACCCGGCGACCGCCGGATGTTCGGCCGCGGCGGTCGCGGCGATCTCGCCCGCTTCTTCGCCCATGGCGACCTCAGGCTCGTGATCCTCCACCTGATCGCCGAGAAGCCCCGGCACGGCTACGAGATCATCAAGGCCATCGAGGAGCGGGTCGGCGGTGCCTACAGCCCGAGCCCGGGCACGGTCTACCCGACGCTGACGCTGCTCGAGGAGCTCGGCCACGTCACGGTGACCCCCGGGGAGGGCACCAAGCGGCTGCACACGATCACACCGGAGGGCCAGGCCGTCCTCGACGGCAATCGCCCGACCCTGGAGGCCATCCTCGCCCGGATGGCCGAGGCCGAGGCCGCCCGGGGGGACGGGCCGCCACCCTCCCTGGTGCGCGCCAAGGAGGGTCTGAAGCTTGCCCTGCAGATGCGCCTCGCCCGCGGGCCGCTCAGCGCCGAGCAGACCGCCGCCATCACGGCGGCCCTGGAGGCGGCGACCGTCGCGGTGGAGCGGGCGTGACGCGCCGCGACCTGCGTCGGGGTCCGTCCGGTGCCTGATCCGCGTTCGGGCCTTCCCGCCCTCGGCATCACCCTGTTCCGGCCGAGCCCGGATCAGGTGGAGCGCGTCCTCGCCCAGGCCGCGGCCGGGGGCGCCACGGTGATCGCCTTCGACAATGGCGGTCTCGCCGCCGGTGACGCGGGACGCCTCGTCCACGCCGGCGTGATCCTGCTGTCGGAGGGGCACAATGTCGGCATCGCGGCGGCGCTCAACCGGATCGCCGCGTCCGCCCGGGACGCGGGGGCGGAGACCCTCCTGCTCCTCGATCAGGATGCCGAGCCGCCCGGGGATCTCGCCGCTGGGTTGCTCGCCGCTCTCGGAGAGCTGCGGCGTGCCGGGATCCGGGCCGCGGTGGTGGGTCCCGTCCCGGCGCCGGCGCCCGGCCACAAGGCGCCGGCCTATCCGCGCCGACCCGGCATTCCGGATCAGGGCGCCCCCGCCCCGGTGCAGTTCCTGGCGACCTCGGGCTCGCTGATCGACCTCGCCGCGTTCGACCGGATCGGCCCGTTCCGGGCGGACTTCTTCATCGACGGCGTCGAACTCGAATGGTGCTTCCGCGCCTGGAGCCTCGGCTACGGCTGCTATTGCGCCCGCGACGTCGGGATCCCCCACCGGGTCGGCGGCGGGGTGATCCGGGCCTTCGGGATCGCGATGCCGCGCCAGCCCCTGTTCCGCATGGCGACCTACCTGCGCAACGCGGTGTATGCGTGGCGTCTGCCGCACGTGCCGCTCCGCTGGAAGCTCGCCCAGGCCGCCTACCTGCCCCTCCAGGCCGGCCTGTACTGGGCGGATTCAGGCTGGCGGCCCTCCGTGCTGCTTCGGCTTCTCGCCGCGGCCCGCGACGGCGCCCTCGGCCGCCTCGGCGCACCCCGGGATCTGCCCAAGGATCTGCCGTGACCGAGCGCCCTGCCCTTCCCCCGGTCCTCGACGTGGTGATCGTCAACTGGAACGGCGGAGCGCTTCTCCGCGCGTGTCTCGCGAGCCTCGCGGCCGCGCGGGACGCCGCGTCCGTGCAGGTGATCGTGGTCGACAATGCCTCAACCGACGGCTCCGCCGAGGATCTGCCCCCCCTGCCCCACCCGCTCCGGCTGATCCGCAATGCGGACAATCTCGGCTTCGGCCGCGCCTGCGATCAGGGCGCTGCCGCGGGCGAAGCCCCCGCGATCCTGTTCCTCAACCCCGACACGCAGGTCGAACCCGACGCCCTGGACGTGGCCCGGGCCGCCCTGCTGGCCGATCCGCGGACCGGGATCGTCGGCGCCCGGCTGGTCGACCCCGACGGGCGGACTGCGCGCTCCTGCGCCCGGACGCCTTCGGCGCTCGGCCTCCTCGGACGCGCCCTGGCGCTGGACCGGCTGGGCCTCGTGCGCCCGCACTTCCTCCGCGAATGGGACCATGCGGAGGACCGCGCCGTCGATCAGGTGATGGGCGCCTTCCTGATGATCCGCCGCGACCTGTTCCAGTCGCTCGGCGGCTTCGATCCGCGCTTCTTCGTCTACTGGGAGGATGCCGATCTCTGCGCCCGCGCCCGGGCGGCGGGTTATTCCGTGCGGCACGTCGCCGGGGCGGTCGCGCGCCATCTCGGCCAGGGCACGACCCGGCAGGTGCGGGCGCGGCGGCTGTTCTACTTCCTGCGCAGCCAGATCCTCTACGCCGGCAAGCACCACGGCGTCGTAACGGCCCTGGCGGTGACGGCGGCGAGTTTTGGCGCGCAGGTGCCGCTCCGGCTTGCCCTGGCCCTCGTCCACCGCTCGCCCGCCGAGGCCGCCGAGGTTCTGCGCGCCGCCGCCCTCCTGGCCGGGGCGTTGCCGGAGCTCCTGGGGATGCTCATGCGGGCCGATCGAGGAAGTCCAGCAGGGTCCGGTTGAACGCCTCCGGACAGGTCACGCTATGGGCGTGGCCACCCTCGGGGGCGAGGGCGAGCCGGGCGTTGGGCAAGGCAGCCGCGAGGCGCTCGGAGCGCGTATAGGGCACCAGCACGTCGTCCCGGGCGGCCATCACCAGGGTCTCGTGCGGGATGCGCCCGAGCCGGTCGGCGATGGCGAAGCGCTCCAGGGCGCCGATGCGCGTGAGCACCGTCTCGGCCCCGGGGAAATGCGCGAGGGCGTGGGCCTCGTCGGCCGCGACCCGCGCGGCCTCGGACGACAACCAGGGCGCCGGGTACAGGAAGATCGCCTGCGCCCGCACGAAGGCCTCCGGGCCGCCCCCGGCCAGGATCGCCCGGCGGGCCGCGAAGCAGCGGCGTGTGGCCGGGTCCAGGGCGTCCCAGCCGTTGACGACCACGATCCGCCCGACGCGCCCGGGCGCGGCGAGCGCCATCTGCAGGGCGATCAGGCCGCCCAGCGCGTGGCCGACCACGTCGGCCCGGTCGATCCCGGCGGCGTCCAACACCGCGAGCGCGTCCCGGGCCATGGCGGGGATATCGTGGTCCGGCCCGAGCCGGTCGGGCGACCGACCGGTCCCGCGATGGTCGTAGGTCACCACCCGGAACTGCGCCGTGAGCGCCGCCATCTGCGGCGCGAAGTATCCGGCCCCGCCGCCGAGCCCCGGCGAGAGCAGCACCGGCCGCCCGTCCTCCGGACCCGCCACCGCGTGGTGGAGCGGGGCCGCGCCGACGCTCACCGGCTGCTCATCGGCCGACATGCGCCACGGAGGCGATCTCCACCAGTGCCTCCGGCTTCACGAGGCCGCACTGGATGCAATAGCGCGCCGGCTTCTCTCCCGGGAAATACTCCGCGTAGACGGCGTTGATCGCCGCGTAGTCCGCCCAGTCCTTCAGGAAGACGTGGTTGAAGGTGACGTCGTCCATCGTGCCGCCCGCGGCCTGGACCACGCCCTTGATGGTCTCCAGCACGTGGCGGGTCTGGGCGGCGGCGTCGCCGGCATGAACGACGTTGGCCTCTGCATCCAGCGGTAGCGTGCCCGAGACGTACAGCACGCCGTCGGCCAGCGTGCCCGGCACGTAGGGGGCGAGCGGCTTGCCGGTCCCCGGCGGAATGACGACCTGCTTCGGCATGCCCGTGTGCGCTCCCGTTCGACCTGTCGGCCGGGCCGGGCAGGCCGCGCGGGAGGCGCCGCGTCGGGCGGCGCTCGTGCACCCTGCCGGTGACCGGCCGGGTGCAGGATGCACTTATTCGGCCATATCGAGGCCGGCCGCATCAACCGCGGCGTGTGAAGCCGTCCCGAGGGCCGCCGCGAAGGCGGCGACATCCGAGACCCAGCCGAAGAAGGTCTCGATATTGGCGAGCGCCCCGTGGTGCAGGCTCTCGGGCCCGGCCTGATGCGTCGCATCGGCCAGTACGATCCCGAAATACTCCCGGTGGAACCCGTCCCGCAGGGTCGATTCCACGCAGACGTTGGTGGCGATGCCGATGAAGACCAGCGTGTTGATCCCCCGGGCGCGGAGCATGCTGTCGAGGGGCGTGTTGTAGAAGCCGCTGTAGCGCGGCTTGCCGATCGTCAGGTCGCCGGGCTCGGGCGTCAGGGCGTCCACCAGCGCGTAATCCCAGGAGCCCTTGGCGAGGAGCTGCGCGTTCATCTCCGGCTTCCGGCGCATGGTCTTGAGGGCGTTGGATTTGTGCCAGTTCGGCGAGCCCGGGCCGCCCGCCTCGGCATAGTCCGGGTCCCAGCCGTTCTGGAACCACAGGATCCGGATGCCCGCCGCCCGCGCCGCCGCGACCGCCCGGACGATCTGCGCGATCACCGGGCCGGTGCCCGACACGTCGAAGCCCGCGAGGTCGAGATAGCCGCCCGCGCTCGCATAGGCGTTCTGCACGTCCACCACGATCAGCACCGTGGCGGCGGGGTCGAAGGCGATCGGCTCGGGCCGGGCCGGCAGGACGACGCTGCCGTGGCGGCCGTTCGGATCGCGATATCCGGCGGGGGCGTCCATCAGGCGACCTCAGGAAGCGGCGCCGCCGCCACGTGCCGGCGCGTGCGCATCAGCGGCTGGATCCGGGTGCCGAAGGCATCGAGACCCTTGAGGAAATCGTCGAACACCAGCAGCACGCCCTCCACCCCGTCGATGGTCATGATGTCGTCGAGCATCCCCGCCACGGTGGCGTAGCTGCCGACCAGGGTACCCATGTTGAGGTTCACCGCCCCGGCCGGGGCGGCGAGCTGGCGCACATTGGTGTCGCCGCCGGACTTGGTGTCGGCCGCGCCCTGGAGGCCGAGCCACGCAATCGCCTCGGCATCGGCTCCCGCGTTGTAGTGGGCCCAGGTGGCCATCGCGGCGGCGTCGGTCTCGTCGGCGATGATCATGAACAAGGCGTAGCAGGTGACGTGACGCCCGGTCTCGGCGCGCGCCTCCGCCAGCTTCTCCACCACGGGGGCGAAGGCGGTCGGTGTGTTGAGCCCTTTCCCTAAGCAGAAATTGTAGTCGGCATAGCGGGCCGTGAAGGCCAGCCCTGCCCCGCTCTGGCCGGCGCAGATGATCTTCATCGGCGCCTGCGGCTGGGGGCTCAGCCGGCAATCGTTCATCTGGAAATACGTGCCCTTGAGATCGCTGGCGCCGGTCTCCCACAGCTCGCGGAGGATCTGAGCGTACTCCGCCAGATAGTCGTACCGATTGGCGAAATGCGCATCGCCGGGCCACAGGCCCATCTGGTCGTATTCCGGTTTCTGCCAGCCGGTGACGAGGTTCACGCCGAAGCGGCCGTCCGAAATCGAGTCGATGGTCGCGGCCATGCGGGCGACGATGGCCGGCGGCAGGCACAGGGTCGCCGCGGTGGCGAACAGCTTGATCCGGGTGGTGACGGCGGCGAGCCCCGCCATCAGGGTGAACGATTCGAGGTTGTGGTCCCAGAACTCGGTCTTGCCGCCGAAGCCGCGCAGCTTGATCATCGAGAGGGCGAAATCGAGCCCGTACCCTTCGGCCTTCAGGGTGATCGCCTTGTTGAGCGCGAAGCTCGGGCGGTACTGCGGGGCATTCTCCGAGATCAACCAGCCATTGTTGCCGATCGGGATGAACACCCCGACACTCATGGCCTGCGATCCGCCATGCACCACGCCGGCGGGAGGCGCTGGGGCCGAAAGTTCCGCACCGGCCTCGCTCTGACTCATCGATCTGCGCTCCACGCGACGCGACTTCCCGGCCTCAGGGCCCCGAGTCGGCCGGAGGTTTGCAAAACCGGATTGGAGGGTCAAACCCGCGGCACCTGTTCGGCGGAAAAATGCCCATCTTTCCAGCGTGTTGCACAATCTGGCCGCGATTTGTGCCCAGCCCATTCGCACTTGGAGCGATACCCGGCCGGATGCGTGCTCGGACGCCGCACCGAAGCTCGGCTCGGCCAAGAGCGATCCAGGGATGGGGCCTATCGCAGGGCCAATAACAGGTCTCACGCGGCAAATTTGGCAGCAAATATACTTGGAGGCCGCGTCCCGATTGTCGCTGACGATAAGAGGACCATTTTCAGTTGGTGAAAACGAGTAACGGATCCGCTCAGCTGGAGTGACATCGATGCGCGTGTTGCCCGCCCTTCTCCTCGTCCTCGGCCTTGCGGGACCGGCAGCGGCCGATGACGCCGCCCGCGCTGCCGCTCAGGCCACGATCACCCGGCAGGTCGAGGCCTTCGGGCGCGACGACGCGCCGGTGGCCTACGCTCAGGCGGCCCCGGCGATCCGCGAGCTCTTCCCGAACGCCGACCTGTTCATCGGCATGGTCCGCACCCAGTATCGCCCGGTCTACCGGCACCGCAGCTTCGTGTTCGGCGAGGCGCGGGACACGGATACGGCGGGCGTGGTCCAGTCGGTGGCGATCCAGGACGAGTACGGCGTCGACTGGACCGCCGAGTACAGCCTCGTCCGGGACGCGGATGGGCAGTGGCGCATCACCGGCTGCCGCCTGACCAAGGCGCCGGGCACGAACGCCTGAAGGGCCCGCCGCCTCCGCGGCGGCGGGCGTGGCGTCACCGGGCGTCCGGCTTCAGCGTCGTGAGCTTGTCGAGCAATTGCAGCGTGGTGTCGGCGCAGGCCTTGGTCGTGTCGTCGTCGGCGCACTTCACGTCGAGGCGGGCATCGCCGCGCTCGATGATGAAATGCGCGCCCTTCGGCGGCGGTGGCGGAGGAGGCGGTCCGCCGGCGTCGCGCTGCGGGCCTCCGGGCGGCGGCGGGGGCGGCCCGTCGGCCCCCGGGCCGCGGCGCGGTCCGCCCGGGGGCGGCGGAGGCGGTGCGCCGGCCTCGGGGCCGGGCCGCGGGCCTCCGGGGGGCGGAGGCGGCGTCTGCGCGAAGGCGACACTGCCGGACAGCAGGGCCGCGACGCCCGCGAGGGCGATGATTCGGGTCATGTCGGCTCTCTTCGAGGAGGGATCCGTCCCGGCGGCGCGATCGCCGCGGGGTGGGCCGAGTCGTGGGCGACCACCACCGAACCGGCCCTGAACCGGCTCGTTCAGCTTCGGTTAAACCGGCCGCCCCGCTCTGCGGGCAGACCGGCCGCGCGGCTTTAGACTTTCGACAGGCCCGCCGGCATCGTGTAGAGGGAGCGCCTTCCCTCGGAGGACCCCGTGCTCCACGTCTCGACCCGCGGCGAGGCCGCGCCGCTCTCGTTCTCGGATGCCCTGCTGGCGGGCCTTGCCCGCGACGGCGGGCTCTACGTGCCGCAGACCTGGCCGCAGATCGGCCGTTCGGAGATCGCCGCCCTGGCGGGCCGCCCCTACGCGGCGGCCGCCAAGCGGGTGCTGCACCCGCTGATCGACGGCGACATCGCCGGTCCGGATCTCGACCGGATGATCGACGCGTCCTACGCGACCTTCCGCCATCCGGCGGTCTGCCCGCTGACCCAGCTCGACGACAACCTGTTCCTACTGGAGCTTTTCCACGGGCCGACGCTCGCCTTCAAGGACGTGGCGATGCAGCTGCTCGGGCGGCTGATGGACCACGTGCTGACCCAGCGCGGCACCCGCGCCACCATCGTGGGCGCGACCTCGGGCGATACCGGCTCGGCCGCCGTCGAGGCCTTCGGCGGGCTCGACCGGGTCGACGTGTTCATCCTCTATCCCCACGGGCGGGTCTCGGAGGTGCAGCGCCGGCAGATGACGTCTGTGCCGGCGCAGAACGTCCACGCGCTCGCCGTCGACGGTACGTTCGACGATTGCCAGAATCTCGTCAAAGCCCTGTTCCAGCATGCGGATTTCGCCGACGCGGTCCGGCTGTCGGGGGTCAACTCGATCAACTGGGCCCGGGTGGCGGCGCAGGCCGTCTACTACTTCACCAGCGCGGTCGCGCTGGGCTCGCCCCACCGGCCGGTCTCCTTCGCGGTGCCGACCGGCAATTTCGGCGATGTGCTCGCCGGCTGGGTCGCCAAGCAGATGGGCCTGCCGATCGGGCGCCTGATGATCGGCACCAACGCCAACGACATCCTGGTGCGCACCCTCGAGCACGGCGCCTACGAGTTGCGCGGCGTGGTGCCCACCACCTCGCCCTCCATGGACATCCAGATTTCCTCGAACTTCGAGCGTCTGCTGTTCGAGGCGCTGGGGCGCGACGCCTCCTCCCTGTCGCGGCTGATGGCCGGGTTGAAGCAATCCGGCGGCTTTTCGCTGAGCCCCGAGGTGCTGGCGACGGTCCGCTCGGACTTCGACGCCGTTGCGGTGCCGGAGCCCGACGTGATGGAAGAAATCGCCCTGACCCAGGCGGCCACCGGGGTGGTGCTCGATCCCCACAGCGCCATCGGCGTGCGGGCCGGGCGTCGCCTGCTGGAGCAGGACCCCGCGACCCCGGTCGTGGCGCTGGGCACCGCGCACCCGGCCAAATTCCCGGACGCGGTCGCCAAGGCCACCGGCGGCCTGCGCCCGCCCCTGCCCCCGCACCTCGCCGACCTGATGGACCGGCCCGAGCGCATGACCCGGGTCGGGAACGACCAAGCCGCCGTCGAGGCGCTGATCCGCGAGCGCGCCCGTATCACGAGGGGTGCGTGAGCTTGGAACTGGTGACGCGACGAGCCCCCTCTCCCGTGCGGGAGAGGGTTGGGGTGAGGGACCCGGTCTTTCCGGAGAGGTCGCATCCCTCACCCTGTCCCTCTCCCGCACGGGAGAGGGGACCCGCTCCCCATCCGGGCCCCCGCGCGACGAGCCGTTGATGAATCAGCATTTCTCCACCCATGCCGCCTCGCCGTCGCTGCGCACCACGCGGCTCGACAACGGCGTCACGGTGGTCACCGAGCCGATGCCGGGCGTCGCCACCGCGAGCCTCGGCGTCTGGGTCGGGGCGGGCTCGCGCAACGAGCGCGCCGACGAGGCCGGTCTGTCCCACCTCATCGAGCACATGGCGTTCAAGGGGACCCGCACCCGCTCGGCCCAGGCGATCGCCGAGGCGATCGAGAATGTCGGCGGCGAGATCAACGCCGCCACCTCCACCGAGGGCACGAGCTACACCGCCCGGGTGCTCGGCGAGGATACGGATCTCGCCCTCGACGTGATCGGCGACATCCTCACCGGTTCGGTGTTCGATGCGGGGGAGCTCGCCCGCGAGAAGGGCGTGATCCTGCAGGAATATGCCGCCGTCGAGGACACCCCCGACGACGTGGTGTACGACGCCTTCACGGAAGCCGCCTTCCCGGACCAGCCGGTCGGCAGGCCGATCCTGGGACGGCCCGAGACGATCCGGAGCTTCGACGAGGCCGGGATCCGCGCTTATCTCGATCGGGAATACACGCCGGACCGCATCGTGGTGGCGGGCGCCGGGGCGGTGACCCACGAGGCGATCGTGGCGGCGGCCGAGCGCCATTTCGGCGCCCTCCCCGCCAAGACCGCCTCGGAGGCGGTGCCGGGGGTCTATCGCGGCGGCGAGCGGCGGATGCCGCGCAAGCTCGAACAGGCCAACGTGGTGATCGGCCTGCCGGGCCTCTCCTTCCGGGACGAGGGCTATTACGCGCTGCACATGTTCGCTCAGGTGCTCGGCGGCGGCCTGACCTCGCGGCTCTGGCAGGAGGTGCGCGAGACCCGGGGCCTCGCCTACGAGATCCAGGCCTTCCACTGGCCGTTCTCGGATTGCGGCCTGTTCGGCATCGGCGCCGGCACCGCCGGGGCGGACCTGCGCGAACTGATCGACGTGACGCTCGCCGCCACCGCCCGTGCGGCCCGGGACCTCGACACCGTCGAGATCGCCCGCGCCAAGGCGCAGCTCAAGGTGTCGCTGCTCTCCGCGCTGGAGACGCCGGGCGGGCGCATCGAGCGCAACGCCCGCCAGATCCTGGCCTGGGGCCGGGTGATCCCCGCCGGGGAGGTGATCGCCAAGGTCGATGCCGTCACGGTCGAGGCCGTGCGCGCCGCCGCCGCCGCGATGCTGCAGGGTACGCCGACGCTGGCGGCGATCGGCCCGATCCGCAAGCTGCCGTCTCTCGACACGATCGCGGGTGCGCTTCGGGCGGCCTGAGAGCCTGTCCTGGTTTCGAAAGGTCGAGACCTTTCGCGGGTCCAGGGCAGAGCCCTGGAGACCATCTCAGGGCTCTGCCCTGAGCACCCGCCAAAGGGCTTCAGCCCTTTGGAAACCCGGGATTCGTCGGTCGAAGTGGCTCTGGATCGTGCCGCGAAACGGCCGCCGCAACTTGATTTGGCCGCAAAAGGGCGCGATCCGCTCGATTGAGGCCGCCGGGGCGGCCGACGCCGCTTCTCGCACGGCCGGACACCAAGACACCCTTGCGCATCCTCGCCCTCCTCCTGACCCTGGTCGGCGGTCTCGTCGGTGCCCTCGCCCTGAGTGGACCGGCCTGGGCCGTGGAAGCGGTGCGCGTCACCCTCGACGCGCCGGTGATCGACCTGACCTCGGCGATCGAGCGCTACCGCTCGGACGGCGACCTGATCCAGATCTCCACGGCGCCCGGCAAGGACGGCATCGTCCGCCGCATCGTCGTGAAGGCGCGCGACGCCGGCGCCCGGCCCGACTGGATCGTGTTCGCGCTCACCAACGACACCGACGAGCAGATCGACCGCATCCTGATCGCCCCGCATTTCCGGCTGGTCGATTCCGGGGTGATCTGGCCCGATCTCGGCGGCTCGCGGATCGCCGCCATCACGGCGAGCCAGGGCATCCGGCCCGAGCGCGACGAGAACCCGGAAGCCGACCAGTTCACGATCACGCTCGATCCCGGCACGACCGTCACCTACGTCGCCGAATTGCGCGGCGCCAACATCCCCCAGCTCCACCTCTGGGACCAGGACGCCTATCGCCGGAAGGCCGCCGGCCTGACCCTCTACAAGGGCATCATCATCGGGATCAGCGGCTTGCTGGCGCTGTTCCTGACTATCGTGTTCGTGGTCAAGGGCGCGATCATCTTCCCGGCCGCGGCGGCACTCGCGTGGTCGGTGCTGGCCTATGCCTGCATCGATTTCGGCTTCCTTCAGCGGGTCTTCCCGGTCACGGAACTCGCCGAGCGGGTCTATCGGGCCTCCGCCGAGGCGGTGCTCGGGGCGACGCTGCTGGTCTTCCTGTTCGCCTATCTCAACCTCGCCCGCTGGCACGTGCGCTACAGCCACGTGGCGTTCTTCTGGCTGGCCTTCCTGGCTGGCCTCGTCGGGCTCGCGGTGTTCGATCCGCCGGTGGCGGCGGGCGTGGCGCGCATCTCCATCGCGGCGGTGGCCGGCATCGGCCTGTTGCTGATCCTCTACCTCGCGGTCCATAACGGCTACGACCGGGCGATCCTGCTGGTGCCGACCTGGCTGATGCTCGTCGTCTGGGTGGCGGCGGCGGGCTTCGCGGTCACCGGCCAGATCGGCAGCGACCTCGTGCAGCCGGCCCTGATCGGCGGCCTCGTGCTGATCGTGATGCTGATCGGCTTCACGGTGCTCCAGCACGCCTTCGCGGGCGGCGGCCTCAGCCACACCCTGGTCTCCGACACCGAGCGCCGGGCGCTGGCGCTGACCGGTGCGGGCGACGTGGTGTTCGATTGGGACGTGCCCGCCGACCGGGTCTTCGTCGGCCCGGAGATCGAGGGCCAGCTCGGCCTCGCCCGGGGCACCCTGGAGGGCCCGGCGACCAACTGGCTGGGCGCCCTCCACCCGTTCGACGTGGAGCGCTACTCGGCGGCCCTCGACACGGTGATCGAGGAGCGGCGCGGCCGCATCGTCCACGATTTCCGCCTGCGTTCGGAGGCCGGCACGTTCTTCTGGTACCGGCTGAAGGCGCGCCCCGTGATCGGCGCCGACGGCGAGGTGATCCGCGTGGTCGGCACCATCGCGGACGTGACCGAGATCAAGACCGCCGAGGAGCGCCTGCTCCATGACGCCGTGCATGACAGCCTCACCGGCCTGCCGAACCGCGAATTGTTCGGTGACCGCCTGGATGCGGCCCTCGCCTTCGCCAGCCAGGACCCGCGCCTCAAGCCCACCGTGATCGTGCTCGATGTCGACCGGTTCAAGGGCATCAACGACGCGATCGGCCTTTCGGCTGGCGATTCGATCCTGCTGACCCTGTCGCGCCGGCTCGGCCGGCTTCTGCGCCCGCAGGATACCCTGGCCCGGGTGGCGGGCGACGAGTTCGCGGTAATCCTGCTGTCCGAGCGCGAGCCCGACCGGATCCTGGCCTTCGCCGAGATGATCCGCCGGGCGATCGCCACACCGATCACCTATGCCGACCGCGAGATCTTTTTGACGGTCTCGATCGGGTTGGCGCTCTACGAGTCCGGCGCCAACCTCAAGCGCGACGAGGTGTTCAAGAGCGCCGAGGTCGCCATGATCCAGGCCAAGCGCAACGGCGGCGACCGGATCGAGGTGTTCCGCGCCCATATGCGCACTGACCGCACCGACCGGTTGATGCTGGAGAGCGACCTGCGCAAGGCGATCGAGCGCAACGAGATGAAGGTGCTGTTCCTGCCGGTGGTGCGGCTCGAGGACCGCACCGTGGCGGGGTTCGAGACGGTCCTGCGCTGGGACCACCCGAAGCTCGGGCGCATTCCCCCCTCGACCTTCCTGCCGCTCGCCGAGGAGAGCGGCTTCATCGTCAATCTCGGCATCTTCGCCCTGGAGCGCACCGCGCTCGAACTCGCGGCCTGGCAGCGCTCCCTGGAGGTCGAGCCGCCGATCTTCGCGGCCTGCAACCTGTCCTCGCGTCAGCTCCTGCGCCACGACCTGCTGCACGACGTGAAGACCGTGATGGCCCGCTCCGGGGCGCTCCCCGGCTCGCTCAAGCTGGAATTCAGCGAGAGCCTCGTGATGGAGAACCCGGAATACGCCGCCCAGATGCTGGCCCGCATCCACGACCTCGGGGCCGGCCTGTGCCTGTCGGATTTCGGCACCGGCTACTCGGCGCTCTCCTACCTCCAGCGCTTCCCGTTCGACACGATCAAGGTCGACGCGACCTTCGTGCGCCAGATCGGCACCGGCCAGACCGCGATCCTGCGCTCGATCGTGCGCATGGCGAGCGAGTTGAACCTCGCCATCGTGGCGGAGGGCTGCGAGTCGGAGGCCGACGCCCAGGCGCTCGCCAGCCTCGGCTGCGAATACGCGCTGGGCCCGGCCTTCGGCGAGCCCATGACCCTGCTGCAGGCCCGCCAGATCGTCGGGGCGGCGCCGGAAGCGGCCTGATTTTAGCCTGGGTTGGTTTCGGCGGGTTGGAACAGCGGTAAACTGCCAAGGACCGAATCCTTTGGCCGGTGATGCGATGACGCCCGTACAGATCAGGCTGGTGCAGGACAGCTTCGCGAAGGTGCGGCCGATCGCCGGGACGGCGGCCGACCTGTTCTACGGCCGCCTGTTCGAGATCGCCCCGCAGGTGCGCGACCTCTTCCCCGCCGACATGAGCGAGCAGAAGACGAAGCTGATGGCGATGCTGGGGCTCGCGGTGGCCAACCTGAACCACCCGGATACGGTGGTGCCGGCGCTGCAGGATCTCGGGCGCAAGCACATCGCCTACGGCACGCAGGCCGCTCATTACGCTCCGGTGGGCGAGGCCCTGCTCTGGACCCTGGAGCAGGGGCTGGGGCCGGATTTCACCCCGGAGGTCCGGGCGGCCTGGGTCGAGACCTACACGCTCGTCGCCGGTGTGATGAAGCAGGCGGCGGCGTAAGTCGCCGATTGGTTTAAGCCCCCCTTAACCATGCTCGCGCAAGCTCCTGTTGATGGATGGGCGCGCCGGCGCCCGGCATGGGGATGGGCGGATGGCCGAGGCGGCACGGCGTTATCAGCAGGCGGGCAGCTCTGATCTCTTGCGTCGCCTGATGGCCCGGCCGGTCCGGCTGGACCAGCAGGCCCGGATCCGGCTGCCACTGCCCGGCCAAGATCGGCACCACGCCGCCGCGCCGGTCGATGAGCACGCCGGCGAGCCCGACGAAGATCTCTTCGACGAGTCCGACGACGCCATCACCCGTCTCGAGACCGAGCTTCAGGTGATGAAGGCGGTGCTCCGGGCGCAGCGGCAGGAGGTCGAATCCCTGCGGGCGCAGCGCCAGGTCCTCACGGACTCCGCCCCGAGCGATGATGTCCGCGCGACCCGCGAGCGCTGGGCGGCGCTGGTCGATTCGCTCCTGCTCCGCGCCAAGTGATCCGTGCCCCTTGAACCCGCCCTCGCCCCTGAATCCACCTTCGATGAGCCCTCTCCGGACCACGCGGGGTAAGGCCATGGGTGCGCGCTGCTCGCTCGTCGTCAACGGCCGGTCGGTGCGCGTCTCGACCGGCGACACGCCCCTGGAGGCGGCCCTCGCCGAGGGCATGATCGCGCCGGTCCAGGCGCAGGCCGGCCAGAGCGCGACGCATCACGGATCGGCGCGCCCCATCCGCCGCCCGCCGGCTCATCGGACTCGACCCGAGGCTCTCCGGCCGGCCCTGCCGGCCGCCCCGATCCAGGGGCAGGAGGAAGCGCCGCCGATCCCGGTCGCGATCCGCAAGGGCACCGTCACCGAGATCCGCCGGCTCAGCCCCGGCATCGTCGAGGTCGTGGTCACCCTGACCAAGCGCCCGACCCTGGAGCCCGGCCATCAGGCGCTGGTGACCTTCGCGGGTCTGCCGGCGATGATTCTGTCCCCGACGCTCCGGGTCGACGGCGCGGCCGAGATCAACGAGGCGGTATTCCATATCGCCCGCGATCCCGAGGGTGGCCCCATCGATACGCTCCGGCTCGACCAGCCCGTGCGCCTCAAGGGCCCCGTGGGACGGGAGCAGTACCGCCCCGGGGGCGGGCGCCTCGTCCTGGTGGCGGCCGGCGCCGGCTTCGGGGCGATCTGGGCGATCGCCCGGGCGGCCCGCTACGTCGAGCCCGCCCGCGAGATGGCACTCGCCGTCGGGGCCCGGGACGCGCTGGACCTGTACATGCGCGAGAGCCTCGACTGGCTGCGCCGCACCGGCGTCGCCCGGATCGTGCTCTGCGCCGACCGCGGCGGTCCGCGTCCGCCGGACGTGCGCTCCGGCCCGCTCACCGCCCATCTGCCGAGCCTGCGCGCCACCGACGTGGTCCACGTGGCGGGCGACGTCTCGACGGTGGGCGCCGTGCAGGTACTCGCCGCCTCGGTGGGCGCGCGCTGCTACCCGATCGTGCTGGACTGAGCGCGGCAGCCAAGGCGTATCCTGCGCGACGATGCGATTCGGGCTTGCCGTTTCCGGTGCGCCCGGGACGCATCCCGACAGGCTCTTGGCTACGGCGACCGTCCGGGTCTGAAGGTCGGCCCGAAGACCTCATTTAAGGCAGAAATTAAAAGCGTGGACGTGTTCCCGCGTCGTCCGAAGATTCGCAGATAAACGGGTAGTATTTTCTGTGAGCTGATGAATGCATATCTATATTTGTTTGCAGTATTATTTCTATAATGTTGAGTGCGTGGATATTATTACCCGAATTCTGTAGCATAAATCAAGAAAATTTCTGCTACACGGCTCCATCTGGCAAACAGGAGTCGGATACATGCGGCTGCTACAGGATACAAAGCTGATCATTAAGATATCTATTCCTATCTTGATCATGATTTTATCCAGTGTGTTTATCGTATTATATTCGGTTCAATCGCTTGAAACCCTGGAACGTCGTAACACGTATCTCGTGGACTACTACTTCTCGCGTCTGGAGATGTTTGGGCAGGTCCGGGAGCAGTTTGTCGAAGCGGGCCTGATGAACCGCAACATCATCATCGGCCAGCCGGAAAGCGAGATCCCATCCTTCCGCGATCGCTACGATCAGGCGGTCAAAGCCGTGGCCGACAATGTCGAGACCCTGGCTGCGGGGTCGCGCCGGAAGGAGATCCAGGACATCCAGCGCAACATCGGCCGTCTCGCGCGTGCGTATTTCGATCTGCTCGATCGCTCAAACGCCCTCGCCCTCCGGGACGAACGGGACACGGCGATACAGGTCGGCCTCGTAGACAGCCGGGAGATCCGGACGCAGTTCAACAAGGCGTCGCAGGCTTACGAGGCGCAGGCGACGGCCCGTCTCAACGAGGCGAAGATCGCCTCGCAGCACGAGGCCGAGCAGGCCCGCACGATCCTGATCGGCGCCGCCCTGGCGGCCCTCCTCACCGCGCTCGGCCTCTCGGTGGTGATCGTCGTGCTCGGTGTCACGCGGCCCCTTCACCGCCTCGTCGCCGGCTTGCAGCGTATGGCGGAGGGCGATGTCGAGGCCGCGATCCCGGAGGCGCGGCGCGGCGACGAGATCGGGATGGTCGGGCGCGCGGTCGAGGCGATCGAGGCCATGGTCGCCCGCAACGCCGCCGCCGAGGTCGAGCGGAAGCGGCAGGCGGAGGCCGCCGCCTCCGTCGAGCGCAGGCGCAACAGGATGGAGCTGGCCCAGGTCTTCGAGCAGGCGGTGGCCACGATCGTCGATCGCGTCTCGTCGTCCGCGGGCGACCTTCAGACCACCGCCCGTCAGATGACCACGACCGCCCAGGAGGCTGCGAGCCAGTCCGGCACGGTGGCGCGCGCGGCCGAGGAGGCGACGGCCAACATCAACACCGTCGCGGCCTCGGCCGAGGAACTCGGCAGCTCGATCCAGGAGATCGGCCGCCAAGCGAGCGACTCCTCCGGATTGGCGCAACAGGCGGTCGACGAGGCCGATCAGGCCGCCGGCCTCGTATCCGAATTGCGGATGGCGGTCTCGGAGATCGACACGGTGGTGCGGCTGATCTCGTCCATCGCCGAGCAGACCAATCTGCTCGCGCTCAACGCCACCATCGAGGCCGCACGCGCGGGCGAGGCCGGCCGCGGCTTCGCGGTCGTGGCGGGCGAAGTGAAGGCGCTCGCGGAGAAGACGGCCCAGGCCACCGACGGCATCGCCGCACAGATCGGCCGGATCCAGGGGGTCACTGGTGCGACGGTGGGTGCGATCGGCACGATCATCGACCGGATCCGCGAGATCAACGGGATGGCGGTCGCGATCGCGGCGGCCGTGGACCAGCAGGGCGCGGCGACTCAGGAGATCGTGCGCAACATCACCCAGGCGACGCAGGGCGCCCCCGAGGTGACCGTCAACATCGCCGGCGTGGCCGAGGCCTCGGAGCAGACGGGAGGTGCGGCCGATCAGGTGCTCACGGGGGCTACGGCCCTGGCGGTCCAGTCGGAGCGCCTCTCGGCGGAGGTCGACCGCTTCCTGGTCGGCATCCGCGCGGCGTGATGATCCGGCCGGGCTCGATCGGGTCTGGCCCGGGTCACGTGCGCTGCGCGACGGCCCGGCCGGCCGGCTCCGTCATGTGGAGATAGGCGGAGTCGAAATGGGCGAGCCGGGCGAGGGCGGCCGGATCGTGGATGGTCAGGCGCCGGCTGCGCAGGGTGATCAGCCCCATGCCGCGCAGCTCCTGCAGCGTGCGGTTGATGTGCACGCTGGTCTGGCCCATCGCGTCGCCGAGATCGTTCTGGGTGACCGGCATCGGACAGGTGTCGGCCTCCGCGAGGCCCACCGCCGCCAGCCGCGCGTGGAGTTCGCAGAACAGATGGGCGAGCCGCTCGATGCCGGTGCGGCTGCCCAGGCTGATCGTCCACTCGCGCTGCACCGCCGCCGTGGCGAGCGCCTCACGGTGGAAGGCGAGATCGAGCTGCAGGCTGCGGGCCGTCATCGCCTGCAGCGTGGGGCCGGAGATCTGGCCGAGGGTGACGGGTGTGATCGCACCGATCGTGTGATCCATCTCGTCGAGGAGGAAGACGTGCGGGTCGCACGGGTCGCCCGGCAGGAGGAACGAGACGATCTGGCGGCGCCCGTTGATGAACTGCCGGTAGCGGCAGGCCCAACCGTCGAGGATGATGCTGATAGCGCGCGGATCGTCGCCCTCGTGGATGATGTCCGTCCGCGCGGCGACCAAGCGCCCCGGGCCGGTGGCATCGATCAAGCACATCCGATCCGCCTCCGACAGCGGGACGTAGCATTCCAGCTTGCGCACGAGCGGATTTGACATGGTGTTCCTCCGCACCGGCTTGTGTCCACAAGCCTACAGAGGTTTCGTCGAATAAATACTTATGCAGATTAGTTTGCCGGGGCGTATCGACGATTGACGAACCTTGGCGGGCGCTGCGAGGCCGACAGGGCCACGATCCGCGCCCGCATCCGCTCAAGGCGCACGGTTGCTAGATCGCGATGCAGATCTTGCCGAAGTGGCGGTTGCTCTCCTGGTGGCGGAAGGCCGCGACGAGGTCGTCGAGCGGGAAGCGGCGATCGACCACCGGCCGCAGCCCACAGGCCTCGATGCCGCGGATCATCGCGATCTGGTGGCGCCGGCTGCCGACCAGCACGCCCTGCAGGCGGATCTGTTTCAGGAGCGCCGGGACCAGCGGCAGCTCCCCCGCCACGCCCGACAGGATGCCGATCACCGAGATATGGCCGGCCACCCGCACGGCGGCCATCGACTGCTCCAGCGTCCCCGGCCCGCCGACATCGAGGACGTGATCGACGCCGCGTCCGCCGGTCAGCCGCCGTGCGGTCTCGCCCCAGGCCGGATCGGCGCGGTAGTTGATGAGATGGTCGGCGCCGAGCTCGCACAGGCGCTCGAGCTTCGCGTCGCTGGACGAGGTGGCGATCACCGTGGCGCCCGCGGCCTTCGCGAATTGCAGGGCGAACAGCGAGACGCCGCCGGTGCCCTGGACGAGGACGACGTCACCGCTCTTGAGGCCGGCATCGGCGTGGAGCGCGCGCCAGGCGGTCAGGCCGGCGGTGGTCAGCGTCGCCGCCTCGGCGTGGTCCCAGCCCGCGGGCGCACGGGTGAAGGCGGTGGACGGCGCCGTGACCCGCTCGCGGGCGTAGCCGTCGATCCCGTCGCCCGGCACGGTGGCAAAACCCTCGACCTGCGGCGTGCCCTCCAGCCAGGTCGGGAAGAACGTGCTGACCACGGAATCGCCCACGGCGAACTCGGCCGGGCCGGGCCCGACGGCCTCGACCGCGCCGGCCCCGTCGGACATCGGGATGCGGGGCTCGCTCGGTCCCCACATTCCGCTGACCACCGCGTAATCGTGGTAGTTGAGGGAGCTGGCCCGCAGGCGGACGGTGATCTCCCCAGGGCCGGGCTCCGGAACCGGCTGCGCGCCGAACCCGACCTTGTCGAAGCCGCCCCCCGGCTGGACGATTACGGCCCGCGAGAGTGATCCGGTCATGGCGCACCTGTCCCTGTCACGGGCTCGGTTGCCCGGGGCACGAAGGTGGCAGGCCGCGCACCCGGCGTCGAGACGCGAGGCGGAATGCCGGCTCCGCATCTTCTGCTCCCGAAAGCCGGTTCGGCGCATAGGCTCCGCTTCGAAGCGGCCGCAAATTGGCAGCCTTTTTCCGGCTCCGGCGGCTAGGTTGGCCGTGTCGATGCGACCGTAGATGCAGAGCCGAATGGAGGTTTGCCGTGATCGCCAGCGTGGATCGGATCGCCCCGACGATGTCGCCCTGTCCGTGGTGTTGCCGCATCCGAACCGAGGAGAGCGCACCCCACCCGACATGGAAGGCGAACAGCGATGCTGACTTATAACGTTGCCCCGACCCCCCATCCCGACCTGAGTGCCGCGGCGCTTGCCGACCTTCGCGCCGCGGCGTTCGGCAATCCCCTGGACCGGAGCGTCCGGTCCCATCCCTCGCATGAACGCGCCGCCCTCGCGAACGCCCTCGACGACGGGCTGATGCCCGACGAGGTGGCCCGGATCCTCGCCGGCCGCCGGATGGCGGAGGCCTTCCCGATCCGCTGGGGCGAGAGCCCCCAGGCCTACGCATCGCGGGCCGTGGCCGAGATGTTCGTCGCCTACCTCCAGTAGGCGTCCGCGTCCGACCCCGCCGGTCGCCCCTCTCCCGCCACGCCGATCCCACCCATTTGGAATGCCGCCATGACGGCCGCCACGCCGCACCTCACCCGCCGGTGGGGGCGCCGGACGGGGATGCGCGCGCGCATCCTCGCCCTGGCGCTCGCCACCTGTCCGATTCCCGCCTCGGCCGGCCCCGCCGGGCCGGGCCTCGGGGCCGCCTCCGGGGCGGACGACCCGGAGGTGCCCGCCCGGCTCACGGTCGGGCCGGGCGGCCGGGACCTGCACCTCGTGGGCGACCTCACCGAAGGCGTGGCCTCGCGGGTGTCCGGCCTCCTCGGCGCCCATCCGGGGATCGTACGCCTGCACCTGACCAGCGACGGCGGCCTGGTCGAGGAGGGGGCGGCGATCGGGGCCCTCGTGGCCGCCCGCGGGCTGGAGACCCGGGTGTCCGACGCCTGCGCGTCGGCCTGCACGCTGATCTTCGTCCGCGGGCGGCGGCGCGTCCTGGCGGAGGGCGGCCGGCTCGGCTTCCACGCCCCCTATGAGGTCGGGGCGCGGGGGCGGATGCGTCCGGTGGATTCCAAGCCTGAGCGGGCCGCCTATCGGGCGGCCGGCCTGCCCTCGGCCTTCGTGACGCGAGCCCTGGCGGTGTCCCCGGCCGCCATCTGGATCCCCGACGCGGCGCAACTCTGCGCGGCCGGCATCGTCACCGGGCTCGTCGGGCCGGACTCGGACGCCGGTGAACACGAGCCCCGGCCGTGTGGCGGACGGCAGCCGTGAGGGCTCATCCTGTGCGGTTCCTGAGCGGAGGGGGGCCGCCTTTTGCGGGTGCAGGGCAGTGCCCTGCTGTCGGGCCTTGCCCGAAAGTCGGACTTCGCCCGATGCGCCAAGGCTTCGCCCTGGCAACTCACCAAAGGGCACGGCTCCTTGGAAACGCCTGGGAGCCCTAGGCCCCGTCGACCACCGTGCTGACCGCGTGGGCGTTCGGATCCTGCGGCCCGGTCGCCGCCGTGCGATGGGCTGCGTCCTGCTCCACGGGTGTGGGGGCCGGCTGTGGCCGCCCGTTCTCGCCGAGGCACTTCCGGCCTGCCCGCTCGGCCGCCGCCCGCTCCCGCGCCGGGTCGCCCACTCCGCCGCTCTGATCTCGAGCCATGGTGTCTCCCGCTGGTGGCAAGATCGCGCGATCACGAATTGAAAAGGCAGGCCGCCCTGTCCGCGGGGTCGCCCCCCGGACCGGCAGCCTGCCCTCGTTTCAACCCCTGGATCGCATCACGGTTCGGCGGGGCCGGGTCCCCCGCGCCCACTTCAGTCGCGGCAGACGCGCCGCGGCCCGTAGGGCGTGGGGCGGACGAAGCAGCGCGGGCCGTAGAAGCGCGGCCGACGGTAGATCGGACGGCAGCGGCCGTACGGGCCGGGCGCCCAGCCGGGGCCGCAGCCGAAGGCCACGGTGGTGACGGCAGCGGGGCCGGCGAGAGCGGCCGGCGTCAGGGGCGCCGCAAGGGCGGAGGCGGAGCCGAGGCCGGCGATGACGGCCGCGGCAGCCGCGAGCCTCTTCACGTGCATCATGATCAACCCTTCTGTTCGGTCTCGTGCCGGGCTGGCCGGGCGCGAGATCCGGGCAGATTGGTCATCAGGCCTGAATGGGCGCTGACCTCAGCCGAAATTGTCCGGAAACAAACAATTCGACGCTCTCTGTCGTGACGCGCTGGCGCGCACCGATCCCACGTCCGCTTCAGCGCCGGTTGGAGCGGGCGAGCAGCGAGGCCGCCGCCGCCGTGGCGCCCGCCAGCAGGATCCCGGTCAGGATCGGGGTGACCGAGGCCTGTGTGTAGACGCTGCGCATGACGTGATGCGGCGAGGCTCCCCGCACGGACCCATCCCGGCCGGCCGCGTAGAGGGCGCCGTCCCGGTTCCTGCCGGCCGCGCCGGCCTTCTGGGTCCGGGACATGACCCGGGCTCCCACCCAGTCCGTGACCGACGGCGCGCGCTTGCGCAGGGAACTCATCATCTTGCCGCCGCCGCCGACATAGAGGTCCCGCGGGCCGTGCTCGGCGGCGTACAGGATCGCCTTGGCCACGTCCGCCGGGTCGTAGACCGGCGGCGGCAGCTTCGGGGCCTGCGCCATGTAGTTCCTGGCGTGTTCCGGGAAGGGCGTGTCGATCGAGGCCGGCTTGATCAGCGTCACCGAGACCGGGACGCCCTCCGCCTGCAATTCCATGCGCAGGGCGTCGGTGAAGCCTTTGATCGCGTGCTTGGAGGCGCAGTACATGCCCTGGATCGGGAAGGCGAGGTCGGAGGCGATCGAGCCCAGGTTGACCAGCGCGCCGCCGGACTTCCGCAGATGCTGCAGCGCCACCGTCGAGCCGTAGACGATCCCCCAGAAGTTCACGTCGAACAGCCGTCGATGGTCTTCGTCCGAGACCTCTTCGAGGCGGCCGAAGATCGAGAGTCCGGCGTTGTTGACCCAGGTGTCGAAGCCGCCATAGGCGCGCACGGCCTCGGCGGCGAGCGCCTCGACATCCGCGCGACTGGACACGTCGGTCACGACCGCCCGGGCCTCGCCGCCGCGCTCCCGGATGTCGTGGGCGATGTCGTCGAGGGCAGCACCGTTGCGCGCCGCCAGGACCACGCGGGCCCCGCGGCGGGCGGCCTCCCGCGCCGTGGCGAGGCCGATGCCGCTGGAGGCGCCGGTGATGACGATCACCTGCGCGCGCAGGGGCTTGTGCCGGATCTGCATGCTGCGTGTTCCCCTGTCTGCGGTCCGTGGCGCCGACGGGGTGAGACCGCCGGACTGGCTCATCGGCCGCCGGGCCGGTCCCGCTCGGCCCCGAGGCTGGTCCCGCCGCGGCGCGCCTCGTCCTTCTCGGTGCCGGCCCGCTCCATCGGTCCGTCCTGCGGCTTGACCGTGCCGGCGGCGGTGTCGAGGGGCGTGTTGGCGAGGCCCGCGCTCTCGGGCTTGCCGGCGGGCCTCCGCTGGGCCTGCGTGTCGTCCGGTGCGTCTGCCATGCCGTGTCCCGTCGTGCCGTACCCCTGGGGGCCAACCCGTCGGCGTCGCCGACGGATCCGGGATTCATCCCACGCAATTTTCGCCCGGGGCGGCGCGTCGTCGGAACGGAGCTGGAAGCGTGGTGTTGACTGCGAAATCTTGATTCGGAGACAGGATGATGGCCGGAACCGCGAAGAAGACTGATCCCAAGCTGTGGGAGAAGGTCAAGAAACAGGTCACGAAGTCGGAGAAGGGCGGCAAGCCGGGTCAGTGGTCGGCGCGCAAGGCCCAGATGGCCACCGCCGAATACAAGAAGGAGGGCGGCGGCTACGCCGGCAAGAAGGCGGACGACAACCACCTCAAGCAGTGGACCGACGAGGAGTGGGGCACGAAGTCGGGCCAGGAGAGCGGCAAGACTGGCGAGCGCTACCTGCCCAAGAAGGCCCGCGAAAAGCTGAGCGACAAGGAATACGCCGCCAGCACGGCCAAGAAGCGGGCCGATACCGCGAAGGGCAAGCAGTTCTCGAAGCAGCCGAAGGCGGCCGCCGAGAAATCCGCCGCCGCGCGCAAGACCGGCAAGGCTGCCAGCAAGAGCACCGGCAAGGCGAGCAGCAAGACTGAGAGCAAGTCCGGAACGACCAAGGCCGCGCTGATGCGCAAGGCCCAGGCGCAGAACGTGCCCGGCCGATCGAAGATGTCGAAGGCGCAACTGGAGCACGCCGTCCACGCCTGAAGCAGGCGGCTCCAAGCCCTTGTTTTAACGTGCTCCCGGGCGCCGAACCGGTGCCGACTTCGGCGGAGAGCACTCGAACGACAAGAAACGCCCCGGGACAGGATCCCGGGGCGTTTTTCGTTCCGATACGGCGGGGCCGCATCGGGCATGGTCGATGACCGGGAGAACGCCCGCCGGGCCGTTAGGCCCGACGCGCGTCCCGCGGAGGGGTCTTAGTACGAGCCGAACTTGTAGTTCAGGCCGGCGCGGATGACGGCGAACTCGTCGGAGCGACGGCCGACGGGGTTGTAGGCCACCGGGAAGTTGTTGGCGGCGTTGATGACCAGGGCACCCTGGTTGCGGGTGTTGCGGTCGAGGTTGACGTACAGGCCTTCGACCTTGAGCGTCACGGCCGAAGAGCGGAAGAAGTTCAGGAACGAGTCGACCGGGAGCGCGTACTCCATGCCGCCGCCGACCGCGTAGCCGGTGCGGAAGCTGTCGTTGCCGGCGTAGCCGCCGAACGA
>NZ_JAKSYD010000008.1 GCF_022829605.1 Methylobacterium sp. E-065 | reverse complement strand
AGCGCACCCACGCCTGGTTCAACCGATTCCGTCGATTGCCCATCCGCTATGAGCGACGCGCAGACATCTACGAGGCCTTCACGAGCCTCGCCGCCAGCCTCATCACCCTCAACCAGATCAGACGGTTCTGTTAGGCGCTCTAAGTCATCAACCCAACGGGATTCCCATGGCCGGCCTCAAGGACAAGCGTGGCTTTATCGACAAGGACCGCCTCGATCTGTCGGAACGCAAGGCTGTCGAGTTCTGGATGAAGCGCTGGGGCGTCACGCAGGACCAACTTACGGCCGCGCATCGCAAGGTCGGTCGAATGACCAAGGACATCGCGGCCGAGCTGGGCAAAAAGCGTTAGGAAATTCTCGAGGCGAGCAAAGCTTCGGCTTGCGGACCGAGTCGGCGGCCAAGCGGCATATGTTTACCCGCTACTGGAATGCGCCCTGAGCAGACATTAGCGAAACGCCAGGTAGCAGACATTCAGCTTCGGATGGCCGACCGTCTCGTGTCCACCCTTCTCATAGCTTCGGAAGGTCCGTTTGTCGGTGATCTGATCAGCCCGAAAATTCTAAGGTAGCCAAAAGTTGAATGCCCTTTTCTGTTGTACGAGGCCGAGCAAAAGACCGACTACTAACGAAGATTTTTACCTAATGTAGATCGAATTTATTTCGCCACCTCTCACCGCGAGCGCCTCTCATCTAAACGTTTTGTCAGGAGATCGATTTCCCGCCGCATGAAAGCGATGGTCCGGTCGGCGTCTTCGCGGTTCCGTGCCAGATTTTTGACGAGCTCGTCTCGTGAATTTTCGAGTTTTGTTATCCGATCTTCTGCGGTCTGCAGGATCGGTGTCTTGCCCTCGAGCGCCTGCACCTTCTGCTTTAGCTCGGCGATGGTCATGTTCGATTTCTCGACTGTTTCGTCGGCTTTACGGATAGATTCCTGAGCCCCTTTGATCATCGTCCAAGAGGAGGTGAGAGCGCTTGCGACGCCCAGCACCGCGCCGAGTACTGCGAGGATACCGATGCCTCTCGCCCAGTTCTGCAGACTTTCAGAGCTTTCCTTTGCCTCACGCGCGTCGCTACTCGCCTGCCCCAAGGCGGCTGGGATAGAGCTGACAATTGGCCGGCCACCATTAGCTTTGAAAAGGTAATAATCTGGATCCTTGAAACATTTACTTTTAGGGAAATCTACAGCTTGCGTTTTTCTATTCGGGAGTAAATACTTATCAAGTTCTTCGTAGCTAAAATTATCGAAATTCGCAGTGGTTTTCGTGAATTCAATCCATATAAGGGCTTCGCTCAAGTCGATCTGATACTCAGTTGAGGTGAGATTGTGTAAGGGAACAAGTAGCTGTCCTTCAAAGCCTGGATCGACGAGCGGTCCAGTGCCTAGTAGTAGCCCACGATGAACATGTGTGATTCGAAGGTTGAAACGAATTGCAATGTAACTGGGCAGGCGAAACTTCGTTCTAGTCTGCACAAAAGTAATTGAGTTAGCGGGCAGTGTAAGAAAATAATCTTTTTTGGTAATTTTCTTTTTCTTGCGAGTGTTTTTCTCCCAATATATGAACTCGCCGCCAGCAAACACCTCATATGACGCGCTCTTAAGGTGTTTTTCGTCAAATTCGTCCAGCATCGAGGTAAGCCGAATGTAGTCGTGAATTTCCGACGACGACAGCAGGCCGTGGGGAACAGATTTTAAAGGGTCTACCGATTTGAAGCGTCTGGCACGAGCCTTATGCTCCGCTTCATTCTCCGCATGGCGATCAAGCGGACCTGTCTCGGGCGTATCCATACGCAACGTCTCCCTTCGGTCGGCCTGTGTCAGGGCGACTGGCCCAAAGCGCGAAGCCGGCGCGCGACCGAGTTCGTTGCCTCGGTCTGGCCCGAAGCAGTTCCTTCGTGTCTAGCTATTGGCCAACGGGACTCCAACTATGGCCACGTATCATCCACCCGCGGATCGCGCAGAGGGTCATGCAAAATCGGTATGTCGGCGACGTCGGCGATTTCGCGAAGTACGCGCTTTTAAGGCGGCTGACCGAGGCAGATCGGCTGAAGCTTCGCCTCGGCGTCGTTTGGTGCGCTTTTCCAGATGAAAGCCACAACGGCGACGGTAGGCACGTCGCTTATCTCCGCAACGAGATGTTCGCAGCTCTCGATCCGGACCTACACGCGCGTCTGCTCGGACTCGTCGACACAGGATCCCGGACTATGCGCGACGTTGAGGTGTCGGGCATTCTGCCGAAGCAGACACTTTTCTATCGCGAGCCTTCTACCGGATTGGTTGGGGATGCCGGCACGGTGGGACACAGAAGACACGCTTATCGGACAGCCTGGCTCACTGGTGCCTTGTCGGCGACGAGGCTGGCGGACCTCGTGTTCTTCGATCCAGACAATGGGATCGCGACGCAGTTGACTCCGCGCCTGGGCCCGAAATCGGGCAAGTTCATCTTCAGGGACGAACTGATGCCGTTCTGGCGGCGTGGCCAGTCCCTAGTGATCTACCACCATCTCAATCGGACCTGCACGGCGGAGATCCAGACGGTCAGGCTCGAGGCCACTCTCGCCGAGATGTTCCCCGGATCGCCCAGTCTGATACCGCTTTTGTTTCGCCGCGGATCATGCCGCCATTTCTGGATCGTGAGTCAGCCAAGCCATGCGGTAGCTCTGGGCAAGGCTGCGGAAGCGTTTCTCGCCTCAGGCTGGTCGACTCACTTCTCTCCACTGGCGCGATCCCGCCAATCCTCGACGACGTCCGCTGGACCAGTACCAAGCCAATCGACGCGGATGCAGAGGGGTCGCTCGACGGCGTTCTTAATGAAGTCGAGGACAGCTGGTTGAAATACCCCGCGTCGGGCGGCCGGATCGACGTAGTCGACATGGTTCAGCACGATCCGGGTCGGGGCGTTTGCGGCGATCGCCCCTCCAACGACAGCGGCTTCGAACTCTCCGACCCGCCGGACTTTCTTCGTCGCCGTCGTAAGTTCCACGAAGTCGGGCGGCAGCATGGCACGGTCGGCAATGGCCCGCCACGTCGTCTCGCGTTCCAGTCGCCCAGAATTGCCTGCGACGCGGATCGGATGGCAGCGGATAACGAGCGTTACGTCGTCAACGTCGCACGGGCTCAAACCTGCTTCGCCGACGAACGTCGCGGCGGTCGTGTCCCGGCTCGTAGCCTTTGGATATTCGGGCCCGTGCAGTAGGGAGAGGCCGAAGCCCTGCGATCCCTCGATCACGATGCGCTCTCCCCGGTTCAGCATGGCACGCATTACGGCGGTCGTATCGCCTAGATACGGCTGCAGCCTTCCTTCGCTACCGGCAAGTGCCGTATCGCCTCCGCGGGCCAGGCGGCGCGAGAGTGCGGCACCGGTCCCTGAACCGGTCGACCCCAGGCGATCGATGAGGCCGGCCCGGCGTTCGCTGTCGCGGTCTTCCGTCGAAATCAGGGTCGCCAGGGGACTCACAACGACGCGGTCTGGGCCCAAGCCGAGCCGTCTTATCTCGGCGAAAAGGATGTCGAGGTCGATGATGGCGCCTGGCGGCAGGATCGCCATCGTATCGGGCGCCATAACGGACGCAGGAAGCTGGCGTAGCGAGTGTGTATCGCCTCTGACGTCAACCACCGTATGACCCGAATTGGTCCCACCGACGCGCACGACGGCGGAAGCCTTCATGCGCCGGGCGATGTGATGGGCGACCTTGCCCTTTCCTTCTGAGCCGAACTGCCCACCTACGACGACGGAAACTGGCATGTCTCACCGATCTTAGCCGCGTACGCCTCGACGAGGCGAGCGACCTCGCGCTCCAAGGCATCCATACCAGACTCGTTGGTCAACGTCACAGATGCGAGACGCCCCAGCTCTTCGACGGCGCGCTCGACCGGCTGCGCCTCAGCCTCTACCAACGAGCGGCCTTGATCGGGCTCGGCTGCATATCGTTTCGCCCGGATGGCCTCGGACGCCTCAACTCGGATATGCAGGAGGCGGTTACCGTAGCGTTCGAACAGGTGGACCATGTCTTCTGGCCACCTCAGGCCGTCGATCACCGCCATGTCAGCTCCCTCAAGCCGCTCGACGATTCGGTCGCACAACCACGACTGCCCTTTGGTCTCGTGAATTTCCATTCCGATTGCCTGCCGGCTCACTCTGTCCGGATGGATGCCCCGTTCCTCGAGCAGATCATCGAGGACCATGCTGAAGCGAGCGTACTGGAAGCCCTTCGCCTCGAGCATTCGCGCCACGGTCGTCTTGCCCGCCGAAATCGGTCCGCTTAGAGCGACGATCGGGCCGCCCGGCTTAGCTTCGAGACTTGGCACGATCAGAGCATTCTCATCTGGGCCGTCGAGCGCCTCGTAGCGACCTTCGAGGAAGAAGACGCCGACGAGGGCCGATGTGACGGCATCGAGTTCGTCGTGGGAAACCTGACCGTCCGCAAAAGGTCCCCGAAGACCGAACTCGGACAGTCCGACGGCGAGCCATTCCTTCCCAGCGCCCTTGCGTGGGATCCCCATGATATCCTGTGCGGCGCCGGGATAGCTTTCGATGACGGGAACGCCGAGCCCGCGCAGCCGGCCGGCGAGCCTCATGCCGCGCGCGGTCAGCTTTTGCATGCTCGGAAGCAAACAGGGATAGACGTTGATGCCGCGTCGCTTCAGCGTCCGCTCGCAGATCCGCATGATGCCGAATTCGTTGCGGGCCGGATCGTCGTCCCATGGTACCGTTCTCCCACGAGGGAGCGACAGCGGCGAGTCGATGGAAACGAGAGTGGCGGAGGACGCTAGAACTGCATCGACTAGATCGTCGTCGGTCGCGATCAGGGAGGTCGCGACGTCTCGGCCGCGGAGCACAGCGAACCCAGATGGCTTGGCTTCTGAACCGGTCAGATCGATTCCGATAACGGTCGCACCGACCGCATCACAGAAGAGCTCGTCGAACCGAGGCGAACGGCGCGCTAGCCGATCGGGCAAAGGCGGAGTGAAGGATGCGGCCGAGTAGTCGGACGGCGTCGGGTTCCGATTGGAGAAGACCGGGATCTCTCCGAGAAGATCGTCGCCAACCCCAGTGCGCGATACGATGTGGTCCAGGATCGCGGTCATGCCGCGCACGTCGGCCTCGTTGTAGACGAGCAACCGTCGCAGGGCATCGAGATCGCCCCTGAGATAGCGATGCCAGAGTATGACCGCCATCGCTCCGTCGGACCGCTCGAACCCTTCCCGCAGCCGCAGCCCAAGCTCGATCTCGATCGCCTTCTGGCCTCCCGCCAGACCTATGCGACGGGCAGCGAAGCGCAGATCGAGATGATGCGGCGGCAGCTGCACAGTTCCGAAGGTCTTCAGCAGGAACGGCACGTCGAACATCTTGCCGTTGAAGGTCACGAGCACTTCCGCACCGGCGAGCGCATTGAGCAGCTCGGCGGGATCGTCGCCGGCGATGAAAACGCGGTGGCGGTCGGCCGTCTGATAGCCGACGACTGTCAGGACGTCGTAGTACCGGCTCAGACCGGTGGTTTCGACATCCAGGAACAGGACGCCATCCGGGTTTCTGACTGCTGCAGACAGTTCGAGTGGGATGGCGGCCAGCTCGCGCGCCGCGGCGTTCCGCGCTGCCGACAACCGCGGAGCCGCCTTTTCCGTGCGCGGGAGATCGGTCCAGAAACTGCTCTGACCGTCATGAGTCTCCATCTGCGGGGTCCCAGCTGTCGGCTTCCGGTCCGATCGGACGCCTCGGTGGACTTCGCGCGATCTACGATAGATAACAACGGCAGAGCGTTAACTTTCGGTGACCGACTGTTTCGCTCCTGGCGCAGCCGGGCAAATTGCGGTGGACGGGGACGATTGGACCGAACGCTACGGGAACGTCACGGTGCGCCTTTCGCATATTGGTGCCCGTGGAGGACGTGTGCTGCCCGACATCTCTCCGCAGGCGTGGCGCAGGGCCGCGAAGTTCGTCGACCTCTTTGGGCCTGAGCGCTCGCTGTTGCTTCTAGATGAGCGTGCCGAACGGGCCCTTCTTGCCGGCAGGGTGAGCTCGGCGTGCAATTGGCGGAGCCTGATGGCGGCGGTGCACGCGATGTCCGAAGACGAGCGCGAGGATGGCGAACGAGACCATTGATGGTTAGTCGGGCGCCTTGGCCCACTGGACCGCGATAGCTCCCCCCTCGTCGCCGAATGCCTCGATCAGGTCGGTTCCGAGGCTTCGCAGCGTCTCATCGAACTTCCACGGGGCGTTGACGACGACGAGACCGCTGCCGGCGAGGCGTAGACCATCGGGCGGGAACCGGTAGAACTCGGCCCAGAGGCAGCTCGGCACCCAGTCGCGCTCCAGCTGCGCCAGTATCCGAGGTCGTGTCGTCGGATCCTTGACCGGGTACCAACCGACATAGATCCCAGTAGGCCATTTCCGGATCGCTGCGGCCAACCGGCTTCCCAGCCGATCCGGCTCGTCGCGGCTCTCGAATGGTGGATCGATAAAGACTAGTCCGCGGCGTTCGGGCGGAGGAACGAGGGCGGTCATGGCCTCGTAGCCGTCGCGGTGATGGACTGCGACGGTACCGGTGCGCGCGAAATTCCTGCGGAGGATTATTACGTCCTCGGGATGGAGTTCGCAAGCGACGAGCCTGTCGTCTAGCCGCAGCCTGTCCGCAACGATGGTCGGCGAGCCCGGATAGCGTCCTTCGGATAGGTAGGGACGCACCAACGACGCATAGGACGCCGCTTCGCCTCCGAGCCTGTCGAAGACGGCACCTATGCCCGCTGCCGCCTCGCCTGTTCTCACCGCTTCCGAGGAGTCCAGATCGTACAAGCCGAGGCCCGCATGCGTGTCGAGCACCATGAACGGCTTTGGCTTTGCAAGGAGTCTGTCAAGCAGGTGTACAAGAGCTGAATGCTTGAAGACCTCCGTGTGGTTTCCAGCATGAAAGGCGTGTCGATAGTTCATCTGCGAAACTCTGGGGACATCAAGGTCGCAGGTACGGTGCGCAACCTTACAGGGCCAAGGAGGCGTTCAGGGATGCCTCATTAGTGGGAGGACGGTCCAATAGACCATGCTTGCTCCGCCCAGCATGAGGACGATGCCGGGAGCGGCCCGAAACAGGACCAGCGAGAGGAACTCCCATCTCGCTTTTCGACGAGAGATCATCTCGTTTGTCGCGTCGTCATGGGCGCGTGACGGAAATTGCGCCACTGCCGCGAGAACGTCTCCTACGACCCCATTCATGGCGATGACGCCAAGAAGCACGATCCCGATCTCGGCGAGGAGTGCCGCGATGAAGATGCCAAGATCGGGAGACGTTGATTGCATGTTCGACTGCCGCATGGCTTGGGTGATGGCTCGATCCGATAAGGGCACGGATCGCGTGGCCGTCCTACACCGTCGGCTCAGGACGTCGAAGCTCCAAGACAGCTCGGTAACCGATATTTCCGGGGGGGCGACGACAGCCGACACCCAATGGCTTGCTTAGGCGCAAAGCCGAGTCCCAACGACGTTCCGCAACCGCACAACGGGTAGGGTAGCCAAGCTTGCTGATAGGGGCTTGGCTGTCCAGATAGCATTATGCAGGGAACGTAACAAGAACTGGTGCGGCGCTGCGATGTGGGATATCGTTAAAGAGAGCGGGAGCGCGGCGTGGCAAAGAACTCACGAATCGAATGGACGACCCACACGTTCAACCCTTGGTGGGGGTGCGTGAAAGTCTCTCCAGCGTGCAAGCACTGCTACGCCGAATCTTGGGCGAAACGCGTAGGTAAGGACGTGTGGGGCATCGGTGCTGAACGCCGATTTTTTGGCGAAAAGCATTGGGCTGAACCACTTCGCTGGAACGCGGTTGCGGCAACTGAAGGCGAGCGTCCGCGGGTATTCTGTGCATCTATGGCGGATGTGTTCGAAGATCGCCGGGATCTCGATCCATGGCGAGATCGTTTATGGGATCTCATAGCCGCAACCCCAGCGCTCGACTGGCTATTGCTTACGAAACGACCGAGTCTGGTTCGCCGCCTTATCCCTTGGGGCAACGATTGGCCACCGAATGTTTGGATAGGCACCACCATCGAAGATCAGGATTGGGCCGACGAGCGGTTACCAGAGCTGGCGGCGTTGCCGGCCGCAGTACGCTTCATATCGGCTGAACCGCTATTGGGACCGGTTGACCTTGGGAAATGGGCTCAGTCGATCGATTGGGTGATCACAGGCGGAGAGAGTGGCCCAAAGGCGCGGCCATCGAGTCCTTCTTGGTTCAGGAGTCTTCTCAACCAGTGCATGGCTGCAGACATCCCCTTCCATTTCAAACAGTGGGGTGATTGGGCGCCTAGTCAGGGGATCAATCTCGCAAAGGCGAGGGCTACGCCAGTAGAGGATGGAGCCACCATGCTCAGGGTAGGCAAGAAGGTGGCTGGGCGCCAATTCGATGGCGTCACATGGGATGGGCTTCCGCGATCGAGGTCGGCATGAGAGAGCTCCCTCTTCTTTTCGACGCAGCCGATCTGCCCCTGAAGCCACTTACAATAGAAAAGAATTTTAAGTCTCTTCAGTACCCGGTCTGGTCGGAAGACAAGGCCAAACTTATCCAAGAATATCTCCGGCTTTTTACATTTATTACCAAGCATGGCGTATATATAGATGGATTCTCGGCGCCTCAGCAGCGTAGCATGACGGATATTTGCTCGGCAAAACTAGTCATAGAGACTGAGCCAAAGCGCATCAAAACCTTCTGGCTGTGTGATTTGGACCCGAAAGGTGTCGATTTGCTGAAAACAATCGCGGCTTCAGATAAGACACCCAAGCGCCGCATAGAAGTACGTGAAGGAGATTTTAATCTACTCCTACCTGAAATATTGTCATCGGGCTGCATTACATCAAAAACTGCGACATTTGCTTTGCTCGATCAGCGTACATTCGAATGTTCCTGGGAGACAGTTCGAGCGCTATCAGGTTACAAACCAAATTTAGACCCCCAGGCAACTAAAATCGAGATCTTCTACTTCTTCGCTACAGGCTGGCTTGATCGCTCAATCGCCGCTGTAAGTCGGCCGCGAACCACCGCTAAGTTGGAAAGTTGGTGGGGGCGCTCAGATTGGCGGCAGCTGCAAGGAATGCAAGGTGTTCCGCGTGCAAAGATGCTGGCAGATCGCTTCAAGAGCGAGCTTGGTTACAAGTACGCCCACCCTTATGCAATTCATAGTCGGCGGAGGCACGGACGAACAATGTACCACATGATTCATGCGACGGATCATGCCGAAGCTCCGCTCCTGATGCTCAGGGCCTATCGCAAAATTTCGGGTCGACCAGAAATTAATCTGGCCTCCGCACAGGTTGATATGGCTGATCTGTGGACGGACGTTGAATGATGTCTTGCTGCCGGCGCCCTACAGGCCCTTTTCACACTGACCGGCGCACTTCCGAACTAGTTTGCGGTCGCCACGCCACTGGCTGAGTGCTTCTTGCGCCAGACACTGGATGAGGGCTCGCTGTCCCTCCTCGATGTCGAGTTCCGCTCAAGGTTCGAGTCGGCGGCGCGATCCTCTACGTCGAGGGGCCGCTTTTCAAGCGCGCGAACCTCTTGACCGACCTGTGCGGGGCCACGTCTTCTGACGTGATCATACGCGCGCCCGCCACGGCGAAGGCCGTCGCAATCATGCTCGCGATTGACGCCCGAGGTGGTGAGGCGGCCGGTTGCGCTGAGCTTGCAGTGGCCGTGAAGGCGTCTCGTGGGTCGAAGTCGATCGTCGCCTATGTGGCCGACGTTGGCGCATCTGCGGCCCATTGGATTGCCTCGGCGGCTGACCCAATCGTGCTCGGCCCGAGCGCAAATGTGTCGGCTCGATCGGCGTCCGCAGGTCGATTCCCGATACTTGTGCGCACGACGAGCGGGCCAGCATCCGCCGCTTCGGCTTCATGTCCTCGAGTCTCCGTACGAGGTCAACAACCCGGCGACCGAAGACGACAACGCGCTGATCAAGACGCACGGCGACGCCCTCGTTCAGGTCTTCGTCGAGGTGGTCGCGGACAACAGCGGCGTGACCGGAGCCGTGGCCGTATCTGCGGGCATGGCCGACGCTCATGGCACCTGCAAGTCCTTCCTGGTGGACCTCGTAGCGTGCCGGCAGGTGTAGCGGCCTCAGCGTCCGCCCCTCGTGCTCCCGCTTCGTCCCTTTTCCATCAACCGCTCCCACATCGTCGAAGGGCCATCCCGCCATGTTCATCACTCCCACCATGCCTCGTACTGTGGCGGCCATGCCGGTCGCGCCATCGACGCTCCGGTCGCTGCGATCCGCTGCCGAACTTGCGCGGATTGAGGGTGAGAGAGCAACGAATGCCATGCTCGCTGCCACCAGCGCGCCAGTGCTGGCGGATGCTCCCGCCGCGGGCGACGGCAACGATCCGGCCATGGCGACGCGCCTCGACGCTACCCGCCAGCGCGTGCCGACCAGCAGCAGCCAGAACACTGAGGAAGAAGCGGCGGACTGCAAGATCCTTGAAGCCCATTGGACAGTCGAGCCCGACAAGGAAGCCGGGTGGCGGAGATGACGGTAAGGCCGACGTGCAGGCGATCATGGCCGCGTGGCGAGGAGCGTCATTTAAAGTAATCCAACCTGCCACAGCCGAGATAACTTACCTTGCCGCCCGGATTTGGGGGGTGCCAGGAACGGCAGATGTCGCTACTTTCCGATGCCTCCCATGTGAGGCTGAGAGAGTTGCATGAACCAAGCGCAGGCGCGCCGTCTCTTCCGGCTTGCTGAAGATGCCATCAACCGGCTCGATCTTGCGCTTTTCGCAACCGAGGAAGCGGATGCTCTTGGGCTGGTTGAGGCTGACGAGCGCCAAAAAGCCTTACGTCAACTAATTTTGACGGGCGACGCGCTACTTGCATTTTCCGGTCTCGACGGTAGCGCCGTTGTACTGCTCGACCAAGTTAAGACAGCCTTTGCCGAAGCTAAAGCGAAGCCATTTGATGTTGTTGTTGCGGCGTCTGACCACGCTGAAGAGAGCGAGACTGAAATATACAAGCACCCTATTGTGTTTAGAGACCTTCTGGGTCGAATCTCCGCAATCTATGCGCTCGATCCCAGCCAAATCGAGCAAGGTCTCAGCATCGCGCAGGGACAGCTGCTAACTATTTGTCGCAATTTTCCAGCATCGATTCAAATGATGCTTTCAAAAAACATTATTGATGTGCCGCGCGGCGAGCATGATGTGAAGCATCTTCTATTTTCAATTGTGAGGGCGAGTTTCACAGACGCTGTGCCGGATGGATCTGTAGCTTTTGCTGGCGAATATCGACGACATAGACCAGATTTCGGCATTCCGCGGCTCAAATGCTGCGTTGAAACTAAGGTTGCTCGTGACAGGCCGAGCATATCCTCAGCTATAGACGGGATTATTGCGGACCAGTCAAACTATGGTTCCGACGAATACAAGATATTTATCGGCGTAATTTATACGAGCGACGATACCTTAACTAAAGAACAGTTCGATAAGGAAATAGCTGATCGAACGGCGAAAGGTGGCGAGCCAAGTTTTGAATGGCACTGGGTTCTAACACATGGGCCCTTATCGCCATCGATATCACGGGCCGCGCCTTCCCCATCCTATCGTCCGGACTAATAACCAGTAGCTGACGGTCGCGGCGAGGCAGACGGCAGCGAAGTCGTTGCGGGCGAGCCGGTCGTAGCGGGTGGCGATGCGGCGGAAGTCCTTGGGGCGGCCGAACATGCGCTCGATGGCATTGCGGCCGCGATACAGCACGGGCGAGAAGCACGGCTTCCACCGGCGGTTGATCTTGGGCGGGATGTTGGGTGCGGCCCCGGCCGCTTCGATCTGCCGGCGGATGGCGTCGGTGTCGTAGCCCTTGTCGGCCAGCACGATGCGGCAGGCGGGCAGACGTTCGAGCAGCAGCGTGCCGGCCTTGCAGTCGGCGGCCTGCCCACCGGTCAGCAGGAAGGCGAGCGGGCGGCAGAAGCGATCGGTGAGGGCGTGGATCTTGGTCGTTCGCCCGCCACGCGAGCGGCCGATGGCTTGGTTCTGCTCCCCCCTTTACCCCCGGCGGCGCAGCGATGCGCCTTCACGGCGGTGGAGTCGATCAGCACCGGGGAGGGCGGGCCGCCGGCTTGCGCCAGCGTCTCGAACAAGCCGACCCAGACCCCCTTGGCCGCCCAGCGTACGAAGCGGTTGTAGAGGGTCTTCTTCGGCCCGTAGACCTCACGCGGTGCCTCCGTCCAACGCCCGCCGGACTTGAGGACATGGACGATGCCGCTGATCACCCGCCGGTCGTCTACGCGCTCCTTGCCCCGTGTGTCGGTGGGCAAGTGCGGCGTGATCCGCGCAAACTGCTCGTCCGTCAGCCAGAAATGATCCATCGGCTCCTCCCACGGAAGCCGTGAATCACACCCAAGCCGTCCGCGCTACCATTATGGGTCCGGACGGTAGCCCTGAGTGAAATCGGTGTGACTGTGACAGCAGCATCCAAGTCGATGCGCGCTGCTGATGTGTGCTTCAAAGGATGAACCGGAAGGGCGTACTGCTGCCGAAAAAGCAGTGCAATCGATGTTCGCTTTGATGAGAACATAGACCAATGGCTAAGGTCGGGTTGGGTCGGAGCCGGAACGTCCGCTTCGGGACGAAGGGTCAAAGTCCGGTTGCCACCCCTAGCCGAAGTTGCCGGACGGCTGACGAATGGCCGCTTTCGGGAAGTGCTGATCACTGTCTGCACGGCTGGCACGGGTCGGTTGGAGCCTGTCCGCTTTTCCAACCGACTTTCTCCGAAGCGGTCATTCTGCTTTCGGCCAATCTCGGCCACCCTAGACCGCCTGCGTGAACGTCTCAGATGGGTGGATTTCCCGCCCGTCCGCTTCTGGGTGACGGATGCATCAAAGCGGACATCGTCTGCACTCCCTCGCATTGAGAGGGCATGTCATGGGCGCTTGTCTCCGCCGGGTTTCAGTTCGTCGATGTGGTAAGCCATCAGCGGTGCCAGCCGCGCGATGTGTGGCTGCCACCGAGCCCGCAGCGCGAGATAAGTCTCGGCGCCTGACCCGTCGGGCGTCGCCTCGATCCCCGCCGATGAGAGCTGCCTGACAGCTTCGGTGAAGCGCGTGCGCCATGCCTCGCTTTCGCCCCTGCTAACGTCGGCCGGCGTTGGCAGGTCTCCGCGCGCGAATGTCGTTTCGAGCGTGACCACGAGCAGCATGGCGACGCGCCAGATCGCGTCGACGGCGGCGGTCTCCTTCAGCCATGCCGCCTGACGGTCTCCGATACCGCTGCGGATTAGCGACACCGTGTCGAGGGCGACGAATGCCTGTGCCGA
>NZ_JAKSYD010000004.1 GCF_022829605.1 Methylobacterium sp. E-065 | reverse complement strand
CACTGACGATCTATCTCGACATCGACGGTGTCGTGACGACGGTCGGCTATCAGCGGCAAGCCGGCAAGGACAGGCTCGATCCGGCACAGGTGGCCCGCGTCGCCGCCCTTGTGCGGGATTTCGACGCCAAGGTGGTCGTCTCGTCGACCTGGCGTGTCGACGATTGCCGTCCCACCCTGGTCGAAGCCGGCCTGCCCGAGCGCTGCTTTCACCCCGACTGGCGGACCGCCATCCTGCCGACGAGCCGCGACCCGGAGACGGGGGGCATGCGGCCAGCCGAGCAAGCCGGGCGCGGCGAGGAGATCGCCGAGCACGCGACCCGAAATCGGATACTGCACTACCTCGTCCTCGACGACGTCGAGGTCGGAGCGGCGCATGCGGGATGGCACGTTCGCCCGGAGGCCGAGATCGGCCTGTGCGAAACGGACGCAATCCTGGCCCGGAGGCTGCTGACCGCGATGGTCGAGGCGCAGCGCGGGACCGATAATACTTGTGCCGGCTCTTCGGCTGCGGATTTACGATCCGGTAGGGATTGAACTTTCCGAGCACACCGGTCATTCCATGACAGTGGAGTGACACGCGCGTCACGCTACTCCCGACATCGACAGGGTCACCTGGACCCGCGCCGGACCCGCCCGTCCGGCTCCTCCTCGACGCCGCCTCTGTGCGGCAGCTGGGGACGCGTCGCGTCGGATCGTTGAGCGGCAGGAAGGAGTGGCTGCGATGTTCGGGTTCAAGACTCAGGAAACGACGTCCAGTCCCTCGCTGTCGGCGCTGGGCATCATCGAACGTTCCGCTGCGCAGGCCCATGCCACGCTGATCGCCATGGGGTGGTCCGAGATCGGTTTCGGGTATCACGGCTCGGTTCATGCACATCCGGATCATCCGGACGTTGTCGTGCGCTTCGCACGCAAGGCCGACGGGTTCGGTGATTACGCCGCGCTGCTCCGCAAGGGGTTTGCGGGCTCGAACGGACCGCATGCACCGCGCGTCCATGACATGCATATCAGCCGCTGCGGTGCGTTGATGACGGTGGGCACGCGCCTGAGCGAGCCAGCGCGGGATGTCTGGTGGCTGGCCTACGCCCATGCCGTCGTCGCGGACCACCCGGGCAGCGCGATGGATGACGGGGTTCGCGACCGGTTCAAGGTCGAATGGCCGGCGCACGAACCCAGGATCGATCATGCCAGCTATGACGGTATCCGAGAGCGGTTCAGGGCCACTTGGCCGGGATACGAAGCCTATGTCGCGGCCCTCCGGAGTGTGTCACCGCAGGGGCTCGATCCGAACATCGGCAATGTCCTGATGTGCCTCGACGGCAACCCCGTGGTGAACGATCCGCTGTGCGATGACGGACATGGTCTGTGGCGCTCGCCACTCGCCCGCGTGATGGGGCGTATCGTCGAAGGCCTGCGTCGCTGGGTGGGCGATGCTCTGGGTCGCGCACCCATCCCCGCCTGATCGTAGGGCCGGGCGCGTTGAGCGAAGTCCCGGACCTAGAGAACGGTACAGTTGCGTTGCAGCAGGTCGAGGGCAGTTGCGGGCGATGCGCCCTCGCGCTGCCGACGCGCACAAACCCGCGATGTACTGACCGCGACACACGCGTCAGAGGCTGCGTGCCCACCTGCGCCGAACCAATATGATTGGATAGATCGACCGATCCTGATCCAGCGACCCAATGGCTTTTCAGCTCACCGGTCGCATCACGTATTCGGTCTAAGCTGTTGAAACTGATGGTAGCGAGGGACGGATTTGAACCGCCGACACAAGGATTATGATGCCCTGCTTGTGTGAATATTTGCAGTAGCTTGGCTCAATAATTTGCGGCAAACCGCACCATCGGTTTCAATGGCTTAGGGTGCCGATTGTCAAACCGTTTGGGCCCGCCTCGACTCACTGTTCGGTGCGCGCTACGCCTCTGCCATGGCGAAAGAGATTCCCAGCGTCGGCGACCTGCGCCGGAAGTCCGAGGTGTCGGACGAAGAGATAGAGGCGGCGACCGCGGCCTATCTCACGGACGAATCGGCCCCGCCCTTCGCCTTCAAGTCCGGCCACACCATCGACGTCGCCAAGGCGATCGAGATGCACCCGCAGGCGAAGGCGCTCCTGGCCGACGAGGCGACCAAGCCGGGTCTGCGCCGCACGATGGTGAAGACCGCCATCGTCATGGGCTTTCCGGTGCAGGGATGAGCGCGGACACGCCTGAGGCTCGGGCCATCTGGAAGGCGCAGCTCGTGGCCTTTCTGATCCCGCATCTGAAGGGCGATGCGGCCGAGCAGGACAGTGCGCTAAACGCAGTGCTGACGGCGATCGACACGGCGCACAGCGAAGGCCTGCGGCAAGCCGCTCGGTTCTGTCGAGAGGTTGGAGCCGGCGCTTGGCGGCATCGCGAGGCGGCTGTCGCGCTGGCTGAGAGCATCGAGCAGATGGCGACGCGCGAGGACGAGCGGTCCGCCGAGGCCGCGCGGAAGTGGCAGGACGAGCCTTGAGCGATCGCGATTCGAACCACGAGGTTGTCGTCGCTCGCCTGATGCGGCGGCTCTACGGATTCGCGCAGGGACTCGGACTGGACGAGCCAACCCTGCGCGGCATCGTCAAACGGGTGATCGACGACATGCCGGCAGCTCCAGACGACGACCGGCTCGCGCGAGCCCGCGACCGGATGCTGATCGCGTCCGCATGAGCGACGACACCGACCCCGTCCTTAATGCCGTCGATGCGCTGCGGGCCGCCGGCATCGTCGTGGTGCCGATCGGCGAGGAACTGGACCGCTGGCAGATTGGCGACCTGCTGTTCAGTGATGCGGAACTGGTGAGGATCGCCATGAGCCGCGGGCTGATGGAGGGTTAGCATGCCCGACGACGCGCCCAACCCGTTCGGCCTCGCGCTCCCGCTGCGCATCGTGCAGCTTGAGGAAGCCGTGAAGGTGATGGACACGGGCGACCGGGTCGCGGCCTACATTTACGTCGCTGCCGGGCAGGAGCGGCAGGTCCAGACGAGGCGTCTTTCGCCGGCGGAAGGCGTCGAGGCCGCCAAGGTGATCGCCCGAGCGTTGACGGACGCGATCATGGGCGGCTCTCGATGACCCCCGAGCAGCAGGCCTACATCCAGGCGCTGTCCGACGTGCGCTCCTATCACCGCTGGCAGATCGGTCAGGCGCTCGGCGATATGCGGACGATCCAGGTGCACGAGTCCGCCATCGCGTGGCTCGACGTGCTGATCGCCACGAAGAAGCGGCATGCGGCCGAGGATGAGGCGGAACGGCGCAACGTGCGCGAGGCTTAGGACGGCAATCTGTGGATGATGGGGATATGCTGCCGACAACTTGCCGGCGTTCCCGTTCCAGTCCAATCTCAGCCATCCGAAACGCAAAGCCCGCCCCGAATCGCTTCGGGACGGGCTAAGCTGATCGGATCGGCCAGAGGGCCGGACTGATCGGTGCAACGCTGAGATTCCATGATCAGCGCGACGAGTCCAGCCTCTGGCCGAACGTTTTCCCGTTCGTGTCAGAGGAGACACCGTTGCCTTATTCGATGCGAGTTTTTGAGACCGAGGACCACCGTGAGCTGCGGACGGTGGTGATTGATGGCGAACCCTGGTTCGTCTTGACGGATGTGTGCCGCGCGCTCGAGATGCATTCCAAGAAGGGCTACTACGGTCACCACGCCGAGAAACTTGATGACGACCAGAAGCGTGTCATCGCTCGCTCGGACCTCTCGCGAAATTCCCCTCCCATCGTGGGGGAGGGGAACGACCCGGTCCCCGGTAATCAGGCGACCGTTATCAGCGAGTCCGGCCTGTACACCTTTGTGCTTCGCTCGGATAAGCCAGAAGCGAAGCGGCTGCGGAAGTGGGTCACCTCGGTCGTCCTGCCGTCGATTCGAAAGACCGGCAGCTACTCGGCGACTGCCGATGCATCACCTGCGCAAAGGCAGCCGTTCCACGACCGGATCAGCCTGACGCTTACCAAGGTTCCAGAGGGCTACTTTTGCATCTTCAAGGAGATGGCTGATCTTACCGCTCAGCTCATCACGCAGGGCGCAACGGTCAACGATGAGACGGTGCCGGACATCAGTCTCGGCATTGCTTGGGGTAAGGAGTGGGAGCTGAAAGGGCACGATCACGATTTCGGATCGCGGACCTGCTACGAGCACAGCTATCCGTCTTACTTCCGGCAGGCGCGGTCGAACCCGCAGTGGGTGTGGTGCTACCCGGAGGAGGCGCTAGGCGTGTTCCGCCGCTGGATGCGCAACACGTATCTGCCAACCGCCTATCCGAAGTACCTCGCCGGCAAAGAGAAGAAGGGCGACATCCCGGCGATCGTCGTCCAGGCCGCGATCAAGGCCGTCGAAGCCTCTCGGCCGAAGCCGCTCCGCTGAGCCTCCCGCTCGGCCCCGCCCCGATCTGCTCACGGGGCGGGGGAGCGCCGCACCTTCTAGCGCTCCAGCCGGCGTTCGGTACACTGGTTGACGATGCACAAACTCGCGCCCACCAGCATTTCTCGCCTTCAGGCACTCTCGGCGCTGGGACCGCGCTTCTACAAAGTCTCCGTCTACATGCGACGGCTGGAGACCCTCGGGCTGGTCGCGGCCACTGGCCGATCGGATCCGGCAGCCAACAGTGTCGAGTACGAAATCACCGACGCGGGCTGTGCCGAGCTCGAAGAGCGGTACGGGCCATCCGCGCCTGCGCTCGGGGATAATTGACTCTCAGCTTTGTCGCTGCGTGCTCACGGGGCGGGGGAGCGTCCGATCTCGCCAGCGTGAGCCGAGCCAATACGCAACGCAGTATCGATACGAAAGACGCTGTCAGCGCTTCGAGTAGCAATTCAATTTCACGATTTAGTGCACACCTGGAATGAATCGCTCTGTGAACCAAACGATCTGTCCACTGTCGTCAAGGAGCATTGCTGATCCGGGCCGGCCTGACATCATATGATTAAATCTAGTGTCGGCCAATGTAATCGCTTGAGCATTCGCAGACGCGCTGATTTGCTCCGTCATAACGACAGAGCTTCCAATTGAATGCCAGCGCACCACGCATTCTAAATAAAACATTCTGCTGGCTCCATTTAGTAGGCGCCGATCGCCGCAGCATCACATAAAGAATGCCGCGAAAACCGATGACAAAACCTAATGATAGCACCCAATCTTGATTAAATAATATCGTCTTCCTCGGCTGGTATATCAGAGCCAAACCATAAAACGGAGAAAGAAAGCATTGCCGTGCATACTGTAATATTTTGTTCGTCTCGAACAATTGCCATGATCGATTGTTGAGCGCTGCCCCTAAATAACGAGTCGCGTCCAATCTCCGATAATGATTGTGCTGTAATACTGCAAACACTTGCGGTGTCTTCGCAGTCAGTGCCTATTGTATCCCTCGACAAGCGATCTCCATCGCTGACGTCGAAATAGTACCGAGGCATGAGCACTCCGCATGAAGCAGGCGGGAGCACGCAGGTCTCGCAAGCGCAGAATGCCGGAAGTCAGAACTGCGCCACAGGCATCATATGACGGGATTTGCGTTGGCATCCTATCATAAGTGATTCGCTGTCGAATTCCATTTCGATGAAAAAATGCTTGGGGCGCAAGCGCGGCTAACGTGGATTCGAAGAAAAGCCCGCCGCGGCACAGAGCCGGGCGAGCTTCCCAGATCCGAGCCTCGGGTGTTGAGAACGAGCGGATCCGTCGAGAGAGCTACCGCGCTGCAGTGCAAAAGAAAGCCCCGCGCGGCGAGCCGGCGGGGCTGAAGGGTCTCGCTTGGAATACAGCAGACGCGCGAGCCAAGCAGTTGTTCCGGATCAGAATCGCTCACTCAGCGGCCTGCATCCTAGCCCGCTGCCGCGCGGCTTCTTGGCGGGCGCAGGCTAAGACGCGCTGTCGCGCCTGTGGCTCGGTGATCATATCCCAGAGGTGGAACAGCTCCAACGTCGTGCCCGTCCCGGGATCACGATCCGTTGCGGAGGAGAACGCCTCAACGGGGCAGCCGACAGCCTTTGCTATGTCGCGAAGCAAAGCGTCAGATTTTAACTTGTTGTCCATGCTGCCCTATTGCTCCCTACTAATGAGCGAACAGAACGGTACGGCTGCGGTTTATACCGCACAATCAACTGCATTAGAAATTTCCGATGACTGATGAGTGGCTGGACCGCACGGCTGAAGCAATTCTGACAGCACACCGGTTCGTGATCGAGCATGGCAACCCGAGAATGGTGGCGCTGTCTCGACTGCTTCTCATGGAGATCGGCAGCGAAATCGCTTCCCGGGAACGCGAACCTGATTGCGCGAACGACGACGCGAGGCCGGAATAGGGCGCTACCGCTCTAACAGGCTGCTGAAGAAGTCCTGATTTGGCGGCGTCGGAGATGATTTCCGTCGTTTGGACGGTTTCGGCTGACCGGCGATAGCCGGTGGTTCAGCCCCGTCCGCAGCGCCGGGGGCGGTGTCGCCCGGTCAGGCCGCTG
>NZ_JAKSYD010000001.1 GCF_022829605.1 Methylobacterium sp. E-065 | reverse complement strand
ATGCTACTGCGCGCCTACCAACGCGTCCGCGATCCTGAGAAGCGGCGCTGCCTCTTAGCTCTCATACAAGAAGCGGCCGAGCAGAGTTGAGCCGCATCGGCTACCCATCAGCCGGTGATTGGATCGGCGTGTGGACACTCGTCGGATACCTCGCACCGGACTAATGCAGTCGCTTTTCGGGACTCACCCGGTTGAGGCGCAGGGCAAGCACCATGACGCCGCCATCGGTGAACGTCTCCCCATCGACCAGCCAGAGCGGATAGTTGCTGCTCCACGGCTCGACCGTACAACCACAGGAGCGAAGCACCTGGACGGCTTCAACCACCAGCTCATCGACGATGGCCATCCCATCCCGAAACACCACGATCACCCGCGCTGACTTGGCGGGAAGACCTGATGCTTGGTCACCTCCAGAAGTTCGCATGAGCGCCGGATTGCCTGCCGGGCCTGCTGAATGAGCCCTCTGTCATACTCGGCCAGCGCGGCACGCCGGGCGAGCGCTTGCTCATGCTCGGCAGCGGTGAGCGGTCTGAAGGCACTGAGGGGCATGGTGGTGCTTCGCGCAATGCAGGCGGGAGCACACGTTACTCTCCGCCACCAGAGCCCACGGGTTCGGAAACCGGCCGGTGATCCCAACACCGTGCGCCTGATCAGTCAGGAAGTCCAATGGAGCGTAGATAGCTTCACTCCCGAAACTGG
>NZ_JAKSYD010000217.1 GCF_022829605.1 Methylobacterium sp. E-065 | reverse complement strand
AAAAAGCCCGGCCTTTCGGCCGGGCTAGTTGGGGTCCCTTTGCACGGGGACATCAAGATCAGGAAGCTTTGGGAACAACCGATCTCGATTGGGGAAATCAGAAGTCGCGCTGGACGCGGAACCGGACCTGCGAGACCGAGTCCTTCGTGGCGGTACGGACCGCGAAGGTGCCGTTGTTGATGCCGGCGATGTTGGCGTAAGCGGTCGGGCTCTTGTCGAGGTCGATCGCCCGGCCGTTCTTCAGGCCGATCTGGGTGTAGAACGCCTCCACGCCGATATCGAGATCCTTGACCGGCGACCAGATGATGCTGCCACCCGCCACGAACTGCTAGGTGTCGCGCAGGGCCTCGCTCAGGATGTAGAACCGCGTGCCGGGCGTGCCGACGGCGTTCGAGCTGACCGGGTCGCTGCCGGCGCGGACACTCACCAGGCTGTAGATCTGACCTTGAGCGTAGCGCGCGCTCTGCGAGAAGCTCTGCTCTCCGTAGGAGCCGAAGAAGGCCGGGCGCCATTCCGGCGTCCAGTAGTGCATGTACGACGCGACCTCCGTTAAGCTGGCTGAAGACTTCAGCGGGCCGGTGAAGGGGTTGACCGTCGCGTCA
>NZ_JAKSYD010000221.1 GCF_022829605.1 Methylobacterium sp. E-065 | reverse complement strand
CTAACAGGCTGCTGAAGAAGTCCTGATTTGGCGGCGTCGGAGATGATTTCCGTCGTTTGGACGGTTTCGGCTGACCGGCGATAGCCGGTGGTTCAGCCCCGTCCGCAGCGCCGGGGGCGGTGTCGCCCGGTCAGGCCGCTGACAAGGCGATGAGTTTGGGCAGCCGTACGAGATTGTAGGCGGCGGCCGCGAAAGTAATCAGTGCCTCGACCTTGGCCCGTCCCCGCAGCTTGACCTTCCTGAACCCGGCCTGCGC
>NZ_JAKSYD010000219.1 GCF_022829605.1 Methylobacterium sp. E-065 | reverse complement strand
CCGCAGGACATCCACGAGCGCTACCGGGTGCTGAACGGCGCGATCTACGGGCTGGCCTCGCACGGGCGGGTGATGGGGGCGTTCAAGCCGGGCAACCGCTCGCGGCAGGTTCGCGGGCTCTACCTCGCGGGCGGCGCTGCGAGGGCGTAGCCCTTTGGAAACCCGTCTTTGCCTCTAGCGAAGCCAGTACCCGTCCGGGCGCAGCGGCTCCGGCATCGGCTCGCCGAGCGCGTGGTGGACGATCCGGTCCACGGTGCGGACCATGGCGTCGAGGGGCAGAT
>NZ_JAKSYD010000216.1 GCF_022829605.1 Methylobacterium sp. E-065 | reverse complement strand
GTGGCGTCTTGGCCTTCGGACGGCACGCCTCGACCAGCGGCTCCAGCTCAGACCATTGCGCGTCGCTCAGCATCATCCCTCCTGCCTTGAAGAGAGGAAACGCAAGCCCCGCCAGTCCGTTCAGGCGACGACAGGCCCTAGCGCCGGCCGCCTCTCCGCTGCACCCATGTCATCCGTCCACGCCGCATGTGATGGCGATGCATCCGGACATGCGTGGTCATACCGTCCGAAGCGGAGATGCCGGAGGCGGGACCAGCCGGGACGGCAGCCGCGGGGAGCGAGAGAACGGCGAGGCTGGCAGCGGTCAGCAGGCTGAGAGACAGGATGCGCATGGGTTTCCTCCGTGCCTCGACGCAGAAGGGGTGCGCCGTGCCGAGGAAAGCGTCGCGGCATAACGTTGGTTCAACGATCTTCTGTTGGCTCTCATCATCGGCCGCCCGTTGTTGTGCGCCGTGGCGTGAGACGAACCGAGCCCAGCACATGAAAAGCCCCGCGCGACTGAGCCGGCGGGGCTGAAGGTTGTCTCGCTGGGGTATCGAGACCTAATCTACGCACGGCAGCAGGCGTGGTTCCAGCAGGCCTCAACCAGCCGCCGCATCTGAGTGCTGCTGCATGAATGACCGCCCTGAACGGCTTGCTGCTGGCTCTCATTACACCTTGCCTTATGCCCCATCCGGCACACCGCCGTGTTGGTTCTGTCCCATGCTGTGGAAAGCCCTCTGGCGGAGGTTTTGAGATCGTTCGCCGAGTGACAACGGTCGACCTCAGCCGAAGCGATCCCGTGAGAATTCTCGCGGGCGGTAGGACGGGCCGAGCTATGCGGTGACGGTCTAGCGTCGTCCGGCAGACCGAACGCCCCGCTCTGATCCAAGTGAGTTCGCCGACGTCGCCGCGGCCTTAGCCTCGCTGTCGACTGGACGCACTTGGTCGGCTCCGCCTGCCTCGGTTTCTGCCCCCCTGATCGAGGCTGGCGGGGCACCAACCATAAGGATCAGCATGACGACTGACGTCTCCACGACGCCCGCGGCGTTCTGGGATACGGTGGCCGAACACGTCGGCGCGCAGGTCACTCCCGCTATGAAGCTGGGGCACCATGCTCGCAGGCCGATCGTCACCTACCTGCGCGATCTGGAAGGCATCGCGCGGCGCGAATGCGACAACCGGCAGGCGATCCAGATCATTGCGTCGGGCCGCCATCTGCTTGGCGATCGCTCCCAAGTCGAACCGGTCGATGGACCTTTCTCACGAACCTGAATGGGAGGCTGGAGCAGTCAGACTGGCTGACGGTGGCGACAGTCATTCTATCGCCTGCTACAGCGCCGGTTCTTCTCACAGGCGTGCCCGCGGCGTTCGCGACACCTTACGGCCCGCAGTGAGCAAACACGCGACGACAGGCACCCTTGGGCCAGTTCCCCGGGGCGCGCCCGTGAAGCCTCGGCCGGGCGGTTGCGTGAGGGTCGGCGCGGTGCGGCGGAACTGGAGACCGCGGTGCGCCGGCCCATGCCTTCGCGTTATCCAGCTTCAGCAAGCTGTTCCGCGCTGGATGCGACTGTGAAGCCTTCACGGTCGAACACATTGTAGAGGACGCCAGCTGGGTCGAGCCCAAGCCCTTTGATGTGATCGATTGCAGCATCCTTGGCCTCAGCCACCGTGTTGAACGGATCAGGCAGCTGGTACATCCTAGATGCGTGTTCCTCGCCATCGATATGCATCGGCGGCGTAGTAACTTCGACTGTGTAGGGCATGACGCCGTCCCACCTGATATCTAGTGAAACACGCCGAAGAACCATAGCAATAAGATGATAGGCAGCGGGATCCCCAGCAGCCAAAGCAATCCGCCTTTCATCATTGCCGCCTCCATCTACCAAACTGTTTCACCCAAAGCTGGGTGATTGCGGGCCAGGAACGCGCAAGAGCGTGAAATGGATGCGTGACGTTGGCACCAAAGCTAAGAGTTTGAAACGCAAGCCGCAGGCAGCGGTTCTCAAGCCATCTTGAGCTTAGGCCTAGGCACGATGATCTCGACAGTTTGGCCGGTGAGTGGGTTGAGGATCAGCATGGCTGCGTATCTCCGGTGGATGTGCCGGTAGAACGTCTTCACATCGCATCAGGATCAAGGCGATCCGAGCAATTGCGCTGAGTTGGTGAACTGTTCGTTTACTCTGCCGCCACGGCAGTCAGGACGCGACCGGAGACGCTCTACGCGTAGGGCCCGCCGAACAGATCCCCGAGCGCCTTCCGCCGAAACAGCGTGCGCCAGCGTCGCCGCTGATGCTCCGGCCGATCGTGGATCATGTGACACCGCTGGCAGAAGGCCGCGAGATTGGCGTCCGCGTTGTTCGAGGTGTCGTGATCTCGATGAGCTGCGGCTAGGACCACCCGGGTCCGGCGGGCGCGGCCGAGGATGTCGGCTTCTGCAGCGATGCGGATCCGCCTACCCCATCCATCACGCCACCGACCGGCATCCGCGTCCCACCAGCGGCCGTCACCGAGATGATAGACCATCCGCCCGTGTGGTCGCCCGCAGCCCTCGCAGCAGCCCCTCGCCCGCCCGAACCGAATTACGGCCGAGAGCTGCGCCCAGTCGATGGGGTAGAAGAAGCGGTGCTCGGGCCGGATCGGCATGATGGCCGGACTGTGCCGCCTGTCGTGAAGAAAGCGTAGCGTTAGAGCGCTGCTACGGATCGCATATGGACCTATCCGACCTTCAATTCTGGGCTTTTCTCGCAGCGGCCATCCCGGTCCTGTTCCTGCCGGTCGTCATCGCCTGGTGGAAAGGGCGCCCCATCGTCCCGATAGCCGTCCTCAGCCTCGCGTTCTGGCCTGGCGCGCTGATTTTGGCTCTCCGGCTGCGTAGCAAGCGCGATTTGTGATTGCAGCGATGACAAGCGCCTGAACGATAGCAACCGCGCCGACGTTCAGATCCGGACTGGTCGAACCGATCCGTCTGGAGGAAACGCTATGATGAAGACACTTGCCCTTGCGGCCGCGCTGACGCTCGCCGTCACAGGGGCGGCTCTCGCTCAGATGCCGGCCGGCAGTGGCAGCGGCAGTGCTCAGAGCAACATGAACAACCCCGGCAGCGTGAAAAGCCCGTCAGAGAAGCGGATGGGCGGCCAGCGCGGCATGATGAGCATGCGGCACATGAAGCGTCATCGGCGTCACCACATGCGTCGTTCGCGGATGTGAAGTGGACTGCCCCGCGGTCTGGATCCGCGGGGTTACCCAGATGCGCGTCCAGTGATTGCGGAGCCATAGCGCCACAGGATCGGACCTCTCACACCGAAGACCCGTTGCATCTTCACGCCTGCAACCGCGGGCAAGCGAGGTTTATCGGTGGCAGAACAACTCTCCGGGCAAGATGGCCGGCAGGGAAAGCGCGGCCGACCGGCCCTCTACGTCCTGATCGTCAGCGTGAGTTTGATGCTGGCAGCGCTGGCTGGGCTCATGATTTGGCAGGGTGGAAGCTCTCCGCCTGACTACGCGAGCCAGAGCCAGAGCGCATCGCGCAAGCAGATCACCGGAACCGAGGACGGGAAGGGCAGCGCGATGTCGCCCTCCAACAGCACTGCTGTACCAGGCTCAAATCCATCCTATCCGCAGCCGGCAGCTCGTAGCGCCAATCCGTAGGAGGGTGCTGTGGCCGACCGGACATCCGACCCAACTCGCCTGCTGATCGTCTACTACTCACGCAGCGGTAGTGTTGAAGCGCTTGCAACCGCTGCCGCTGAAGCTGCGCGGGGCGCTGGCGCAGAAGTACGTGTGCGTCGACCACGAGAAGTGGCTGATGCCGCCGCGATGGCGAAGGTCGAAGGCTGGACTGAGAGTGCGGCCCGTCAGAACGACCTCTACCAAGCACCCACACACGAAGATGCCGAATGGGCTGACGCGATCCTGTTCGGCACGCCGAGCTACTTTGGGGCGATGGCGACTGAGTTGAAGAACTTCCTCGATCTGCTCGGCCCCCAGTGGAAGCGGGGTGCCCTGGCTGGCAAGGTCGGAGGTGCCTTCGCGACGGCGTCCTGGCCGCATGGCGGATCCGAAGTCGTCACACTGTCGCTGTACGCACCAATGGCGCATCTCGGCATGGTGATCCTCCCGACAGGCTACACCGATGAGGCGATGTTGGAGGCTGGCTCGCCCTACGGCGCGTCCGCGATCGTCGGCAAAGAGAACCAGCCACCGCGACCCGAGGATCTGGACGCTGCGCGTCATCAAGGGCGGCGGATGGTGGCAATTGCAGGTGCGTTAATTGCAGCCGGCGAGATGCCATGTCGCCGACAGCGTGCCCCTTAGCAGCTGCGCCGATCAACAGGATCCGTTAACCACTAGGCGCCAGCATGCTTTCAGCGATCGGCTTCGGCCGCGCGCCGGAAGAGCAGCACCGGGGTCGTCTTGAGACGGCGGGCCCTGGTGCGGCCTCGCCGGCGCAGTCGCGCTAATGCCGAGAGCTGCTGTCGAGCCAACGCGGCGACATCGCCCCGTGCAGCTGCTACAGCGCCCATCCTTCCCGCATACGTGCCCGAGGTGTTCGCGACCCACACGGTGCTGTTGCAGTCGGGCACGCGGCGACAGGCAGGTGTGGGCCAGTTCTCTGTACCTCGCCCGTGAGGCCTTGGCCGGGCGGTCTCGTGAGGGCCGGCGCGGTGCGGGGGAACTGGGTGTGCAAGGGTTGCATCGTTGCTACAATTGATCAAACGGCATGCATCTGACCAAAATTCATTCGTGAAAACTGCATTGTTCGTAGGCTTGTATAAGCTCGATCGATAACGAGTGCGTGATGATTGTATTGGCTTGTTGTAAAATGGGCGCTTGCGCATTCTGATACCGCCACTCCGCACTGGTGGGGTGTGCTGAGAGCCCGCAATGAACCCACGTGCCGCCATCATAGCTGCTGCTCTCATCGCTGCAGCTCTGCCACAAACAGTCCTGGCCTGCGGGGACAGCGAGGCGGGTCTATCCTGCGATGACAGCGGTTCCGGCGCCGAGATGGGCGCCAAGTGGATGCTAAACCGGGCGAGCAAGGCCGTGGTGACCGACAAGGCCAAGGCTCTCACCTCATTCACCAAGGGTATGGACGGCTTTCGCACCGCGGACAGTTACGTGTTCTGCGTCGGACCCGATGGCGTTATGAGCGCTCATCCCAATCCGATCCTGCAAGGTCACGACGTGCGCGACTTGCATGATAAGACCGGAAATTACTTCATCAAGACCATGGTGGAGACAGCTAAGCCGGACCAGATTTCCTCGATCCATTATCTATTTCCAAAGCCCGGCAGCACGATCGAGGAACCCAAGACCACGTACTACACGAAGGCGGGCGATGAAATGTGTGCGGTAGGCGTCTACGACGCCGACGCAGCGGCACCGCAGACAGCTACGCCAGAGGCGCGAGTGGCCACCCTGCGAGCGAAGCTGGACAGTGAGATCCCAGCTTCGGCACGGTCAGACTGGACCGCGTTTCTGGAGGCGTTGAACCAAGTCGGCGACACGCGTGCCGCCACACTGGCCCGCGTTCGGGATGGCCTGAAGGCGGCAGAAGCCGCCCTCAAAACCACGGACGGAAAAACCGCCGCGGACCAGAAATAGGCTCAAGCAAGCGGCTAGTCCGTACCCGGGGAGGCCATCTTGGGGCTGTCCAGCGTCGTGCCTCTAACAGAGGCAGCTACCTTCACGTTCGGGTGTGTTGTCCTGCGCGCCCGATGGCTTGATCCAGAGCGTGTCGGCAGGGTGCTGGTAGGTGTCGTCGCACTACTCACCGTCGCGGTCCTAGTCGCCCTGACGCCTGAGAATACCTCTACCGATCCGAACGCCCTCGATCCGGCGGCCGTATGGCCCCTAGGGGACCTTCAAGGACTATAGATGCCGCCGCTCGGTTCGAGCACAGGAGCAGGAATGAGCGATGTCGTAGCCGCTCTGCTCCTGGCGCTAGCGACCGAAAACGCCGAGCTGCGGGACCAACTGACCTCGGCCCAAGACATGCTCGTCGAGACTTCCATCGACGCCGGCAACATGCACGCCCTGGTCGAGGCCATGCGGACAGAGCGGGATGCGTGGCAGGAGGAAGCCGAACGACTGCAGGCGCAGGCGTTGCGCAGGGCCTGACCCGCTTCGTGACTGGAGTGATGCGCCCTTCTCTAGCGAATTTGTGGCGGTCCCGAAAGTTGTTTCCGCTTGTGCGCTGCACGCACGACGCCAACGCCCTCAGCGCAAGCCACGTTGGGTTTGCGGAAGAGAACGCGTATTTTATACGTAAGTGGCCATCTGCGAGGGGCCTTTGAATGCAGAGGCGCCATATTGGCAACATGTTCTGCGCTATTAACTCCGTAAGATCTGCTCTCGCCCGCAGCGCTAGTGCACTGACTCAGACGGATGGTTCAGGGGATCGGCTGACGGCGGCTAGGATGTCGGTGGCGGGTTTGGTCCAGACGAAAGGTCTGGCGCGCCGGTTGTGCTCGGCGATGTAGCGTTTGATCGCCGCCTGAAGGT
>NZ_JAKSYD010000214.1 GCF_022829605.1 Methylobacterium sp. E-065 | reverse complement strand
CGCCACCGCGCAGGCCACCGCCCAGACCTCCCGGCAGGGCCTGCGCGCCGTCTCCGACACCGCCAAGGCCATGGACGCGATCCGCGAGCAGGCCGAGGCGGTGGCCGGCAACATCGTCAGCCTGTCGGAGAAGACCCAGACGATCGGCGACATCATCGAGACGGTCAACGACATCTCGGAGCGCACGCATCTCCTCGCGCTGAACGCCGCCATCGAGGCGGCGGCGGCCGGCGAGAGCGGGCGCAGCTTCGCGGTTGTCGCCTCGGAGATGAAGCTGCTGGCCGATCAGGCGAAGGCGGCCACCGGGCAGGTGCGCGGGATCCTGGGCGAGATCCAGCGGGGCATCAACACCTCGGTGATGCTCACCGAGGAGGCGGTCAAGCGGGCCGCCGCCGGCAAGACCCGCTCCGACACGACGCAGCGGACCATCGAGGAGATCACCGCGAAGATCGAGGAAGGCACTCAGGTGTTCCAGCAGGTAATCGCGTCGACGAACCAGCAGCAGCTTGGGATCGAGCAGGTGATGGGGGCGCTCCAGAACATCCGGCAGGCGAGCCAGCAGACCGCGGCCGGCACAAGGCAGGTCGAGTCCGCCTCGGCCAACCTCACGGAGCTGGCCCAAGCGCTGATGGCGCTCGCCGAACGCTACCGGCACTGAAGCTGTCAGAGGTCGATCTGATCCCCAACCTGCCCTGCTGGGATAGCTTCCTCGGCATAAGCTCGGGCCTGTGCGACGAACAGGTCGATCTGCACGATGCCCTGGTTGATCGCCGTGATGAGGTTGGCGTTGGCCTCGTCGATCTCGGCTTCGCCAGTCGGCTCCCGTCCCCGCAGGTCAGCGAGCACCACCGCCATTTGGTCCCGATGGTCGCGCAGGTCCTCCAAGATCACCTTGGCACGTGC
>NZ_JAKSYD010000207.1 GCF_022829605.1 Methylobacterium sp. E-065 | reverse complement strand
ATCCGCCGGGCCCTCGAGAGCGTGCCGGCCGACGCGAAGGCCAGCGCCGACGGCGCCCTGAAGGGTCTGATCGACGGGATCGAGCTGACCGAGCGCGACCTCGCCAAGACCCTGGAGCCAGGTTCAGGTAGCGGCCATCGGCTGAGAGCCGGCGGCGGCCGGTTCGGGGGCTATCGCTGCGGGCCGGAACGGGCTGGCTGAAATTCGGGATGCGGGCATAGGTCATCGTTCGCGCTCCTGATGGGGCTCGTGGCGGTGGGCTTGGCGGGGTGGTGGACTCAGTCGCCCAAGTTGCTGGTTCGAATAGGTTTTCAGGCGCTCAGAGGTCCGAAAACGGCCTCTGGACTCAGGGCTTCAGTGCGCAGCGGCGCGGTGGGCAGCTTTGGCGACCTGCCAAGCGGCCTTGAGGGCGGAGGACATCGCCACGCGGCGGGAGACGCCGCAGCGCTCCATGATGCCGGGGGCGGCGCGGCAGGCGGCGGCCATGATGGCGGCGCGGTCGTACTGGCCGGAGACGACGAGGGGGCGCTTGCTGGCACCGAACTGGATGAAGGCGCGGGCCGAAAGCAGGCCGGCGGGGATCTGCGGGCGGCTGTCGTGCAGCGAGCGGGAGAGGCGGTTCCAGGAGACGGTTCGGTGGGGCATGGTGGCAAGGCCTCAACCTGAGTTGATTTCGTATCAACTGAGCTTGAGATTGTCACAGATATGGAAAATGTCAACACCGCAGTTGATATTTTATCGCTTCCGGTTATGATTGTGACATGTTGAAGCCTGAGCAAATCCGCGGCGCCAGAGCGATGCTCGGCCTTACTCAAGCCGAGGTCGCGAAGCGTGCCGGCATCTCGACGACGGGGCTCAACAACATCGAACGCGGGACCTCTGACCCGAAGGCATCCACGCTGACGTCAATCCAGCAGGTGCTCGAAGCCGCCGGCGTCGAGTTCACCAACGGTGGCGAGCCAGGCGTGAAACTCCGCCGGAAGGATCAGCCGTGACCTACACTGTCCAGCAGCTCGCAGCGGGCAGCTATGACGTTCTGGTCGACGGTGCCCTCGTCGCCGCCCTCGCACGCGAAGTCGACCGCAGCGGCGTGACGCGCGAATGGCTGGTCGAACTCCTCGACGAGACGCCGCCGGCCGAGCGCCCGGCGCCCTTCACAGCCCAGAGCCACGCCTTCGAGACGCGCGCCGCTGCGCTGGCATGGCTCGGCATCAGCGGCGTGAGCGAGGGCGACGAGGAGCCGCCCCGGGAGCATCTGGCGCCGTGAGCGATCGGCGTGGCGACCCTTCTGACTTGGGCGTTTGCCCCATGATCGCTGGCTTGACGTTCATCCCCGAGGGCTGTGCTGGGGCTGGGATCCGGTTCCGGGAGCGGAAGGGATGATCACCGAGCCGTAGCTTCTCGCATCACCAAGATCCTGAGAGGGCCGATTGATACGCTTAGCGACTACGCCGGCAAGTTCACGCCCTGAAGCTGAAGGAAGCGATCCACCAATGGCGAATGACGACACACTCGCGAAGGCTCTGGCCAGCGTGAGGCAACAGCGCGAGAGCCTTGAGGCTGAGTACGAGCGGGTCAGCGGCGAGCTGTCGAAGCTTCGCCTCGCCGAGCGCTCGCTTGCGTCGATCGTGGAAGGCGCGCCGTTAGACGAGGAAGCCGATGATCAGCCACGGCGGCGGCGCGCTTCTGCTGGCGAGGACCAGCCTCGTGCGAGCCGCGGACCGCGCGGACCTCGGGCTAACTCCGCGAAGGGGCGGTTGAAGGCGCTCCTTGAGGAGACTGGATCTGAGGGTCTGACGCACGCCGAGATCAGCGAGCGCCTGACGGACGTGGCCGCCAACACCCTGAACACGTATCTCAGCGTGATGGCCAACAGCGGCGAACTGGAACGGCACGGGGACAAGTACCGCGCTGGTGCTCCGGCGGCAGCCGCACAGGACGAAGATGCTGCTGAGGACGAGCAGGATGACGGCGAGAGTGCCGAGGCTGCGGAGTAAGGCCTCTCGCCCCTCTACCGCCCTGTAGGATGTGGTTGGTCCTCCAGGGCGGCGAGGCCTATGCCGTCCCAGGGGCCTGTAGCTCAATGGTTAGAGCCGACCGCTCATAACGGTCTGGTTGCAGGTTCGAGTCCTGCCGGGCCCACCAAGCTATCGTCCTAATTACCTGTGCGCAGCCGCTTAGAGCTTTGATGCCTGATCCACGTCAGATGCCCGTTCTCGTCGTTGATGACGTGCCCATGATCCGCACGGTGGTCCGCGCCGTGCTTGAACAGGTCGGGGTTCACGATGTGCACGAGGCCGCGGACGGCGGTGCTGCGCTCACGATGCTGAACGAGCGCCCCTACGGCCTCGTCATCTCGGACCTGCACATGTTCCCGATGTCGGGCTTGGATCTGCTCCGACATGTGCGAGGAGATAGCCGTCTCCGCGAGACGCTGTTCGTGATGATGACCACGAAGGAGCACGCCCACGCCTTCACGGCCGTGCGGCGGGCCGGGGTGAACGCCTGCTTGGTCAAGCCCTTCATGCCGGCAGCGCTGCGGAAGACCCTCGAAGAGGTTTGGCCAAATGACGGCGACAAACTAGACGAAGGTCGGCAGGGTGAAACCGTTCGGCTGTGATCGCCTTGGGGCTTCCACGGGCACAATCAACGGCTGGTCAGCTGTGTCTTTCCAAGCTGCTGAGCCAAGCGCTTCAGCTGTTCTGTCGGGTTTTCGGACGGAGAGTCTACAATCCCGCCGACCGGGAACTCCCACTCTTCCAGCAGGTCGATGCAGATCAGCACAATCCCGAAAAACAGCCCCACGAAAATTGCTGTCCAAACGATCGTATCCAGCATGGCCCGCTCGCTCGTCTCCAAGTCCTTTACAGAAAATTAACAAGCACGGTTAACCAATGGTTACCATCCTTCCCCAAGCGCTTCTGTGTGGTCGAGCGGTAACAGTTCGATAACCATATGGCCGGACGATGCGGATGCGACCGGCCATCAGGCCGAGCAACGGCAGAGCAGCATCGTCCTGGTTAGCCGATGCGGCCATGCCGTTGCAGTCGCGCTCGACGGCACTTCGCCGAGAGCCTTCGTGTTCAATAACCCACCCAGCGTAATTGCGGCACCAGATCAGAGCCAGCGTCTCTGGTTGCTGCCGGCCGATGCACGCGGTGTCCATTTCGCTGACGCTCCCCAAGAACCTGTCTCTTGCACCACAGCCTCAGGTGGCTGAAACATCATAGTACCGGTCGCTCAAGGGCTCTGTTGAACTCAGCCGCCTGCCAGCATCACTAGCCGGCGCCGTAAGTGACGCCTTCAATCGATCGTCAAGTTGATCACCGCGTCCGACGATAAGATGCACCAGAATGGGTCTGGCGAGCTAAGTTGGAACTCGCCGATCTCATCGTGCACAAGGCGATCATAGGTCTCGCCCGGCTCCGGATCGTACTCATGGACGTGGCAGGGCTCATGATCTGCGCAAACGAGTAGGTTCAGTGAGACACAGCCTAGCCATCGTCCTGCTGCTGCTCGCATCGCCGGCCGCCGCGCAGAGCCTCAGCGCGCCATTCTCGGCCAGCGTCATCAACTCCGGACAGCCCGGCATTCAGGGCATCCCCCTCTTCCTCTGGAACGGGTTTGGCGGCGCAACCTTCGATGATCGCGCGACCCTGCGCGTGGACCGCGATGTCGAGACCAGCTCGGGCGGCGGCAAGCCGTGGTGGACCTACAAGGCGTTCTGGGCGAACACGACGACGAGCTTTGTGTCCCCGGGGTTCGAGTGGGTGATCACGAGCGAGCTACACAACCGCTCCCGCAAGAGCGCGAACGCCCAGAACGTGGCGGTGAACGGCACCGCGTGGAAGCAGCCGACCGACAACGGCGAGGAGACCGGCACGACCTGGGCGGGCAACTTCAACTGCGTCGACCAGACCGGCCTGCCGAACCCGACCACCTCTTGCGTCGCCCTTGAGCTCGACGTCGGCGGCATCGTGGGTCCGGATCTAAACCGGCAGCGGGTGCTCTCGCACGCGGCCGGCGGCGGTCAGCCAGGCGCGCATGTCGGATACGGCTACATGGTCTCAACCGGACAAGGCGTTACGATCGATCGGGCCTTCTCCACCGCCAACGTCGGATCAACCTTCGGCATCGGCCTCGACCTTGCGGGTGCTTCGTTCAGCGGTGCGGCGATCCTGATGGCACCGGGCCAGTGGCTCGGCTTCGACGGCAACGCTGACGGCAAATTCAGCCGGTTCCTCGGCTTCAATCCGGCCGACGGTGCGCTGACCTACATGACCAGCGGCGGCCCTGTCCTACGCGTCACCGACGACGGCGCCACCTATGTCGGTCGCATCGTCGAGACGATCCCGCACGTGCCAGCCTCATCGAGCGCGCCGTGCGTCACAGGGGAGCATGCCTGGGATCAGAGCTTTGAGTATCGCTGCGTCGCGCCAAACCGTTGGCGGCGCGCCTCACTGAGCGATTGGTAGCAGGACTCAGCGCAAGAAACCGGCGATCTGCAGTTCGTGCTCTACGACTTCGGCTACGCCAGCCATTGGATCTTCGTTTGCAGGTTCCGGCGGCCAGATGGCCGGCATCCGCGCGATCTGCTCACTGAAGAAGGCCTGTGCGGCGGCAACGGGGTCGGTGCTGACCTCCCGGTTGGCTGACACACGCTTTGGTGCTTGAGCCGATCGCATCCAGTCCAACATTCACGCCTCCTGAGCTGAGCTATAACTTGGAGGGCTGCGGCGGTGTTCCTGTAGCGGATCGTGATCCTCCGAACCCACAAGGCGAGAAGCTGCAGTCAAAATCTCATCGACACCGTCGATCGATCGCTTCGATCCCCCTCTCGGTCTCCCTGGCTTCGGCTAGACAATTTTCGCCGTTCCGATGCCGCGGCTGCAGCCTTGCAAGGCAAACAAGATCGGTTGCGCAAGGCGCACGGCAACAACTTCTGAACACTTTTTCAGGCTGAATGGGCCAACCTCGGATCGCCAGACGAGATGGCTATGACCTCAACCCTCGTTCTCAGTATCGCTGCGCCGCTCGTGACCGGCGTCATTGCGCTGCTCTGGGCTGGTTTCGTCGCTCGTGGGATGGATGAGGTGGCCAAGGTTCAACCTACGCCGGATCTGCGGACGTGGTGAGCTATCTAAGCCAGGCGAGCTGCTACTGCGACTAGGCCCCTTCGCGGCACGATGCTGCTACTGTCCGGCTCATCACTTGGCGTAACACACCGAGTTCCCTTCCTTTAGCCCACCCAGTTCGCCGGCGCGGGCTTTTTTGAGCCTATCAAGGACGGTCGCTTCCCGACTCTAGTACTTTCCGCGACTCAGCAAGTAGCACCGCGTGCTGGACTGAGCGGGGGCCCGTGTTTGGCACCAGTCGGCTCGCCTCAGTGATCAGACCGCGGAATTTTTGACGATCGAGCCCTCGCCACCCCTGGCAGCTGATCGCCGCAGCCAACACAATCTGAACCGCCTCGGTGCGCGCATTTGCTTCCGCCAGCGCCTGCTCCCGGTCTGGCAACAGGTCGAGCACTCTCTGTATCGCCGCCTGCGCTAGGGCGATTTCGCCACGCACCGCATCGTCCGTCATCGCGCCCATCCTCGGTCGTCTTGGGGACGGATGTCGTGGAGGGCACGCGATGGCATGTCTACCCAAAGGCTCGCAGGCGGTAGCTTGTGCGTCAGCGCTGCACCGCCTCGATATCGTCCTCGTAGACTGAGTCCGGCTGGCAGGCATGCCACTGCTTCTTCTCGTCGGCCTGCCCCTTTCGGCCGTAGCAGTAGCCGGCCTGGGCCAGGCGGCCGCTGAGCCGATCGTGGAGCCTGCACTGCTCATGGGTAACAGCCGGGTCTCCGGCAGCCTCACAGGCCTGCGATGCCTTCAGCTCCGCGTTCAGCAGCTCGGGAACTGTCGGAAGCTGCTGCTGAGCCCGCGCTCCACCAGCAGCAACGACGAGAGCGAGGGCGGCGAGGACTGTGCGCATCCTGGCAGGATAGCGGAGCTGCCGGCACCAGCAACCGCTTTGGGTACGACCCACCGCC
>NZ_JAKSYD010000215.1 GCF_022829605.1 Methylobacterium sp. E-065 | reverse complement strand
TTCACGAACGCCGGGTGGTCCTGGATGAACCAGGTCGCCGCCCTGGTGTTCGCCGGCTACAGCGTGATCCTGCCCGATCTGCGCGGGCACGGCCTGTCGGATCCCGCCGCCGACGTCACCACCGTGGACGATCTGACCCGGGATGTGATCGGGTTGCTCGACCATCTCGCGATCGCGCGCGTCTCAGTCTGCGGCTTGTCGCTCGGCGGCATGATCGCGCTGACGCTCGCGCTCGAGCAGCCGCAGCGGGTCGACCGGCTGGTCGTGGCCAATTCGCGGGCCGCGTTCAACGACCCGGCGACGGCGGATCTCGTCGCCGGCTGGGTTGAGATATTTCATCAGCCGGGCGGGCCGCTTCGACGCTTCCAGGCGACGTGGCCCGTGATGCTCAACGCGCAGTACCGGGAGAGCTCGGCCGGACGCGCGACTTACGCGACCTGGTGCCGCTTGGCCGAGCGACACGTTGGGTCCTCGCTCGCGAACGTCGCCCTCGGCATGCGCGCGTTCGACGTCGCGGGCCGCCTCCAGGGTATCGGAAATCCCGCCCTGGTGATCGCGGGCGAAGAGGACAAGCTGTTCCCGCCCGCCGTCGCGCGCGAGGTCAGCGACGGCATGGCCGATGCGCAATTCATGATCATCCCTGGGGCGGCGCACATCTCGTCCCTGGATAGCGCGGAGACGTTCAACGCGGGCCTGCTCGCCTTCCTCGCCGGTTGAGCGTGACCGCTGAACCCCTCGGATGTTCCGCTGGTACGGGTGCTCCCCTCAGCGCGGCGGGACGTCCCAACCCGCCTGCTTCAGCCGCTCGCTCCCGTTCGGTCCGGTCACGAAGGCGATGAAGGCGCGTGCCGCGCTTGGGACCCGCGTCGTCGTCGTGACGGCGGCGGCGTAGGGCGTCCACGTGTTGACGGCCTCGGGCAGGAACCCGGCGAACGCCACACCTGGTGCGTCGATGAGCTCGCTGGCCTGCTTCAGTCCGATCGCTGCCCGGCCCGAGGCGACGGCCATGGCCACTTCGGCGCCGGTGGAGCCGAGCAGCGCTTTGGCCTGCACGGCCTCAGTGAAGCCAGGACGGGTCAGCATCCCCTCGAAGATGGCGCCCGCCGAGCCGCCGCCCTTGGGATCGATGTAGGCCACAGCGGACACCGCGAGGAGCGCGGCGCAGAAACCCGCTTCGCTCGTCAGGTCGGAGAGAGCGGCCCCGGATTTGACGGCGGCGCCGAGCCGCATGCGTGCGACATCGATCTTGGTCTTCGGCCGGATGTCGCGGCGCGCGACGAGCGCGTCGATGCTGGCCGAGACGGTCATGACCACGTCGGCGTCTTCGTGCGCGGCTAGCCTGGCGTGGACGCCGCCCGCATTGGTGATCGTCAGGAAGAGGTGATCGCCTGTCATTGCCTCGAACGCCGCAGCGAGGTCGCCAGGCTAGCCTCGCTGCCCAAAGATGCGCGGGTGGAAGGTGACGGTTTCGATCGGCATCACGCGGAAGGCCCGGGTGCTCTGGAGTCTTCCCATCGCCAGATCATCCGTTCGAAAAAACATGCCCGAAGCTGTTGGAGCGCGGCCTGCCAGCCTCAGGCAAAAGTCGAAAGATCCTGGAACCAGTGCTGGGCCTGCACATAATCCTTCACCCGGGGCGAGAGCGCATGCGGATTGGTGTCGTGCACCACCCAGACTTGAACAGCATCGTCCACGACAATTTGGTGGATCAGCGCCAGCAGCCTGTTCTGTTCGTCCGTATCAAACGTAGTCTTGACCTTGTCGCACAGGGCGTCGACCTCTGGATTGCGGTAGTGGCTCCAGTTCAAGCCGTTCGGGGCGATCTGCCTCGAATCGTAGAAGCGCAGGATCGCGTTGAACGGATCCGTGGTAACGTAGGCGACGTTACTTGCCGTGATCCCTTTAAGGCTTGGGTCGGCCGCGCCTTGCCGCCACGCGGTATAAGACACCTCCTGCTCCACCGTCTTGAACGCGACCTGGATGCCCACTTCGGCCCAGCTCTGCTGGATGAATTCGTTGATCGGCAGCGACAGCATCTGCCCAGTGCCGCCGGTCGGGATCAGGATCGTGGCCTTCACGGGGTTCTCGACCGAGTACCCAGCCTCTTGAACTAGTTTGCGCGCAGCATCGAGGTCCGTCTTGATCTGAAAGCCAGGCTTTCCGAACCACGCGCTCGATTGTAGCACCTGTCCAACAGCCGGCTGGGCGAGGCCGCCCATGAGCTGCACCACGCCGGCTCGGTCGACGGCGAGGTTGGCGGCCTTGCGCAGGCGCAGGTCCCGCCAGGGCGAGCCCTCCAGCATCGACAGGTGGTAGTTCCAGACATGCGGCGTGTCGTTGCCGATAATCCGCATGCCGGCAGCCTTCAGGCGCGGTACCGCGTCGGGGGCCGGCAACTCAATCAGGTCGACGTTGCCCGACAGGAGCGCGTTCACCCGGGCGAGATCCTCGGGTAAGCAGGTGAGCGTGAGCTTCGCGATCTTCGGGACGCGCTTGGAGTTCCAGTAGCTCACGTTCGGCAGGAGTTCGAGGCGCACCCGCGGGACCAACTGGCCCAGTCGGAAAGGCCCGGTGCCTGACGGCTCGAAGGCGAACTTCGCCCAGTCCCGGCCAACCTTCTCGTACTGCGCGGGCGATGAGATCAGGAACCAGAGCATCTGGTAGGGGAACAGGCTGTCGGGCGTCTTGGTGGTCACCTGGACGGTCTTGGCGTCGAGCTTACGGTAGCTCGCGACGCCAGGCAGGCGCGGGCGGACCTGCGCGGCCTGCCGCTGGTCGAACTGCGGCGCCTCCTTGGTGAGCACCTTGTCGAAGTTACAGATCACCGCGTCGGCATCAAAGGCCAGGCCGTCGTCGAACGTGACGCCGTCGCGCAAGTGGAAGGACCAGCACTGCGGTTGGGCCTGATCGACCTCCCAGGACGTGGCAAGCCCGGGCACCATCTCGCCGGGACGGTCGGCGACGTCGAGCTCCCAGGCGACCAGTGGATCGTACAGGGTCAGTCCG
>NZ_JAKSYD010000192.1 GCF_022829605.1 Methylobacterium sp. E-065 | reverse complement strand
TCCAGCCGCTCCACCGGCAACAGCTTCGGCGTGCCCTTCCCCTACGCCACCCCCGGCACCGTCGCCACCTTCCGCAACAACAGCCAGGACGGCTTCTCCGGCGGCGCCCAGATCGGCTACAACTTCCAGCTGACCCCGGGCAACGGCGTGGTCGTCGGCATCGAGGCCGACGCCCAGTACCTCGACTTCGGCCGCAGCCGGAACAGCTCGTTCATCTCCGGCGGCGCGCTCGCCCCCGGCTACTACGTCACCGATCCGCGCGGCCTGTCGAGCCTCGACTACTTCGGCACCGTGCGCGGCCGCCTCGGCTACGCCTTCGACCGCACCCTCGTGTACGGCACCGGCGGCTTCGCCTACGGCTCGGGCAGCGCTGACCGTTCGTTCGGCGGCTACGCCGGCAACGACAGCTTCCGCACCGGCTACGCGGTCGGCGGCG
>NZ_JAKSYD010000187.1 GCF_022829605.1 Methylobacterium sp. E-065 | reverse complement strand
TAGTATGTAGCTTTGTATACAACGTTATATTTTTTAACACGGCACACGGATTACGGGTCTGAGAGGTGGGAATGAGGGAATGAGTAGTGTGGTCGAGAATAGGACCGAACGACAAAAGAGCGTGTGGGCCCCGAGGGTGAGAGAACGGGACAAAGCGGGGGGTTGGGTGGTGGGAGGGGACAAACAAGGAGGTGGCCGGGGGCACCGCCCGGAGGAGGGTGGGGGGGGGGGGGGGGAGCCCGCGGTGGGGGGGGGGGGGGGGGCTTCCGCCAGCGTATCCGTCGGGCGGCCGGCGCCGGGCCGACGCCCTAAATCATTGCGTGCGCATCGTTTCGTCCTGACGCGCGGAGGCTCGCCGTTGAGACCGATGCGCGAACAAAAAGCCCCGCCGCGCGAGGGCGGACGGGGGTTGAGTGCGATCGTGAATGTTCCCAGGACCAACCGGGAAGCTTCGCGATCCGTTAGAGCCTACCGGGCGCCGGCTCGCAAGGCTGCCGCCGGGGCAGCGCGCGGTTAACATTAATTAACGATCCGCCCCCGCGGCGCGTCGGTATCGGCTGGACACAATCTCCACCGGTCTCCCGCCGCGCTCCGGCCGGTCGTCACCGCCCGTCGCCAGATCATCGCGGCGCCTGGGGGCGGGCCTGGGCAGCGCCGCCGTAATATGTTCAGTGATCGCCGCCGGACGCCGAGGGCCGAAATCTGCGGATTGACCGATCTGCACTTGGCAAGCTTGTATTCCGCATCGTAATGTCGCTGCGATCTCATGAGTTTCTGGCTGAAAGGTCGCGCCTCATGCGATCTGCCGCCGGGTGCGGATCGCGGTCCGTCGGCGGACCGGCTTGTGGAGAAGCGGCTGATGTCCAGCGTGAGCGAGCGGACCGCGCGGCAGCAGCGGATCATGGCGCCGCTCCTCGTCACGGCCATCCTCCTCGGCCTCGCCGGCCTGCCGGTGGCGGTCTGGCTCGACCTGCGCGGCCTGTCCGAGCAGATGCTCCAGGCGCAGGCGGTGGAGACGGCCCGGATCATCGATCAGATGCGCAGCTTCTACGCCAGCGACGTCGTTCAGGCGGTCAACGGCGCCACGGGCCGGGTGATCACGACGCACGACTACAAGGGCGTGCCGAACGCCATCCCGATTCCCGCGACGCTCTCCCTGGAACTCGGCGAGCGGATCAGCGGCGCGGATGGGGCGGTGAAGTACCGCTTCATCTCCGACCTGCCGTTCAAGGATCGCAAACCACACGAGCTCGATGCCTTCGAGACCGGCGCCCTGGCGGAGCTGCGCGCCCACCCGCAATCGGGCACCGCCAGCGAGATCACCGGCTCGATCTTCGACCGGCAGGTCCGGATCGCCGCCCCGATCCGGATGGAATCCGCCTGCGTGCGCTGCCACAACGCGCATCCCCTAAGCCCGAAGACCGACTGGAAGGTCGGCGACGTGCGCGGCATCCAGGAGATCGTCCTGCATCAGTCGATCGCCGCCAACGTCCTCGCCTTCAAGTATCTGCTGGGCTACTTCATCCTGGCGGCGCTCGCCGGCAGCACGATCCTGCTCCTGCAGGCGCGCCAGTCTCACCTGATCGACCGGATGAACCGCGAATTGACGGAGTCGAACGGCTTCCTGGCCGCGGTCTCGGTGCAGATCGCGAAATACATCTCGCCTCAGGTCTACAAGAGCATCTTCAGCGGCGAGCGCGACGTGTCGGTGACGACCGAGCGCAAGAAGCTGACGATCTTCTTCTCGGACATCAAGGATTTCACCGCCACCACCGAGCGGCTCCAGCCCGAGGAGCTGACCGCGCTGCTGAACGAGTACTTCACCGAGATGACCGCCATCGCGCTGAAGCATGGCGGCACGGTCGACAAGTACATCGGCGACGCGATGCTGGTCTTCTTCGGCGATCCCGAGACGAGGGGCGTGCGCGAGGACGCGCAGGCCTGCGTCCGGATGGCCATCGAGATGCAGCAGCGCCTCGGCCAACTGAGCGTCCGCTGGCGCCGCGCCGGCATCGAGCGCCCGTTCCAGGCCCGGATGGGCATCAACACCGGCTATTGCAACGTCGGCAATTTCGGCTCGGACGAGCGGATGGACTACACGATCATCGGCGCCGAGGCGAACCTCGCGGCCCGGCTGCAGGCCGCCGCGGCACCGGGCGGCATCACCCTGAGCTACGAGACCTACGCCCTGGTCAGCGATGGCGTCCGGGCGAGCCCGCAGGAGCCGATCCGCATGAAGGGCATCAGCCGCGACGTCGTCCCCTACGCCGTCGCGGACGATCTGACTGCCGGGGATCGGGGCGAGGCCCAGGATACGGTGTTCTCCGAGCACGCGCGGGGCATCGACTTCTACGTCGACGTCGACGCGCTGGAGGCGGATGGCGCGGCCCGGCTCCGGAAACGCCTGCTCGACACGCTGGCGGCCGTCGAGCGCCGCATGACCGGTGCGGAAAGGCCGGCCGGAGATCAGGAGCCGCATCCGGGGACGCTGCAGCGCGCGGCGGGCTGAGCCGGCGCGTCGATTGGCTTGCACCGGCGGGGCATCCTGTGGTGACCCTGCCGGCATGGTGCCGTCGCGATTCCCCCTCCGAGCCGGCCCCGGGTGCGACCCGGGCGCGATCCGCGTGCGGGCGTAGCATCGGATGTTCGGATTCTCGCTCAGCTCCACCGAGCCCGACAGCATCGCGCACATCATCCAGGTCGCGCTCGCGCCCGCCTTCCTGCTCTCGGCACTCGCGACGCTGCTCAACGTGTTCTCGACCCGCCTCGGCCGGATCGCCGACAAGGTCGACGCCCTCTCGGCGGAGGCCGCCAGGATGGAGCAGGCGCAGGGGACGGATGCTGAGGCGCGGCGCCTGACACGCCGGCTGACCTTCCTGCGGCGGCGCTCCTTCATGCTCGACGTGGCGGTCGCCCTCGCCTCGCTCGGGGGCTGCCTGATCGGATTGGCCGTGCTGACCCTGTTCGTCGGGGCACTGCGCGACGGCGCCGCCGCGTCGGTCCTGTTCGCCTGCTTCGGGGCGGCCCTGGTCTGCATCGTCGCGGCGATCGCCGCCTTCATGACCGAGATCCTGATGGCCGGCCGCGGCGTGCGCGACGAGGTCGACCGCCAGCAGGACGGGGTGCCCGAGCGGCGGTGAGGCTCCCCGGCCTCCGAGACGGGGCGCGCTTTGATTCCCTCCGCGACGGGGCGGATCGGATCACGCTTGCATCGCCACGGGAACCGGGCCTTAATCCGGCCGGTGCTTGATGCCGACGCACGCCGCACCCCGGGAGTTCGTCATGACGGTTGCGATCCTGGTTGCCCTGTTGGCCGGCGCTCTCTCGCTCGGCGTCCTGTCGGCGGTCTCGTTCGGGCGCCGGGAGGAGATCGAACTCGGGGACGGGTGTCCGTCCGACGAGGAGATCTTCGATCTGGGCGGTCGGGTGATCGACCTGGAACCGCAGCGCTGAGGCGAGGCGGCCTGCGCCGGAAACTCGGCTCTCGTCGACGTCGCTACGCCCCGGTTTCGGGCGCCCCTGGCCCGGAGGGGGTGTTCTGCCGCCTGGACCAGACGACCCGGCCGGCCGGATCCTTCAGGGCCGCCGAGCCCGAGCGGCCGGCGAGCAACTGCGCGAAACGGGCCGCCGCGTCGGTCTTGGCGGCGTCCTCCGAGGGCGCGAGGTTCTGCTCGTCGTGGATGATGATGCCGCTCGCGCTCTCCCGATGCACGACGCATTGCAGGCGATAGAGAACCGGCGGTGGGTTCGCGGCCATGGCGTTCTCCGGCCCGGTGACGGCGTCAACGTGACCTGCGGGCCGGCGCCGTGAGCCCGGCTTCCGGGGACTCGCCGTCCCGGACAGCGAAGACATCGCCGAACATGCACGCCTCCCTGGGGCCATCCATCGAGACTGAGCCATACCAGAAATAGGCGGCCCAAGAACCGTCGATCCGGTGTCTTGACCAGCAAGTGTATTGCCCAGGAAAAGGCCCGAATGGGAGCGGCCCCGCCTTCGCCGACGCGGCCTGCCCCGGGGCATCGGCTGGTCGGCGGCTTCCGTCCTGGATCGGCCCCTCCCCGGCCCGGGGGACACGGAATCAGGACGCCTCGACGGCAGCGGCCTCCGATCGTGCCACGATCGGAGGCCGCTCCTGGTTCGGGGGCTAGTTCATGTCAGGCCGGCCGAACGGCTTCGGCCCGGTACGGGATCAGGCCGCCTCGCCCTCCGCGTCGTCGGCATCCAGGATGGTCTCCAGATCGCCCACCAGGGCATCCAGCTGGTCGGCGGTCGCCTTGAGCTTCAGCTTGGTGCCGTCCTGCGCCTCGATCGCGATCTCGATGTGATCCGCGACCTTGGCGGCCAGCGCCTGCTTCACCGTGTAGGTCGTCACGTCAGCCTTGTCCGCCATGCTGTCTCCTCGGTTGGCTTCCGGCAACGCGGGGCGGCCCGCATCGATACTGCGGCAGAAGCTCGCGAGGGATCGGGAGGGGGGCTGCGCTACCGGCGCCGGCGTGCGACCGCCCGCGGCCGCTGCGTCGGCACATCGAGCAGGCGGGGGGCGGGTACCGGAACGGCGGGGCGCGGAGCGGGCAGCAACGCCAGCGGCGCCCGGGGCGTCTCGACGATGACGGCCTCCAGCATCATCGGCCGCGCCGGCCTCGGGGGCCGCGTGGGCCGTACCGCGAGGGTTCCGAGGGCCCAGAGGCCGAGACACAGCAGGCCGATCAGGATCCCGTCCCAGGACGGCTCCGTGCGGCACATCAGGATCGAGGTGCCGGTCAGGGCGGCCAGGGCCGCCAAGAGCCGTGGTGTCGGATCGCCGGACGTCATGCCGCAGGATCCGCGCTCCACGCTGAGAACCCCTGAACGAAACCGCGACACTTGTCGGCAACCGGGCCTTTCGGGTCGGTCAATCGGCCAGACTGGAGGGCATCTGCCACGCGACGCCCGGATGCTCGCGGATGTCGCCGGCCCGGGATCCGGTATCGGCATCGCTCGTCCAGTCGCTGGGCTCCGCGATGGCGGCGATCTCCGCGTCCGGATAGGCGGCCGTCAGGAACAGGCGCGCCTCCCCCTCGGCCTCCGCCCGGACGGTGACCAGGGGTTTCTCCCCTTCCGCGTCGCGCACCTGCGCGATGAACAGCTTGGTCATGATCAGGCCTCCCCTTCCGCGACGCGAGGACCGCGACGTGAGGGCCGCCGGCCCGGTGCCACGTCGGACAAGCTTGAAAGCCGCGCGGCTGTTCCCGGTCGAACAGGGCGCGATGGGCGGATTCCGTCGGGGCACCCCGGATCGGGACGCGTCGGAACAGGCTCCGGGGCCGGCGGTTATCTGGCGCGGGCCGGCATCGCGCCGGCACGTCGAAGACTCATGGAATTCGGGAGCGTCATGACCAGCCGCACCATCCAATCCGCCCTGCTCGCCCTCGCCCTCGCCGCCGGCACCGCCGGAACGGCCGCCGCGCAAAGCACGCCCAACGGCAACACCTCCTCTGCCGGCGCCCCGGCGGGCGACAACAGCACCGGCAACGGTGTCACGGGCAGCGGCGCGGCGCCGAGCGGAAAGTGACGCGGCGTTAACCACAAGCGACATCGCCGGTCTCGCGATCGTGCACCGTCCCGTCCCGCGGCCGCCCGGCCCGCGGGACGTTTCGTATCGGGCCCGCGCTCCTGAACGCGGCCGGGCACTGCGGAATCCGTCATCCGGCTGACCGGCCCAGAGTGGCGCGTCCCCGGGACGAGCGAGGGTCGATCAGGTCGGCACCGGTGCGCCGTTTCTTGGGAGCCCGATATCCTGTAAGAGGATCGCCCGGGCGACTACTCCGGCGGGGAACTGAATAGTACGGGTGATGCGGCCGAACTCAGTACTGCAACTTCAAGACGAACGCCCAGGTCTTCATCAGGCCACGGCCTGGCGCGATGCCGTCGCACCGTTCTGGAGCTTCGCGGTCCGCAAGGAGGATCTGGCGGAGTTCCGCGGGCGCTCGCAGGTCCAGCATCTCGGGAACGCGATCCTCTGCCGGGCCAGCGCCTCGGGCCTGCAGTTCACCCGCGACCGCGCCCTCGTGGCCCGCATGGGCATCGATCATGTCCTGGCGCATGTGCGCCTGGCCGGCCGGTCCCAGGTCGCGGCCGGGGGCAGCGAGCAGGCTTGCGATCCGGGCGACATCTGCCTGCTCGACCTGTCGCGGCCCCTCTCCGCTCGGTCCACGGACTATCAGGCCCTGACGGTGGTGCTGCCGCGCGGGCTCTTCGGCGCGAATCAGGGCGTGCTCGACGCGCTCCACGGCCGAATCGTCCGCGGCGCGACCCCGTTCGGCCGGATGCTGAACGATCATCTGCGGGCCCTCGACGCGCACGCCCCCGGCTTCTCGGATCGGGAGGCCGCGGCGGCCGCGCAGGCGACGGCCATGCTCCTCGGCGCGGCAGTCTCCAGCCTGCCCGCGGAGGAACGGCCCGGTCGCGCCCCGGACGGCGCCCCGATCCTGCTCGCCCTGCGCCGGTTCATCGAGGCCGAACTGGCCTCCCCCGACCTGAACGCCGAGGCGCTCGGCCAATCCTTCGGGATCTCGCGCAGCGCCCTGTACCGCCTGTTCGTCCCGCTCGGGGGCGTGTCCGGCTACATCCGTCAGCGCCGGCTCGCCCGCGCCTATCAGGATCTCGCCAGCGACGGGCGCGGCGCCCGCGTCTCGGAGGTGGCGTATCGCTGGGGCTTCGAGAGCCCCGCGCATTTCGCCCAGGCCTTCCGCGCCGCCTTCGGCCACGCGCCCCGGGATGTCCGGACCCGGGGCCCGGCCCGGAGCGTGACGCCGACCCCGGCGGAGGCCGCCGCGGCTTCGGATCGCGCGGAGAACTGGCCTGATTTCTACGACTGGGTCCTCCGGCTGGCCGCCTGAATCGGGGCCATCGGCGCGCGTGTGACTTCGGCTCCTTGTGTTCCTGACCCCGCATCGACCATAAGACCCGCGATGGGCTTCGGGGTTCGGCATAGGCGCTCCGTGCGGGCGCGCGGCTGGTGGGCGATCGCCGTCCGCATGCTCGCGCTCGTCCTGACGCTGTCGGTCGCCGGGCTGGGCGTCGGCCATGCGGCGGATCTCGCCTTCCATGCGGGCAGCCAGCATGCCCGGAGCGAGGGCGCTGTCCTCGACGCGCCGGCCTCGTCCACCGCCGTCGATCCCGGCCTTGCCGCGCATGTTCATTGTGGCTGTCATCTGGCGGCCCGCCTGGAGGGCGGCATGATGGTGCCGCCGCCCGTGCCGGGCCGGGCCCTGCGGGCTCGCCTCGTCCAGGGCCGCCCCTCCGTCGATCCCGACCGGCTGCCGCGGCCCCCGCGCGCGTGAGCTGACGCCGCCCACCGGCGCGCGTCCCGTCCGGAGGCCTGAACCGGCCCCGGGCCCACCCTCACGCGAAACCTGAACGGGACATCCGGGGCCGCCACGCGGCATCCCGCCGTCCCGGCCGCTTCTATGGCCGATCCATGCGCATTCTCCTGTCCGCCGCTGTCTGTGCGCTCTTTCTGGCCGCCGGCATCGCCCTCGGCGCCGCCGTGCCCGCCCTCCCCGCCCTCCTCCGGCAGGCCCTCGACGGCACCGGGCTCGGCCCGGACGGCCGCGATCGCGCCGTGGCAACGGACCGGCCGAGGGCCGGCGCCGACAGCCAACCGCACGATGACCCGTCGCACGACGACCATCCCCACGGAGCGGAACACGCGGCCGATCACGCGCAGGACGTGATTCGGATGCGGGCCGACCAGATCACCGGCCAGGACATCGCGACACAGCGGGTCGGCGGCGGCACGCTGGCGCGCCACCTTCTGGTCCCTGGTACCATCACCCCCGACACCGACCGGATCGCCCGCGTCCCCGCCCGGGTGGTCGGCACCGTGGCGGAGATGCGCAAGCGCCTCGGCGACGCCGTGCAGGCGAACGAGGTCGTGGCGATCCTCGACAGCCGGGAGGTCGCCGACGCCAAGAGCGAGTTCCTGACCGCCCAGGTCCAGGCCGAATTGCAGACGATCAACTTCGAGCGCCAGCAGAAGCTGCTTGCCTCGCGCAGCGCCTCGGAGGCCGCCTTCGAGACCGCCCGGGCCGCCTATCTGGAGACCCGGCTGCGGGTCGATCTCGCCCGCCAGAAGCTGTCGGCGCTCGGCCTCGATGCCGCCGAGGTGGCGGCCGCCCAGAAGCGCGACGAGGCCACGCCCAACCAGTCGAGCCTGCGCCGCTATCCCCTGCGGGCGCCGCTCGCCGGCCGGATCGTCGAGCGCAAGGTCGATGTCGGCACCGCGGTCGGCAAGGAGGGCGACCCGGCCGACCTCTACACGGTGGCGGACCTCTCGACGGTCTGGATCGAGCTGTCGGTGCCCACCCTCGATCTCGCTCAGGTGCGGGAGGGCGCCCGCGTCGCCGTCACCCCGGGCCGGGCCGGCGCGGCGGAGAAGCGAGCCGAGGGCCGCGTGATCTTCGTGAGCCCCTTCCTCAACGCCGATACCCGCTCGGCCCGGGTGGTGGTGACGCTGCCGAACCCCGATGGCGCGTGGCGGCCTGGCACCTTCGTCACCGCCGAGGTCGAGATCGCCCGGGACACGGTCCCGGTCCGGATCCCCAAGGCGGCCGTCCAGACGATCGAGGGCAAGAGCGTGGTGTTCGTGCGCAACGCCGACGGCTTTGAGATGCGGCCGGTCGAACTCGGGCCCTCCGACGACAAGGCCTACGCGGTCACCGCCGGGCTCGAGCCCGGTGCCGAGATCGCGACCGGCAACACCTTCCTGCTGAAGGCCGAGCTCGGCAAGGCCGATGCCGACCACGACCATTGAGGACCGCGCCATGATCAGCCGCATCCTCGCCGTCTCGGTCCGCCAGCGCTGGCTGGTGCTGCTCCTCGTGCTGCTGGCATCGGGCTTCGGCGCCGTCGCCCTGTCGAAGCTGCCGATCGACGCGGTGCCCGACATCACCAACAACCAGGTGCAGATCAACACCCTGGCGCCCTCGCTCTCGCCGGTCGATGTCGAGCGGCAGGTCACCTACCCGGTCGAGACCGCGCTCGCCGGCATCAAGGGCCTCGAGTACACCCGCTCGCTCTCGCGCAACGGCTTCTCGCAGGTCACCGCGGTCTTCGCCGAGAGCCTCGACATCTACTTCGCCCGCCAGCAGGTCGCCGAGCGCCTCGCCCAGGTGCGGGAGGATCTGCCCTCCGGGGTCGAGCCGCGGATGGGGCCGATCTCCACCGGCCTCGGGGAGGTCACCATGTGGTCGGTCCGCTACGCGCCGCCGGACGCACGCGCGACCGTGCCGGCGGGGAAGCCGGGCTGGCAGCCGGACGGCAGCTACCGGACCCTGGAGGGCCAGGATCTCAAGACGGAGCTGGAGCAGGTCGCCTACCTGCGCACGGTCGAGGACTGGATCATCCGGCCGCAGATCAAGGCGGTGCCGGGCGTCGCCGGCGTCGATGGGATCGGCGGCTTCGAGAAGCAGTACCACGTCCAGCCGGACCCGACGAAGCTCACCGCTCTCGACCTGTCCTTCGCGGACGTCGCCCGGGCGCTCCAGGCCAACAATGCCAACCAGGGCGCCCGCTACCTGGAGGACAATGGCGAGAGCTACGTGGTGCGCGCGGCCGGGCGCCTGGAAAGCCCGGAGGCGATCGCCGACGTGGTGGTGGCGAGCCGCGGCGGCGTCCCGGTGCGGATCCGCGATGTCGCCACGGTGCGGATCGGGCGCGACCTGCGCACCGGCTCGGCCAGCGAGAACGGGCAGGAGACCGTGATCGGCACCGCCCTGATGCGGATCGGCGAGAACAGCCGCACGGTGGCGGCCGCCGTCGGCACCCGCCTGGACCAGATCCGGCGCGCCCTGCCCCCCGGCATCGTGGTCGAGACTGTGCTCGACCGGACGCAGCTCGTCGAGGCCACGATCCGCACGGTGGCAAAGAACCTCGCGGAGGGCGCGGCCCTCGTGATCGTCGTGCTGTTCCTGCTGCTCGGCAACATCCGGGCGGCGCTGATTGCGGCCTTGGTCATCCCGGTCGCCATGCTGATGACCGTGACCGGCATGGTCGAAGGAAAGATCTCGGCCAACCTGATGAGCCTCGGGGCGCTCGATTTCGGGCTGATCGTCGACGGGGCGGTGATCATCACCGAGAACGCGCTGCGCCATCTCGCCGAGCGGCAGCACGCCATCGGGCGTGCCCTCACGGTGGAGGAGCGCCTGGAGACCGTGCGGGACTCCGCCGAGGAGATGATCAAGCCGTCCCTCTATGGGCAGGCCATCATCATCCTGGTCTACGTGCCGCTCCTGACCTTCTCGGGGGTCGAGGGCAAGATGTTCCAGCCGATGGCGCTCACCGTCATCCTGGCGCTGGCGGCGGCCTTCGTGCTGTCGCTGACCTTCGTGCCGGCCCTGATCGCCATCGCGCTCACCGGCCGGGTCACCGAGGCGGAGAGCCCGATCCTCCGGGGCCTGAAGGCGCTGTACCGGCCGGTGCTGGCCGCGGCGATCCGGGCGCCCGCAACCTTCGTCGGGGCGGCTTTGCTGCTGCTCGTCGGCGCCGGGCTGCTGGCCGCCCGGCTCGGCACCGAGTTCATCCCGTTGCTCGACGAGAAGAGCATCGCGCTCAACGCCACCCGGATCCCCTCGACATCGCTGACGCAGTCGCAGGCGATGCAGCTCAAGGTCGAGCGGGCCATCGCCAAATTTCCGCAGGTCGCCACGGTGTTCTCCAAGACCGGCACCGCCGAGGTCGCCACCGACCCGATGCCGCCGAATTCCTCCGACACGTTCGTGATGCTCAAGCCTCAGGCGGACTGGCCCGATCCGGGCCTCACGAAGGCCGAACTGCAGGAGCGGATCGAGGCGGCTTTGGGGGACCTCGCCGGCAACGTCTACGAGTTCTCCCAGCCGATCCAGCTGCGCTTCAACGAGCTGCTCGCCGGCACCCGGGGCGACCTCGCCGTCAAGGTGTTCGGCGAGGCCTTCGCGCCGATGCTGGAGACCGCCAACCGGATCGCCGCGATCCTGCGCGGGATCCCGGGCGCCGACGACGTGAAGGTCGAGCAGATTGCCGGCCTGCCGGTGTTCGAGATCACGATCGACCGGGAGGAGGCGGCGCGGCTGGGCCTCAGCACCGGGGCGATCCAGGAGGTGATCGGCGCGGCCATGGGCGGGCGGGACGCGGGCATCGTGTTCGAAGGCGACCGGCGCGTGCCGATCGTGGTGCGGCTGACCGATCAGGTGCGCGAGGACCGGGAGGCCCTGGAGAACCTGCCGGTGCCGCTTCCTCCGGGTCCGAACGGCCGGGCCGCCTCCGTGCTGCTGCGGCAGGTGGCGCGCTTCTCGGTGAGCGAGGGGCCGAACCAGATCAGCCGCGAGAACGGCCGGCGGCGCGTCGTCGTCACCGCCAATGTCCGCGGGCGCGACATCGGCTCTCTGGTGGCGGAGGCGCAGGCGAAGGTCGCCGAACAGGTGGCTCTGCCGGCGGGTGCATCCCTCACCTGGGGCGGACAATTCGAAAACCTCGCCTCGGCGCGGGCGCGCCTCGCCGTGGTGGTGCCGGTCTGCTTCGGGCTGATTTTCCTGCTGCTCACCGCGGCGCTCGGCCGGGCGCGCGACGCGCTCCTGGTATTCAGCGCCGTGCCCCTGGCGCTGACCGGTGGGATCGCGGCCCTGTGGCTGCGGGGGATGCCGCTCTCGGTGCCGGCGGCGGTGGGCTTCATCGCGCTCTCGGGCGTGGCGGTGCTGAATGGCCTCGTGATGCTGACCTTCATCAAGCAGCTGGTCACCGAAGGACGGCCGCTGCCGGCGGCGATCCGCGAGGGCGCCCTCACCCGGCTGCGCCCCGTGGCGATGACCGCGCTGGTCGCCTCCCTGGGCTTCGTGCCGATGGCGCTGGCCACCGGTACCGGCGCGGAGGTGCAGCGCCCGCTCGCCACCGTGGTGATCGGCGGCCTGATCAGCGCCACGCTGCTGACCCTGGTGCTGCTGCCGGCGCTCTACGCGCGCTTCGGGCGCGCGGGTGTTGCGGTGTCCCCCCACTGATCCGCGCGGGGCCACGCCGCCGGCACCGCTCCGGGACCACGACACTCCGGGCGCCTCCGTCGGATGGATCGCGCCGCGTCGCGGATCGGCCGGCACGGTCTCATCGTGTCGCGATGGAGATTTCGGAGAGCAGGCGTGGATTAAAAGTCTATGGCAAGATCGCCCCGCGCCCCGATTCGGCGAATCACTACAGGTTATACGATGAATATTGGTATAAGATCACGTCTTTATGCTGGTTTTGGTATAGTTATGGCGTTTGTGGCCAGCGCAAATACATATATGATTTACCAGCAAGGGCTCATCAACGAACAATACGATAAGCGAATCCAGTTCGAATCGGGGGTGCGGAGCGCCATCCAGCTCGCCGGCCTCGCCGAACGTCTGATCGGCGAGGCCGGCCTTTAGCGGTTCGCGCCGAAGCCGGAGCGGATCGCCGGGATCGAGCAGGCGCGGCAGGCGATCGAGGAACTCGCCGAGGCGCGCCGTGCGGTCACCCAGTCCGACCAGCGGCGCGCGCTTTACGCGAGGACCCGCGACGATGCGAGAAGCGTGCGGCCGGCGCTGGAGCGCCTCGCGACGGCCGGTGCGGGCCTGAACGCGGCCAAGGACACATTGTTCACGGGCGGCGACGCGCTGACCCACGCGACGAGCGCCTTGGTGGAGGCGGTGCGCGCCCGAGCCGATCGGGATATTCTCAGCCGCGCCCAGGATGTCGAGAGCGCCGTGTTGCTGGTTCGCGTCGCCAACTGGCGCTTCCTGGCGACCGGCGACCCGAAGGGGCCGGCCACGTTCGCCGCCAATGCCGCGAAGGCTCAGCGCGCCGTGGAGACCCTCGTGGAGGCCCCCAGCACCGAATCCCTGGCGGCCCCGATCGAGGCGGTCAACGCCGCACTGGCCGGCTACGTCGACAAGTTCGGGGCTTATGTCGCGGCGATGGAGCTGGCGAACACGGCCTACGAGTCGGGCATCGCGGCGCCTGCGGTGACGATCAATCAATCCGCCCAGGCCCTGCGCGCCGACATCGAGCGCTCCCTCAAGGACAGTGAAGCCGCCACGGCGGCCTACGGGGCGGCAGCCCGTCAGATTCAGATCGGTTCGGCGGTCCTGGTCCTGGTGATCGGCGGAGCGCTGGCCTTCCTCATCGCCCGCAGCATCGTCCGGCCGGTCGGCGGCATGACCGAGGCGATGGCGCAGCTGGCGGCGGGCGACACCGCCGTCGCGGTGCCCTCGCAGGATGCGGCCGGGGAGCTGGGCGCCATGGCCGAGGCCGTGGAGGTGTTCCGGCAGAACGCCATCACCCGGGCGGAGCTGGAGGCCGCGCAGGCCACCGAGCAGGAGGCGCGGCTGCGCCGGGTCGAGCGGGTCGATCAGCTCGTCCGCACCTTTGAGCAGAGGGTCGCCCAATCGCTCGTCGTCGTCACGGCGAGCGCCACCGAACTCGACGCCACGGCGCGCTCCATGACCCGGGTCGCCGACGACACCAACACGCAGGCGGTCGCCTCCAGCGCCGCCGCCGAGCAGACGGCCACCAACGTCCAGACCGTGGCGGCCGCCGCCGAGGAGATGGTGTCCTCGCTCCAGGAGGTCGAGCGGCAGGTGGTGCGTTCCAACGAGGTCGCGGGCTTTGCCGCCCACGAAGCGGAGGCGAGCAACGCCGCCATGGCGAGCCTGCGCGCGGCCGCCGAGCAGATCGGCGCGGCCGTGACGACGATCTCCGGCATCGCCGGCCAGACCAACCTGCTCGCGCTCAACGCCACGATCGAGGCGGCGCGCGCCGGCGAGGCGGGTCGGGGCTTCGCCGTGGTCGCCGCCGAGGTGAAGGAACTGGCCGGCCAGACCGCGAAGGCGACCGACGAGATCGGCGGCCAGATCGCCGCGATCCAGGCGGCCACCGCCCAGGCCGCGGAGGCGATGCAGCAGATCGCGCGTACGATCGCGAGCATGAGCGAGATCAGCGGCTCGATCGCCTCGACGGTGGTGGAGCAGACGGCGGCGACCAGCGAGATCTCGCGCAATGCCAGTCAGGCCGCGCGGGGGACGCAGGACGTGTCGTCCAACGTGACCCGGGTGCTGGCAGCCGCCGGCGAGACCGGCAGCGCGGCCGCGCAGGTGCTGAACGCGGCGACCGAGCTGGCCAAGCAGTCGCTGGCTGTCAAACAGGAGGTGGACGGCTTCCTGCGCGAGATCCGGGCCGCCTGACCGGGGGCCTGCGCCCGGACTCCGCTGCGGCCTTGCACCGCGCCGGAGCCGGGCCGCGCAGAGCTTGACGGCCTGTCGCCGTCAGGCCGGGAGGAGGTGCAGCACCCCGCCGAGCACCCCGACGCCGAGCAGCCCGGCGATGATGTACAGCCGCATGCGGCTCGCGTCGGGCTCGGACGACAGGGGGGCGTCCTCGGGCAGGTCAAACCAGTCCATCGGATGATCGCGTCGGGGTGGAACAGCGGGGAGAGCCCCCTTAACCCCGCCCGATGACGCTTGAGCGACCGGTCCGGTCCCGCGCCGTCACGGCTTCACGAGCAGCACGTTCACCGCCTTCGCGAGCACGTGCACGGTGTCGCCCTCCTTGAGGCCGAGTTCCTCAAGCGAATCGACGGTCATCACCGAGGCCATGCGGTAGGTGGTGCCGACGAGTTCCACCTCGACCTGAGCCATCACGCCCCCGCGCTTGATCGCCGTCACCGTGGCGGGGATGTCGTTGCGCGCGCCATGCTTCATGGACCGTCCTCGTGTCGCTGCCGTCATGTCGGCTGCGGCCCAACACGTGGGCGAGGGCGGGGGTTCAACGGGTGAGGCCGGGATCCGCCGCAGCCGGTGCCGCTCCGCCGGCCGGACCTAGATTGCCCCGCGGAAAGCCGACCGCATCGGTCACCGCCTGGCAGACGCGCTGCGCTGCAGTATCCGCAATCCGGATCTACCTGCGCGGCGGTGGCATTGACGACGTGTGCTGTTGTCTGTCCGACTCTGTTGAAATCCACGATTGCCATTTGGGCAAAAATATGATCGAATACTTATAAGCGTAATATCATCGCGTTGACTGAAACTGCTTGCGGAGCTGGGAGCTCCGCGGGGAGGTTGCCCGTGTACGCTGTGACCAAAATCGGCAAGACGGCGAATTGGGAGCTGATTGTTGTATTCGGCGGATGGATCGCGTTCGAGGTTCTGATCCTTCTCGTCTGCACGATATCGATGTCATAGGGCCATCGGCATCGTGGGTGCGGAGGTTCTTCTGCTGGATGCTTGGATGCGCGGCGATCGTTGCGATCGGCGGCATCGGGCCGATCCAAGACCAGACTGCGGGCCAAGACCAGCCTGCGGGACGAGCAAACCGGGCTGGCGCGTGGTCTAAGCTGGTGGGCCCGGCAGGACTCGAACCTGCAACCAGACCGTTATGAGCGGTCGGCTCTAACCATTGAGCTACAGGCCCGGTGGAGGAAATCCCCCCGCAAACCGATACCCGAATGGCCCGGCTTCGTCACCCCGTCCGGCTCCGGAAGAGCGCACCAAGTCTGCCGACGAAGTCCGTCCTCGGCTTTCGGCAGCCCGTCAATCCTGCAGAGTGGCGCAGCCTGCGCGGGTCGTGAGCTTGCGCACATCGTCGTTTGCTGAAGGTCTCGCCGCCGAGTCCGGCCCAGCTATCTGTAACGGTTCCAGCCTTCGCAAAGCCGGGACCGCCATGACCATTCCCCTCAGGCTCACCCTGAACGGGCAGCCGCGCGAGATCGCCCTCGACGATCCGCGGGTGACCCTCCTCGACCTCCTGCGCGAGCGCCTCGGCCTGACCGGCGCCAAGAAGGGCTGCGACCGCGGCCAGTGCGGCGCCTGCACGGTGCTGGTGGACGGGCGGCGGATCAATGCCTGCCTGACCCTCGCCGCGAGCCTCGACGGAGCCGAGATCCTGACCATCGAGGGGCTCGCCGAGGGCGACACGCTCCACCCGGTCCAGGCCGCCTTCATCGCCCATGACGGCTTCCAGTGCGGCTTCTGCACCCCCGGCCAGATCATGAGCGCGGTCGGACTGATCCGCGAGGGCCAGGCCGGCACCGATCCCGAGCGCATCCGCGAGGGCATGAGCGGCAATCTCTGCCGCTGCGGTGCCTATGCCGGCATCCTCGATGCGGTTCAGGACGCGGCGGCCCGGACGACCGAGCAGCGGGAGGACGCGGCGTGAAAACCTTCGACTACATCCGCCCCGCGAGCGTGCCCGAGGCCGTGGCGGCCGGGCAGGTACCGGGCACCGCCTTCCTGGCCGCCGGCACCAACTTGGTCGACCTGATGAAGGGCGGCGTCGCGACCCCCGAGCGGATCGTCGACATCACCCGCCTGCCCGGCCTGTCGTCGATCGAGCGTCTGCCGGACGGCGCCACTCGGATCGGCGCGCTGGTGCGCAACAGCGACCTCGCCTACGACCCGATGTTCGAAAAAACCTACCCGATGGTGGCTGAGGCCCTGCTGGCCGGCGCCTCGGCGCAGCTGCGCAACGCCGCGACCGTCGGCGGCAACCTGATGCAGCGCACCCGCTGCCAATACTTCACCGATGCGGTCTCGCCCTGCAACAAGCGCGCCCCCGGCTCCGGCTGCGCGGCGCTCGGGCATGCCACCCGCATCCACGCGGTCCAGGGCTGGACCGAGCACTGCATCGCCACCCACCCGTCCGATTTCTGCGTGCCGCTCGCCGCCCTCGACGCGGTGGTGGAGATCTCCGGGCCGGACGGCACGCGCGAGGTGCCCCTCACCGCGTTCCACCTGCTGCCCGGCGACCATCCGGAGCGGGAGACCGAGTTGCGGCCCGGCGAGTTGATCACCGCCCTGCGCCTGCCCCCCGAGGCGGCATTTTTCCGGGGCCACGCCCGCTATCTCAAGGTCCGCGACCGCACCTCCTACGCCTTCGCGGTGGTCTCGGCGGCGGCCGCCCTCACCCTGGAGGCCGGCGGCCGAATCGCCCAGGCCCGGCTGGCCCTCGGCGGGCTGGCGCTGAAGCCCTGGCGGGTGGCGGAGGCCGAAGCCGTGCTGGCCGGACAGGCACCCTCCCCCGAGGCCTACGCCAAGGCCGCCGACGCGGCGCTCGCCGGGGCCAAGCCCACCGGCGAGGCCAACGCCTTCAAGATCGAACTCGCCCGCCGGGTGGCGATCCGCGCCCTCACCCAGGCCGCCACGGGCACGCCCGCCCGCATCCCGGCGCTCCCCGCCTCCCCGTTCGGCATCGTCTGAGGAGACCCGCATGACCGCGACCGCCTCGCCTTCGACCCTCCCCGCCGGCGGTGTCCGCCACGGCTCCAGCATCGGCCAGCCGCTCACCCGGCGCGACGGCCCCCTGAAGGTGACGGGCCAGGCCCGCTTCTCCGCCGACAACCTGCCCCCCGGCACGCTCCATGCCGCGCTCTGCGTCGCCCGGATCGCGAAGGGCCGCGTCACCGGCCTCGACGTGGCGGCCGCCGCGGCGCATCCCGGAATCGTCGCGGTGATGACGCCGGAGAACGCGCCGAAGCTCGCCAAGGACCCGGACGCCAAGGACGGCCCGTTCACCTTCCGCCTCGATCTCCTGCAGAACGATCGGGTCCGCTACGCCAACCAGCCGATCGCCGTGGTGATCGCCGAGACCCTGGAGGCGGCGACCGAGGGCGCCCGGCTGCTCGCCCCGACCTACGCGGCCGAGACGCCGCGGATCGGGCTCGATGCCGGCGAGGTCTTCACTCCGCCCTCCGTGGGCGTCGGTGCGCCCGCGGCCGAGTCCGATGGCGACGTCGAGGCCGGGCTTGCCGCCGCGTCCAAGACGATCGCGGCCACCTACGAGACCCCGGCCCAGTATCACAACGCCATGGAGCCGCACGCGGCCGTGGCCAGCTGGGAGGGGAATCGGCTGACGCTCCTGATGCCGACCCAGGCGCTGGCCATGTCGCAGGGCCGGCTCGCCGGGCTGTTCGGCATCACCCCCGACGACATCCACATCGAGAGCCCCTACCTCGGCGGCGGCTTCGGCTCGAAGGGCGTGCCCGCCGGGCCGCAGGTGCTGGCCTGCATGGCGGCGAAGCTCGTGGGCAAGCCGGTGAAGCTCGTGCCGACCCGGACCCAGATGTACGGCCCGATGGGCCATCGCGGCCCGACCCGGCAGACCCTGCGCCTCGGCACCGATGCGGCCGGCAAGCTTACGGCGCTCGACCACCACATCCTCACCGCCTCGTCGAGCTTCGACGACTTCTTCGAGCCGGCGGGCCGGGCGACCAGCACCCTCTACGCGAGCCCGGCCCTCGCGATCCGGCACGAAGCCGTGCGCCTCGATACCGGCACGCCGCTGTTCATGCGCGCGCCCGGCGAGGCCACCGGCAGCGTCGCCCTGGAGAGCGCGCTGGACGAGATGGCGCACGAACTCGGCATGGACCCGCTGGAGTTCCGGCTGGCCAACTACGCCGAGGTCGAGCCGATCACCGGAAAGCCGTTCTCCTCGAAGGCCCTGCGGGAATGCTACCGCCGCGGCGCCGAGGCGTTCGGCTGGGCCGGGCGCCCGCTCCAGCCCCGCCAGACGCGCGACAAGGACGGGTTCCTGGTCGGCACCGGCATGGGCACCGCGACCTTCCCGGCCCTGATCTTCGAAGGCATGGCCCGGGCCGAGATCCGCGCCGACGGCACCGGCACGGTGGAACTCGGGGCGATCGACATGGGCCAGGGGTCCTGGACGGCGCTCGCCCAGATCGCCGCCGACGGGCTCGGGATCGGGATGGACGCCCTCACCTTCCGGATGGGGTCTTCCGATCTGCCGAATGCCGGCATCGCGGGCGGCTCCGGCCACACCGCCACGGCGGGCGGCGCGATCCACGCGGCGGCGGCCGACGTGATCCGGCAACTCGCGGATCTCGCCACCAACGACCCCGCCTCGCCGCTCTACGGCGCGGGCAATGCCGGCGTGACCGCCGCCGACGGGCGCCTGACCCGGCGCGACGACACGAGCCGGGGCGAATCCGTCACCGACATCCTCGCCCGGGCCGGCCGGGCCAGCATCGAGGGCCAGGGCAAGGCCGGGGCCGATCCGGCCGCGCAGGCCTCTTACGCCATGCACGCCCACGGAGCGGTCTTCGCCGAGGTCAAGGTCGATCCCGATCTCGGCCAGATTCGGGTGAGCCGCCTCGTCGGCGCCTTCGCGGCGGGCCGGGTGATCAACCCGCGGCTGGTCCAGAGCCAGTATTACGGCGGGATGATCTGGGGCCTGTCCTTCGCCCTGCACGAGCGGGCCGAGATGGACCCGCGCACAGGCCGCTTCCTCAACGACAACCTCGCCGAATACCATGTGCCGGTGAACGCCGACGTGCCCGCCATGGAGGCGATCTTGGTCCACGAGGACGACGCAGTGGTGAACAACCTGGGCGTGAAGGGCGTCGGCGAGATCGGTATCACCGGCACGGTCGGGGCCATCGCCAACGCGATCTGGCACGCCACCGGCGTGCGGGTGCGCGAGATGCCGATTACGCTCGACAAGCTGCTGGTCTGATCCCAGCGATCGGGCTCAGAAACTCAGACAAATCAGACGATCTGAAACATCCCGATGCATCGGGATGGCACGATACCTCTCTGCGGCTATTCAGCGCGGCGCCCATATGTCATACATATGCGGGTCGACCGCTCTGAAGAGGCGGCGGCCGCAATCCAGGGGGGACGTGTCATGAGGGAATCGGTTTCCATCAAGGCTTTGCTCGTGGGCGCGATGCTCGCGTGGGGTGGTGCGGCCCAGGCGGCCTCGCTGACCGTCGGCTTCTCGCAGATCGGCTCGGAATCCGGCTGGCGCGCCGCCGAGACCACGGTGACCAAGGCCGAGGCCAAGAAACGCGGCATCACCGTCAAGATCGCCGACGCGCAGCAGAAGCAGGAGAACCAAATCAAGGCGATCCGCTCCTTCGTGGCGCAGGGGGTCGATGGGATCCTGCTTGCGCCCGTGGTCGCCACCGGCTGGGACGCGGTGCTCAAGGAAGCCCGGGACGCCAAGATCCCGGTGATCCTGCTCGACCGCGACATCGACCCGGCCGGCAAGGACCTCACCCTCACCGCCGTCACCTCCGACAGCGTCGAGGAGGGCCGCGTCGCCGGCAACTGGCTGGCCAGGACGGTCGGCGAAAAACCCTGCAACGTGGTCGAGCTGCAGGGCACGGTCGGCGCCAGCGTCGCCACCAACCGCAAGAAGGGCTTCGACGCCGCCCTCGCATCCCACGCCAACCTCAAGCTGGTGCGCAGCCAGACCGGCGACTTCACCCGTGCCAAGGGCAAGGAGGTGATGGAGAGCTTCATCAAGGCCGAGGGCGGCCGCGCGATCTGCGCGGTCTACGCCCACAACGACGACATGATGGTCGGCGCCATCCAGGCGATGAAGGAAGCGGGCCTGAAGCCCGGCAAGGACATCCTGACGGTCTCGATCGACGCGGTGCCCGACATCTTCAAGGCGATCGCGGCGGGCGAGGCCAACGCCACCGTCGAATTGACCCCCGACATGGCCGGCCCCGCCTTCGACGCGCTCAAGGCCTACAAGGACAAGGGCACCGTCCCGCCGAAGTGGATCCAGACCGAGTCGAAGCTCTACACGGCGGCCGACGATCCGCTGAAGGTCTACGAGAGCAAGAAGGGCCTGGGCTACTGACGCGCCCCGCGCCACGATCCCTGCGAGCGGTCCCGTGTCCGACACGCCCCTTCTCAGCGTCCGCGGGCTCTCCAAGAGCTTTGCCGGGCACCAGGCCCTCGCGGGGGTCGACTTCACCCTACGCCGGGGGGAGATCCACGCCCTGCTGGGCGAGAACGGCGCCGGCAAATCGACCTTCATCAAGACGCTGACCGGAATCGTCCGGCGCGATGCCGGCGCGGTGTGGCTCGACGGCGTGGCGATCGCGCCGCGCTCGGCGGAGGAATCGGCCCGGGCCGGCATCGCCACGGTCTATCAGGAGGTCGGCCTGCTGCCGAACCTCACCGTGGCGCAGAACCTGTTCCTCGGCCGCGAGCCGACCCGGTTCGGACTCGTGCGCGGCCGGGCGATGCGGCAGCGCACGTCGGAACGCCTGGCGGAGTTCGGCCTTGCGATCGATGTCGGCGCGCCGCTCGGAAGCTTCCCGGTGGCGGTGCAGCACCTCGTGGCGATCGCCCGGGCGGTGGACCTCTCGGCCCGGGCGCTGATCCTCGACGAGCCGACCGCGAGCCTCGACACCCACGAGGTCACGGTGCTGTTCGGCGTGATGCGCCGGCTGGCCGAGCGCGGCATCGGCATCGTGTTCGTCACCCACTTCCTGGAGCAGGTCTACGCGATCACCGACCGGATCACGGTCCTACGCAACGGCCGGCTGGTCACCGAGCGCGAGACCGCGTTTTTTCCGCGCCTCGACCTCGTGCGCACCATGCTGGGCCACGACATCGCCGAGGAGGAGGCGCGGTCGGAGACGGCGCCGCGGGCCCAGCGGATTGGGGCCGGGCCCCCGGTCCTGCGCGCGGAAAGACTCGGCAAGGTCGGCTATCTCCGGCCCGTCGACATGACGGTGGCGCGCGGCGAGGTGGTGGGCCTCGCCGGCCTCCTCGGCTCCGGCCGGACCGAGACCGCCCGCCTGCTGTTCGGGGCCGAGCGCCCGGACCAGGGCCGCATCCTGCTCGACGGCAGGCCGACCCGGATCGCCAACCCCCGGGACGCGCTGCGCCACCGCCTCGGCTATTGCCCGGAGGAGCGCAAGACCGACGGCATCGTCGCCGACCTGACCGTCCGGGAGAACATCGTGCTGGCGCTCCAGGCTCGGAAAGGCCCGTTCCGGCCGTTGAGCCGGGCGGCGCAGGATCGGATCACTCGTGACTTCATCGCCAAGCTCGACATCCGGCCGCCCGATCCGGAGCGGCCGATCGGGCTCCTCTCCGGGGGCAACCAGCAGAAGGCGCTGCTGGCGCGCTGGCTCGCCACCGAGCCGCGCCTGCTGATCCTCGACGAACCGACAAGGGGCATCGATGTCGGGGCCCATGCGGAGATCATCCGGCTGATCCGCAGCCTGTGCGATGCGGGCCTCGCCCTGCTGGTGATCTCGTCCGAGCTGGAGGAGATCGTGACCTATTCCGACCGGGTGATCGTGATGCGCGACCGCGCCCAGGTGGCCGAACTCGCCGACGGGGCGATCGACGTCACCGCCATCCTCCGGGCCATCGCGGCGGAAGCGCCTGCTCCCGTGCCGGAACCCGCCTGATGCGTGCGCTGCGTGCCGGAGCGCCCCAGCTCCTCGCCTTCCTGGCCGTGCTGCTGGCCGACCGGCTGGTGGCCCCGCAATTCCTCGACGTGCATTGGCAGGACGGGCGCCTGTTCGGCAACCTCGTCGACGTGTTCAACCGCGGCGCCCCGGTGGCGCTCCTGTCGCTCGGCATGGTGCTGGTGGTGGCCACCGGTGGCATCGACCTGTCGGTGGGCGCCGTGATGGCGATCGCCGGCGCCGTGGCGGCGAGCCTCGCCGACACGCAGCCCTTGCCGGTGGTCCTCGGCGCCGCGCTCGGCACCGGTCTTCTTTGCGGGCTCTGGAACGGCCTCCTGGTGGCGGTGCTGCGCATCCAGCCGATCGTCGCCACCCTGATCCTGATGGTGGCCGGCCGCGGCATCGCCCAGCTGATCACCGAGGGGCGGATCATCACCTTCGCGTCGCCCGATCTCGCGTTCCTCGGCGGCGGCGCGCTCGTCGGCGTGCCGATGCCGGTGGTGCTGGTCCTCGGGATGCTCGTCCTCACCCTTGCGCTGGTGCGCGGCACGGCGCTCGGCCTGATGATCGAGGCGACCGGCGGCAACGCCCGGGCGAGCGCGCTCGCCGGCATCGACACGCGCGCGGTGACGCTCGCGGTCTATGCCTGGAGCGGCCTCTGCGCGGCTTTGGCCGGCGTCGTCGCGGCGGCCGACATCCTGGGGGCCGACGCCAACAATGCCGGGCTGTGGCTCGAACTCGACGCGATCCTGGCCGTGGTGGTGGCGGGCTCGTCCCTGCTCGGCGGGCGGTTCAGCCTGTGGCTCGCGGTGCTCGGGGCCTTCCTGATCCAGGCGATGAATACCGGCATCCTGCTCTCCGGCCTGCCGCCGGAACTCAACCTCGTGGTCAAGGCCGCGGTGGTGCTGGCGGTGCTGCTGCTGCAATCGCCGCGCCTCGCCGGCCTGTCCCTGCTGCTGCGGAAGCCGTCGTGATGAGCCGCAACCTCCCGGTCCTCGTGGCGGCCCTGCTGTTCGCGGCCGGCTACGGCCTGTGCGCGACGCAGTACCCCGCCTTCCTGACCACGCGGGTCGTCGGCAACCTGCTCACCGACGGCGCCTTCCTGGGCATCGTGGCGGTCGGCACGACCTTTGTGATCATCGCGGGCGGCATCGACCTGTCGGTCGGCTCGGTGGTCGGGTTCACCACGGTGTTCCTGGCGCTGGCGATCGAGCGCTGGGGCATCCCGCCGCTCGCGGCCTTCGGGATCGTGCTCGCCGCCGCCGGCCTGTTCGGCGCCGCCATGGGCGCGCTGATCCACGTCTTCGATATGCCGCCCTTCATCGTGACGCTCGCCGGCATGTTCCTCGCGCGGGGCGCCGGCTTCCTGCTCTCCACCGAGTCGGTGCCGATCAACGCCCCCCTGTACGGGGCGGTCTCCGACCTGTCGCTGAGCCTGCCCGGCGGCGGGCGGCTGACCCTGACGGCGGGGATCATGCTCGGCGTGTTCCTGGTGGGCGGGGTGGTGCTCCGCGCCACGCGCTTCGGCGCCACGGTCTACGCGCTGGGGGGCAGCCGCCAGACCACGGCGCTCATGGGCGTGCGGGTCGGGCGCAACATCGTGGCGGTCTACGCCCTGTCGAGCCTGCTCGCGGCCCTCGCCGGGATCGTGTTCTCCCTCGACACCGCCTCGGGCACGCCGCTCTCGGCGGTGGGCGTGGAACTCGACGCGATCGCGGCCGTGGTGATCGGCGGCACGCTGCTCTCCGGCGGCCAGGGCGGCCTGCTGGGCACGTTCCTTGGGGTGATGATCGGCGGCCTGATCCAGACGGCCATCACCTTCGACGGCACCCTGTCGAGTTGGTGGAGCAAGATCGCCACGGGGCTGCTGCTGTTCGCCTTCATCGCCCTGCAGCAGGGCTCGGTGGCGCTGGCCGGTCGCTCGGGACGGCGGGCTCGCGCTTCGGCTGGGGCGACGGTTGTCCGGCCGGCGGAGGCCCGGGCTTGATCCCGGGTTTCCAAAGGGCTGAAGCCCTTTGGTGGGTTGTCAGGGCGAAGCCCTGACCGTCTCAGGCGCAGCCCGACGTTCGAGCTTCGCTCGACACCAGGGCTCTGCCCTGGACCCGCGAAAGGTCTCGACCTTTCGAAACCACGACCTGATCCGGCCGCCATCGGCTAAAGATTTTCCGGCCGACCGGGCCTATGGTCCCCGCCCGCAGCGTCCCGCGACGGAGGAAAACCGGCATGCCCCTCACCAGCGACATTCGCGGCGTCGTGCCGATCGCCCCGACGCCGTTCCACCCGGATGGCCGGATCGACGAGACCTCCCTCGACCGGATGACCGACTTCTTCGGCGCGGCCGGCGTCGACGGCCTGACGATCCTCGGCCAGCTCGGCGAGGCCGGCAAGCTCGACCATGCGGAGGGGATCGCGGTGGCCAAGCGCGTCCTCGGGCGCACGCGGCTGCCGGTGATCGTCGGTGTCACGGCGCCGGGCTTCGCGGCCATGCGGTCGCTGGCCCGGGAGGTGATGGAGATGGGCGCGTCCGGCGTGATGATCGCCCCGCCCAACACGCTCCGCACCGACGATCAGGTGGCGGGCTATTACCGCAACGCCGCCGAGGCGATCGGTTCGGACGTGCCTTTCGTGCTGCAGGACTACCCCCTCACCTTCTCGGTGCAGATGACCCCCGGCGTGATCCGCCGGATCGTCACCGAAAACCCCTCCTGCGTGATGCTCAAGCACGAGGATTGGCCCGGGCTGGAGAAGATCTCGACCCTGCGCGGCTTCGAGGCGGACGGCTCGATGCGCCACATCAGCATCCTCGTGGGCAATGGCGGCCTGTTCCTCGATTTCGAGACCGAGCGCGGGGCCGACGGCGCCAATACCGGCTACGCCTTCCCGGAGATGCTGGTCGACGTGGTCCGCCTCGGCCGGGCGGGCGAGCGCGACGCCGCCCACGACCTGTTCGACGCTCACCTGCCCTATCTCCGCTACGAGCAGCAGCAGGGCCCGCTGGGGCTGGCGGTACGCAAATACGTGTTCCAGCGCCGGGGGATTTTTTCCTCCGATGCGCAGCGCAAGCCCTCACAGGCGCTGACCGCGCCGGCCAAGGCCGAGGTCGAGTACCTGCTGGCCCGCCTCGCCCGGACCGACAGCCGGGCGCGGCTGGATCCCATCGGCTGAGGCGTGGCGTCGCGCCCCTGAAACGGGTTTCCAAAGGGCTTGCAGCCCTTTGGCGGGTGATCAGGGCAGAGCCCTGATGAACACCCGGCCGCTCACGCCCCCGCCTTGCCCTCGGGCTGCGGCGTGACCCGGTCGCCGTCGCGCAGGGAGGCCGGGGGGCCGACGATCACCCGCTCGTCGCCGGTCAGGCCCGAGCGCAGCTCCAGAGCCGTCCGGGTCTGGCGGAAGATCGTCACCGGGCGCATCCGCGCCACCGCGTGCCCGTCGGCCTGCGTTTCGACCACGGCTACGCGGATCCCGTGCTGGTCGAAGATCAGGGCGTCGCTCGGCACCGTCACGGCCGGCGCGACCCGCGGGATCTCCAGCGTCAGGGTGATGTAGAGGCCCGGCCGGAGCACGGCGTCGGGGTTGGGGATGTCCACCTGGGTGACCAGGATGCGCGAGGCGTAGAGCAGAGCCGCCGACGAGCGCGAGACCGTGCCGGGAAACACCTTGCCGGGGATCTGCGCCACCTCGACCCGGGCGGCGAGCCCGTCGCGCACGCCGTCGGCGGCGTAGAGCGGCACGTTCACCGCCATACGCAGCACGTCGTCCCGGTTCAGCGTCAGGAGCGGCAGCCCCGTATTGGTGTCTGCCGTGACCGCGTCGCCGACATCGTTGTTGCGAGCCGTCACCACCCCGTCGAAGGGCGCGCGGATCTCCTCGAAGCCGGTCAGGACCTTGAGCCGGGCGACCTGCGCCTCCTGGGCCGCGATGTTGGCCTCGGCGACCTTCACGGCGGCCTTGACGGCGTCGACATTGGCGGTCTGCGCCAGCACCCCGGCCTGCGACGTGTCGGCGTTCTGCCGGGTCTCGGCCCCGGTGCCGGCGAGCGTCGAGGTCCGGCGGTTGGTCACGTCCGCGAGGTGGCGGTTGGCGTCCGCCTGATCGACCATCGCGCGGGCCTGGATCAGCGCCGCCTGCAACTGCACGACCTGCGCCTGCGCCTGGACGAGCTGCTGGTCGAGATCGGGGGCGCTGATCCGGAACAGCAGGTCGCCCGCCTTCACGTGCGAGCCGATATCGACCTTGCGCTCGACGATGTAGCCGGTCGCCCGCGGGTAGAGATTCGCCGTGTCGAAGGCCTGGGTGGTGCCGGTCTGGGTGAGGGTCAGGGGGCCGGAGGCCTGGGCGGCCTTGGCCACCCGCACACGCGGCGGCTGCGTCGCGGCGGCTTGCGGCGGGCTCGCCGCCCGGGACGCGTCCGGCCAGGAGCGGTATCCGAGGAAGCCGGCGCCCGCCAGCATCAGGAGGACGAGCCAGACGCGGCCGCTTCGTGCGGGCGGGCCGGCTTGATCTGTTGCCGAACTGTCCCGGTCCGCCATCCTGCCCTCGGGTCGCGCCCAGCACTGCCGTCAACACATAGTCCGCTGACCGGGTCCGGGCGAGATGCCGCACTGCACGATCAGGCCCGGATCCTCGGATCCCGTGTTCGGTTTCCCTCCCAGACACCAGGGACCGATCCACGATGACCGAGATTTCCAGGCGCGCCATCATCGCCGCCGGCGGCGCGATGATGGCGTCGCCCGCGGCCGCGCAATCCTCCGGCCCATCGGGTCCTGTGCCCGCGCGCGGCACGAAGGGCGCCGACATCCTGGGACCGCGCAACCTGCCGCGGGCCGCCGAGGAGCCCTTCACCCTCGCCCCGCCCGCCACCGACCACGGCACGATGCCGAACCTGAAATGGTCCTTCGCCGACAGCCACATGCGGCTGGAGGAGGGCGGCTGGGCGCGCCAGACCACGATCCGCGAATTGCCGATCTCGAAGGCCATGGCCGGGGTCAACATGCGGCTCAAGGCCGGCGTGGTCCGCGAGATGCACTGGCACAAGGAAGCCGAGTGGTCCTACATGATCAAGGGGAAGGCCCGGATCACCGCGGTCGATCAGGACGGGCGCACCTTCGCGGACGATGTCGGCCCGGGCGACCTCTGGTACTTCCCCGGCGGCATCCCGCATTCGATCCAGGGGCTTTCCGCCGACGGGGTCGACGGCTGCGAGTTCCTGCTCGTGTTCGACGACGGTGCCTTCTCGGAGGATTCCACCTTCCTGCTGACCGACTGGCTGGCGCACACGCCGACCGACATCCTGGCCAAGAATTTCGGCTTGCCGGAGAGTGCCTTCGCCAAGATCCCGCAGAAAGAGCTTTATATCTTTCCCGGCCCGAATCCGGGGCCGCTGGCTGCCGACAAGATGGGCGGTGCCGGCGAGATCCCGAAAACATTCAGTCATCGGATGCTGGCGCAGGAGCCGGTCCGCACCAAGGGCGGCCGCGTGCGCATCACCGACTCCACGGTGTTCCCGGCCTCGGTCACAATCGCGGCGGCTCTGGTCGAGGTCGAGCCCGGGGGGCTGCGCGAGCTGCACTGGCACCCCAACAGCGACGAGTGGCAGTATTACCTGTCGGGCAAGGGCCGGATGACCGTGTTCGGCTCGGAATCGAAGGCCCGCACCTTCGACTATCAGGCCGGCGACGTCGGCTACGTGCCCTTCGCCATGGGCCACTACATCGAGAACACCGGCGACACGGTGCTGACCTTCCTGGAGATGTTCAAGAGCCCGCGCTACGCCGACATCTCGCTGACCCAGTGGCTGGCGCTGACGCCCCATCCCCTGGTGCAGGCCCATACCGGCCTGGATCCCAAGCAGGTCGAGGCCCTGCCCGAGACTAAATCACCGGTTGTGCCGGGTTGACGCGCCCCGGAACTTGGCGCGACTTCAATACGTCGACCGTAGAGATAGATCGGTCCCTCTTACGGAGAGCCTCATGCGCGCCGCATCCCGCGCGCTCCTCGTCCTGGCGCTCGCCCTCCCGGCGGGCACGGCCCGGGCCCAGGTGCAGCAGAACGATCCGAACGCGGCCAACGCCTCGTTCGCCCTGCAGAGTCAGATCCGCACGCTCAACCAGCAGCGGGTCACGGATTTCAACACGTTGAATCAGTCGATCCAACGCAACGTCCAGTTCGAGCCCTTCGGGCCGGTCCTGCCCTACCGGGGCGTCTATGGCGGGCACCCTGGCGTGCGCCAGCCCGGCACCCATGGCCTCGTCCGGCGGGGCGGCGGCATCAACACGAGTGTATGCACCGGCTGCTGAGCGGCCGGGATACCTGCGCAGAGCGGGGAAAGTCCGAAAAAAACCTTTCCCCGCCCGCCGGCTTCGCCCAGAACCTGGGCCCATGGTGGCGTACGCATGAATATCCTGCTGATCGGCTCCGGCGGCCGCGAGCACGCCCTGGCTTGGCGACTGGCTCAGAGCCCGCTCTGCAGCCGGCTGTTCACCGCACCCGGCAATCCGGGCACCGCCCGGCACGGGACCAACCGAACGGACCTGACGATCTCGGATCACGCCGCGATCGCTGCCTTCTGTGCTTCGGAATCGATCGGCCTCGTGGTGGTCGGCCCCGAGGCGCCCCTGGTCGCCGGGCTGGTCGATGATCTGAAGGCCGCCGGGATCCGCGCCTTCGGCCCGACCCGCGACGCCGCCCGGCTCGAGGGCTCGAAGGGTTTCACCAAGGATCTCTGCGCCGCCTGCGGCATCCCCACCGCCGCCTTCGCGCGCTTCACGGCGCTGGAGCCGGCCCTGACCTATGTCCGGCAGCAGGGCGCTCCGATCGTCGTGAAGGCCGACGGGCTCGCCGCCGGCAAGGGCGTCACCGTCGCCGAGACCCTGGACCAGGCCGAGGACGCCCTGGCGTCGCTGTTCGAAGATCCGGGCGCCGAGGTGGTGGTCGAGGAATGCCTGTTCGGCGAGGAGGCCAGCTTCTTCGCGCTGTGCGACGGCACCCGGGCGATCTCCCTCGGCACCGCACAGGACCACAAGCGCGTGTTCGACGACGACCGCGGCCCGAACACCGGCGGCATGGGCGCCTATTCCCCGGCCCGGGTCGTCACTCCGGAGATCGAGGCCCGGGTCATGGCCGAGATCATTGCCCCGACGCTCGCCGGCATGCGCGCGCGTGGCTGCCCGTTCACCGGCATCCTCTATGCCGGCCTGATGCTCACCGCGGACGGCCCGAAGCTCATCGAGTACAACACCCGCTTCGGCGATCCCGAGGCACAGGTGCTGATGCCGCGCCTCGCCTCCGACCTCGTGCCGGCGCTGCTCTCGGCCTGCGACGGCGACCTCTCCGGGGTCAGCCTGGAATTCGACACCCATCGGGCCGCCCTCACCGTGGTGATGGCGGCGGCCGGCTATCCGGGGGCCGTGGTGCGCGGTTCCGTGATCCGGGGTGTCGAGGAAGCCGAGGGCGACGGCGTGTTCGTCTTCCAGGCCGGAACCCGGGCCGAGAACGGTCATCTGCTGGCCGATGGCGGCCGGGTGCTGGCGATCACCGCGCTGGGCGACAGTGTCACCGATGCCAAGAATCGCGCCTACGCGGCGGTGGCCCGGATCGACTGGCCGGAAGGGTTCTGCCGGCGCGACATCGGCTTCCGGGCCGTGGCGCGCGAAGCCGGACAGGGCTGAAAAGTCCCGGTTTCAAAAGGTCGTCGACCTTTTGCGGGTGCAGGGCAGAGCCCTGCGGGGTTTGGGGCGAAGCCCGCCATCGGGGCTCCGCCCCAAACCCCGCCAAAGGGCAGAGCCCTTTGGGAACCCGTTACTCGCCCACCGCCGCCCCGGCGGGTCTCCGGTTGTCGTTGGCGCCGTAGAGCAGCCCCGGCCGCATCCGCCCCGTGCGCGAGGCGTCGTTGCCCGAGGAGGCAGCCTCCGGGGCGTCGGGCGTGGCGGCGCGCACCGCGATCAGCTCCTCCGCCCCCCAGGGCTTCTGCTCGACGATCGTGTGGCCCATGCCACGCAGAATGCTTTTCGTATCCGCCGAGAGCGCGAAGGGCTCGGCGTAGACCGTGTCGGGCAGCCATTGGTGGTGGATGCGTGGGGCATCCACCGCCGCCTGCGGCTCCATGCCGAAATCGAGCATGTTGATCAGCGTCTGCGCGTTGATCGTGATGATCCGCGAGCCCCCCGGCGAGCCCGCCACCAGCGCGACCTTGCCGTCGCGCAGCACGATCGTGGGCGCCATCGAGGAGAGCGGGCGCTTACCCGGCTGGATCGCGTTCTTCGTGCCCTGCACGAGGCCGAACAGGTTCGGCACCCCGGTCTTGACCGTGAAGTCGTCCATTTCGTCGTTCAGCAAGAACCCCGTGTCGCCCGCGATCACCCCGGCGCCGAAATAGCCGTTGATCGTGTAGGTGAGCGAGGCCGCGTTGCCGGCCCGGTCCATGACCGAGATGTGGGTGGTCTCGGCCCGCTCGTGGGTCTCCAGGCCCGGATCCGGGCGGATCTCGGCCGATGGGGTCGCTCGGTCCGGCTGGATCGAGGCCCGGAGCTTGTCCAAGTAGGCCGGTGACAGGAGCTGGGCGACCGGATTCGCCACGAAGGCCGGGTCGCCGAGCAGCAGGTTGCGGTCGGCATAGGCGCGCCGCATCGCCTCGACCATCAGGTGCACGCTCCGGGCGGAGTTGAACCCGGCCGCCGGCAGGTCGTAGCTATCGAGGATGCCGAGAATTTCGCAGAGCGTGACGCCGCCGGACGAGGGCGGGGGCGCCGACAGGATCGTGGCGCCCCGGTAGCGGCAGGTCAGCGGCTCGGACTCCGTCACCGTGTAGGCGGCGAAGTCGGCCGCATTCAGCAGGCCGCCGCCCGCCCGGGAGGCCGCCTCTACGGCTGCCGGGATCGCGCCCTTGTAGAACGCATCCGCGCCGCGCTCGGCGATGGCCTGGAGGGTGCGGGCGAGGTCGGCCTGGACAAGCCGGTCGCCAGGCCGCCAGGGACTGCCGTCCGGGCGCAGGAAGATGCGGGCGACGTTTGCTTGCGCGGCGAACAGCTTCGTACCGGATTCGAGGATGTCGGTGTCGCCCCGGGTCAGCACGAACCCGTCCCGGGCCAGCGCGATCGCCGGCGCCATCACCTGGGCCAGCGGCAGGGTCCCGTACTGGGCGAGCGCGGTGTTGAGGCCGAGTACGGTCCCCGGCACGCCGGCCGCCTTCCAGCCGCGCAGGCTCGCACCCGTCACGACGTTGCCGGCGGCGTCGAGATACATGTCGCGCGTTGCGGCCGCCGGGGCGGTCTCGCGGAAATTGATGAAGCGGCTCCGGCCGTCGGCTGCGTGCAGCACCAGGAAGCCGCCGCCGCCGAGATTGCCGCAGCACGGGTTCACCACCGCTTCTGCGTAGGCCACCGCCACCGCGGCGTCGACGGCGTTGCCGCCGGCCCTCAGGATATCGGTGCCCACCTGCGAGGCGAGGCGCTGGGACGAGACAACCATCCCGTTCTCACCCTCCACGGCCGGACCCGAGGCGGCCCGGGCCGGGGGGGCGCCGAAGGGGCTGCCGAAGGCGAGCAGGCTGGCCAGGAGCAGCGCGCGTGCCGGTGCCGGTGCGATCATCCCTGCTGTCTCCGGTGCGGGTCCCGCGCCGCCATATAGGGGACCACACGCCAGAGTCGCTGCTCCCACCCTCCCCTGATCCTGCGGTGCCGAAATGCGGCGCAGGCGGATGGATGGGAGCTGGCCGATCCGCCTCAGCCGTTGCGGAACGTGTAGCTGTAGCCGTTCAACGCCGGGGCGCCGCCGAGATGGGCGTAGAGCACCTTCGAACCCTTCGGGAAGAAGCCCTTCTTCACGAGGTCGATCATGCCCTGCATCGACTTCCCCTCGTAGACCGGGTCGGTGATCATCGCCTCGAGCCGGGCCGAGAGCCGGATCGCCTCCACGGTCTCCTGCGAGGGCACGCCGTAGACCGGGTAGGCGTAATCCTCGTTGAGCACCACGTCGTCGGCCACGATGTCACCCGCGCCGACCAGGGCGGCGGTGTTCTGCGCGATTTCGAGGACCTGGGCCTTGGTCTGGGCCGGGGTGCAGGAGGCGTCGATGCCGATGACGTTGCGGGCGCGCCCGTCGGCCGAGAAGCCCACCAGCATGCCGGCATGGGTCGAGCCGGTGACGGTGCAGACCACCACGTAATCGAAGCGCAGGCCCATCTCGGCCTCCTGCTTCCGGACTTCCTCGGCAAAGGCGACATAGCCGAGCCCGCCGAACTTGTGCACCGAGGCGCCGGCCGGGATCGCGTAGGGCTTGCCGCCCTCGGCCTCGACCTCGGCGAGCGCGCGCTTCCACGAATCGCGGATGCCGATGTCGAACCCGTCATCCACGAGCTGCGTCTGCGCGCCCATGATCCGCGACAGCAGGATGTTGCCGACCCGGTCGTAGACCGCGTCCTCGTGGGGCACCCAGGCCTCTTGGATCAGCCGGCACTTCATCCCGATCTTGGCGGCGACCGCGGCGACCATGCGGGTGTGGTTCGACTGCACGCCGCCGATCGACACCAGCGTGTCGGCGCCGCTCGCGATGGCATCCGGCACGATGTATTCGAGCTTGCGCAGCTTGTTGCCGCCATAGGCGAGGCCCGAATTGCAATCCTCGCGCTTGGCGTAGAGCTCAACCTCGCCGCCGAGATGGGCGGTCAGACGCTTCAGCGGCTCGATCGGCGTCGGGCCGAAGGTCAGGGGATAGCGCTCGAATTTGTCCAGCATCGGGTCTCTCCGGGTCTCGGGACGCGCCCGTGGGGCTCGGCCCGGGATGCGTTGAAGCGAGGCCCCGAGGCGGGGTGGGCTGGAAGGCCCGGCTCCGTCTTCGAGGCGCAACAAGAAACTAACCGATCCTTGATGAAAGGTGCTCTCGATCTTGAGCGGAGATATGTCTTCTGCTTGCGCCATCGCGGCAATTTACGGCAGATAGTCTCACATCGACGGTTTAAACTGAAAGAATCCACCATGTCCGTAGGGCTCGACCGGATCGACCAGAAGATCCTGCGGCTGCTGCAGGTCGATGGGCGCATGCCCAATGCCGAGATCGCAGAGCGGGTCGGCACCAGCGCGGCCACCTGCCACCGCCGAATCCAGCGGCTGTTCACGGACGGGTTCGTGCGGGCGGTGCGGGCCTTGATCGATCCGGCCCGGGTCGGCCGCGGCACCCTGGTCTTTGTCGGCGTCGTGCTCGACCGCTCCACACCCGAGAGCTTTTCGGAGTTCGAGACCGCCATGCGGTCGATTCCGGTGCTCCTCGACTGTCACCTCGTGGCCGGCGACTTCGACTACATGCTGAAGATCCGGGTCTCCGACATGGCCGATTTCAACCGCCTCCACAGCGCCACGCTGATCGGCCTGCCGGGGGTGCGCCAGACCCGGACCTTCTTCGTCATGAAGGAGGTGATCGACAACGCGCCGCTGGACCTGTGAAATGGCTCCGCTCCCAAGGATGGCGGCCGCAGCCACCGGCCGGAAATGGGATGAGCCCGGCTACCCTTCCCCGCGCCGCTGCTTCCGGAGCGCCTCCCACCGGTCGAGCCGCTCGGCGAGGCGGGTCTCGCAGCCGCGCTCGGTCGGCTGATAGAGGTGCTGGCGTCCCAGCGCGTCCGGCCAGTAATCCTGCCCCGAGAACGCATCCGGCTCGTCGTGGTCGTAGCGGTAGCCCTCGCCGTAGCCGATCCGCTTCATCAGCTTGGTCGGCGCGTTGAGGATGGTGCGCGGCGGCGGCAGGGAGCCCGCCTCCTTGGCGAGCCGGGTCGCGGCCTTGTAGGCGGTGTAGACCGCGTTCGATTTCGGCGCGCAGGCGAGGTAGATCGCCGCCTGGGCCAGCGCCAGCTCGCCTTCCGGGCTGCCGAGGAAGTCGAACGCATCCTTGGCGGCGTTGGCCACCACCAGGGCCTGCGGGTCGGCGAGCCCGATATCCTCCACCGCCATGCGCACCAGCCGGCGGGCGATGAACAGCCGGTCCTCGCCGGCATCGAGCATTCGGCAGAGATAGTAGAGCGCTGCGTCCGGATCGGACCCGCGCACGGTCTTGTGCAGGGCCGAGATCAGATTGTAGTGGCCCTCCTGGGCCTTGTCGTAGATCGGCGCCCGCCGCTGCACGATTTTTTGCAATTCTTCCGCGTCGAGGGTCTCGCCGGGCTGCGCTGAGCGCCAGACTTCCTCAGCCAGGGTCAGGGCCGCGCGGCCGTCGCCGTCGGCCATGCGGACCAGCACGCCCCGGGCCTCCTCGGTGAGCGGCAGGGCTTGCCCGGTCAGCGCCTCGGCCCGGACCAGCAGCCGCGCGAGGGCGCCCGGATCGAGGGCCCGGAACAGCAGCACCCGCGCCCGGGACAGGAGCGCGGCGTTCAGCTCGAACGACGGATTCTCGGTGGTGGCGCCCACCAGCGTGACGGTGCCGTCCTCCATCACCGGCAGGAAGGCATCGAGCTGCGCCCGGTTGAATCGATGGATCTCGTCCACGAACAGCAGGGTCGCCTGCCCGGTCGCCCGGCGCTTGCGCGCGGCCTCGAACACCTTGCGCAGGTCGGGCACGCCGGAAAAGATCGCCGAGATCTGCTCGAAATGCAGGTCGGTGCCCTGGGCGAGCAGCCGCGCCACCGTGGTCTTGCCGGTGCCGGGCGGTCCCCAGAAGATCAGCGAGCCGAGGGTCCGTCCCCGCAGCAGCCGGGTGAGCGCCCCGCCCTCCCCAGTCAGGTGCTCCTGGCCGACGACCTCGGCGAGGTTTTGTGGGCGCAGCCGGTCCGCCAGGGGCCGGGCGGTCTCGGGGCCGGGCGTGCGGTCGGGTTCCGGCGCGGAGGGCGGCTCCGCGGAGGCGAAGAGGTCGGACATCCGCGCATCAACACCGGGCCTGGGCGGGGGCGCAAGCCGGGTGCCCGCGACGGCAGGGGATCAGCCGCCGAACACCGAGGTGATGACCTCGCCGTTGCGGTTGATTGTGACCTCCCAGGCGTTGAGGCTGTTGCGGGTGACCCGGTCGAGATCCTTGGTGGCCGCCATGGGCACGCCGTTGACCGCCACGATCAGGTCGCCCTTCTGCAGCCCGACCCGGGCCGCGACGGAATTCTCGTCCACCGCCATCACGGCCACGCCGTCCGCCGGAAAATCGACCTGCATCTCCTCGGCCACCGCCGGCGAGGTGTTGACCAGCGTGGCGCCCAGGAACGGCGAGCGGGTCTTCACCTTGAGCGCATCCCGCGGGCGCGTCTCCGGCGCGGGCGCCAGCTTGACGGTGACGGTCTGGCGGTTCGTGCCGCGCAGGATCCCGAACCGGGTCTGGCCCTGAACGCCCTTGAGCGCGAAGCGGTAGCCGAACGCCTCCGGGTCGGCCACCTCCTGGCCGTCCACGGTCAGGATCAGGTCGCCGCGCTTCAGGCCCGCCTCGTCGGCCGGGCTCTTGGCCTGCAGGCTCGCCACCAGCACGCCGGTCGGGTGGTCGAGGCCCATGCTGTCGGCGATGTCGGGGGTCACGCTCTGGATGCGGGCCCCGAGCCAGGGCCGGCGCACGACGCTCGCCCCATCGCGGGCGGCATCGACCACCGCCTTGACCATGCCCACCGGGATCGCGAAGCCGATGCCGTGGCTGCCGCCGGATTGCGAATAGATCGCGGTGTTGATGCCAACCAATTGGCCGCGCAGGTCCACCAGCGCGCCGCCGGAATTGCCCGGGTTGATCGCCGCGTCGGTCTGGATGAAGTACTGGTAATCCGCCGAGCCGACCTGGGTGCGGGCGAGCGCCGACACGATGCCCTGAGTCACCGTCTGGCCGACCCCGAACGGGTTGCCGATCGCCATCACGAAGTCGCCGACCTCCAGGGCGTCGGCATCGCCGAACGGCATCGGCACCAGGCCCTTCGGCACATCCTTGAGCTTCAGCACCGCGAGGTCGGTGCGGGTGTCGCGCATCACGATCGTCGCCTCGAACTCCCGGCGGTCGGCCAGCGCGATTCGCACCTCGTTCATGTTGTCGATGACGTGGTTGTTGGTGATCACCAGCCCGTCGGCATCGACCAGAACGCCGGAGCCCAGCGACTTCTGCGCCCGCTCGCCCCTGGGGCCGCGGCCACCCTCCGGCTCGCCGAAGAAGCGGCGCATGAATTCCTCCATGGCGCTGGAGCGCGCGCTGGAACGCTTGTCCACGTGCGAGGCGTAGACGTTCACCACCGAAGGCGCGGCGCGCTTCACCACGGGGGCGAAGGACAGCTGCACGTCGGCCTTGCTGAGGGGCACGGCCTTGCCGGGACTCCCCTCCTTCGCGCTCTCCGTACGCGCCATCTGAGCCGTGGCCGGGCCGGCGGCCAGCAGGGCTGCGACGAGGGCGGGCAGGGCGAGGCGGATCAGCATACAGGGCTCCGACGTGAGGGCGCGCGCGGTCCTGGATACGAAGCGGACGCGCGCACTGCAGCCCTACGCTATCGAGGCGGATTGCGGCAGGTCCACGACACCTTCGCCGAAAGCCGCGTGAGCGATGAACCGAAGTGCAGCCAAGCTGATCTCGTCGGCACCTGCAGGCTCCGAACAGCAGAAAGCCCCCGTTCTGGAGAACGGGGGCTTTTGCTGATCTGATCGTGTGATGTTGGTTGCGGGGACAGGATTTGAACCTGTGACCTTCAGGTTATGAGCCTGACGAGCTACCGGGCTGCTCCACCCC
>NZ_JAKSYD010000170.1 GCF_022829605.1 Methylobacterium sp. E-065 | reverse complement strand
GCGGTAGAACTGCGCTAGCTCCAGAGCTTCGTCCGTTGATGGGGCCGCAATCGTCACGGTCTGCTGTGTCGTGCCCGCGTCCGAGCCGGTCAAGCGGAGGACGAAGGTGAGGCGATAGGCCTGCGTCGCCATGGCTACGTCTCCGGTTTGCAGAACCCGGTCCCAGCCCTGAAGCCGTTCTCCGGAGTGAAATCCACGCTGGCGTTCATGGCGCGGCAGCCCAGGTCAGAAGGGTCGCGACAATAGCTGCGGTCAGACAGTCTGCCAGCGCATCCTCCACGCCAGCAGTCTCCAACACTCTCAGAGCACTAGTGAAGACGACGGCCACGCCGATCGTCACGAGGCGCCGCGCGATCACCCCTCGGTCCTACGCTCTCGGAACCGGATCCCGGCGCCGCCGCCGTTTTCGGGGATGAACTCAAGCCCGGCGGCTTCGAACGCGCGACGCATGGCTGCAATCGTTGGCCCGTGAGCCGACAGGGCACCAGGCGTAGCCTCAAGCCGCTTGATCGTCGGCAGCGAGACGCCAGACGCCTCGGCAAGATCCTTTTGCTCCCATCGCAGTAGTGCGCGCCCCGCACGTACCATCTCGCTACTGAGCATCAACAGGCCTCAATTTGATACCTCAGAGCTAAAAACGATACCTGGGGCATTGACAATGCTCTGAGGCTCGTATGATACTCCAGGCATCGAATACGAGCAAGGCTCCGCCGATGCCCCACCGCACCGTCTCCTGGACCCGTCTCTCCCGCTCGCTGCACGACAGCAAGCCCAAGATCCCCGCCGTCCTGCTTTCGGCCCGCGCCTTCATTCAGTTCGGTGCCAGCAAGCGACCGCTCGTCGTCTCCGGCCAGTACGACCGCGCTGCCATCATGGCCGCTGCCTGTCGCGCCGCCCCCGGCATCATGGAGCGCTGTGGCGTCTCCCGCCGCGAGGCGATGTCCTCCGCCCTCAAGGCCGCCTGGCAGGTCGCCAAGGCCGCCCACCGCGCCGCTGCGCACTGAGGCACTGAGTCCAGAGGCCGTTTCAGACCTCTGAGCGCCTGAAAACCTATTCGGCCCAGCAACTTGGGCGACTGAGTCCACCACCCCGCCAAGCCCACCCCCACGAGCCCGACCGATGACCTATGCCCGCATCCCGAATTTCAGCCAGCCCGTCCCGGCCCGCAGCGATAGCTCCCGCACCGGCCGCCGCCGCCTCTCGGCTGATGGCCGCTACCTGAACCTGCCGAACGAGCCCGTGCCCGGCGAGATCGAGCCCTGGCAGGCCGTGGCACCCGTCCGTCCCGACACCGCGCACAGCCGCAGCCTGCGCTTCCTCGACACCGCCGGCGAGCTGCTGGCCGCCGTCGCCATCATCGGCGGGGGCATGGTGCTCACCGGCCTCGCCTCGCTCCTCTGACCCTGCCCGCACCCGAGCGGGCTGGCTGCCCGCGCCCCTCATCCGAGGATCCCGCGATGTCCCTGCGCACGTCCCTACAGCAGCTGATCCGCCGCGACCCAGGCGCTGCACTGCGCGAACGCGCGGCCGCCACTGCGAGCCGGGTCGAAGCGTTCAAAGTCGCGCCCATCCCGCCGGTGCCCAGCCACGCCGAGCAGGTCGCGCAGGCCGGGTTCACGGGCGACGTGCTGGCTACCTGCGGCGTCGACCACCGCGACGGCACGGTCTCCTACTCCGATGCGATGGGCAACGTCTCGCGCCGCCCCCTAGCCCGCTGGATCGCATTCACCGCCATGCAGATGCACAGCCGCGTGCAGTCCGAGATGGGCCGCAGACGGGTCCTTGAGGCGGGCGATCTGTCGGCTGAGGCGCATGCCGAATGGGAAGCCCGGATCCGGCGCGAGCTGTGCAGCGACGCCGTGCATGCGCTCACGTTCCGACACGATCGCGCGTTCGAGGCCGCTCAGGCGATCCGGACCGGCGCCGAACCCGCCACGCAGGCGCGGCGAGAGCAGGCCGACGCCGAGCTGTTGGCACTTGCCCCGCAGTGGGAAGCGGCCGTGGACCTCTACCAGCGGCGGATGGACGAGGAGGACGCCATTGCAGAGACCGCAAGCGATGACGGTTGGCCGGGGCGCGCGCCCGATGGCAGCGGCCCCGAATGGCGGGCGTGGTTCGAGAAAAAGGAGGAGTGGCGCGAGCGGACGGGCGTAGCCGCAGCCGAGGAGGCGTCAGGCGAAGCCGGGACGGCTCTGCACGAGCTCGAGGTTCAGATCGGAGATCTGTCCGCGGCGTCGTTGGCCGGGCTTCAGCTCAAGGCCCGTGTCGCCCAGCGCAGCGACGATATTGGCGTGACTTGGCCGGATGGCCTCGGTGAGGGCCTGACGCGCGATCTGCTGGCGTTCACCGAGACTCAGGCACGGCGGCCGGCTCCGGCTGCCCCGAACCTCGTCAGCATGCTTGATATCGCGTCCGCCACGATGAACGAGCTGCAGTCCCTTCACGACCTCGCGGACCGCGTTGGCGGCGCTGCCTACGCCCTTGTGTGGACAGGGCGGTGCAAGAAGCGCGGCTCCAACGGCGACTTCAACGTGGCCGGCGAGCTGATGCAGTGGCTCGGTGATGCCCTGACCGACGTGGAGACCGCGGCCATCGACGAAGCGCGCCGGCGGTCGCCGACGAACCGCACCGACCGTGAGACCCGTCTGAAGATCCTGGCCGTACCGGTCATCCAGAACGGCGACCCCGACGAAACCGAGGCCTTCGCCCACCAGCTGCTGGCCCACGCCGAGGCCGAGCGGGCGGGGTGCTGACGGCGCCCGTCATCCCTCTCCGTAGCCGTGCGTACCGCCCCGGCCGGATCAGCCGGGCTTCCCATCACACCCCGAGACCTGACCCATGGGCGACGTGCTCACCTTCACCCCGCGTCCGAAGCCGGTTGCTCCGGAGATCCTGGCGCCCATCGCCGGCCCTGCCCTTCGCGCCAGCCTGGAGGAGGCGGCTCAGATCGCGCTGGACGCCGCAGACCGCATTATCGCTGTGCTGGACCACATGGACGGGTGCCCCGACCACGAAGACAGCGGCGATGCTGAGCCGTCTCTGGCCGCTCCTGAGAACGCCACGGGCTCACAGGTGACATGGCTGCGCGGGAACGATCAGGACCGTGAGGCCGAGGCGCCCGAGACTGTGCTGCCGGAGGTGGCGGCCGAGACGCAGCCCGTGGCCAAGATCCTGCCGTGGCACGGCCGGGGCAACGTCATCGCGGCGGCTGGCGTGGCGCTCCTCGACTTGCTGGACCGGGAGCGCGCCTGATGCCGATGGTAACAAAAAAAGGAGCCGCGCGGGGCGGCCCCTTCAGTCTCCGTCGTACTGGGTTGAGGGGCTCAGTACTTCCGGATGATCGGCTCCGGCGCCATCGGCACTGGATCGGCGCCGAAGCGGTAGGTCAGACCGGCGTAGACCGATAGCGGCTGCGCCAGGGTCGTCGTCCGCGGATCGTTGATTGAGAGGTTGCCGGCCACCGCACCCGTCTCGGCGAAGGTACCGAACGTGGCGTAGCGGTTGTTGGTCAGGTTGGTGATGAGACCGAAGATCTCCAGGTTCTTGGTGACCTGATACTTCGTAGTCAGGTTCATCACGTAATAGGCCGGCAACTTGCGGTTCAGGTTCGACTCGTCGCCGCGGAAGTAGGACGACGAGAACGCTGAGACGTTGAGGCCGAAGCGCCAGTTCGGGGTGATGTTGTACTCGAACCCGGCCTTGATCTGGTGATCCGGGATTAGCGGGATCTTGGCCGATGCGCCGGGCCGACAGCTCGAACCCCTTCGGCGAGACCGCGCCGCGGTCGGCCTGCGCCGCATGGTCGGAGATCGAGCGGTAGACCTCGTCGCGCAAGCGAAAGCCCTGGCTGACGGCTCCGGCGAGCTTGGTCCCGCTGTACATGGCGGCGATGAGCGTCGCCTGCCGATCGTCGATGCCAGGCTTGCCGACGCCGTTGATGGCGATGTTCGGCACCGTCTCGCCGCCCCGGAAGATCAGGGGCATCTGATCGGTGAAGGCGATCGGGCGGACCCGGGATGTCTTCCGGATTGCCGACACCGGCATCGGAATGAGCGCCGAGCACCAGGCGCGTCTATTCGAACGCTTCAGCCAGGCCGACGCATCGACGACCCGCCGTTTCGGCGGCACCGGTCTGGGCCTCTCGATCACGCGGGCCTT
>NZ_JAKSYD010000164.1 GCF_022829605.1 Methylobacterium sp. E-065 | reverse complement strand
GGCAGATGCTCGGGTACGAGACATGCTTCAGCTACATCAGAATGTGTTGCCACCAGAGGTCTGACCGTGCTGCTTTACGGGGAAGTGATGCTGAGTGGCGTTGCCCTCGGCGGCCGAGCTCATCGGGCAGGTGTAGGGGTTGTTTTCGTACCCAACCAGCCCGCCGGCCGGGGCGCCGAGCGAGCCAGTGGCCTCGATGCCGTAGGGCTGCACACCGGTCCAGGCAGTGGGACGCGGGGCGGCTGCGGCGGGCGAAAGCGCGGCGGCGGTGAAGGCGAGGGCGGCGGCCAGCGTAGCAAAGCGGGTCGTCGTCATGGCGTTTCTCAATCTCCTCGGGGCCGGGCCAGCTTATCCGGCCCCGTCGTCTCCCGTGTGATCCTCAGATGGGAAGCGCCTTATCTTCGTGACGTGCCGCCAGGCACGTGGCGACGGGGATTAAAACTCCGAGTGGTCGGACCGACCGAAGTGTAGCATTAGAAAAAGCCGGTCAGCTCATGAGGAACAGGGGTACGCCCATGGTGGCGGCTATAGCATCCTTCATTGGAGGCGTGGCTCCAAGCCCTTCCGCGTGATGTCTACGACCACGAGCCGGCCCTGCTGCGGATGTAAAGTCACGGTTAGCTATCATGTGTGATCGGCCGGAACGGCGAGCTTGACCGTTTGTTCTGTCGGTATGGAACACTACCGATCCACTCTTGCCGTCACGGCGATCGCAGTAGTCGGCCTTGTCGCCGCCGCGCATGTCCTGCATCCGGGCAATTATGAGCGGTCGGATCGCAGGGCCCGGGTCGTCACGGTGGCTATTGAGGCACCATCCAATTCCACCGCTTGGACCGACCCGCCGACGAAACTCAGCAGCAGCGAACCTGCGATGCTGATGGCAGACAGCGCGACACTTCTGGCGCACCGTGCGACGGTGACGCCGCCCCCTGGAACTCGGACAGTGCCGAGACTGTCGGGCGAGCTCGTGCCTTCAGCTCCGCATGGGAAGGCTGCCGAAGGTGATCCGATCGGCGACCTTATCCATAACCTGGATCTCGATCAGGCGAGTTGACGGCTAAACGGTCCGTGCGAGCAGTCTTTCAGGCGTATGGGCCGCCGAACAGGTCGCCCAACGCCTTCCGCCGGAACAGCGTTCGCCAGCGCCGCCTCTGATGCTCCGGCCGGTCGTGGATCATGTGACACCGCTGGCAGAAGGCCGCGAGATTGGCGTCCGCGTTGTTCGAGGTGTCGTGGTCCCGATGGGCTGCGGCCAACACCACCCGGGTCCGACGGGCACGGCCTAGGATGTCGGCTTCCGCAGCTATCCGGATCCGCCTGCCCCACCCATCGCGCCACCGGCCGGCTTGCGCGTCCCACCAGCGGCCGTCGCCGAGGTGGTAGATGATCCGCCCGTGTGGCCGTCCGCAGCCCTCGCAGCAGCCTTTCGCCCGCCCGAACCGGATCACGGCCGAGAGTTGCGCCCAGTCGATGGGGTAGAAGAAGCGGTGCTCGGGCCGGATCGGCATGGTGGCGGGACTGTGCCACCCAGCGTGAAGAAAGCGTAGCGGCAGAGGGCTGCTACGGATCTCACATGGACCTATCTGACCTTCAGTTCTGGGCCTTCCTCGCAGTGGTGATTTCAGGCTTGTTCTTGCCGGTGATGATCGTCTGGTGGAAGGGTCGTCCCATCATCCCGATCGCCCTGCTCAGCCTCGTATTCTGGCCTAGCGCGCTGATCCTGGCGCTTAAGCTGCGACGCGCGCAGGATCGGTAACCTTCTCGATCCACGCGGTCAGTAACACCTTATTTGCAATTACAATCAATAGTTGTGTATATCATGTAATGCAATCAAAGGTACGATCGATGCCGTCCGTCAATAGGATAAGCCGTGCCCCGAACCTGATAGGATCGGTCAGCGAAATCGTTTCGGCCTACATCTCGAACAACCATGTGGCATCAGCTGAGCTTCCCGCACTGCTTGCCAACGTCCACGCTGAATTATCAAGGATTTCAGACCCTAAATTTAGATCAAATAATGAAATTACGCAGAAGCTAAGTGCCAGCGAGATCAGAGACTCAATAAGCCGTGATGGCATCAAAAGCTTTCTCGACGGCCGGATCTATAAAACGCTCAAGAGGCACCTAAGCCGTCATGGCTTGACTCCAGCTACCTACCGCCAGCGCTTCGGTTTGCCGTTCGACTACCCGATGACGGCACCGGCCTACAGCGAGCGACGGACTGCTATCTCTAAGGCCATCGTACAAGTCAGATCACGCACTGCCGAACTGGCCCATTAACCATCTCGCCCCACTATACCCCCTTAGCGATCGGCTCCGGCCGCGCGCCGGAAGAGCAGCACCGGGGTCCGATGCCCCTCGGCCATGGTGCGGCCTCGCCGGCGCAGTCGCGGTGATAACGACCGCGATCGACGCCAACCACCTGCACGCCCACGTCAAGGCGGTGCGAGCGCGATGCGTAGCGTTATGAAATCGAGAGGCTGGCTGCAGCGAGGCGCGTCGGCTAAATTCTCTGTCATTTGGGAGGAGAGTTGAGGACCTCCCTCCATGCAGTCGGGTTTATGGTATTGCTCTGCTGCCCGCCCCAATAAAATCAGAATTGTATCTCATTCGATGACACTGCTGGCGGCACGCGACTTGCGGGTGCCGTCCGGTCCAACATAGAAACCGCCGAGGAAGCCTCACGCCGCTGGAGCCTATCATGCTCTACCCGCTGTACTTCCTGACTTGTCTCGCTTCGAACCCGACGCACTGCGAAATGCGGGTTCAGCATTTCACCGAAATTTCGTCTCCCCAGCAGTGTCTGATGATTGCCCAGCCGAGCATGGCTGCTTGGCAGGCTGAGCATGACCGCTGGCGTGTGGCTCGGTTTAGGTGCGGCAAGCCACCGAAGGACGACGGCACTCGTATCTGAAAGGCGAGCGCGATGCATGGCGCGAGGAGGCGGGGCGATTAGAGCTGTTCCCGGTCAGGTAGCGACGGCCAAGTCGTCCTCGTAGCCGGCTGCGGCGAGGTAGTTGCGACACTCCTGCGGAGTGAAGCGCGTGAATGCCTGACGGATCTCCGCCCAGAGATCCGGGATCGTGCGGGCTGCCGCGCTACGTAGCAGCGCCTTGAGTTTCGCGAAGGCCTGCTCAATCGGGTTGAAATCAGGGCTGTAGGACGGAAGGTAGAGCAGCCGCGCTCCTGCGGCCTCGATCGCGTCCTGTACGCCGGCGACCTTGTGGGCAGGCAGGTTGTCCATGACGACGATGTCGCCCGGCTGCAGCACTGGGATCAGGGTCTCGGTGACGTAGCTGCGGAAGCGCCTGCCGTTCGTGGGACCGTCCAATAACGCGGTGGCACACAGTCCACTGGTGCGCAGGGCGGCGGTGACGGTGGTGGTTTTGTAGTGGCCCAACGGGGCTGCAAGCCGGCAACGCTCGCCGCGCGGAGCCCAACCATAGCGTCGCGCCATGTTGGTGGCAGCCGCTGTCTCATCCAGGAACACCAGCCGATCCGGATCGAGCTCGGGCTGTGCGTCGAACCACGCCTCGCGAGCAGCCCTTACGTCCGCGCGCTCCTGCTCAGCTGCGTACGTCGCCCCTTTTTCCAGCTAATCCCGTGGCGGGCAAAGAAGCGCGACAGGCCGCTCGTGCTGGTCTGGATACCCTGCTCAGCCAGCCGATCGCGCAGCTCGCGCAGGAAAAGACGCGGCTCCTGCTTGGAGATCTTTAGGATCAGCCCGGCATGCGCCTCAATGCGCTTCGAGGTATGATCGCCGCCCATCGGCTTGGAGGCGAGTTGGCCCTCGTGGCGGAAACGCTCCGACCAGCGGCTGGCGCTCGACACGCTGACCCCGAAGCGGGCTGCGGCGCGATGGTAGGAGGCACCCGCCACCACCGCAGCCACGACACGCTCGCGCAGGTCCACAGACAGGGGTGAAGGCATGAGCAAGCTCCTTCACCCACCAACGCGCCACCCGCAAACCCGTCGCAACCGGCCCGGGACCGGCTCTAAGACAGCCCTCGATCAACATAGCAGCCGGCCGGGGTCATCCCCGGCCGGCTTTTTCATATGCGTCTCCGATCGGCGCCGTTCCGACCAACGTCCGTCACCAGCGGACAGGCAGAAGAAAGCTGCGGCTTCGGGCGAGCGGAGTCAGGCTTCAGGGGTGGCAGCGACCAGGTCGAACGGGCATCGGGGCATCAGGCCATTCCGGCATCGAACCGATGCGCGACCCCCCGCGGTGACAGTTCAGGAATTTTGCGGCTTCGGCCGCCAACCCAAACAGCGGGCCTGCTACTCAGCGGCCTCAGGCGCAACGACGTCACGCCCCGTCTCGTGCCGCACGATTTCAAGGATGCGCTGACGAACCTCCGGCTGCCGGATTCTGCTCCAGAGGCTCAGCAGCTCGCTGGTCATACCGACATTGAACGCATCTTCGCCGGGTGCGTAGAAGCTCTCGACCGGGCAACCCAGGAGTGCTGCGATCTCGACCAGGCGCCCAGCGGAGGAGTCTTCGACGGCCATGTCAGCCTCTATCAACGCTTCGGCCGTGCGCATTGTATACCGTGTAGCGGATACCGACAAGTGATCGATACGTACTAGATATGACAGATTCTTACTAGGTCAGAACAGGTTTGGGCAGCCTAACGCCCGGCACCGATTTGATGATTGTGGCCTGTCATACGATCGATCCACACGTTCCCGCGCTCCATCGGACACTGAACCGACGCAAGCTTGCGCCTCGGTCGCGCGGCGACAATCCGCGAGACCGCATCGCGCTCAAATCCGCGACCTCAGTAATTCTGGACGCGGTGATCGATGAGAATTGGGGCTTGGCGGGTTTTAGAAACAGAGACCCAGTGTTGACCCTCGATTAACCGCGCCAGCGTAGTCACATGGAGGCTGTTGCAGAAGCAGTTTTAATTGGGTGGGGCGCGGCTTCGATGATCGTCCTGTTGTCCGTCGCACTCGGCACCGGTTTCCTGGCCGCGATTGCCTTCCTTCCTCTCGGGGCATGGGCGGTAGCCGTTGGCGCGTCCCTCGCGGCGAGTTCGGCAACGGCTCTGGTCGGATGCTTTATGGCGTGGCGCGCTCTTCGACATGACCGGCAGCACCGCGAACTCGACGCGCAGACCGGTATCATGGTCGCGGCACTCCGGGACGTGGCGGAACAGGGCGAGCCGGTGTCTCCCGCTCCGAGGGTCGCACAGCGGCGTCTGGGCGCCTGATTGCCGCCCGCCCGGTAGTCGGACTTGATCCTTATCGGTTTTTGGCAATGAGTTCGGGACCGTACCAAGCGTCATTGGGAGCGGTTTCCAAACCGGGGTGCATGGCTGAGCCACGGCAACCGCGACGTATACGTGAGCCTGTCCTAGGGCACAGGCGATCTAGTCACTGGATATCCCAGCATTGCTCAGCAGTTGCCATCGAAAGACGACTTGCGAGACGCAAAGATAGAGCCCGATGGAGCGCTCTGCGAACCGACCGATGCTTTCGCGGGCGCGATACGGATCGGGATCGCAGATAGATGCAGCGCTTCAGTCTGGCTTTCCGGCCCGTGGCGATCCCATCGAGGCCGACGCATGCTGGCGGAAGGGGTGGGATTCGAACCCACGGTAGAGTTGCCCCCACGGCGGTTTTCAAGACCGCTGCCTTAAACCACTCGGCCACCCTTCCCGGCAGCATCCGCAAGTCAACGGTTACGGCGGCGGCGGATCCCCCGTCAACCGGAGAACGGTGGTTGACCTGCGAGACCAATCCGCCTATCCCACCGCCCACGCCAGACGCCGCTGTTCGCAGCGCGGCCGGTCCGACCGTCGTCAAGACGAATGGATACGGCCTCCGGCCGATTGGGGGATAGTTTAACGGTAGAACGGTGGACTCTGACTCCTCTAGTCCTGGTTCGAATCCAGGTCCCCCAGCCATCTCGTTTCGCCCGCCAGGTCATGCACTTGGCGGGTTTTTTTATGGGCTGCCACGCTCAGGAGGACTGAACGATTCGGTCTGCCTGAAGCAGCATCGCGATCCGCAACGCGCATTTGTGCAAAGAGGCGCGATCGGGCTCGACAGCGGCCCATCGCAGCGTCACCAAGCGATAACCTGTCCTTGCCGGCTCGCGATGTGAGGTCAGGCCGGGTTGCGACATCCTGCACGGACGATCAGCCGAAAGAGCCGGTCGTAAAGGAACCCCATGGCGAGCACCCCAGCCGATCCTGTTCATAGCGCGGGCGGCGCCGCGTCTGCCCCGAGCACGGGCAGCGCAGGATCGCTGGAGCGGCTCGGGGTCCGGTTCACCAATTGGGCGGAGCGCTGGTTCCCGGACGCGTTCATCTTCGTGTCCATCGCGGTGGTCATCGTCGCCCTCGGTGCCCTGGCCAATGGCGCCCCGCCGGCCGCCATCGCCAAGAGCTTCGGCGACGGGTTCTGGAGCCTGATCCCCTTCACCATGCAGATGGTGTTCGTCACCATCGGTGGTTACGTCGTCGCCACGTCGCCGCCCATGCAGGCTCTGATCGAACGGCTGGCGCAGATTCCGAAGACCGGGCGGGGCGCGGTCGGCTTCGTGGCCGGCGCGACGATGATCTCCTCGTTCATCAGCTGGGGACTCAGCCTGATCTTCGGCGGTCTGCTCGTCCGGGCGCTGGCCCGCCGCACGGACCTGCGCATGGATTACCGGGCCGCGGGTGCGGCCGCCTATCTCGGGCTCGGAGCCACCTGGGCGCTCGGGCTCAGCTCCTCGGCGGCGCAGCTGCAGGCGAACCTGGCGAGCCTGACCAAGAATTTGCTCGCCATCTCGGGTGTGATCCCGTTCAGCGAGACGATCTTCCTGTGGCAATCCATGCTGATCGCCGCGATCCTGTTCGTCGTCTCGGTGGCGATAGCCTACGCCTCCGCCCCCCGCCGCGAAACGGCCGTCACGGCCGAGACGCTGGGTGTCCCGGTCGCACGTGAGGCGAGCGACATCCCACCCGCCCGCCAACCCGGCGAGTGGCTGGAGCATTCGCCGATCCTGACGATCCTCCTCGTGGTGATCGCGGGCGGGTGGATCGCGCAGGAATTCGCCCGCCAATCCTGGATCGTGGCGATCTCGAATCTCAATACCTACAACCTGCTGTTCCTCACCCTCGGCCTGCTGCTGCACTGGCGGCCGAAGCGCTTTCTCGCGGCGGTCGCGAAGTCGGTCCCGGCCACCGCCGGCATCCTGATCCAGTACCCGCTCTACGCCGCCATCAGCGGCATGCTGACCGGACCGAAGAACGCCGCTGGCGCCTCCGCGTCGGATGCGATCACCCACGCCTTCGTCAGCCTCAACACCGCCGGGACGTTCCCGCTGACCATGGGCGTCTACTCGGCGATCCTCGGATTCTTCGTGCCGTCGGGCGGCGGCAAATGGCTGCTGGAGGCGCCCTATGTGCTGCAGGCGGCCAACGAGCTGAAGGTCCATCTCGGCTGGGCGGTGATGATCTACAATGCCGCCGAGGCGCTGCCGAACCTGATCAACCCGTTCTGGATGTTGCCGCTGGTCGGCATCCTCGGACTGAAGGCACGCGACATCGTGGGTTTCAGCTTCCTCCAGTTGATCGTGCACCTGCCACTGGTGCTGTTCCTGCTTTGGGCGCTCGCCTTCACGCTGACCTACCATCCGCCCGTGATGCCGTAATGGCGCTAGGCTCGGGGCACGGCGGCGGGCCGCGCATTGACGCGCGCCGCCGCCGGCGCCTAGATCGCCGCATGCGCAGGCGCCTGCCCCGGACGGTTCAAGGCCGCGCGATCCTCTCAGTGGTCGCGCTCTACGCGCTGCTGCTCCAGGCCTTCCTGGGCTTCGCCGTACCCGCCCGCGCCTTCGCGGCACCCGGTGCCGTCCTGTGCGCCGAGCATCCGGCAGGCGATCCGGACCACGGGCCGATCAGCATCCACATCCACGCCTGTTGCACGCTGGTGCAGGCGGGCAACCTGGCCCTGCCGATCTCCGTGTCGGCCGCGCCGGCTTCGTCCATCGCACCGGTCGTCCAGGTCATTTGGCGTCCCGAAGCCGAGCTTCCGAGAACCGGTCCGCCGCCGCGCCCCGGCACAGCGCGAGGTCCGCCCGCCGCCTGACGATCTCGCCCCGATCGCTCAGGCCCGGACCCATACCCATGTCGACCGTCGTTTCCGGGAGCGCCCCCGCCTATGGGGCGCGTACCGCGCTGCGTACCTCGCGCGAGGCGATCTATCGCGCCGTCTGGCGCTGGCACTTCTACGCGGGCCTGTTCTGCCTGCCGTTCCTGATCACCCTGTCGGCGACGGGATCGCTCTACCTGTTCAAGGACGAGATCAACGGCCGCCTGTTCGCCTACAGGACGCGCGTGCCGGCCCGCGAGACGCCGCCCCTCGGTCCGGACCGCCTGATCTTCAACGCGATGCAGGCCGTGCCGGACGCCGGACCGGTATCGTATACCGATCCCGCCACGCCCGAGACGTCCGCCCTCGTCACCCTCGCGGCGGGGGATCACCGGATCCTCGTCTACCTCGATCCCTATACCGGCGCCGTGCTGGATCGCGTGGCCCGCGACCAGGAGTTCATGGTCGTCGTCCGGGGGTTACACAGTCTGGCCTATCTCGGCCCAATCGCGAACGCGGCGATCGAGGTGGTGGCCGGTTTCGCGGTGATCCTCGTGCTGACGGGCGCCTATCTCTGGTGGCCCCGCGGCCGGGACGGGGGTGTGATCAGCATGCGCGGGACGCCGCGGCAGCGGGTCTGGTGGCGCGATCTGCACGCCGTCACCGGTCTTCTGGCGGGGGGCGGCCTGCTATTTCTGGCGCTCACCGGACTGCCCTGGTCGATCTGGTGGGGCCAGCAGCTGCGCGGCTGGTCGAACGCCGCGGGCCTCGGCCAGCCCGCCGCCCTCTGGGCGCATCAACCGGTCTCGATGGTGCCGCTGCGCGAGCGCCTATCCGAGCCGGGCTGGACCCTGGAGGATGCACCGGTCCCACGCTCCGCTCCCACCGCCGCGTCGACTCAGTCCCTCGGGATAGACCGGGCAGCCGCGATCCTCGCCGAACGCGGGATGCCGCGGGGCTATGAGCTCGCGCTGCCGGTCGGGGACGATGGGGTCTATGCCGCCTCGGTCTACCCCCGCGACGTCACCCGCCAGCGGGTCATCGCCCTCGATCAGTATACCGGTGCATCGCTGCTCGACGTCCGCTTCGCTGATCTCGGCCCCGTCGGCCGGGCGATCCAGTATGGGATCGGCATTCACAAGGGGGAGCATTGGGGCCGCGCAAACCAGTTCGCCATGCTGGCCTTCTGCCTCGCCACGATCCTCCTCGCCGTCACCGCCGGGACGATGTGGTGGAAACGGCGGCCGGCCGGCGGCCTCGGCGTACCGCCCTGGCCCCGGGACCGACGCGTGGTCGCCACGGTGACGCTGCTGGTGGCTGGCCTCGGCGCGCTGTTCCCGCTGACCGGTCTCGCCATTCTAGGGATGCTCGGCCTCGACCGCGTGGCGCAGCGCCTCCGACGAAGGGTCCGGGCCTAAGGCGGGTCGGACGGGCTCGATGCCCGTGCTGCTCCCTCCGAAACCCATTGGCCGAAGGCCGGGCCTCCTCGGCATCGCGCTGATCGCGCTCGCCCTCTGGGTCCAGGCGCTGGCGCCGGTCGCGGCGCTGCGGATGATGCTAAGCGCGCGCGCGGACCTGCCGATCGGGATCCTGTGTGGCCACGGGCCGGATGATGACGGTGCGGCCGCCTCGGTCGATCAGCAGGATTCGCAGGCGCCGGCATGTGCCCTGTGCCAGCTTTGTCGTGCCGGATTGGCACCGCCTCCTGTCCCGAACGGATCGACCCTCGCGCGCAGGCTGAGCTGGCGCGCGGTGGCTTGGCCCATCCCGCCGCCCGTCTATGGCCAGCCTCCATCCCGATGGTCCGCCCGTCCCCGCGCGCCACCCGCCGCCGCCTGATCGCTCCCGTCCGCACCGGATGGCTGTCCGCCGTCCGCCACCCTCGATCAGACGAGACCATGCGATGTCCCTGGATTCAGCCGCTTTGCGCCGCGGCTCCCTCGCCCTGTTGCTTGCCGGCAGCCCGATCCCCGCGATCGCGGAGACCTCCGTAACGCTGGAGGAACTCTCCGTGGAGGGCGAGGCGCAGCCCGCCAATGGCCGGGCCGGTCCGGCCGCCTTCGGCGTGGCCGCACCGCCGGGTTCGGCACCCGTCGTCATCGAGCACCCGGTCGGCGAAGTCGTCACCGGCATCGGCCGTGCCAACACCATCGCGGACCGGCCCGCGACCAGCATCGGCTCGGTGCTGGTCAACAGCCCCGGCGTCACCGTGCGCCAGGGCAATGGCGGCCGCGACGTGGTCATCTCGATCCGCGGCAACAACGCCCGCTCCACCGGCGTGATCAAGAACACGGTCGTGCTGGAGGACGGGTTCGTCCTGACCCAGCCGGACGGAGCCTCGCGCTTCGATCTCACCGATCCCCGGGCCTACAGCCGCATCGACGTGTTCCGCGGGCCGCAATCACCGCTGTTCGGCAATTACGCCACCGGCGGCGCGATCGCGTTCCGCACCCGGACCGGCCGGGAGATCGACGGCTACGAGATCGGGGTCGATGCCGGCAGCTTCAGCTATCTCAGCCACTCCTTCACGGTCGGCGGCGTCAGCGGCCCGGTCGAGATCAGCCTGTTCGCCAGCGATGTCCGGGCCAACGGCTATCAGGACCATTCCGCCTACGACACCCAGACCATCAACCTGCTCGCCAGCTACACCCCGACGCCGGACAATCGCTTCACCCTCAAGGTGATCAACAACACGCTCGACACCAATCTCGCGGCCCGGTCCTCGTTGGCGCAGTACCGCACCAACCCGTATCAGCGCGGCTGTGCCGCTGCAGCGAGCGCGGCGCCCGGCTGCACGACGTTCGCCCTGTTCCGCAACGGTGCCTTCGGCGCCACGGTGCCGGTCACCGCCGACGAGGGCGGCTTCGGCCGCAACGACCGCCGCACCGTGGTGGCGGCGCGCTGGGAGCATGATCTCGACGCCTTCACCACCTGGCGGACGCAAGTCGGATTCGACGAGCGCAACTTCAATCAGCCGTTCTACGTCAATGCCTTCCTGGGGTCGTTCCCATCGTGGAACGTCATGAGCGACCTCACGCGGCGCGGCGACCTGTTCGGCCTGCCGGCGGTCGGCTACGTGGCGCTCGCCTTCAACACGATCGACAACCACACCGCGACCTACAATCGGGCGCCCTATGGCGGCCCGCGGCTCGGGGCGCTGATCGGCGATCAGGCGGCGGTCCAATCGAATTTCGGCGGGCGCGCGCGGCTCGAACTCGCCCTGTCGGAAAGCTGGACCGGCGTGCTCGGACTCAGCGCCGAGAACACCGCCATCACCGGCCGCAACCTCGCCTTCGGCTACTCGGCGAGCGGCACGACCCGGACCGTTGCCGATGCCGACCGATCGTTCCTCAACGTGGCCCCCGAACTCGCCCTGGTCTACCGGCCGGACGAGGCCTGGGCGTTTCGCGGCCGGGTCGCCACCGGATACGCCACACCCGCGGCCTCCAACCTGTTCGTCACCGCGGCCGGGATGCCGGGCAACAACACCCAGCTCCAGACGCAGGAGAATTTCGGCTTCGATCTCGGTGCGGATTGGAGCCCGGTCGAGACTGTACGGCTCAGCGTGACCGGGTTCTACGAGTTCTTCCGCAACGAGCTGGTCTCGCAATCGCCCGGTGCAGGCCTGCAGACCTACACGTTCAACGCACCGGCTTCCGAGCATCGCGGGATCGAGGTCGGCGCCGACTGGGCCTTCGCTCCCGGCTGGCGCGGGACGCTGGCCTATGGTTTCGACGACCAGATCTACACGCGATACAGCGAGCAGCTCAGTGCCGGCAGCCTGACGCGGCGGTTCGACCGGGCGGGCAACCAGATCCCCGGCGTGCCGGCCCATCAGCTCCTGGCGCGCATCGGCTACGACGTGCCGGCTGGTCCGCTTGCAGGCCTGGGCGCCTTCGTGGAGACCGTCGTCCAAGGCGATTTCTATCTCGACAACGCCAATCTGTTGAATGCTCCGGGATACGCCGTCGTCAACGCCAACTTGCACTACGCGACCGAGCTGAGCGGCGGATACGCCAAAAGGTTGAGCTTCTATCTCGAAGTTCGCAACCTCTTCGATACGACTTACGTCGCGTCGGCACAAAATCTATCGAACTCGATCAGCGGAACGACTGGTATTCAGAACAATGCAGCCGTTCTGGCGAGCACGACGGGATCGGTGTTCGCGGGTGCGCCACGCAACATCGTCGGCGGGATGCGACTGTCATTCTAGAAACCGTGTTCCGGCTGCCGCGTGGTCTTACGGCTGAGCTTGGACTACGCTACGGGCTGGGCATTCGGTCGCGTCGCGTGCAAGCCGCTCGGCCCATCCGGCCGGTCGATGGAGTTCGAGGATCGGATGAGGCGGCGAACCGTGATCGCTGGGTTGCCTTGGCTCCTGTCGAGCCCGCCCCTCGCGGCTTGGGCCGACATGTCGAGGCGCGTGGTGGCACTCTGGCCGTTCCCCGAGGGCGACGCCGAGGGCCAGGCATTGTCGGCGGCGTTCGATGCGGCGCTTCGCGATCACGGACAGAACGATCTCGAACTCGACCATCGCTGGAAAGGCGCCGATCGCGAAGTTGTCCGTGCGCTCGCCGCTGAAGTGGTGCGGTCCGAACCGCGTGTGATCGTCACGTATCTCAACGGACAGTTGCGCGCGGTCGCCGGGCTGACCCGACGGATCCCGATCGTTTTTGTCGGAGCGGCCGATCCGGTCGGCCATGGCTTGATCGCAAGCCTGAACCGCCCGGGGGGAAACATCACGGGTTTCACCCTGTACGAGTCTTCGCTTGGCGGGAAATGGCTCGCCGTCCTCCGGGAGGCGGTGCCGACGATCCGGCACGCCACCCTGCTGCTGAATCCCAGCGCAACGATCCGCGGCGGATACCTCTACGCGAACGCCTTCAAGAACACCGCAACCGCCCTTGCGATCGAACACAGTATCGTCGTCGCCGAGAAACCCGCGGATATCGAGCCCGTAATCGCGGATCTTGCGCAACACGGACAGGCGGGGCTCATCGTGGCACCGGGCGCTTTCAGCGAGGCCAACGGCGACCATCTTGTCGCGCTGACCGCCCGGCACCGGATCCCGACCGTGTTCGCCATCCGGCGCTTCGCCCAGCGCGGGGGCATGATGTCGTACGGGCCGGATCCGGCCGAGGTCGTCCGTCGAGCGGCCCTGTACGTCGATCGCATCCTCCACGGCGACAATCCCGGGGCCCTCCCCGTCCAGACGCCGACCAGGTTCGACCTCGTCGTGAATCTGACGACCGCGCGGGCCCACGGTTTCGAAATCCCCTCCGCGCTGCTCGCCCAGGCGGACGAGGTTGTGGAATGACGGGTCCCGACGCGCCTCACGGTGCCCGGCCGCGGCGGTTCGGTCTTCCGTTGTCGGCGAAGTTCGCGGTCGCCTTCGTCGGCTTGGTGACGCTGGTCCTGCTGATCAATGGCGCGGTCGACCTGACGCTGAACTTCCACGACGCGAAGGACAACGCGATCGCGGTGCAGCGCGAGAAGGCGCACGCGGCCGCAGAGCGCGTCGACGCCTTCGCGTCCGAGATCGAGAATCAGATCGGGTGGACGACCCGGGCCGAATGGCGCCGCCTGTCGCCGGACCAGCAGCGCTATGACTTCATCCGCCTGATGCGTCAGGCACCCGCCATCACCGAGGCCGCCTATCTCGACCAGAACGGGAAAGAGCAACTGCGGGTTTCGCGCCTCGAACCAGACGTGATCGCGAGCGGTAGGGATTTTTCGACCTCACCGCGCTTCACCGAGGCGCTCAAGGACAAGACATGGTTCGGGCCGGTCTACTTCCGCCGGGGCTCCGAGCCCTACATGACGGTCGCGGTCGCGCATGCCGGGCGCGAACCCGGGGTGACGGTCGCGGAAGTCAATCTGAAGCTGATCTGGGATGTGGTCAGCACCGTCCATAACGGTGAGGGCGGCTACGCCTTCGTCACCACCTCGACCGGACGGCTGATCGCCCACCCGGATCTCAGCCTCGTGCTGCGCGATACCGACCTGTCCGGTCTGCCGGCCGTCGCCGCCGCCCTGCCCGGCAAGGACGGCGCGCGCGACTACGGGCTCGTCAAGTGGCTCGACGGCAGCCTCGTCCTGGCGGCGCACGCCTCGGTGGCCCGGCTCGGCTGGATCGTGTTCGTGCAGCTGCCGTTGCGCGAGGCGATGGAGCCGCTCGTCGAGTCGGTGATCCAGACCCTGTCGCTGATGGGCCTCGGCGTGCTGATGGCGACGGTGGCCGGCACCTTCCTGGCCCGGCGCATGGTGGTGCCGATCCGCCAGCTCGAGGATGGGGCGGAGCGGTTCGGCGCCGGGGACCTGTCGGAGCGCATCGTGATCCGCACGGGCGACGAGATCGAGACCCTGGCGCACCGGTTCAACGCGATGGCGAGCCGGATCCAGGAATCCTACGAGACCCTCGAGGCCAAGGTCGAGGAACGGACCCGCGATCTCAACACCTCGCTGGACGACCTTCAGAAGACGCAGAATCGCCTGGTCCAGTCCGAGAAACTCGCGTCGCTGGGTCAACTGACGGCCGGCATCGCGCACGAGATCAAGAACCCCCTGAACTTCGTGAACAACTTCGCGTCGCTCTCGAAGGAGCTTGTGGACGAGCTGATCGAGATGCTCCAGGCGACCGACCTCGACCCGAAGATCCGCGCGGAGGCCGACGAGATCGCCGAGCTTCTGAAGAACAACCTCGACAAGGTCGTTCAACACGGGAAGCGGGCGGACTCGATCGTCAAGAACATGCTGCTGCACTCGCGCACCGGATCCGGCGAGCACCGCCCCGTGGACATCAATGCCCTGGTCGAGGAAAGTTTGAACCTCGCCTATCACGGCGCCCGCGCCGCCAAGCCGAGCTTCAACGTGACCCTGGTGCGCGATTTCGATCCGGCGGCCGGGTTGGCCGACATTTACCCGCAGGAAATCACGCGCGTGCTCCTGAACCTGATGTCGAACGGGTTCTACGCCACCGAGAAGCGGACCGACGGGGCCGAGCCCGGCTACGCGCCGACTCTGGCGGTCGCCACGTGCGACCGCGGCGACACTGTCGAGATCCGCGTCCGGGACAATGGGACGGGGATCCCTGAGGGCGTCAAGGCCAAGATGTTCGACCCGTTCTTCACCACGAAGCCGGCGGGTGAGGGAACGGGGCTCGGCCTGTCGCTCAGCCACGATATCGTGGCGAAGCAGCATGGCGGGACGCTCGACGTCGCCACCGAGCCCGGTCAGTTCACCGAATTCACGATCACGCTGCCGCGCGGCGGCGCAGCGACCGCGGCCGCCAGCGCGGGCGTGCCGGCGCGCGAGCCCGAGAGCCAGCCATGAATGTCCTGATCCTCGTCGTCGACGACGAACCCGACGTCACCGAGCTGTTCCGGCAGCAATTCCGCCGCGAGCTGCGCGCCGGCCGCTTCGAGATGGCCTTCGCGCATTCGGCCGCCGAGGCCCTGGAGCGGGTGAAGACGACCAACGGCCCGAACCTGCTCCTGATGTTTTCCGACATCAACATGCCCGGCATGACCGGGCTCGAATTGCTGCCGCTGGTGCGTATGGCGCAGCCCGACGTGCCGGTGATCATGATCACCGCCTATGGCGACGCCGAGACCCGCGAGCGGGCCGAGGCCGCCGGAGCGGTCGGGCTGATCACCAAACCGATCGATTTCACCCTGCTCAAGGCCGAGATCGAACGGCGGCTCGCCCTGCGCGCGGGGACGGCATGAGTGAGGGTTTGCCCAGCGCCAAGATTCTGGTCGTCGACGACGAGCCGGACCTCGAAACGCTGATCACCCAGAAATTCCGTCGCCAGATCCGACAGGGCGCGGTCACGTTCCTGTTCGCGCATGATGGGCAGGAGGCGCTGGACAGTCTCGCCGAGCATCACGACGTCGACATGGTGGTGTCCGACATCAACATGCCGCGCATGGACGGGCTGACGTTGCTCACCAAGCTGCAGGACTTCGCCGAGCGGCCTTCGACCATCATCGTGTCGGCCTACGGGGACATGGCCAATATTCGTACCGCGATGAACCGCGGCGCCTTCGATTTCCTGACGAAGCCGATCGATTTCGTCGACTTGGAGACGACAATCGAGCGGACCCTCCAGCATGTCGCTGCGCTGCGCGAGGTTCGGCGGCGGAAGTCCCTGGCCGAACGGGCGCATGCCTCGCTGGCGCGCTACTTCTCGCCGAATCTCGCGGAACGGCTCGCCGGGGACGCCTCCGGCCTGGAACTCGGCGGCCATCGCCGCGACGTGGCCTCCCTGTTCACCGACATCGCCGGCTTTACCAGCCTCGTCGAGAGCCTCGATCCGACGCTGCTGGCGGAGATCCTGAACGGCTACCTGGCCGAGATGACCGATGTCGTGTTCGCGCACGAGGGGACGGTGGCCAAGATCGTCGGCGACGCGCTCCACGTCCTGTTCAACGCGCCCGGGGACCAGCCGGACCACGCAGCCCGGGCGGTGGCCTGTGCCGTTGACCTCGATCAGGCAGCCGAAGGTTTTCGCACCCGCTGGCACGAGCGCGGCATCGCGTTCGGGATGACACGGATCGGCGTCCATACCGGGCCGGCCATCGTGGGCAATTTCGGGGGTGGCCGCTATTTCGACTACACAGCCTATGGCGACACCATCAACACGTCAGCCCGGTTGGAGAACGCCAACAAGGCCTTCGGAACGCGCATCTGCGTCAGCGAGACGGCGGTCACCCGTTCCGGGGCCTTCCGAGGCCGACCGCTCGGCGATCTGATGCTGCGCGGAAAGCAGGAGGCGCTGCGCGCCTTCGAGCCCCTGACGGAGGCCGCCTACGACGATGCGGCACTGAGCCAGTACCAGAAGGCCTTCGCCAAACTGGAGGCCGGTGAGGTCGGCGCCCTGGCGGCCTTCGCCGCCCTGGTCGGGCTGCGTCCCGACGACGGGGTGGCCGCCTTCCATTTGAAGCGTCTCCTCAATGGAGCGAGCGGCACACGGATCGAGGTCCGCTGAGGGAGCGCCTGTGTGTCCGCCTTCGGCTCCCGAAGGGTGCCTCGTCGCTCGCAGTGCTTATTGGCGTGGCGAAACACTCGATTTGGGTGATGCGCGGCGGGCCCACGCATCACCCGCAGCATATGTATGGTCAGTGCTTGCCGGTGATCTTGTCGGCGAGGGACTTGGCGCCGTCCTTGACGTCGCCCGTGGTCTTCTGCGCCTCGCCCTTCAGCTCCTGCACCTTGCCCTCGGCCACCAGCTTGTCGTTGCCGGTCACCTGGCCGGCCGCCTGCTTGACGTTGCCGACGGCCTCGTTGGCCAGACCCTTCAGCTTGTCGGTCGTGCTGCT
>NZ_JAKSYD010000155.1 GCF_022829605.1 Methylobacterium sp. E-065 | reverse complement strand
CGCGCGATGTGGGCCGCCGAGGGCGAGGCCGCCATCCGAACCGTCGTCGATACAGCACGCCTCACAGGCCACAGTCCCTTCGGCACCATCCTAAAGACCGTTGGCGCCTAAACACTGCAATTGCCGGGGTGAGTAATTACCAGATCATAATAGGCGCATGGCAGAAAAAATCAATAATTGTCGTTGCAGTATTCGTCGATAGTGCTCTGACGCCTACAAAACTACATGAGGCGGCGCAGTTTCTGCCGCAATAGCTGCAAATTAGCTGGCAAGTGCGTGGTGCGCTCTCGGCGTCTGTGCACTAGGCTACCGCGAGCCCGTGCTCCCTAACCCCCCCCCAATTTGGTATGTCATCTATCCATGGCCGCAACCTTACATAAGCCTAGCATTTGGCCCGATCCGAGATACCGGTTAGGTCAGCTGCGGTCGAGGAATATGGGTGGCAGGGACCACCCTTATTCGGGCAGGCCGACCTTCTGGAGATAACTGGCGCAATTTTCGGGTCTGGAATGGAGACGATAGATGGGACGGCGTTTCGTCAGATTGAAGTGTGAATTCGTCCGCGGACCGGGCAAGGCGTACACTTACGCTTTCGATTTCATCGTTGAGGACGAAAAAGTCGTTCAAGGATGGGACTACGTAGGCTTCGGCAAATTTAGAGATGCGGAAAATCGTGGTGCAATCGAGGTTTACCCATTCATAATCGACGAAGATGGTGACATGGACTTCGGTTCTGGTTTTGATGAGGCAGTAAGATATTTATCATCTAATATTATGACCAAGAATATTATCTTGTCGGAAACATTTACGGTGAATGACGGCGGAGAGAATATTTACATGATAAAAGAAATCAACAATATTTAGGAAGCGCTGTCAACTAACCCTAGGGCTATGTCGGCATATTCTCGATGGAGCGCCGAACGTTGGAGTGCCGACATTACGTTTCGATCTTACTCCTGGCGTCGGCCCGCGACAAAATCAGTTTGCGCTCAGGCACTCATCGCGCAGGCGGCCTTTGAACGACTCGACCAGCGCGGTGTCAGTCGGCTTGCCAGGGCGCGGAAAGTCCGGCTTGACGCCGTTCTCGTAGACCCAGCGGTCGATTGCCTACGAGACGAACTGAGGCCCGCTATCGACTTGGATCGCGTATGGTGTGATCCGCGCAGCAGCATCAAGCGGCCGACGACAGCCACGACCTGCTCGTTATTGATGCCTCGGTCGACTTCAATCACTATCTAGATGAGTGTCCGACGGTTTAAATCTGCATTCCTACCTAGACGCCGACCTTGTTGCAATGCACAACGCAGCGCGACAACCGCAGGTAGGAAACGAGCATGGCCAACATCCCGAATTTGGAGGTCCCGCCGCAGATGCGCGACCTCGCCGAGAACAGCGTCACCCAGGCCCGCACGGCCTTTGCGAGCTACATGGATTCCGCCAAGCGCAACGCCGAGATGATGAAGGGCTCGGCCGAGCAGACCGGCGCTAATCTGCAGGGCCTATACACTCGCGCCCTCGCGTACGCGGAGGAGAACGTCCAGGCCGGCTTCGACCACGCCCAGAAGTTGGCGCGGGCGGGCACGATGCAGGAGGCGATTCAGCTTCAGATGGAGTTCGCGCGCGGCCAGTTCGCGGCGATGCAGACGCAGGCCAAGGAATTCGGCGGCATGGTCCAGGGTGCCATGAAGGAGGGCGCCGAGAAGGCCAAGACTGCGATGCAGGAGGGTGCCGCCCACACTCACAAGGCGCTGGAGCAGGGCCAGGACGCCGCCAAGCAGGCGACCCACGAGGCGGGACAGGCAGTCGACCAGGCGACGCACTGACGATCGGCGTCGCCGGCAAGGGAGACTGACACACCTTGCCGGCCCCGCAACCGATGGTCGGTCTGAGCCTGCGCCCGGTGTAGCAGATGGTCGGATGCGATGGCCTACGGCATGTTTCCGCCGATCGCGGGCAATGGCTACCGGTGGAGCGGATTTGAGTCCCCTCCCCCGGTGAACCTTACTGCCGTGTGGTCTTCGCCGCCCCAGCCTGCGCCAGGAAGAACCGCACCATCTCTCGACTCGCGTCCGGGCCGCGTGCGTCCGTGAACGACCCTGCCGGATCGCCGCCTGACCACGCGTGGCCGGTGCCGTGCAGGATCCACTGCTCCAGCACCGCCCGGCCTGACGCATCCGTGCGCACCGTGCGGGTGTAGGCGACACCGTCCGGCGTCCGCCCTCCGCGCGCCGCCTGAGCAAGATCGGGTCCCGACGGTCCCTGCGCAGCCACCCGTTCGCCGTTGAACACGTTCACGGTATTGTCGCCGTCGCCGTGGAACACGATCGTCGGGACGGCGTGCCGCTTCCCGCCTGAGGCGCCGGCCCCCTCCCCCCGCATCGCCGCGAAGGCCGAGGGCACGTCGCGCGCCGCGCCGCAGGCCAGCCCGGAATGCACGCCCACCGCCGCGAACAGGTCGGGGTAAGTCGATGCCAGGATCGCCGCTGCGGCCCCGCCGGCCGAGAGGCCAGCAGCATAAACCCGATCGGCATCAGCTGAGAACTCCGCGATGACCTGCCGAGCGATACCGGCGATCAGCGCGGGCTCGCCGCCCTCGCGCTGCTGGTCGCCCGGCTCGTACCAGTTCCAGCAGCGCTGCATGTTGGCCGAGCGCGGCTGCTCCGGGTAGACTACCAGGAAGGTCTGCTCCTCGGCCACCGCGTTCATCCGGGTGCCGCGGGCGAAATCGTCCGGGTTCTGGGTGCAGCCGTGCAGCATCACCACGATCGGCAACGACTGACCGGTGTAGCCGCTGGGCACGTAGACCTTGTAGTTCCGGCTGCCGACCGGACCGGTGAAGGTGCGCGCCTCGAAGCGTGCGCCGTTCGGAAGCGGAGCGGCCGGTGCGCCGCCCCCGAGCCCGCCACTGAAGCCTAAATCCGAGCCGGTTCTGACGCCGCCCTTGGCCAGCGCCTCCTGGATCGTGCGCATCACGTCGCCGGCGATGTCGCCCTGGGGAGCGAAGGCCTTCTTGTCGAAGGCTGGCTCCTTCCTGGCACCAGCCGCAGCGGCATCCGGCGCCGTCCAGGCCCCGTCGGGGGTCGAAGGCGCAAGCATGTCGATTGTCTCACCGCCATGCGCGCTCGTCGCCTGCGCGGTAGGAGTAGCGGCAGCGGCCGCGGCCTGCCGAACCTCGGCCCACTTGGCGTAAGCGGCGGCCTGTTGCTGCTGCAGCTCAGCCATCTTCTCCATCATCCGCGCGGTGCGTGCCGGGTCGAGCTTCGGCATGGCGAACTTGGAGAAGTCCATCTTCGGAAAGGCGTTCATCGGGGATGATCCTGGTGCGCGAGGTGGACGGTGCGGGATGCCCAGCCTCCTCCGCGGAAGCGTCGTGCGCGGTGGTGGTCGTGTCAGGCGATGCGGTCGGCCAGGGCGGCCTTGACCGCCGGGCTGGCTTGGAAGGCGCCGAGCACCTCGACCGAGGCGATCGCGGCACGCGCGAGCTCGGGAGTGACGTCGAGGCCGATGCTGGCCAGCCCGAGCACCTGGATGTGGATCGGCGTCCCAGCGTCTCGGGCGGCCTCCAGGGTCTGCCTCGAATAGTACGACATGCCCAACCGCAGCTGTTTGCGGCTGACGGACTGTTTCACCGCCTCGCCCTGCCGCTCGATCTGGTTGCGCACCGCGGTGCGGATGAAATCAGCGCGGTTGGCGTAGAAGCCGTCGCGGACCATTAGGTCTATATGACCGAGGTCAACAAAGCCGAGGTTGACCGTCAGCTTCTCGCTGTCGGGCAGTTTCGGTCGCAGCTCACGCACGTTGTCTGCCATCTCGAGCCTCCGCAAGCCATCCCATTGGATGGTTTAGAGATGGCTAATGCCGGGCCATTTGCAATGAGTGACGCGAAGATGCGATCGGTGGCGTGAAGCAGACGCGGCTCAGGTCCTAGTGGTCCAAATCTGACGCTTGCTACTGGCTGCGAGGGGGTGCCTCCGAACCGTCGCAGCCACGAGCCCTGTAGTGAAAATGGGCTTTGTACAGGTCAAGGTGGTCCGCAGGAGACGTGGTGATGGAGCTTCGCGTTCTTGGCTGCGGTGACGCTTTTGGCTCAGGCGGACGGTTCAATACGTGCTTCCACGTTGAAGCGAGGGCCACGCGTTCTAATCGATTGCGGCGCGTCTTCGCTGGTAGCTATGCGGCGCTTCGGGGTCGGTCCCAACGGCATCGAAACGGTGTTCCTGACCCATCTACACGGGGATCACTTCGGGGGCTTGCCGTTCCTGATCCTTGATGCGCAGCTTGTAAGCCGTCGTACTTCGCCCCTGACCATCGCGGGGCCGCCAGGTCTGCGTGAGCGTCTACCCGCGCTGATGGAAGCCATGTTCCCAGGCTCGTGGACCATCGAGCGCAAATTCGGGCCGCACCTCGTCGAGGTGGGGCCGGAGACGCCGACCGAGGTCAATGGCATCAACGTAACCGCCTACCCGGTCAGACACCCTTCCGGCAGTCCATCCTACGCGCTGCGTCTCACCTGCGAGGACAAGGTGATCTGCTACACGGGCGATACGGAATGGGTGGACGCGCTCATTCCTGCTGCGCGTGGAGCCGACTTGCTCATCGCCGAGGCGTACACGGCCGAACGGCCCGTGCGCTACCACCTCGATTTCGCGACGCTGCGCCGCCACCTGCCGGAGATCGCCGCCAAGTCCGTTCTTCTCACGCACATGAGCCCCGACATGCTTGGGCGCACGCCCGAAGGCTGCGTGGCGGCGGAAGACGGAAACCTCGTCCTCTTCTGAACCAAAGGCAGCAATCCACACCCGGGGGAGCCACGGGCGTCGGTACCCAGCGTCAGATTTGGGCCACAAGTTCGATTTGCCGAAGTAACCCGTCGAACTTTCATCCCCGATACTGGGGCTGCCGCTGCTCCCAAGCCCGAAACGGCGTCAGCGCCTCATCCCGGATCGCACCAGCAAGGTCGGTGCCCTCGCGGTTGCCGAACAGCAGCCTGTCGAGGGTGCGGCCGGCCATCACGTCGA
>NZ_JAKSYD010000209.1 GCF_022829605.1 Methylobacterium sp. E-065 | reverse complement strand
CGCCCACGCCGCACACGTCGCCGGCTCGACGGCGCTGGACGACACGCTACCTGTGCAGGGCACCTTCGACGCCGGGCCGCACACAGTCAGCGTCAACTTGCTCAACGACGCCTATGACGGCCCGTGCAACGGCCGCAACCTGTACGTGGACGCGGCCGGCTACAACGGCGCCGACGTGTCCAACAGCAGCCTGACCTTCCTCACCCCCGGGCCCCAGCAATTCGCCGTCCCGGGAACGAGCCCGGGCGCCGGCGCGTCGGGCGGAGCCACTACAAGTGCCGTTATGCAGACGGGTGCGGCTGCTGCTGCGCCTGCTGCCCCGACCGTCGCGCTCACGCACGACATGGGAACAGGCGGCACCCATATCACCAGCGATGGCCTGATGACCTATGCCCCGTCCGTGAACGGGGACACGCTGCATTACAGGCTCGACAATGGGGTGTTCACCACGACGCCGCCGATTCTGGCGACCGACGGCAGCGCGGACGGTCAGCATACAATTACCGTCCACGAAACGACCGCGGCCGGTCTGACGTCGGCCGACGCCAGCCTGATCTTTGCCCTCGATACGCATCATATGACGAGCGGCGTTCATACGATCTGAGGCGCAGCGTGGGTTGGATAAGGCCCTTGAACGAAGGACGAATGTAGGTGCCGATTCGGCCGCCTAGGCGGAAATGAGGCATTGGCACAGCGCCTGAGGCGGATCGGTCGCGGCATCCGCGCTGACCTGTGCCTGACCGATCCCAAGTTACCCTCAAAACCAACGGTCGATCGATTTTGAGGGCGTCATTTGAGACCTGCTCCGCGGTCGCAACCTCGGTCGGCGATCTCAGGCCCCTCCGGCGTGGCGGTTGATTCGCAGCGAAGGACAACACTCTAGATCGTCGATACACCATCGTACGCCATGACACCGATCGACATCGACTCGGATCACGAGTATTTGTGAATTTTTACCCAATAGTTCTGGCCCTCTGGCGACTCACAAGCGTTCGCCCGAAGCGCTGGGTCGATGCCTGTCGATATTCGCAGCCCGCCATTTCCACGAAATCTAATCGTCACGCCGGCCCGTCGATCTATTATCGGGACCAGCACAGACCGTATCAGTGGCCTGCCCCATCCGGTGGCCCAGGCTAGAAAAGAAGGCATGGTCAACTGCTGGCATCGTCTCGAGGCATGCTCCCGGAAACTGCGATCGAGGCTGCCAACCGGCACGCCATAGTCGAAGCCTTGGACGACGCAGCGTGGGCCGGATAAGGGCACTGGATGCTATGGGCGCGACGAGGCCGAATGACGATAGGAGCGCTCGGCATGCTGCGTTTGCCCATGCTTGGTGTTGATGCAGCAAGCGCTACCGCTGCTCGATCGAGCTTCGCCCCTTTTATCGTTTTCAATGCGCGCGGCACGCATGGCGAGCCCTCGTCGGACGCAACCCATACGTAGAGTCCGCTGGCGACTAAGCAGTTTCTGCGCACCCTACGCGATACGCCGCCGACCAGCCTGGTCAAAAAGGCCTTATTGAAAACATACTCCTCCGTGTTAACTATACCATTGCTATCTTGAACCGCAAAGCTAGCCTTGCAGTAAGCCTTGTGATTTAAGAGAGGCTGTGATTAAGATTTCATTAACTAAGCGGCACTAGCCGCTGCAGCCACTCGTGCTCAGAAGAAGAGATAATGTCGCAAAGCGCAGCTCACCAAGACGTCGTCGGTGGTCTCGCAGTATTGCGTGCGCACAGCCATGGCGCCACCACTGCGATGGCCGGACAGGTGTCAGGTCAGGCGATCGAAGGGATGGAAGCGGCTGCCGATCCCATTTTGCCGACGAAGCCCTTCGTCGCCCGCGGCCTGCGCCTGAACTGGGCGGCCAAGCGCGGCCTCGATGTCGGCGTGGCCGTCACCGCCCTGTTCCTGCTGCTGCCGCTCCTGCTGCTCATCGCCCTCCTGGTCTGGGCCGGCGACGGCCGCGCCCCGATCTTCCGCCACATGCGCCTGGGCCGCGACGGCCGCTCCTTCGGCTGCCTCAAGTTCCGCTCCATGGTCGCCGACGGCGAGGCGGTGCTGGCCGCCCATCTGGCCGCCGACCCGCACGCCCGGGCCGAGTGGGCCGCCACGCACAAGCTCAGCAACGATCCGCGCATCACCCCGATCGGGCAGGTGCTGCGCAAGACCTCGCTGGACGAGCTGCCCCAGCTCTGGAACGTGCTGCGCGGCGAGATGAGCCTGGTCGGACCCCGCCCGATCGTGCCGGCCGAGGTCGCCCGCTACGGCCGGGCGTTCCAGACCTGCTTTGCCGTGCCGCCGGGGGTGACCGGTCTGTGGCAGGTGTCGGGCCGTTCGGACACGAGCTACGCCGAGCGTGTCGCGCTGGACCTGGACTATGCCAGCCGCTGGAGCCTGCGCCGGGACATCGCGATCATGCTGCGCACCATCCCGGCGGTGCTGGCCCAGCGCGGCAGCAAGTAGTTGTACGAGCGCTTTTCAAGGTCTCGGCCATGCATGACGACACTGCGCTCTGGTATGACCATCTCGGCCGCGATTTAGCGCCTAGTCGGACCCTGCTGATCGTTGCACATCTCTTCGAAGCGACAGCCGGCGGCGTGAGGGCGGCAAACCAACTGTACCGGTGACCGGATCTTATCTGGTGCTGGGCGGCTGAGGCTTTGGCGCAATATCGTCAGACCGAAAAATAGCAGCTTGGGTCGACGCTGAGACGTTTCAGGCCGCTGTGTTTCCCGAATCCTCGGCGCACGGAGCGGCGTGGCACAGGCTCCAGAACTCTACGAGACCGGCGACGTAGGCGGCGATCAGTACAGCGGTCCAGTTCACAATCTGGCTCCTCGACCCAGGCGTTAAGGCGTTTTATTGCCAAAACCTTGATAAACCCTAACTCATGTGAACGGCGTTTGCGAGTTGCTCCCGAGCGCGCCCAGCGTTTAAGGCACCGGGATATCCGCCGCGCGGTGGCTGAACCCGACGCAGCGCAATCTTGATGGAGCAGTTGCACTTCGAGATCGGGCCGCCAAGAAGAGGCGCTGATCGAAGCTCCTTTGCGCTTTATCTAGGAAGCGTGCATGTCAGGCTCACCAGCCACATGCTCAGCTCTCGCGCTATCACTCCTCGAGAGGGGCGATCGCTTTCTACAGTCTCGGTGTATTTGCATTTTTTGAACTCGAGATCGATTCAAAGCAGCGCCGTAAAAAGCATCGACCGGCGATGGACTCGCTACTGAATCAGCCCGAATGCGCTGCGCGTGAGATTGCGGCGCAGCGGAAGACAATGCCTTCTCGCATGCCTCCTTGTACGACGCCTGAGGTGCTGCACCGAAATCGATTGGCGCCGAAAGGCAGTGCCAGCAGTGGGTGCAATTGCCGACCTATCGTTGAGAGCTAGCGCGCCGTAGACGGTCATGATGCGACGGAAGTCTTTGAGTCGGTTGAGGGTCGTCTCGAAGCACCGGCGCTCGCGATACAGGCGCTCGTCGTGGCGGATCTTTCTCTACGTGCCGCATGTGTCAGGGATGAATGGTATGACACTACGCTCTCGCAGATCAGCGCGCCACCAGTCGGCGTCGTCGTTCTTGTCGGGGCGAAGCGGCGGAGTGAAGCTGCGTCGATCATGCGAATTGAGCGCTCATGCCAGCCCCTTGGCCGTCCCCTTCGACGATGACGATGCCAGAAGTTTCAGGCGCGGATGACATCCGGCGGCCGAGCTAGTTTACCAAAATAATCGTCCAGATGAGGAAGAAGCCAAAGCCGCCTCGTCTCATTCAGATCGAACCATCGCGCTTCTACAATCTCTCGTTTGTCCATCAAGACAGACGGAATTTTGGTTGGATGCCACTCGAAAAGGCTGATGCGATCATTCCGGAATCGAAAATGGAATGTGACCTCGCGTACAAACTTCAGATCATCTGCTCCGATCTGAATACCGATTTCTTCGTCCACCTCACGTGTCGCCGCTTCGAACGCGCTCTCACCCAACTCAACCGACCCGCCAGGTGCCGACCAGCGTGGTTGATAGGAGTTGCGGATCAGAAGGACACGACCTTCGAACCAGACCAACACGAGCGCACCGTGCTGGTTTGGCCGACGTACGAACCACACGACCCGCAAAGCCTGGAAGGCGCACCACAGTGCGATCTGGTAGCATCGATTGAGCAACGTCACTTATCGTCTAGCCTTCCCGGTTTCGGCATACCTTCGCGGCAGGCGCTTTATATCTTCATGCGTGGTAGCCGACGTGTGAGCTTCTGCGCATGCAGCACAGGAGACTCCTCGACAGGGTGCTCGCATGCTGCTCGATGGAACAGGAGGTCATTTAAGCATCTCCGCAAAGATGCCGGCTGCCCCTTTCTCGGATGCAGCGCACTAGGCATCTCCGGTCGAGTTCGAGCTCTAGGGGAGCAATGTCAGCTTCTCGGTCGGATGGCAAAGCTACGAAGCTCGAAGATGCGGTTCCAAAAGATTAGGCCGACCGCGACGGTGACGATTCGCCCATCAGCGCCGTGCGGCACTCCCTCCGCACAAAGGGTTTAAGCCCGGGTTCAGCTGCAGCGGGCCACTGCTCTCGAGCCGGGCCACCGCTGGCGCTTGAACTCAGAACGGGGCTCGCGTCCGGTCTTTGCCGCCAAACACCTCCCCCGCAAAGCGCGTATCACGGGGTCCGCCAAACTTGAGGAGGATCAGCCGCGATGACCGGACCACAGTGCGGTGTGTGCCGGCCGACCGCGTAGGTATGCGCTTGGCACCAGCTCAACCGACGTCCCTCGCACACGCGTGAGTTATGACTCGACGAGCCCCTAAGCCGACCTGTTGTTGACCCTGTCGCTCGGTGGTACAGCGCACCGACCAGGTCTGAGGTTGGCGACCTCGTCGGTGCTCGTCGTTTGCCCGGTGATGGGGCCGATTTTATTCCCCGGGGGAACTTCATGGGCCCGCAACGCACCGCCGCAGCTCTCGCACTTCTCTGCCTGACCGGCAGCGCCTGCCTCGCGCAGGCTATGCCGCCCGCGACGCCCATGCGTCAGCCACGCCCGGCCGCTGCGCCCGATCCAATGGTGCCCGATCCGACCGCACCCGTCGATCTCGAGGCCACCCGCAAACGGTTCGATGCCAACGCAGCCAAGACGGCCGACACCGACCGGAAGCGGGACTCGAAGCTCAAGCAGTCGATGGGCTCGATCTGCGCGGGCTGTGGACCGACCTCCCCGGGGAAGCGGACGCGGGCATCCCACCCGTCGCGCCGGGATGCGGTGGATGAGGCGGACCCCGCCGACTAGGGCCGTTTCCGAGGGCGCGGCAACGGAGCGGCGGTTGCCTCGTTGACCGTTTGACGAACCGGCAATGCCACTACCGTTATCTACGGATGTTCACGGGGTGCGCGCGACGGGCTGGCCGGACAGGCCCCGCGGGCCGCCGATCAGGAGCGCGGCGCTCGCCACGAGAACCGCCGTGATGACCGTGAACATCCCGTGCGGGCCGTAGGCCGTGAGCGCCGGCAACAGGACGAAGGGAGCCAGCGCGGAGGCGATTCGCCCCCCCGCCCAGGCGCAGGTCAGGATCGACGCCCGCCGCCGCGTCGGCAGCAGTTCCGTGGCGTAGATCGACAGGATCGCCCCGTAGATCGCCGCCGCCGTGTTGAACGCGATGCCGAGCAGGATCAGGGTGACGAACCCGGTGCTCGCGGCGAAGGCCGTGCCTACGCCCGCCATCGTCCCGGCGAGGACGGCGAGGCTGGCGCGCCGTTCCAGCCGATCGACCACCATGGCCGTGAGCAGCGTCCCCACCGGCGGTCCCAGCAGCGACAGGGCGGCGAAGACCAGTGATTGCTCGACCTTAAAGCCCTTCTCCAGGAGCACGACGGCGCTCAGCAGGGGGAAGCCCAAGGTCGCCCACGGTGCGAGGGCGTAGAGGGCGATGAACAGGGCAATCCTGCGCCTCGCGGGCGGCTCGTCGGCGGGCGCGCGGACCTTGGGCGGCGTTGGCGGCTCCCCGGCGGGCGCGGCCGGTCGGGAGCGTGCCGAATTCGTGAACCGCCGACAGGCTTCCCGGGCCTCGACGGGGCGCCCGGCCGCGGCGAGCCAGCGCGGCGACTCTGGCAGGAGTGCGAACAGTGCGGCCGCGAGCGCCGCCAAGCCGGCCCCGAGGATCAGCGCCCAGCGCCACGCCTCGACCCCGAGCGGTGCGGCCGGCCCGAGGGTCTGGACCAACAGGATGACGGCCGAACCGCCGAGGAACCCGATCCCGGCGCAGACCATCAGCATCGCGCCGCGCCGTCGGGGCGGCATCACCTCGGCAAGAAGGGTCGCCACCAGGGGCGGAAAACCGCCGATCGCGAAGCCCGACACCGCGCGCGCGACCGTGAGCGCCGTGAGGCCTGTGCTGAGCGCGGCGGCGAGCGAGCCGATCGCCATCAGCACCAGGGAGGCCTGGAGCGCGCGCTTGCGCCCGAGGCGGTCGCCCAGCAGGCCGAAGACTGGCGCGCCGACCGCCCCGCCGGCGAACACGGAGGCCAGCAGGAGGGACAGGCTGCCGCGCGGCAGGTTGTGGGGCGGGGCGAGGAAGATGGCCGCCAGCGCGTTGCTCAGGGCGACCTCAGCGATATCCGCGAACAGGCCGAGCGTGCTGACGGCGAGGATCGCTAAGTGAAGACGGGTAACCGGCAGAGCATCGAGGCGTTGCGTGATCGCCGCGACCGAGCCGTCGTGGCCATTCTCGGCCCCGTCCGGCGCGTCCGGCCGGCCCCCCCGTGCCTCAACCAAGAGCGTGGTTTCCTCGAACCCTGTGTCTCAGCGCCGGCCGGTATCCCCGACCGGGCGCTACGCGCCGTGATTGTCTATCCGGTCCCCGCCCGAGCCGATCGCCTTCGGCGGCGTCCCAAAGTCTTTGAATGTTCGCCGCCAGACGAAGCGCATGACCTTGGACGGGTGAGCGGTGGGGCAAAAGCAAGCCCGCCGCGGCGGTGAGCCGGGCGGGCTTCTTCAGATCCCAACTTTGAGGGGGCATAGTCCGGATCCAACGACACGATACAGGCTTGCGGTTAACGAGAAAGCCCCGCGCGGCGGGCCATGCAGGCCGGAGGCTCATCTCGCTGAGAAACGAGGTGGATCGGCGTCTCACACACAATGCAGCTCCAGCCACGATGACGGCCGAGAGATGTCATTGCTATGGAGGTTGTCCATCCGAGGGTGTCGGGCGCGGCTGTGGTTGCAAAGCCTGCAACCCCGGATCCGGAGCCTCGGATGGACGCCCACCAGAATGCGCGCACCCCGCCCCATAGTCGACAGCTGATCGTTGCTCGGCTGGTTCAGGGCTGGATGGTGAGTGCCGTGGCCACAGCACTGGGGATCACACCAAAGACGGAGCGCAAATGGCGTGACCGCTTCGCCGCCGAAGGGGCGGCGAGTCTGGCGGATCGCTCGTCGTGCCCGCACACCTCACCGACGCGCCTGGATGACGCCGCGATCACCGAGATCGCCCGGCTGCGCCGCGAGCGCCTGTCGCTGTCCACGGTGGGCCTCGTGCTGCGCCGCCTCGGCCTGGGCCGGCTCGCCGCCCTCGATCCCAAGCCGCCCGTCATCCGCTACGAGCGCGACAAGCCGGGCAAGTTGCTCCACCTCGACACGAAGAAGCTCGGGCGCATCGACGGCGTCGGCCACCGCATCACCGGCGACCGGACCGCCCAGAGCAGCAAGCGCGGCACGGGCTAGGAGGCGCTGCACGTGGCCGTCGATGATGCCTCGCGCCTGGCCTACACCGAGATCCTGCCCGACGAGGGAGAGGTGAGCGCCACCGCTTTCCTAGAGCGAGCGCGGGCTTGGTTTGAAAGCCTCGGCGTCACCGTCGAGCGGGTCATGACCGACAACAGCTCGGCCTACAAAAGGCGCCTGTTCCGCGATGCCCTAGCCAGCCACGGCATCCGCCACAAGCGCACGCGCCCATACATGGCCCGCACCAACGGCTCCTTCGACAGGCTCAGGGTGAGGGGCCGAACGCTTCATCCAGACCACCTTGCGCGAATGGCTCTACGCCACTCCCTACGCCTCATCCCAGGAACGCACCGCCATGACCCCGTGGCTATGCGGCTACAACAGCCGCAGACCCCACTCCGCACGCGGTGAACAACTGCCCACAAGCAGGCTCCTCAAGGACAACCGCCTTGAAAACGACAGCGAGAGCCGTTTCCGCGGCGGTTGAGACGGATCAGCTTTTGCTGCGTTGACCGACGAAGGAGCGGGCGATGCCATGTGCCCGTGCTCTGTGACGCCACGCGCGACGCCTTCACCCCAGATGGGTGCCGCAACTGCCTCACCACAGCCGGACATGAAGACAACTTGGCGGTCGCGACATAAGCGGGCGCAGCTTTGACGTGTTCGCAGAGCGCAAATCGCAGCGGCTTGCAACCGCATGATGCGCGACGCCATTTCCGTCCTGGCGCTGGTACTGACGGTTAGGCCCGTCCAAGCGGAGCTGGCGAGTACGCCGGACACCCCGCGCCATCTCCTGCGGCGTCGATGCGCCGACGAATGCCCCCGTGCGCATCGAAGAGATCCAGACCGTCCAGACGCGGACCTTGACCAATGAGGAAGTAAGCAGAACGGTCGTTCAGGTGGTGCCGGAGCACCTTCCGGTATCGTGAGTTGCTGCAACTCGGTGTCTTTACCGTAGCCCCATGGGCTAACTTCCGCGATGCTAGGGTCTGTCGTCGCCTGAACCATCTGGCGTAGCACGCGTTTTGTGCCTCT
>NZ_JAKSYD010000151.1 GCF_022829605.1 Methylobacterium sp. E-065 | reverse complement strand
CGCTCCGGCCTGTTGGGCCGCGTGACCGGCCGCGTCCATGAGGTGGGGCGGGTCTCGTCCAGGCTCGCGGCGGGCGAGACCCGGGCGCGGGTCGGCGAATCCGGGTGGTTGAGCAAGCGTGGACGCAAGTCGTAGGACGGGTGAGCCATGATGAGATGGCGGACCGGCTAAGAGGCCGTGGACGGCAGAGCAAAGCCTAAGGCTCAAGCTGCGCGTGTCAGCCGTTGTTCGCTCCAACCCTGTGCCTCGCCGAGATCCGTGAACGTGGGTGGGGTCGCGGTGTTTACCCGCCCAATTCCCACCTCCAAGTACCACTTCCCGGCCTCATCCTCATACTCGTGGTAGAGCCAAACCACCACCGCCACCAACACCCCGTCGTGGAACCCAACTGGGCCCTCCTAACCACCTTCCCAATCCGCGCCTGGGATAGCTTGAGGGCTGTGGCTCAT
>NZ_JAKSYD010000146.1 GCF_022829605.1 Methylobacterium sp. E-065 | reverse complement strand
AGGCCGTACTTCTCACGGATGCCGTCCACCGCCTGCCTGCGTCGCTCGGGGGCTACAAGTTTCCCGAGGCGACGTCCGCCAGCACCTGACCCACCAAAGAAAGGTCGGCGACGAGCCGGCGCAGACGAGCGTTCTCGCGCTACAGATCCTTCATCTTCCTGGCTTGATCGACCTGAAGGCCGCCGTACGCCCTGCGCCGGCGGTAGTAACTTTGCTCGGAGATCTCCGCCCCCCTGCACGCAAGGGCCAAACTCTTGCCCTGGGCAGTCTGCACCGCGATCTGGCGCAGCTTGAGCACGACCTGCTCCGCGTTCGTCTTCTGGCCTCGCCGCATGTCCAACTCCTTTGATCCTGGCTGATCCTCTCAATCGGCCCGGTCCAAAGCCAGACGGTCAGGCCAGGTCGGGCAGGGGCTGCGAACTCTTGTTCCGCGCGTGATCGGACGTACCGCCGAGGCGGAGCGTCGGAAGGTGCCGGCCGGCACGCGGGCGAGCGCCGCCGCCCACAAGCCGACGGTCGACGCATGGTTCGCGACCTTCGAGACGGAGAGGGGCGCTGACGAGGCGGCACTGGCGCGCACGATCTGCGACTGGTGGGTGGAGCAGGGCGCGAAGATTGAGACGACGCGGGCACAGAAGCCGTCGCTCGTCGTCCGGTTCGAGCATGCGGAACGCAGCGGCTTCCCGGCCTTGATCAAGTCGACCGGGCGCGTCAGCACATGCCTCTATGCCATCAAGAGCTTCCCGCCATTCGATCAGGCGAGCGCACGCCAGGAGATGGTCAGCGAGCACCGGAAGATTGCTGGGATGGTGACGACCGATCGTTCGTTCGATGGTGAGCCCAAGCTTCCGCTTGCTCTGCTCAAGGATCCTGCGGTGACGGGCCAGCTCTTCGCCGTATGGGATAGCCTCCTAGCTCGCGTCCGTACGGGCGTCTAACGCGCCCAGGTGGCGCGCCGAGCGCAGCAGGCCAGAGCTGCCGGCCGTGCTGCCGCGACTGCGCCGGCGAGGCCGCACCGAGGCCGAGGGGTGTCAGGCCCCGGTGCTGCTCTTCCGGCGCGCGGCCAAAGCCGATCGCTGAGGGCATGGTGGCGCGAGGCGGTTAAGGGTTCTTGTATGCGGTGGGGCGGGGGATCTCGCCGCAGCAGGCGGGAGCTATGTTCGACCCAGGCAAATGCTGCGGAATGGGGCGTTCTCGTCGCCGGTCCCTACGCTTGATGCGCGGACTCAGAGTCGCCCTAGTTAAAATTCTCTTTCGATCGACGTATAAATATCAGGCAATTCGAGCATAGCGAGCGAAGCACGAGCAGATTTAGGCGCTTATATTGATACGGGTTAGGCGGCATATAGCCAAGATATGCTACTTAGACATTCAGATAACTAATTTGGCTGGGTTGTGTCTGTGGCTATAAGCAATCTGTACCGCCCGTTCCTACTTGGGGGCTCCGTCGTTTTGATCGTAGCGATGCTGGTGGCTGGATCAGCCCAAGCCGGCCTCGCCAGCGCCTTTCGCATCGTGCTGCAGAAGGGCAGGCACTTCGACCCGACCGATCTGTTCCTGCGCAGGGGTGACACCATCACCCTCGTCAACGGGGACGACAACGTCGTCCACCACGCCTTCATCGAAGCTGATCGGTTCGCGTTCGACGCTGGCGATCAGGAGCCTGGCAAGCAGGCCACTCTGACCCTCAAGGAGCCCGGCGACTTCATCATCCAGTGCGGCATCCACCCGAAGATGAAACTCACCATCCACGTGCAGTAGGCATTCCTGCAGGCGCCATTTCCCGGCTCTGTCTTTCAAATCACCGCCAGTTTGACCAGTTCGGGGAATTGCAGGCCCGTGTCGAACAGGGCCTCATGGCCGAGATAGTACAGCGCCAGGAAGGCAGCGAGAGCACCACCATAGTACGCGGGCGCCCAGGCGGCGTCGCGCGCCCGCACTGTCGTCCGGGCATCATCCGCCGCGATCCCGAGCAGCACCACGATGATGCCGGAGTGCCCAATCGCGTCCACCTTGCCGAACTCGACGATCGCCGAGACGAAGATCCCCGTCAGGATCAGGGCCGCGACACGCCGCACCAGAGGCGTCCAGATCAGCGCGAAGGCCAGGGTGAACTCGATGACGCCGGCGGCCTGCATGAACAGCTCGGGCGTGGCGCCCATGGTCATCTGCGGCTTGGCGGCGAGCAGCGGATCCGTCCACTGCGGGTAGGCCCACTTCTCGACCGAAGCCCACATCAGCGTAACGGCGGCCGTCCAGCGAACGATGTCGAGGGGGCGGATGTCGAACGGCTTCAGGCCAAGACCCTGGCAGATCAGGTACACCGCCACGCCCAGGAACACCGGATAGTCGGCGAGGTGGAACAAGCCGTACTGGGCGGTGGCGAAGGAGAACAGGAAGACGATGCCCAGGCCGGTCAACGGCATGGTACGGCGTGAGATCAGGCAAGCAGCCATGGCGAGCTGCAGCCACGGGATCCAGGCCGCATCGGTCTTCAACTCGGGTGTCAGGATGATCCCACCGACCCCCCAAACCGAGACCAGGAAGAAGCCGAGCGTGCAGCGAACCAGAAGCTCGGTGTCGGTGCGGAGGCGGGAAGTGACACGGTCGAGGGCGTTCATCAGAGCCGTGCCGAGCGGCGTGCCCTCAGCGAGGCAGCCCAACATCAGGCAGACGACGGCAAACGCCGTCAGCAACTCAAAGTCAGGGCACAGCACCTGTTGGAGGCCGCGCGGCTGGCCGGCCACGTCGTAGGCGCAGAACCACTTCACGTGAGCGCTGGCTGCTCCTGTCCCGGCGAGGATGAGCAGAGGCGGCGCGACGATGCTGGCAAGCGTGCGCATACCGAGGCTGAGAGGAAGCCTGGGCGCCGTGACCCGAACCATGATGACCTCGGAGGACTTAGCGGGCCGCTGCCCACCTACGTATTTCCTCACAAAGCAGAGCTTCGCGCCAACGGTTTATTAACGAACGTTACGAGTTGGTTAATAGCCATGATGACGGTGAATTAGGAGGATGATTGGACTAAGGCACATGGGTTTACTGGACATGGCGCATCAGCCTCGAACAGAGCTGGCGTGTAGCGCCCAGAGGCTCAGGGGCAGGCTCACAAGGGGGCGTCGCAAGCGCTCGCCTGTTCCTAAAGGGTCGGCCTTCGAGTTTGAAGCACACGCTTCGGTCCGCCCAGCCGCCTCGGATTTTAATCCGCGCCGCCGCGTGCCCGGCGGCACGTCACGGAGGCAAGGCGCTACCCACCTAGGGATCACACGGGACGCAACGGGGCCGGATAGGCCGGCCCAGCCCCGAGGAGATCAAGAAACGCCATGACGACGACCCGCTTCGCTGCGCTGGCCGCCGCCCTCGCCTTCACCGCCGCTGCGCTCTCGCCCGCCGCAGCCGGCCCGCGTCCCACCGCCTGGACGGGTCTTCAGCCCTATGGCGTCGAGGCCACTGGCTCGCTCGGCGCCCCGGCCGGCAGCCTATTCGGGTACGATAACAACCCGGTGACCTGCCCGATGAGCTCGGCCGCCGAGGGCAACGCCAATCAGCAGCACTTCCCCGTCAAGCAGTACGGTCAGACCACGGGCGGCAACCGCTGCTGATGAAGCTGAAGCCTGTCTCCTACGCGATGATCGGCCTCTTCGCCTTCGCCTTAGCGGTGACGGCATTGGGCTCGATCCAGGTACTGCTCGGCCTCTGACACGCTGGTAGTTGAGCGTTTGCCAATCCGATGAAGGCCTGCCCCTGTCCTCAGGGGCGGGCCTTCTGCGTTTGTCAGGCTCGCGCCGTCGTGAGCCCAGCCACCCCGTCTCCGGACTGGATCGGCCAATGAAAAACACCCCAGGAGCGGGGCTCCCAGGGTGCTGCCGATCGAGCGGCCAGTTTGATCAAGCTGGGGATGCGAAGGTCAGCCGGAGGGCTGCTCCTCGGCGATGGAGAGCGACGAGGAGGACCAACTACCCCTCGCCCGCCACCGCATCTCCCGGCATCGCTACCGGGAGCAGCGCGATCGGATCTCAGTACGAGCCGAACTTGTAGTTCAGGCCGGCGCGGACGACGGCGAACTCGTCGTCGCGGCGACCGATGGCGCTGTAGGCGACCGGGACGAGGTTGGCGGCGTCGAGTTCGCGCTCCCCACCGAGTCGTTCCTGAACTTCTTCCGCTCCTCGGCCGTGACGTTCAAGGTCGAAGGCCTGTACGTCAACCTGGAGCGCGGCAACCGCAACCACTGCACCCTGGTGGTCAACGACGCCAACCTCGTCCCGGTCGCCTCCAGCGCCATCGGTCGCCGCGACGACGAGTTCGCCGTCGTCCGCGCCGGCCTGAACTACAAGTTCGGCTCGTACTGGGATCCGATCGCGCTGCTCCCGGTAGCGATGCCGGGAGATGCGGTGGCGGGCGAGGGGTAGTTGGTCCTCCTCGTCGCTCTCCATCGCCGAGGAGCAGCCC
>NZ_JAKSYD010000143.1 GCF_022829605.1 Methylobacterium sp. E-065 | reverse complement strand
CTGGGCGGTGGCCTGCGCGGTGGCGATCACCTCGGTGGCGCGCTTGCTGATCTGGGCGCCCGAATGCGTGATCTCGTCGACCGTGGCGGCGGTCTCCTGCACGGCGGCAAATTGCTGCTCAACGGAGGCCGCCTGCTCCTGAGCGGAGGCGCGGATCTCGGCCGCGGCCGTGTTCAGGTCGGCGGTGGCGGTGCGGTTGGTCCGGGCGAGGTCCGAGAGACCCGCCACCATCGCGTTGAGGCTGCGGCCCAAGCGGCCGATCTCATTATGCCCTCCCTCCCCGAGTTTGCCGGAGAGGTCGCCCTCTCCGACATGCTCGACGAAGCCCATCACGCGCGTCAGCGGCCGGACAATCAGGCGGTTGATGGCGACGCCGATCGCGGCGCAGATCAGAAGTGTGAGCAGAGTGCCGCCCCATAAGGCGAAGCTCTCATCACGCTTGGCCTGCCCGACGCGCACCGCCTGCGCTGCACGGGTCCGCTCCTCTAGGGTGTCGATAGCGGCGAGCTTACCCCGTAGGGTGTCGAAGAACTGCTTGCCTCTGCCTTCCGCCTCAATGTGCACCGCATCTGGCCGCGTCGCTGGGTCGGCGGCCTGACGTATGGCGGTCTCGCCGATATCGGTCTGCCAAGTGCGCGCCGCAGTCACAGCATCGACCAACAGGCGCGACCGCTGGGCATCATCGCCGATCAGGGTCTGCAGACGCGTGATCGTCTCATCAAGAGCTGGCCGTCCCCAGCGGTAAGGCTCCAGGCTGCTCTCGCGTCCGGTAAGCAGGTAGCCGCGTAGCCCCGTCTCCTGGTTGAGCATGGCAGTGCGGAAGGCGTCGAGCCCGCGGGCAACCTGCGTCGAGCGGTCGAGGGCGTCGGTCGCATCCTGCAGCTGGTTGCGCGTGGCCAGCACCGCCCCACTGCTGAGAACCGATACCAGCGCGATGACGCCGATGGCGCCGCCCAACGTGCGGTTGAGGCCAAACGTGTTCGGCATGCCCGATCCTTCTTGATCAGAACTGCAAACGGCTTCGAGCGGCAGCCGCAATGATGATGGCATCGCCAATAGCGCTCAAACCGAGCTGACGCGAGCAACACCGTGCTCTCCCGCGCCTCAAGCTTTGGTATCGAATTTAGCGGCCGAGGCTGGCTGCCGGTCCTGCCTGATCAGTTCCAGCTCCTCGGCGCTACGGGCCTCAACCCCGATGAGGCGTTCATCGGTGTCTTCGACGGCGCGGATCAGCTCATCCAGCTTTATCTGAATAGCAGCGGTGTCCCGTGCGCCGGCCACGAGGATGACGCCTGCCAAAAGCATGGCGGCAATGGACAGGAACAGGTTGAAGACGAGCGCCCAGTGGTCGTTGAAGCTGAGGACGAAGCCAGCCCCTAGCCCCGCGGCGACGGTGAAGCAGGTCGTCAGGAAGCCAACGGGCTTCGAAAGCCACACGGCAAGGTTAATGATCGGACGGTCCAGCATCAATCCTCATGCTCAGCGCATCGAGCCGCTAAGCGAGATAGCGCGACCTTGTTTCTAGAATGATCATGTACCCCTTAATCAATTCAGATGTAGGGCCCGCCGAATAGGTCATTGAGCGTCTTTCGCCGATCAGCGTGCGTCGGCGCCGCTGCTGATGCTCAGGACGATCGTGGATCACGCGGCAGCGCTGGCAGAAGTCAGCGAGGTTGTCCGAACTGGATCACGCCCGTGGAAACTATTCACCCGCTGAAAGAAGGTCGCCATGCGTGTCCTTGATGGCGTCGAGGACAGCCTGCGGGTCGGCCGGCTGCGCCATCGCTTCGGCCTCCTCGTCGATCCGATCCTCAATGTGCGGATCGTCGCGTCTCATCTCCTCTAGCAGGGCGATGATTTTGGCGTTCTTCTGCTCGGTGAGGATGGCAAGCTCCAGGGTAAGTTGAGCCCGATGCTCGGCCAACTGCTCATCGTGCCGCTGTGTGATCAAGATTAGGCTGGTGATGTACAGGCTAAGGATGCCGCCGACATCCTGCAAGTAGGCAAAGGGCGGCGGATCGGGGCTTGTACGACCAAGCGTCGGGAGGACGAGGTTCATCCCGATCCAGGCGAGGATCGCCAGGGTAAGCAGGCCGACGAAGCGTGGGCGCCCGATGGCGCTAGTCATACAGGCGACGGTGCGCTGGACCGGTGTAGCCTTGCGGTGATGCTCATGATGCAGATCCGCGATCGCGCGGATCGTGTCCTCGATGTGCGCGGGCAGAATGGGCGTAGCCGCTCTTTCCTCACGATCCGGGGTTGGGTTGGGCATCGGCGGCACGATCCGGTTGTCGGGAGGAATTCCTGAAGCCGGAACATGCAGATGACGCGACAGGTTGCTCGTGAGCATTTTCACGACAGCCGAGAAAAGCCGATGGCCCGCTCTCCCCTTCCGCTGAGCGTGGCCTTTGCCGCGTTCGCAACCCTGGCGCTCCCTGCATCTCTGCACGCCCAAACCAAGCCCGGCGAGATCAAGGGTATCGACGCGATGGGCGACAAAGACCGAAGCGCCCAGGACGGCTTTAGCCAAGCTCCGGTCCCGCGCGAGGAGTCGGCCGCCAAGGATGTGTCCAATCCCGGCGGCCGCTCGATCGCGGAGAACAAGGATCGGCCGGTCCCGGCTGCGAACCCGACCAGCGACTCCGCGCACGATCCTCAAGCTCCGTTGCCGAACCGCACGGCATCGCCATCCGGCATCAATCCAGCGGAGCCTTCGAAGTAACACGCATACTTCGGCTTAGGCACGACCAGCCACTTTGAGCCTCCTCGTACTACCGCCATCCAAGGTTAGAGACAGCTGATGAAATTTTATTGGGGACCGCACACCTGTGCGATCGGCATCCACATTCTGCTGGAGGAGATCGGCAGACCTTACGAGAGCGTGAAGATGGACGTGGCTGAAGGTGCTACGCAGCAGGAGTGGTTCAAGTCGATCAATCCTAAAGGCAAGGTTCCGACCCTCGTGGGAGATGATGGGACGGTCATGACCGAATACGGCGCTATCGCCACGTGGCTTGCGCGCACAAACCCGGACAAGGGGCTGATCCCGGCAGATCCCAAAGCCGAGCGGCGGGGCATGGAGGTGATGGATTACGCGATCGGCACCCTGCACCTGCAAGGCTTCGGCCGGATCTTCAAGACGGAGAACTACGAGCCTCAGGACACGCTTCACCAGACGTTTAAGCTCGGCCACAGCTCGGTGAAGGAGCAAGGCCGCGAGATCATCGATCAAGCCTTGACCATTCTGGACCAGCAGATGGCGGACCGCGCCTACGTGGCGGGTGACGCATTCACGATCGGCGACACCGCACTGTTTTACGCGGAGCGTTGGGCGCCGCAGCAAGACATTCCACTTCCCCCTAACCTCGCAGCACATTTCGAACGGATGGCTGCACGGCCAGCGGTAGCTCGAGTGCGCCAGATCTGGGGCGAGGTATGAGGCTGCTGGCTCCGCCTATCGTACCGCTACCGCACTGATACCGTATCCTGCCACACGGTGCGGTAATCTGCCGTGCGCTGGGCAAGACGACGGGGGCTTCGTGCGCGCGGCATCTGGCGCTACAGGACGCGCGCCGTTTGGTATGCATGCTCCAGGGTTGCTAGACTTGACGGGATGCGCCAGATTTAGCGTATGTCCTATGAGACGATGCATCAGTTCCAGGATCCCGCCGCGCACCCACTCTTCGCAGAGTTGAGCGTCGTTGAGGTTCTGTGCGCCGTTGAGACGGACGACAGGATGCCCGTCCCGGCCGGCAGTCATGGAACTGTCGTGACCATCTACGGCGGCGGCAAGGCATACGAAGTCGAGTTCGCCCGGCCGGTAATCGGCAACTGCACCTTATCTGCTGACACCCTGCGCGCGGCCTGAGCCGCATCAGTGAGCGATGATTGGACGGCCGATCTCGCCATCGGGGACGTGAAGATCAAAGGCTACCTGCTCAATCCGGATCAGCCAGACAATAAAGGCAAGGCCAAGTTTTTCTTCAGCCGAGGGTTCAGCGCGGAAGCCATAGAACCTCTGATCCATGCCCTGTTCGAGCATGGAAAGCAAAGCAACCTCGTGCGCGAGATGCCGACAGGGTTCGGCACGAAATATGTCTACAAGGGTCCGCTGAAAGCGGCCGACGGAACGACACCCTACGTGCGCTCCGTCTGGCACAAGGAGGACGGCGATTTTCGCCGTATCCTCGTTACACCCTACCCGCTCTATCCCTGAACACGGCCGCGGCTCGCCTCTTCAGCCGTAACCGCGGCGATCACGTTCTCCAACTTGGCAGAGGTCGCTGCCAGCCAGCAATCTATCGTGCTTGGCCATCGCCATGATGAGCGTACGCCGGTGCGCGTTCAGGCGGTTGAGCAGGGTGGTGAGCTGGTCAGTTAGCTCCGGCGTGTAAATGCACACGGCCATTTGCGAAAAAGCGTTTTATGAGAAGCACCAGGGGCAGGGCGATGCCGCGCTTCAATCCTCTGGGGTGACGCAGGTCCCCATGAACGCCTTTCGCTCCAGTCCATCCTTGAGCTTTTGAGCGTCAGCCTGCTGTCGGCAGCGATCGAGCACTGCCGGATCCACGGCTGATGCCGCCTCTTCACCGGAAGATGTCGCTCTTGGAGCGGGTTTCTGAGGTGGCTCAGATGCGCTCTGGGCACCCGCTGCCGTGGGTAGGCAAGCGAGGGCGACCAGAGCGGCGATCCGTAAGAAAGACCGTGGCATGGGTAACCGCCTGAACTGCTACTGTCAGGCTATGCCATGGGCGTCATCTGCGGCGAAGGTTCGGCAGATTGCGTCGGTCCCGAAGCCTCAAGCCTTCGCGGCCGTCTCGGTCTTCTTTGGTCGGCCAACCCGCTTCGGCTGTTCGGGGACGGCCTCAGCAGGCTCCACATCTTCCGAGATGACCGTCCTGTGCTGGCTGCCAAGCCCTATGCTCTTGGCAAGCGTCGAGCGGATCTCGGAGTAGCTGGCGGTCACTATCGGATAGTCTCTCGGCAGACCCCACTTCTCACGATAGGCTTCCGGGCTCAGGCGCAGCTTCGTCAAATGACGCTTCAGCGTCTTGTACGGCTTTCCGTCCTCGAAGCTGATCAGCGCGTCGTGAGTGATTGACTTGCGGATCTGACCAGGCGTCAGCTTCGTGGCAGACTCAGCGGCAGGTGCAACAGGGGTGCCCAGCCCGGCAAGCGCCGCATGCATGCTGGCGATCAGGGGGCCGATCTCGCCTGGCTGGATGTGATTGTTCGACACGTAGGCTGCGACGAGGTTCGTCGTCAGCCCGATATGATCGATATTTTCCACTTGAATTGACACCGTGTTCTCGTCCCCAATGCACCTGCTCGAGTGAAGCAAGCCATCTGTGCCAGCCAACACGAGAAATCAACCTGCGTAACGAATTTCCATCTCTACCTACGGACTTCTAGCTCGCCATGGCACGCATTTCGCTGATGCCATCTCGCATCACGTAGCCGCGGCCCCAAACGGTCTCGATGTAGTTCTTGCCCGAGCTGGCGTTGGCGAGCTTCTTGCGCAGCTTGCAGATAAAGACGTCGATGATCTTCAGCTCCGGCTCGTCCAAACCACCGTAGAGGTGGTTGAGAAACATCTCTTTCGTGATCGTCGAGCCCTTCCGGAGTGCGAGGAGTTCCAGCAACTGGTACTCCTTCGTCGTCAGGGGGACACGTATACCCTCGATCGATGCCAGCTTCTCGTCAAGGTCGATGACGAGGTCATCGACCGTGATCGTCGACTGGGCGTGGCCCTGTGACCGGCGCACGATGGCGTGGATGCGCGCGATCAGCTCGTCCTTGTGGAACGGCTTAGTGAGGTAATCATCGGCCCCGAACCCGAGGCCCTTCACCTTGTCCTCGATGCTGCCCATACCTGACAGAACGAGAACCGGCGTCTTCACCTTCGCCACACGCAGGTTGCGCAGGACCTCATAGCCCGACATGTCGGGCAGGTTCAGATCGAGCAGGATGATGTCATAATCGTACAGCTTCCCGAGGTCGACGCCCTCTTCCCCTAAGTCGGTGGTGAAGGTGTTAAAGTTCTCGGACTTGAGCATCAACTCAATGCTCTGTGCGACAGTAGCGTCGTCTTCGACTAACAGAACGCGCATGGTACGACCTCGATTTGAGGCGCTTCATATCTCGTCAACGATACCAAATTGTTAACAACTGGATCTATAGATCGAATTTCAGTGGCGAATTGTGCTACTGACATACATTCGGTTACCACTGTGCACATCAGTCCGAATACGTTGAGAACACCGGCGGCCCACGGGGCACCGGCCGTGTCGCCGATCCTACCGTCCAGTGGCTACCGGCGTGGCGCTCGCCATCCGGCGGCCTGCGCCTCGGCTTCGGAGCAGAACATCCGCTCGCCGGCCTGCTCATCGATCACGACGCGCGCGTAGTCGCGGCTGTCGGGTAGGTGGTAGGTGCGCTCGCCCGAGCGCGAGATGTTACCCTTGATCGTACAGGTCATGGACTCGGGTGTGGCTCGCGGCATCTCGGCCCCGGGCCGTGTCTCACCCTGGCCGCCGCGCTTTCTACGGCGCCAGTCGGAGGGATCCTCGAACGTGCCGGCCCAGATCCCGCGCTTGCGGGTGCGCGCCTCGTTCTCCTGCCCGACATAGTCCGCGGAGTAGCGGCGGAAGGCGATGGCGTGGCCCTGGCTGACCATCCAGGCGTTCAGATCTTCGGCTCCCTTCCGGCAAACGGCGACCGTTCGCCCGTAGCGATCCGTGGCCCGTGGCTCGCACGAGATGTTTGCCTCGCCGATATGGTCCGAGAGCGCGAGGGCTGCCGCCTGCCCGCAGCGGTACTCCTTGCTGTCGACGTCCTCGCAAACCTGAGCACTCTCGGGGGCGTCGATACCGTGAAGGCGGATACGGATGTTGCGGATCACCACTGTGTCACCGTCGGTGACGGAGGCGCGGCCTATGACTGGTTCGGCAGCGGACGCGGGCCCTGAGAGCAGGATCAGCGACAGCCCCAAGCCAAGTACCGCATATCGAGGCATCGACGATCCCCAGGCCCGTGTGAGAGCAGGCCCGAGGTCAGAGGCCTTGTCCATATCGAAGGCGAGAAGGCGGGCGGCTTTCCTCAGCCGTGGGTCTGAGCGGTGAAATCGGTCGTCCCGCGAGTTAGCGGTGGCCGCCGAGCCGCACACCGAGCACATCCATGATCCGGTCCTGAGCCGACACGTCAGTGGTCGGCGCGCCGCTCTCCATCGCCGCGACGGCTTCGGGATCGACCTGTGCCAGTGTGGCCAACGTTTCGATCGAGAAGGCGCCTCGGATGCGAGCAGCATGGATCTGATCCGCCAAGGCGGAAGTTCGGGACGTGGGGTCGTCGTGTTGATCGCTCATGGCCGAGCGGTACGGGCCGGCTCGACTTGAAGTTTCGCGGCATCAAATTTTTCGCAGCCCGGCACTCAGGACCTGCGGGCACGGCGAGCCGAGGCTGGGCACTACACAGCCGGGGCGACCAAGCGAGTCGAGCCTACCGATGCAAGCGGCGTTCACGGGAACGGTCGGATTAACCTGTCGACGGCTGCCTCCGGATGGAACCGTCCAGCTTGGCGGTCGTAGCCTCCGTGTCGCTGGTCGACGTGGAGGCCATCATGATGTCGCTGGGCGTGTTCTGTGTCGTGGCGGGCGTGAGCATGGCAGCCAGCTCTCTGTGGTCTTCACGCTACCGCGCCATCCTTGAGGTGATGGGCGGTGGTTTGTTCGTCGCGGGACTCGGCTTTGCCGGTGCGGACTTCGTGCTAGCGTCCTAATCGGTCGGAGCCTTGAGCATTGCCGATTTTCGGCTTCTGGGTAGGCTGGATTGTGTCGGCGAAGGGATGTCGCTGACCTTCACGCTCGTCCGAAATTCCGCCCCCAGTGTGCCGAGGACAGGCGTAGATGCTTTAACAGTCACGCTTAGGCGTGCTCTGACCGTCGAGGCATTCGCACCAAAGAGATGGCCTGGACGCCACCGGTCGTAGAAAGCTGAAAACCCCGTGCATAGGTGGTATGAGCGCAAGTGTCCGCTGTCTGGCCGGCCGAAAGTCATACCAGCGGGCGAAAGGGGACTTGCCAGACTGCCAGACCGCCCGCCATGCTCTCATTTGCCCGCTCAGCGGCCAAAGATTTCGATTTTCCGCGACCATTGCGACCAATCGCGACTAATTTCTAAAATAGTCGCGGCGCTGAAAATTAAGCCTGATCAATCGCTTAGGCGAGTGCGCGACCATTGCGACCAATTTCGCGCGCCCGCTCGCCTATGAGTAATTGTCAAAACTCGCGCGTTTTTTTTCTCATTATCACACGACATCCTCCAAATTGGTCGATTGGTCGCCAAGACCCATATAAGTAATTGAAAAGAATGAATAATTCTGATCGCGACCATTTTTCAGAATGGTCGCAATTGGTCACAATGGTCGCAAACACCGAGGTGGGGCCGTGAAAAAAATTTTGAAACGATCGACGTTGAAGCCCTGATTACCCGGGCATACGAGGAGAGGGCCGTTCATGGGCTCCGAAAGGTCCGGCGCGGCCCTCCTCGGTCTGTCGGGGCCGAAGGACGCCAGCGGAGGTTGTTCCACTGACGACAAGGTCGACAGCTCTTTGTTCTCGGCCGACACGGCGGCGGCGATGCAGGAGCTACAGGCTCGGCTGGCCGCGACGCCAGATGCCTTCCTCGAACTGCACGACGCCGTGTTGCGCCTACCAGATTTCTATATCGAGCGCGCCGGCGGCATCGATTTCTTCGCGTGGGATGAGGAAACGACTGCCCAGCTCGGGCACCGGATCAAGGTCGACGACGCGAACGGCCGCCGGATCGTCAAGGTCGAGCGCAGAGGCAGGCGCGGCAAGGGTCGCGACGATCTCGCGCTTCGCGGCGCCTGACGACCCTCGTGACGTCGACGATCGTCCTCATCAACGGGCAGGACGGCGATCGTGGTGGCCCTCAATAAGCTACACCATGCCCGGGGACACGACCTCGAACGGATGCGGCCGATCTATGCGCCCAGCCGGCATGACCTCGTCGAGCGATACGCTCCGATCTACGAGGCGGGCCCGCAGGAGGTGGTCGAGACGCGCGCCCCTAGGCCGTGTGGATTGCCGCCCTCGGGATGCTGCAGGCGCAGCTCGCCGACCTACCCGACGTCGAGGTGACAGGACCGGCGGCCCCAGCCGAGCCGTGGGAACCGGTGGACCGGGTCAAGCGCGGTCCGGCCATCGACGCCCTGCGGGACGCCGCGGACGCGCACGTCCTGGCGTTCCGTGCGGTCCCAAAAAGAAGGCTCGGGCGCCCTGCGCGGAACGGGAAAAACTCGCCGCAGCAATAGCATAGCGGCGCACCCGGTTCGGATTTTGCCGCCAATTTGACGTGAGGAAAAAACTTGACCATAGTCAGAACACCCTCAGAAGGGTCCTGAAAACCCGCGGCACGTGCCGCGGGTTTTTTTTGTTCTGAGGCGTATCGTCTCCGGCCGCGGGTTCGGTCATGCACCGGACCACGATGGCGCTCCAGGCTAAGGCCGGTACGCCACGGGCGCTGGCTAAGCTCGCTTCAGAGCCGCTCCGTATCCCATTGAGCGCCAGGCCGCTGACAAGGCCGCATGCGTCACGAGCGGCGGCTCCGTAGCAGCCTGAACTCTCGGACGCGACCAAGGCACAGGCACCGTCCCCGGACAGCCCTCGCGACCGCGTGCCTCTCAGTCAGCAAGACGATCACTGTCCACGCCAACGCGCGCGGAGGCTCCAGCGCGCCAACGACGCTCCCACGTCACCCTCAACCTTCTGACTAGGCTCTCAACCCATGATTGATACAACTCGACCTTTAAGTGTCGACATCTTCGAAAATGCGCCCGTGCTGGCCGGGTCCGCGCCCGTGCCGCATAGGATGGCGAATGCCGTGGCGGAAGCGTTCGGTGCCAACGCGCGATCACGCTTCCCTCGGCCATTCGAGGAAGCCGTACTTGACGTACTCGACCCAGAACAGCCGGCGCCCGCTGATACAGACTGGGCGCTGCTGCGCCTGTGTGCCAGCGAGCCACAAAACGATATCGGGAACAGCCGGCGCCTGCGGGCTCGCTACGGCACCGACCTGCTGCATGTGCAGAGCGTCGGGTGGCACGTCTATGACGGAAAGCGTTGGAGGGAGGATATCGACGCCGCCGGCACCCGCCCGTTGGCCCACGGCACCGTTGAGGCTGTAGCGCTCGAAGCTCACGTCCTTGGACCGAACCCAGGCGAGGCGGCCGACATAGAGGCCGCAGACGAGGCTACGCGGACTAGGGCGGCGCTCAAGCGCGAGCTTCAGGAGCTTTCCGAGCGCAGTCCGGATGCTCACTCGAAAACGCGGAAAGATGCAGTCAGTGAGGAGATCCGCGAGGCCAACGGGATCATCGAGCGCGGCGTCGCAGCCCGGAAGGCAGTCGATCAGCGCAAAGAACAGCGCCGCCGTTTCGCCAACAGCAGCGGCAACAAGGGCAAGATCGATGGCATGCTCGCCGAAGCCTTGGCCTATCTGTCAAAGCCGATTGGCGACCTCGACGCGGACCCGCTCGCACTCAACCTCGGCAACGGAACACTCCGGTTTGTCGAGCGCGAGGTGCCCGATCCAGAGTGTCCGGACCCGGATATGATCCGCGCCAAGCGCGAGTTCGTGGCGGAGTTGTCTCCGCACACGCGCGGCGATCTGATCGCTAAGCTCGCCGATGCCGATTACGATCCGGGGGCAAAGGCGCCTGTGTTCGAAGCATTCCTGGCCCGCATTCTGCCCAGCGAACCGGTGCGTGAGTACGCGCAGCGGTACTTCGGCTACTCGATGACCGCGCTGACCCGCGAGCAGTGCTTTTGCCTGTTTCATGGAGAGGGCCGCAACGGCAAATCGACCTTGGTCGACGTCGTCGCGCGCATCCTCGGCGACTATTCGACCTCCGTTCCGATCGACACCCTTGTCGGCAGCGGTCCGAAGAAGGGATCCGAGGCGACGCCCGATCTTGCCCGCTTGCCGGGTGCGCGACTGGTGCGGACAGCCGAGCCGAAGGAGGGGGTTGGTTTTGACGAGGCGCTCATCAAAGGGCTGACCTCGAGTGAGCCGATCCCAGTGCGACGCCTCAACCAGGAGTTCGTCGACATCTATCCCACGTTCAAGATCGTGGTCTCCGCCAATCGCAAGCCGACCATCAAGGGCAACGACGACGGTATCTGGCGGCGTGTCAATCTGCTGCCGTTCGACGTGCAGATCCCACCGAACGAGGTAGACAAGCAGCTCAGTGACAAGCTGTGGGCGGAGCGATCTGGCATCCTGAACTGGCTCGTGGCCGGGACACTGGACTACCTCAATCGGGGCAAGCTCGATCCGCCGCAGGAAGTCACGGCAGCGACACAGGAATACCGGGATGAGTCCGATATCCTGGCAGCCTTCATCCATGGTGCCTGCACAGTGACGCACAATCCGGCTGACACGATCGAAGCCGGCCGGCTCTACCAGGCATTTGAGATATTCTGTCGGCGCAACGGTCAAACGCCCTTCGCGTTGGCAACTTTCTCTCGACGGATGCCGAAAACAGCCTCAGCGCTCGGCTTTGAGAAAGGCAAGTCGAGTATCTCTGTGTACCTCGGCCTGCGCGTCCTGCCCGACTTCATGCCGCGCTTGGACACTCCCGCTGGTCCCCGCGAATACTGACGGGCGGGGCTGGGGAGGCTGGCTGGAAGCCATGCGGCTAGCCTCCCAGGGCCGGCGGGGAAGGGCAAGATCGATATCTCAAGCACTTACCCGAACCTAAGGAGGCTGGAGAACTTAGGGAGGCAAATCTCAAGTCTCTATACAAGAGTGGGATGTGGGCAGCACACTCTCTGTTCCCGAGTCCTCTCACACATACCAGAGATTTATCCTCCCTATGATCCCTACCTTCCCTTAGTGATACAGAAGAACAATCCGAACAATGAGTTAGATAAAAGGACGGCCCTAATCCTTGAGAGGCAAGCGCCTGGTCCGTTCCTCCCGCCTCCCTGACCTCCCAAAGCGTAGCGAGAGGCTCGCTCACTCAGCACAGGGCATCCAGCTGGGGAGGATGCCGCCCGCACGTCCTCTCGAGATCACCCGCTCTTGCGCAGCTCGCTCGTCACGCGCAGCCGACGCCCGCTCCCGCTGCGGTCGAGCACGCACCTGCCTTCACGCGGTCATGCAGGGCCTTCACCGGCCAGACCGTTGCCTACACATGAGGTCAGCCAGCACTTCGCGCCTAAAGATCCCAGTTTGAATGGGTCCCTCCGGCGCCTTAGACTTATCACGGGGCGGAACCACGTGGGATTTTTCCAGTAAAGCTGCTTGAAATTCAGGACTAACACCACCTAACGCCCATAACACAGCACCTAACGGCTCAAGCTTTATCAAATTTTCTCGCTCAGCATGCAGCATGGCGGGCACAGCAAGACTGCATTGCAGAAGCTTCTCAAAAGACAGTCCGGCCTAGGCTCGGGCAAACAGATCGAGCTGCCCCGCATCCCTGCGAGTCCGCGATCGGAAGCTAGGGGCGGGATGCTTGTGCCTCGACTTGGCTAAGACTGGCAGACCGGTGCCTGGCTTGCCATAAAGCACGGCACCGACGATCCAGCAGCCGTCACCCCGGTGAAATACGTTGGCGGTGTGAGGTCCGGCCCGCACGATCTCCTGCACGAGCGCCTCGTCGACGTCCATATTTGACATCGCAGCAAGCAGGCACGAGAGCCCCAGCGCTTCGACATCAAAGGATTGAAACTCGGCAGCGCGCTGCCGCCAGATCTGGCGCACAGCACCGACGCTGGTGAGGGGGAACGGGTTGGGAGCCGGTTGCGTCGCGGCGTCGGCGATGAAGGCCGCGATCGCGTGCCGGTCGGCTATGTCGGCGGCCGCGAGGAGCGAAGCGGCGAGCTGGCGGCGGCTAATCGGCATCGGACCCTGGATCATACGGCCTTGCCCTGAGAGGCCGCTTCGCCGCTCCCGGCTTAGCTCGGAGGCATCGAACTAGGGGAGAGCACTCAAGCCACAGCCGGGGTACCTACTTGCCCCACTGCAGGCCGGTGCATCACCCATGCTCGACTGCGCGCGTCGCCGCCTCCACCCGCCGGATCGTCGCTCGGCTGACCCTGAGTTCCCGTGCTACCGCCGAGGCACCCTGACCCTCACGCAGAAGCTGCTCAGCCAATCGCCGCCGCTCCGGCGTGAGGCTTGCTGGTCTGCCGATCGCTTTGCCCTCGGCGCGCGCCCGCGCCAGACCTGCCTGGGTGCGCTCGATCAGAAGGTCACGCTCGAATTCGGCGACCGCGTTGATCACCCCCATCGTCAGCTTGCCGGTCGAGCTGGTGAGGTCGACGCCACCGAGCGCCAAGCAATGCACGCGTACGCCGATGTCAGCCAATCGTGCGACCGTGCCGCCGACATCCATCGCGTTGCGGCCCAATCGGTCGAGCTTAGTCACGACGAGGACATCACCATCCTCGAGCCGATCGAGCACGCGGACGAAGCCCCGGCGCTGTGAGGTCGCGACGCTGCCCGACACGGTCTCCGTGATCACGCGCTGCGGCTCCACTTGGAAGCCTGCGGCCGCGATCTCCTGACGTTGATTGTCGGTGGTTTGGCCGAGGGTGGACACGCGCAGGTAGGCGAAGGTGCGTGGCATGGCAAAAATCTGGTCGAAAGCGGTGGCCGAAACTAAACGCTGGCCGAAACTACCGCAAGCCTATGTTTCGGCCTGATCTCCCGCCGGTGGCCGAAACCGTTCGGTTTCGGCCATGCCTCTACGCACACCACGCACACCGATTGCCTCGGAACCGACCATTTCTTGTGAAATTGCCACAGCGAGATTTTACGGCATACGTCTCGAGGCTGCTAGCCGGCCGGCCGTCTGGTCGATAGGAGGGCGATGAGCAATCGTTCGCCCCTGGTTGAGCGTGCCCACTTACGCCGATGGGATCATGATGTCATGAATGCGATGGTGTCCAAGATCGATGCCGGAGGTCGGCTGATCATTCCAGCCCAGGCGCGCAAAGCCCTCAGTCTGGAGTCTGGTGGGCCAGTCGTGCTGACCCTGGTCGACGGCGAGCTGCGGGTGCGCTCTGTCGCCTCCGCCATGGCCGAGCTGCAGACCCAGGCTTCCTCCTTCCTGTCCGACGATGGCGCATCGGTGAGTGCCTTCCTCACGGCACGACGTGCGGAGGCAGCTAGGGAGGCGGGTACATTCTCCGACACAGACGATCAGGGCGCCCCATCGACGACGGAGCTCGATCGTGGCGCGTAGCGTCCTCGATGCCTCGGCGCTGCTCGCCTACCTGCGCCGGGAACCCGGCTGGGAGCAGGTGCTCGACGCCTTCACCGGCACCGCCACGATGACGACGGTGAGTTTCGGCGAGGTCGCCGGATGGCTAGTCCGCAACGGAGCGGATGAAGCTGCTGTGCGGGGCTTACGGTACGGTCTCGTGTTCCCGCTCACCCCGGTCGACGACGATCTTTGTATCCGTGCTGCTCTGCTAGAGCCGCTGACACGCTCGAGAGGGCTTGGGATCGGAGATCGGCTGTGTCTGGCGTTGGCCACCCGCTCTGATGCGGTCGCGGTCACTGCGGACGCTGCCTGGCAGGTGATCGCTGACGCTGCCGGCATCGAGGTCCAGCTCATCCGTTGAGGTCTGCCAACCCAATATGACGTTTGCCCGACAGTAGATTTACCGACGCGTTTTACTGACAGCAGAAGAGCTGTCTGGCTAATTTTCGCCCCACCCCGCCGGGATGTCGGGAAAACGGTCGAATTGCCGACAGCTACGTCTCATGCCGGTGACGCAGAGCTACGGGTCTGACGTGACGGATCGGCCTGAGACCCGCCGGCAGTCTGGTTTGCATGGTTCACGTGCTGACGGTCTGGTTTGGACGGCCAACCGGCATTTAGTAGACTAGACCGGAGCCGGTGTAGGAACGGCATGCGACCAGGAACCGGCCTGATCAGTCCGCTTTGGATCCACCTTTAGCAGACCGACCTTCGCAGTTGCTCACGACCCGAAGCAGGCCTTGAGAAGGTCCGCTTGCAGGTACTTTTACGATAGGGCGGTGCCCTCCCCCCGTATCAGGCGCAGCGTGGGCGATTGACGCAAGGCTTCGCGAACCAAGCGTGATCGCCATATAGACCGTTGCGGAGACATTATACTATGTTCTTCGCGATTATAGAACTGATCGCGTCCAGTGCATCCTCACGTAAACTGTCCGTCGATATTTGCTTCCACAAAATCAACATTCGATCAGTCTGCTCGTGGCGTCGACAATTTTCTTTAGTTTTATAAAAATCTTCGATGGTGATACGGAGCGTATCTGCAATTCGCCTCAGACTGTCATGACGAGCGTCTTTCTCGTTCAGCATGATGCCCTCCACGGATCGTCGGGCGCGTGCGATGGCCGGAGATACCATCTCGACTGGTTGTAGCGCGAACGACTTGTGCGTTCAAAGGTTGTATCAGATCGTCGGCACCCTCGGACTGATGCGGGAGGGGCGGGTGATCTTCACGACCGACGCTCAGGGCGAAATTACATACATCTGCCTGGAATGGATCGCCTATGCCGGACAGACACGCGAGGCGGCATACCGGGATGGCTGGACCACACCAGTCCTAGAAAACGACCAGGATACTGTCAGAGCCATCTTCTCAGAAGCGGCCAAGGCACAGGCCGAGTTCTGTGTCCGGTTTCGCGTTCGGTGCGCGGATGGATCAGTGCGGTGGCTTGCGGCCGGGGGTGTTCCCTCGTTTGGACCGCCGGGGCGCTCGTTCCTCGGTTATCTCGGGTCCATGACCGAGTTTGCACCGACTGAAACATCTGAGATTGCAGCGTATGGTGGGATCGAGAGGTTCATCCCACCGCCGATACACGTGGCTACGCAGGCCGTGTCACCCCTCGATATCATCGCGGATCACCTCATCATCGTGCACTCGCTGATGGAGCAGCACGATGCGACGTCGGGCTTGAAAGACGTCAAAGCCGCCTTGTTCAAGGTCGGTCAAGCGCTGGCACGTGGTGATGGATCGCGACTGCGGTATAATTAAACAGCTATCGCGCCAGTATCAATACAAGAGACGTCTTGTTCGTTACGTATTTGGTTTGGACGGCGGTCGAGGCGGAACACGGATCTGGATGAGTTTGCCGGTCAAGGGATCGAGTACCACCACCATGTCATGCCCCCAACGATCAAATGCTGGACCTTAGGACGTTGACGCGGAACACAAACTTGATCCTCCGGGCGGTCTCTTAAGATTATCGTCGCCCTGCAGCGTTGCCCATAATACGGTACAATTTTCGGTTGTAAACAGTGCCCATGCACCTATCCAATCGGGCAGCACCGCGTCGCTCATCGACTTCACGTGGTTTATGACGACGCTGGCGGTCGGCAAGCTCGTCGAGGTCGTGGGGTCGGTGTCGTAAAATTTGATAGACAAGTCGTGGTTTGCTTCAATCGCGTTCAGCAATAATCGGCGAAGAGTCAAACAATCGCCGCGCCATCGCCTGTCGCCGGGACCACACATCCACGAAAAATTAGCAGCTTCCGCCCGCTTGATAGCACGCGTTGACTGATTTGTGTCCGCCCACACTCTCGACTCGCCCCCGGGCGGAGGCGACGTTTCCAACGAAGCACAAACCAACACGTCGTCGGCCTGAGGTTGGTAGGGTCAGTGGGTACAAAGCGGACCATGAACCCGATCCCATCAACGGGATCGAAGCAGTCCCCACGATGGCCTTACGGCATCGGGCGGTAAAACGGGGGACGACTGATGGCTGGCTGGCTCGACACGCCCCACCGGTACGGCCGCATCAGCCGCGCGTTCCACTGGCTCATGGCAGCGCTCTTTGCGTGGCAGTTCGCGGGGGCGCTTCTCTACGTCGGCATCGGCGACACGACGATCACGCGTTTCTTAGACAGGAGCCATTACTCCCTGGGCTTCGCCCTCTTCATCCTCGCCCTGCTGCGTGGGGCTTGGGGGTTGGCCAACCTCGGACGGCGACCGCCGCATCCGGGGCGCCTAGGCCGCGCCGTGGTGGCGGGGCATGCCTTGATCTACGCCCTGATGGTTGCCGTACCGGGCATTGCCCTGTTGCGCCAATACGGGTCTGGCAGGTCGTTCTCTCCCTTCGGCATCCCAGTCATGCCGGGGCACGTGGGTAGGATCTCGTGGATGATGGCTCCGGCCAACCTCGTCCACGATTGGTTGGGCTTTATCCTCCTGGCAGTCGTGCTCGTTCACGCCGCCACAGCCTTCGTCCACCGAGTACAGAAAAAGGATGCGCTGACGCGCATAACCTGAGCTGCGCCTGAAAACATCCTGACGTGGCGCACGCATCGTCGCGCCCCATCCAATGCTTCTCAGCTCGGTGGATCACTCGAACACAACCACCGAAGCTGGAAGATAGGTTCATCCGGCATCACGGATGTTTCCGTGCCCCGGACTGGGGTAAAGACCTAAAACCGCCGTGGCCGCTCGGATTTGCTACGTGCCGGCACAGCGTTCAGAGAATGGACTGCGTGGGGAGCTGACCTTTCGCCGCCCCGCTATTAGCCACCCCAACACTCAAGTATCGCGACCATTTCAGACGGCGACGGGTCCAGCTCGGTGCCATGATTTCCTGGACGTATGTGGATAAAGACCGGCTCTGTCGGTTCGTTTTGGCATATACCCAAAACGAACCATGCCGATCGGCTGCTATGGGCGGGAACCGGACCCCGACAGTTCGCCCGAAAGCGGACGGGAAGTGCACCGTTCCAATAGGGCAAGATCATTGGAACGCTGCCGTTGGAACTTGGCCGCTTGTCATTGGCTCAAGGGATTGAGGCCGCGTTCACCCCTTTAGTAGGATGTTCTCTGCGGTATGCAGCTTGCCGATCGGAAACGACTATGCCGTCAGAGAAGGAAATAGGATTGAGTGATCCGCGGCCCATGAAGCCTCGGTACTGGATGGCCTACTTCGACGCGCTCGCCACAGGGCCGCTGCTCGCCAAGCCGCACACGGCTCGCCGCAGGGCCGGTGAGATGGCACGGATCTGCCCCTATCCCGATGTCGCCTCCGCGGGCTTGGCCAAGGTGAGGACCGCCCTCAAGATGCGCGGCTCGGCGACTCCACCGTCCTAGGGCTGCCTGCGCATAACGCGGCGTTCTGGAACCGAGCGTGTCGCGCACGTGCGAGAGGCTGCTCCCGCCTCCAAGCGATCGCGTAGGATTTTGGATCTTTCGAGAGCGCGTCACCGCTAACGCGACGTTAACCACATCGGTTGTGCAGTGCGAGGTGTCCAGAGGGACTAGCCATGCGCCACATCCACGTCGTGCCCGGTCTGCGCCTGCGGTTTGCTGGCCGCGACGAGACCTTCGACGAAGGTGTCGAAATCGGTCTCCTCGCGGCTCAACTCGCATCGGGCATAGCCGAGTTCACGATGATGTTGGCCGCCGGTACGCTGGACCAGGCGCGCATGCTGGCGACGAATATGGGCTACCGCCTCCACGTTGCGTCGATGAACGAAGGCACAGTCGAGGTCATGTTCCTCACCGGAAGCCGCCGGCCCAAACTGCAACTTGTGTGTAATAACCTCCTCGCGCGCTCATAGGCGTAGTTCCTCGGCCTACGATCTGCTCAGCCAGTTTATTCGCGGCGATCGGCCAGATCAGGGACACTCAAACGCGGCGGTCTGAGCTTTTCCTCGCATTCGAGCGTTGGCGCTTCGGATGGAGATACGCCGATGGCCGATGCGGCTCATCACACGCAGATGCAGCAGATCGTGGCCGGCCTGTCCGAGGGCGTGATCCTGATCGAGCCGGATCAGACCATCGCCTACGCGAACGATGCCGCCGTGATGATGCATGGGGTGACAGATGTCAGCGATCTCGGCGCCACCGTGTCCGAGTACCGCGCGAACTTCACGCTGCACTATCGCAATCATCGCGAGATCGGCCCGCTGCAGCATCCCCTCGACCGCGTGCTGGCCGGCGAGGTGTTCCGGGATATCGTCGTCGAGTTGACCCCAACTCGGGATCCGAGACACAGGTGGATGCACCGCATCCGTAGCTTGGTAACGACCGATGCGGATGGCACGCCCAACGGCCTCGCCCTTGTCATGCAGGACGTGAGCGAGCGCTACCAGGCCGAGGCCCGGTTCGAGCGGATGTTCAATGCCAACCCGGCCCCGGCGATCATCTGCCGGATCGCCGATCTGCGCTTCGTGCGGGTCAACCACGGTTTCCTCGACCTCACCGGGTACCATCGCGACGACGTGCTCGGCCGGACCTTCTGCGAGATCGACCTGCTGCGCGAGGCCGAGCGGCGCGAGATGGCGATCCATCGCCTGCACGAGGGCCGCACCATCCCACAGATGGAGGCTCAGCTCGCCACGCCGTGTGGCCGCGGCCGTTACGTGATCGTAGCGGGGCACGCCATTGAGATGCCAGGCCCGGGCGGCATCGAACCGTGCATGCTGTTCACCTTCGCCGACCTGGAGGATCGCCGCAAAGCCGAGATAGCCCTGCGCCACAGCGAGGAGCGCTTCGCCAAGGCGTTCGACCTCTCGCCGGTGCCGAGCGCGTTGATGGACGCGGATGGGCAGGAAATCACCAGCGTCAACCAAGCCTTCGTCAGCACCTTCGGGCAAGCCCCCGCGGACGCGGGCGGCCAGTCGCTCGCCGACCTCGCACTCTGGGTCGACCGCGCCGAGCAGCGCAAGTTCTCCCGGGACTTAAGGCGGCTTGGCAGCGTTCGCGGCTTCGAGGCCGCGCTGCAGGATGCGACGGGCGCCGAGATCGATTGCCTCGTCTCGGCCGAGCGGGTGCGCATCAACGATGAGGCCTGCGTACTGTGCGTTCTGCAGGACATCACTGCTCGCAAGCGCTCGGAGCGTGAGCTGATCACCGCCATCGAGGCGGTTATGGCGGATGCGTCGTGGTTCAGCCACGGGGTGATCGACAAGCTGGCGACCCTGCGCCACCCGCCACGCTCCGGCCGACCGTCGCTTGGAGTCGCGAACCTGACAATCCGCGAGCAAGACATGCTCACGCGGATCTGCCAGGGCGCGACCGACCGTGAGATCGGCGCCGAGCTGAAGCTGTCGCCGAACACGGTGCGCAACCACATCTCCGGGCTGTACCGCAAGCTTGGTGTCAACCGCCGTAGCGCAGTGGTGGTGTGGGCGCAGGAGCGCGGGATCGGGCCGAACACGCGGCACCGGAGCTAACGGCGAAGAAAACCGTGATAGAACTACCAAGCCGACTTGGTGTAAATGTACTTTATGTAAATTGTCGGAACTTCTAGTAAATCGCTTGATTACACGCTGGTAGCTCTGCTCACACGAGCATCTCGGAAGATCATCCCGGCGGGTTGATGCGAGGAGACCCGTGTGGCCGAGCGTCGAAAGGTGCTCTCGTCCGACCATGCCCGGGCGCTGATCAAGGAAGCCATCGGCATCATCGAGGGCGACCGTGCGATCCAGGCGGAAGCCGCCGCCGAGATCGTCGCGATCGAAGCCGCACATGCGTCGTCGAACCGCGAGCCGAGGCCAAAGCGCTTGACCCGCTCGTGATGCTGGAGCGCGAGCAGATACACGGACGGCAACCAGTTCGGTCAGCCCGGCGTCGGGGGGCTGAACCCCTGCAGACCTGCTCGTCACCGTCGTCGGCGCGGTGGTCGGGCTGCAGCTCGACAACGCCTTGATCGGCCGCCGGGTGCTGTGAGCCCCACCAAACCCGCTTTCGCCGACTTCGGCCGAAGCCCGAACCACACAGATCTGAGAGTACCGAGCATGGCGTTATCACCCGACACCACCCGCGCGGCCTACGACCGCGACCTGCCAACTACCAGCCTGGCCTCCCCAGCGGAGGACCTGCGCACGATAGCGCTGCACTCCATCTCCTGGGGGGCGGTCTTCGCCGGCGCGGTGATCGCGCTGGTCGCCCAGGTCATCCTCAACATGGTCGGGCTCGGGATCGGTCTCTCGACCGTCGACCCGGCGGGCAACGGCACCCCGACCGCTGGGTCACTCTCGTCCGGCGCGGGGATCTGGTTCGTAATCTCCGGCATCCTCGCCTCCGCTGCCGGCGGCTGGCTCGCCGGGCGCCTTTCGGGCAAGCCGGCCAACACGACCACCGCCTATCACGGGCTGATCGCCTGGGCGGTCTCGACGCTGGTCGTCGTGTACCTGCTGTCCTCGGCGGTCGGTGGCGTCGTCAGCGGCGCGTCGAGCGCGGTGTCGAGCACACTGGGTGGCGCCGGCAACCTGATCGGCGGGTCGGTGAAGACCGCCGCACAGGCCGCGGCCCCGTCGCTGCCGGGCATGGACAACCCGTTCTCGAACATCGAGAGCTCGGTCCGCAACGGCACCGGCAACGACCCGGACGCCCTGAAGAACGCCGCCGTCAGCGCGATGCGTGCCGCGGTGAGCGGTGACGCCGCCCAGCAGAAGGACGCACAGGAGAAGGCCGCCCAGGCGCTGGCCAAGGCGCAGAACATCCCGGTCGAGCAGGCTCGGACGCAAGTCGCCCAATACGTGCAGCAGTTCAACGACGCGACAGCCAAGGCCAAGGATCAGGCCAAGCAGGCAGCTGATACCGCGGCACGGGTCGGGTCGCAGGGCGCGCTCTACGGTGCCCTGGCGCTGATCCTCGGCGCGCTCGCCGCCTTCTTCGCCGGCCGCGGTGCGGCGGTCGACCCGGTGGTGAGCCGCACCGGCGTCACCGCCACGACCCAGCGCCGGGTCTGACCATGAGCGATCCCGCCGCCAGCCAGCCGAAGCTCTCCCGGACGCAAGTCGCAGAGGCGGCGGAGGTCACTGTGGGCGAGGAGGTGGTCCTCCCGTTAATCGAGGAGAGCGCTCGCATCGACAAGCGGGCGGTCGAGACCGGGCGGGTGCGGGTCTCGACCCAGACCGAAACCGTCGAACAGGTCCTACGCGAGAGCCTGCGCAGCGACACGGTCGCGGTCACTCGAGTGCCGGTGAACCGGACGCTCGCTGATGGCGAGACCCTTCCGGTGATCCACGAGGAGGGCGGGGTGACGATCATCCCGGTCTTGGAAGAGATCCTCGTCGTCGAGAAGCGCCTCGTCCTCAAGGAAGAAGTGCACATCCGTCGAAGCTCAGCGGATGAGGACGTCGAGGTCCCGGTGACGCTGCGCAAGCAGCGGGCCGTGGTCGAACGCGTGAGCCCGGACGGCCACGCCAGCGAACAGATCGATCCCCTTTCAACCGAGGAGACAACACCATGACACAGACGATCACCGCGCTGTTCGACCGCCCGGCAGAGGCGCAGGCCGCGCAGGCCAAGCTTGTCGCCGCCGGCATCCCGCAATCGGCGATCAAGCTCGTGCAAGGTGCCCAGACGGCGCGCACGAGCGGCTCATACGACTACCACAAGGACGAGGGCGGCTTCTGGGGCTCGCTCAAGGACTTCTTCATGCCGGAGGAGGATCGCTACGCCTACAGCGAGGGCCTGAGCCGCGGTGGCACGCTGCTGACCGCGAGCGTCGAGCCGGCGCAAACCGAGACGGCCTACGATATCCTGGAGCAGCACGGCTCGGTCGACCTCGACCAGCGCGAGAGCACGTGGCGCAAGGAAGGCTGGAGCGGGTACTCGGCGACGGGCGGCACGACGACGGCCAGCTCGACCACGGGCACGACAGCAACTGGAACGGCGGCTACAGGCGCCGCGGCCCTGAAGGGTGCCGGTACGACCACGGGCGAGACCGACTATATCCCGATCGTTGAGGAGCGGCTCAACGTCGGCAAGCGCGTGGCCGAGAGCGGCCGGGTCCGAGTTCGCTCCTTCGTCGTCGAGAAGCCGGTTGAGGAGCAGGTCACCCTGCGCGACGAGACCGTGCACGTCGACCGGCGCGCGGTCGACCGGCCGGTGACGGCGGCCGACGAGGCCTTGTTCGCCAGCAAGACCATCGAGGCGACCGAGATGCGTGAGCAGGCGGTGGTGTCGAAGGAGGCCCGCGTGGTCGAGGAGGTCGGTATCCGCAAGGACGCGGGTCAGCGCACCGAGACCATCACCGACAAGGTGCGGCATACGGAGGTCGAGGTCGAGGACGAGCGCGGCAACGTCAGCCGCACTGGCACGGCCGGCACCACGACCACCGGCACCACGCCGGGTACCCGCAAGCCGGTCTGAACCACAAGAGCGCGCTGCCTGGAGCCTCGACGCACCGGGCGGCGCACCCTGTTGAGATCCGACTTTGGATCGGCCCGTCCCTCTACCGCAATCAGAAAAACAGGCCTGGCGATGTCCCTGAACCGCTCGATCCTGCTCCTGTTGCCGTTGCTCGGGGCCGCGCCCGCATCGGCGCAGACGACCGTCACCGGGCAGCCTGCGACGGGTGGTGCCTCCAGCGCAACCTCCGGCGGGCAGAACGCCGTGACGCGGCCGAACACCGATCACGCCCACGACGACAGGCCCGCGGCCACCGGCACGGGGACGAACGTCAAGCTGGAGCGGGGCGCCAACAGCTTTACCGAGGGCGAAGCTCGCCGGCGGTTCGAGCGGGCCGGCTACCATGAGGTCAAGGATCTGAAGAAGGACGGCGACGGCATCTGGCACGCCAGCGCGATGGTGGACGGCAAAGCTGCCAGCATCGGCCTCGACTTCAAGGGGAACGTTGCGGTCCAGTAGCCGGTCCCCACGCTCGATCTGTCCCACCCGAATATCTTGGAGTCATTCCATGCCAGCACAGACCCTCTCGGCTCTATACGACCGCTACGACGACGCTGCGGCGGCGGTGACGAAGTTGGAGGCAGCCGGCGTGCCGCACTCCGATATCAGCCTCGTCAGCAACAAGGCGGAGACTAGCACCGCTGGAACGGGCGACACCGCCGAGCACGCCGCCACCGGTGCGGGGACCGGCGCGACGCTCGGCACGATCCTGGGCGGTGGCGCGGGCCTCCTTGCCGGCCTCGGACTGATGGCCATCCCGGGCGTCGGTCCGGTCGTGGCCGCCGGTTGGCTCGTGGCGACGCTGACCGGTGCGGGCATCGGTGCAGCAGCGGGCGGTTTGACCGGCTCGTTGACCGGCGCCGGTGTGAGTGAGACCGACGCGCATGCTTACGCCGAGGGCGTGCGCCGCGGCGGCTCGCTGCTGACCGTGAGGGCGGATGAAGCTCACGCCGGCGTGGCCACGCGCATCCTGGAGGAGCACGGTGCCGTCGATCTCGACGCGCGCGCCCAGGGTTGGGAGAGCGAGGGCTGGAGCAGCAAGACTGCCGACGGGACCCCAAGGGACACATCGACCTTGATCGGCTCGGACGCGGCTGCAGGCTCGGTCGTGCGCGAGAACGATGCGGTGAGCGCTCCTATGGCCGGTACGGATACGCCGATGTCGGGTGCCCGCAGGGTGCGTGTCTACAACCACCCAGTCTGATCCTCGGCATCCATCCTTGGGTCCAGCCTCATCGTCGACCCATACGATCATCCCGGCCTAAGGGCCGCTCCCGGAGCACCACTCATGGGCCTACTCGACAGCATCATCGGCAGCGTGGTCGGCGGTAACGCCGGTCAGCAACAGGGCGGCAGCGCTAACCCCCTCGTCGGCGTCCTGATGAGCCTTCTGGCGGCGCGGGCCGGAGGCGGCAGCCTCGACGGCATGTTGGGTAACACGGGCGGCGGCATGGCTGGCGCCGGTCAGGGCGATCTCGGCGGTCTGCTCGGTGGTGCAGGCGCAGCCGGCGGTCTCGGTGCCCTGATCGAGCAATTCACCCAGGCCGGCCACGGTGGGGCGATCAATTCATGGATCGGAAACGGCCAAAATCAGCCGATCGCGCCCCACGACCTCGGCGCCGCGCTCGGTCCCGAGACGGTGGGCCAGCTCTCGCAGCAGACCGGCATGGGCAGTTCCGACCTGCTGTCGCAGCTCTCGCAATTGCTGCCTGGCGTGGTCGACCAGCTCACCCCGCAAGGTCGGATGCCGACCGAGCATGAGCACGCGCTTTGGTAACGTTCTGCGCGGCCGATCACGCCGCCGTTTATGAGATCACCCTTCGGCAGCAGGCCGCATGTTCCGCGGTGCGCGACAGCCTGTCGTGGCTGACCGACCTGTCGCATGGCGACTTACTTTTCTGGCTCTCACGGGAGCTTCCCTCGGCGGTGAACCGCTACGCCGCCGATGGCAGGTTGCCCGCCCATTGACGCGGTGAGCCTGAGGACACGCCGCACGCCGGTTGAGGACCACCTCGCCCGGACGCGCCGGTCGATACGACCGCAACGAGCACCGTGACGGTGCCGAACGAGGAATACAGCCATGGCCCAGAACGCACACCACGAGGCGGCCAAGCATCACGAGGCCGCCGCCAAGTCACACAAGACGGCCGCCGAGCACCACGAGAAGGGCGACGCCAAGACGGCCGGCAAGCACGCCGAAGAGGCCCACGGCCATTCGGCGAAGGCGCACGAGAGCTCGACCAAGGCTCACGGCAAGAGCACCGGCAAGCACTGATCGGCTCTGCGTAAACCGGCCGGGCTCGCCGCATGTGGGCCCGGCTGCCCATCAGGAGGGACACCATGGACAAGAACCGCATCACCGGCGCCGCGAAGGAACTCGGCGGCAAGGTTCAGGGTAAGGTTGGCGACGCGATTGGCGACCCTGGGACCCAGGGCAAGGGCAGGGTGACCGAGCTAAAGGGTTCGACTGAGAACATCGTCGGACAGGCCAAGGACGCCGTGCGCGACGTGGCCGACCAAGCGAACGATCTCGCCGGTGAGGCGATCAAGAAAGGGCGTGAGCGCTTCCCTGAGGCCGAGCATGCCTATCGACAGGGCGGTGACGCGCTCAGCCAATATGCGAAGGAGTCGCCGCTCATGGTCGTCGCGATGGCAGGCGCGCTCGGTTATCTTCTCGCACTGGTCATCCACAGCCGGAAGTGAAGCCCGCTTCCGTGGGGATCATACTGCTCCATGCGATCTGAGGCCATCCACGATCGCTGATACCAGGGACCTCGAACGCGACGTCGAGGCGAGCTGAGCCCGGCTTGACGGGACCCTCGATCGGCTTCAGGCGCGTTTGAGCCCGTCCGTCATCGTCGAGGAGGTGGTCGGTACCGCACGCCGGAGCGAGGCCGGGGCCGCATTCTACCATAGCGTTCCAATAGAGCCTGCCCGTCCGGACCATTCCACAATCCCCGCCAAGCCGTTCCGAAAGGTAGCCTCGGAGTTTGAAACGTCGAATGGGCCTATATCTCTGATCCGTGTGGAACGCGACCGTGCAGGGTGTCCGATCAAGATTGGTCACAGGACTACCGTCCGGACCCATAATGGTGGCGCGGACGGCTTGGGTGTGATTCACGGCTTCCGTGGGAGGAGCCGATGGATCATTTCTGGCTGACGGGCGAGCAGTTTGCGCGGATCACGCCGCACTTGCCCACCGACACACGGGGCAAGGGGCGCGTAGACGACCGGCGGGTGATCAGCGGCATCGTCCATGTCCTTAAGTCCGGCGGGCGTTGGACGGACGCACCGCGTGAGGTCTACGGGCCGAAGAAGACCCTCTACAACCGCTTCGTACGCTGGGCGGCCAAGGGGGTCTGGGTCGGCTTGTTCGAGACGCTGGCGCAAGCCGGCGGCCCGCCCTCCCAGGTGCTGATCGACTCCACCGCCGTGAAGGCGCATCGCTGCGCCGCCGGGGGTAAAGGGGGGAGCAGAACCAAGCCATCGGCCGCTCGCGCGGCGGGCGCTCGACCAAGATCCACGCCCTCACCGATCGCTTCTGCCGCCCGCTCGCCTTCCTGCTGACCGGCGGTCAGGCCGCCGACTGCAAGGCCGGCGCGCTGC
>NZ_JAKSYD010000134.1 GCF_022829605.1 Methylobacterium sp. E-065 | reverse complement strand
TCGCCGGCATCAACAACGGTACCTTCGCGGTCCGTACCGCCACGCAGGACTCGGTCTCGCAGGTCCGGTTCCGCGTCCAGCGCGACTTCTAGTTTCCCAGATCGGGATCGGTTGTTCCCAAAGCTTCCTGATCTCGATGTCCCCGTGCAAAGGGACCCAACTAGCCCAGCCGAGAGGCCGGGCTTTTTTGTTTGAGAAAGCCCTCTGCACACAAGATCGGGCGGCTCAACATCAACTTAAGCTGCAATCCGCAACGCTTGCTCAAGGGCCGGATACCGATGTCTGCAGCCCGCCCACCGAGGTTGCCATACGGCGGAGGAGTGACTGCTTTCGAGGATGCGCCGCGGACTCTTGGAACTCTGACGTGGGTCGAAAGCCGCCGCGCCTGATCACGTGCAGTTCCGCAAGCCGACGTTATGCGAGCGGTTGGCCGCAGCTGGCGGCCTCCTTTGATGGGACGTCGTCGAAGCCATCTGAATGACGGTGAGTTCTGGCCTACCGCCCTTGACAATGTTCCTATTTTGTGCTCATTAGCCACCACCTGTCCGCGACGCTTCTGGGGTGACCCAGGGGCGTCCTTCGGGGGCCCGCCCGGTGGCTGACCGGGCGGGTCCGGGGACGGGCCGCTGCCCGCGTCTGTGGCTCTCAGCCGCCATCGCCCCGGGCGGGGGACCGGTACGGGGCGTGCCGCGGATGCGGGCGTGAGACCGGGCGGACGTTTGCTCCGCGGGGGGGGGAAATGACCCCAGCGCCGACCCCCGGCCGGGCGGACCCTGAGCGACCCTCGGACCACCCCGCGACGAGGGGCGCACCGGCGGGAAGGTGC
>NZ_JAKSYD010000133.1 GCF_022829605.1 Methylobacterium sp. E-065 | reverse complement strand
CGGGCACCTGCCTGGGCGGAGCGGGCCGTGCCCGGTACGAGGGCGGATACCATACTAGCTACACCGACCACGCGGGCGCCGCCGGTGACACATCGGGCTACCAGGGCCGGATGCGCATCAACCTCGATGCCCGTACCCAGCCCGCCTACGGCACCCTGCGCGCCTTCGTGCGCCTCGATGCCGGGGCCCGTACCGGTTACTCCGGCGTCGGCACCTCCGGCACGCAGCAGCGTATCGGCCAGGCCTATCCCGGCATCGGCACCGACAGCTTCGGCCGCGACCAGCAGTTCGCCAACGTCGACAAGGCGTTCATCCAGTTCGCCGGGCTCACCGCCGGTCGCGCGTCGTCGTTCTTCGACTTCTACGCCCACGACTTCGAGTTCGCCGGCGCCACCGCGGGTTCAGACAACTTCTCGACCAACCTGCTGGCCTACACCGCCACGGTCGGCAACGGCTTGTCGGCGACGATCTCGATCGAAGATCCGGTCTTCCGTCGCACCCCGATCTTCTCGCCGTTCAACGTGGCCGCCACGCTGAACACGGGTAGCACGCAGAACTTCGGCGTAACCAACCAGCCGACCCCGATCTTCGTCGGTCCGAACCGTTATGGTAACATCGACAGCATCGAGCGCTCGCGCCTGCCCGACTTCGTCGGCGTCGTGCGCCTCGATCAGGCCTGGGGTTCGGCCCAGCTCTCGGCCGCCACCCACGAGCTGAACGTCGGCAACCTCTCGACCGCCGCCAGCACCGGCACCGGGCGCACAGCTTCCAGCAGGCGCAGAACATGGAGCCGACGGGCACGCTCACCATCCCCCTCGTCTATGGTCTCGGGCTCGACCAGGACATCATCACCGGCAACACGGGCGCGCAAGGCGGTAGCCAAGGCGGAGATCAGG
>NZ_JAKSYD010000126.1 GCF_022829605.1 Methylobacterium sp. E-065 | reverse complement strand
GGGGTGCGAATTCGCCCGAGCGGCCGGAACCTGGACTGGGCCGGCCGAACGGATGAAGGGAGGTGTTGAGCATCGAGTGCCGCTCTCTGCCGCCACGCAAGCGATCCTCGCTGAAATGGCCGTGGTGCGTAACAGCGAATTCGTCTTTCCTGGCGGCCGGTATGATCGTCCACTAAGCAATATGGCGATGTTGCCTCGAATCGGAAGCGCACGCGGCCGCCCGGGGCGCCCGCGCCCTCGCTCGGCTCGACCCGGTGGCGAGCGACCGGACCCGGCGCAGGCCCGGCAGCGTCGCGGCGAGCCTCGGGGGCGCGCGCGCGACGGTGAGCACCCCCACGAACTCGTCGCCCCCGACCCGGGCCAGGGTGTCGCTCGGGCGCAGCTCGGTCAGCATCCGCTTGGCCACCTGGACCAGCAGCGCGTCGCCGGTGGCGTGGCCGTGCAGGTCGTTGACCGCCTTGAACCGGTCGAGGTCGAGGTAGATCACCGCGACGCCGGTCCCGTCCAGGGCGGCGGCATCGAGTGCCGGGCCGAGGCGCTGCTCCAGCAGGTAGCGATTGGGCAGGTCGGTCAGGGCGTCGTGCAGGGCGAGGTGGCGGATGCGGGCCTCGTCGCGCTTGCGGTCGGTAAGGTCGCGCAGGGCGACGGCGGTGGCGGGCTTGCCGCCGAACTCGATGGTGCGGCAGGACAACTCGACCGGCACGTGCGTGCCGGCGGCGGTGCGGATCTCGAACTCCTCGGGTCGCAGATCCTCCGAGCGGCAGCGCGTGCGCCGCAGCAGCGCCGGGACGTCGGCCTGTGAGAACAGGTCGAGCACCGGCCGGCCGACGATCTGGTCGGGGGCCATCCCGAACAGGCGACCGCCGGCGTCGTTGACCTCCAGCACTTCGCCGTCGCGATGGATGAACAGCACCTCGTGCGCGAGGTTGCTGAGCAGGCGCATGCGGCTGAGGTCGCGCCGATCGCGCTGCGACAGGTGCTGCTGCAGCGCTAGGGCGACGAGGCCGGCGATCAGCACCGCGAGGCTGACGGCAGCGACCGTCAGGGCGAGTGGGGTCGAACCGAGCACGTAGCTCTCGCCCTCCCGCAGCGCGATCGGCGCGACCGTGACGGCAGTCATGCCGGTGAAGTGCAGGCCGCAGATCGCCAGCGCGAGCCAGCCAGTGACCTCGATGCGGCGGCCGAGGCTCGTCAGCCTGCCGGTGCGCGCCAGGGCTAGGATGGAGAACGCGACGCTGACCAGGATCGAGGCGGCGACATAATCGGGATCGAACAGCACGAGGCTGGAGGCGGCCATCGCGTCGACGCCGAGATAGTGCATCCCGGTTATCGCCAGCCCGAGTACGGTGCCGGCCAGCGGGACCCCAAGCGGTGCGGCAGACAATCGCCGCCACAGACACAGCGCGGCGAAGGAGCCAGCGATGGCAACGACGATCGATGCCGCGGTGAGGTCAAGATCGTAGGCGACCTGCGCCCCGGGTCGGAACGCCAGCATGGCGACGAAGTGCAGCGACCAGATGCTACCGCCGAAGATGGTCGCCGCCGGTAGGAGAGATCGCACGAGCGCGCGATCATCGGCTACGGCACGGGCCATCAGGGCAACCGTGGCGAAACACCCAAGCGCACAAATGATTGCCGAGAGTGCGACGAGGCGCAGGTCGTGCTGCTGCGTGACACAGGTCAGGACGCGGATCATGGCTTGCTCAGTCAGGACGACGTCGAGGGGCCGTCATCTCACGTCATAGAGCCAAGATACCTACCGGATCGGCCAGTAACTTGAACGAGTTAAAGCTGTGGTTGAAAGACAGTGAAATCCTACGAGAAGTTGTGCAGCGCAACCGAGAGCCGTGGCCAGTTGATGGGATAGAAGAAGCGGTGCTCGGGCCGGATCGGCATGGTTTGCTGAGAACGCGGTAAGCGACCCACTCTGCAGCGAATTGGACGATCCACCCTGTAGCATCTCAGCCACAGCCAGCTGGCAACGTACCGATGGGCGGAAACCAAAGCGCCTCTAGGATGTTGTGCCGCTCGAACGTGTACGGCGCAAAGTATTGCGACGGTCTAGCGCGCGTTCATAGATGATTTACTACGATAGGGGCTGTCGAGGCTGGCCGGTGTGTCGGTAAAACTACAGCCATTTGGCTCACCGTCCGGTAGTCATAGCTCCAGATTGAATTTTGGACCTGACGTGATGACCAAGCTCCTGGCCTCGCTGGCCGCCTTCACGGCCCTGACGGCCGCCGCCTCGGCCGCCGACCTGCCGCGCCGCGCTGCCCCGCCGCCCGTGTTCACCCCCGTGCCGGTGTTCACCTGGACCGGCGCCTACTTCGGTATCAACGCCGGCTACGCCTTCGACGCCTCCAGCCGCTCGAACAGCTCGGTCTTCGGCGTCCCGGCTCCCTACGCCGCTGTCGGCACGACCGCGACCTTCCGCGATCGCAGCCAGGACGGCTTCTCCGGCGGCGCCCAGGTCGGCTACAACTATCAGTTCACCCCGGGCTCCGGCGTCGTCGTCGGCATCGAGGCCGACGCCCAGTACCTCGACTTCGGCCGCAACCGGAACAACGCCTTCATCAACGGCGCCGTCGCCCCCGGCTACTACGTGACCGACCCGCGCGGCCTGTCGAGCCTCGACTACTTCGGCACCGTGCGCGGCCGCCTCGGCTACGCCTTCGACCGCACCCTCGTGTACGGCACCGGCGGCTTCGCCTACGGCTCGGGCAGCGCTGACCGCCCCTTCGGTGGCTACGCCGGCAACGACAGCTTCCGCAACGGCTACGCGGTCGGCCGAGGCGTCGCATACCTCGCAACCCTGCGCGGCCACCTCAGCAACTCCTTCGACCGCACCTTCGTGTACGGCACAGGCGGCTTCGCCTACGGCTCGGGCAGCGCTGACCGCTCGTTCGGCGGCTACGCCGGCAACGACAGCTTCCGCACCGGCTACGCGGTCGGCGGCGGCATGGAGTACGCGCTCCCGGTCGACTCGTTCCTGAACTTCTTCCGCTCTTCGGCCGTGACGCTCAAGGTCGAAGGCCTGTAC
>NZ_JAKSYD010000125.1 GCF_022829605.1 Methylobacterium sp. E-065 | reverse complement strand
TCCTGTCTGGACCATCGCGATCGAGCACGGCTCTACGACGCGCGCGTTTCGCCGAAGAACCCGATCAGGGCCTCGTTGAAGCGCTCGACATCCTCGAGATTTGTCAGGTGCGCGCCGCTAAGTTCGCGATACTGCGCACCGGCGATGTGGTCCGCCAGGAAGCGGCCATCCGCCGGCGGCGTCGCGAGGTCGTGCGTCCCGGCGATCACCAGCGTCGGCACGACGATCCGCGGAAGCTCGCCGCGGAAATCGGCGTCACGCACCGCCAGGCAGGCCGCCGCGTAGCCCTCCGACGCCGTGGCAGCCAGCATCCGCCGCAGGCTGGCCGCCAGCTCGGGTTGGGCGGCCGCGTAGCCCGCCGTCAGCCAGCGCGAGGCCACCGCATCGGCGATGCTGCCGACGCCGTTCGCGCTAACCGCCTCGACCCGGCTGGTCCAGTTCTCAGGCGGTCCGATATACGCGGCCGTGTTGCACAGGGCGAGGCGCGCCAGCCGCTCCGGATGGTTCAGGGCGAGCCACTGCCCGGTCAGGCCACCCATCGACACGCCGGCGAAATGCACCCGCTTCAGGCCAAGGTGATCCAAGAGGCCGACCACGTCCCGGCCGAGTCGGGCGATCGTGTAGGGTCCGGTCGTCACCTCCGACTGGCCGTGGCCGCGTGTGTCGTAGCGGATCAGGTGGAAGTGGCGCGCCAGGGGCTCGACCTGCGGCGCCCACATGTCCAGCGACGCACCCAGCGAGTTGGACAGCACGAGCGCGGGGTTCGCGGGATCGCCATCCGCACTGTAGTGCAACCGCACGCCATCGAGTTCGGCGAAAGCCATATGCGCCCCTCCCTCAGAGATAGCTTCTGCCGTCGAGATAGGCCTTGCGCCAGCGCTTGATCTCGACGCGCGCGAACAGGCCCACCGTGTGGAACGGATCCGCCTGGATCAGCGCCTCGGCCTCGGCGCGGGTCTCGACATCGACGACATAGAGGCCGCCGCCCGCATCGCTGCCGTCGTCGTTCAGCTTGGCGCCGCAGGCCAGGAGGCTGTCCTTGATCCGGTCGAGATAGGCCAGATGCTCGGCGCGGTGTGCCTTGCGGATCTCGAGGCTGCCGGGCTTGTCGAAGGTCTCGATGATGAAGGGCATGGTTTCGACCTGTCAGTTGGCCGCGATGGCTGAGGGATGCTGGGCCAGCGGCGTGACGTGGATCGTCATGTACGGGTAGAGCGGCAGCGCCGTCAGGATGTCGTGCAGTGCGTCATTCCCTGCGACATCGAAGACGCTGTAATTCGCGTATTGCCCGGCGATCCGCCACAGGTGCCGCCACGTGCCGTCCTGCTGCAGTTTCTGCGAGAAGGCCTTCTCCTCGGCTTTCAGACGGTCCGCCTCCGCCTTCGGCAGGGTGGCGGGGATGTCGACCTGCATGTGGACCATATAGAGCATCGCGTCTGTCCTATGCCGACCGGATGTCCGTGCGGGCCGCGACGCTTATCATCCCATGACAAGCTGTCGATGCTGTCGCCGCACGACTTGAGCGCGGGATCGGCGACGGTCGGGGGCGATTGTTCCCGATTCCGCCCCGTCGTTGCGGCCATCCGGATGCAAGCCTATTCAGCCGCCCCATAAACCGAAGCTCACAGGGGTGGATGCGTCCGACGATGACGGCACAGGCGACCAACGAGGTGGTGTTCGAGACGCGCGGCGCCCTCGGCCTCGTCACGCTCAGCCGGCCCAAGGCCCTGAACGCGCTGACGCTCGGCATGATCCGGGCGATGCAGGCCCAGCTCCAGGATTGGGCGGCCGACAACCGCGTGACGCGCGTGGTGGTGCAGGGCAGCGGCGGGCGGGCCTTCTGCGCGGGCGGCGATGTCCGGCGCATCTACGAGGCCGCCAAGGCTGGTCAGACGGAGGCGATGTTCGAGATCTGGCGCGGCGAGTACGAACTCGTCGCCGCGATGGCCCGCTACCCCAAGCCGATCGTCGCGCTGGTCGACGGCATCGTCATGGGCGGCGGGGTCGGCATCTCGGTGCACGGGCCGTACCGGGTCGCGTCCGCATCCTACGCCTTCGCGATGCCGGAGGTCGGGATCGGCTTCGTCCCGGATGTTGGCACCACCGCGCTCCTGCCGCGTCTGGCGGGTCGCAGCGGCACCTACCTGGCGCTGACCGGATCGAAGATCGGCGCGGGCGACGCCCTCGCCCTCGGGCTGGCGACCCATGCGGCGCGCGCCACCGACTTCCCGGCGATCCTCGACGCGTTGGCGGAAGGCGGCCCGATCGAGCCGGCACTGGCCGCCCACGCCGCGCCTCCGCCGCCGACCGGGCCGGTGATCCGGGAGGCTGCCCTGATCGAAGCATGCTTCTCGGCTAAGAGCGTCCCGGCGATCCTGGCGCGACTCGACGCGGTCCAAGGGTCGGCGTTCGCCGCAGAAGCGGCCCGCACCCTCCGCAGCCGGTCGCCGACCAGCCTCTGCCTCGCCTTCGAGCAGATGCGGCGCGGGGCCGATCTGGACGTGATCGCGGCCATCCGAACGGAGTACCGGCTGGTGACGCACATCATGCGGGGGCACGATTTCTACGAGGGCGTGCGCGCGGTGCTGGTCGAGAAGGACAACCGGCCCGCTTGGCAGCCAGCCACACTCGACGCCGTCGACCCGGACGCCATCCGGGAGGCCTTCGAGCCGCCAGAGGAACCGGAGCCGAGCTTCATCTGAGGCGTGTCGACCACCCGCCGCGCGCCCTGCCCCTCCGCAGATGCTCGCAGATTCAGATATCGGAGACCAATCGCCGCCGTCCCAGAGATTATGGCCGGGTCCAAGGTGAGAGTTGCTAGATGCAGGTCAGCGGCTCGGCGAACGTCACCGGAAGGGCCGCCAGAGCCAAGGCGGTGCTGTGCGGGATCAGGACCCGCGTTCACCGCCGTGTCGGGCGCGCGTGCCGGACCCTCCGATGGGGCCGGCGATGGGCCCGGGGCGGCGGCGCGATTGTCGGCGCCGCGGCGGGCGGCGGTGCGGCGACCCCATCATGGGCCGCGATCACCCGACGGGCTTCCTCGACGCTCATGTCGCAGGCGCTCGTCATCCCCTGCAACGCCCCGAGGGCGCGATTGTATTCGGGGAGATTGGTGCATCCGGGAACGCCCCAGGCCCAGGCCGGAGCCGCACCCATCGTCGCCAGCGCCAAGCCGGCCAGACCCATCCTGAACGACACGTCCGTCCTCCCGCGGCCGGGGCCCGAATCCCCGGATCCCACCGCGTGCCAAGCGACGAGTCCTCCGATCGGTTCACCCAGCCCGCCCGCGATGCGGCGTTTTTCCAGCACACCGATGCGGAAGGCGTCCGTGCGGCAGCCGGTGGAGGGCCGACGTTCAGGCGGCCTGAAGCAGCGTGCGGGGCTGGGAAAACACGAACTCGCGCTTGTAGAAGTATACGCCACCGTTCCGCATGGCCTTATTGGCGTCGTCCACGTCGAAGCCGAACGGTCGGTCCCGTGTGGTGTCGATGCAGGTCACGTAACGCCACTGCACGCCGTCAATCATCCTGGGGATCGGCTGATCCTGACGAACGGCACAGAAAAGCTGGCCATCGGAGGACTTGGCGAAAATATAGAAGGTCTTCCGCGCGCACATCAGAACCTCCAAAGCCCTTTGGGGTGTATCCATGACGCAACAATCAAGTTTAAAACTGATTCGACGGCAATAGTCAAGCTTCTGCCACAATCTCGCCACCGATCGGGCAGCGGCTCACTCGGCAGCCTCCTGGAGGGGCTTGCCGTTGTCGACGACGGATACCGACAGGATCTTCACGGTCCTGTCGCCGACCACCGTGTAGCCGGCATGGGGGACGCCGCGCCGGTTGATGCCGCGCTCGCCGGCCGGCCGCTCCTTCGGCGCCTGTCCCAGCACCTGCGCGAGGCCGCCCTCCAGCAGGTAGTAGGCTTCCTCGCCGTTGTGAAAATGCCGGCGCGAGGTCGCCCCCGGCGGGATCTCGACCAGCTGCATGACGATCTCGCGGCTCTCATCACCCGAGACTGGCTGACGACCGAGCTCGGTCCGCTTGACCTCCTGAGCTGCGGCTGCACCTGCGATGACCAGGGCGCCCGCCGCAATCAGGTATCTCCCAGCCGATGGGCGGCGTGCCATGTCGTTCTCCCGGATCTTGTCTGTTTCCGAGAGTATGACATCGCCTGCTCCGACCGAGAATAGCTGGCCAAGACGTTGCATTACAGTCTTGCTGCTCGCTTCACCCCAGCCGGTTCCAGCGCGAAGCTCTCAGCGCTCGTTGTAACGCGCTCGCTCGCGGCGAACCGGTGTCCACTTCGGCGGAGCGTGATCTAAAGGCAACCGATACGCCGCAGGGCGCCGATCAGCTTGCGGCCGACCCGGTAGCCGTTGAGGGATTCGGATCCGAGGATCTGAACGGTCTCGGTCTCGGCAGTCCGGCCGTAGAGGAACAGGTGGAAGCTCGGCGCCGCCTGTTCCGGCGGCGTCGCGCTGACCTGACCGCAGAACGCGATGTCGTGGCCGGTCTCGCCCGGCATCGGTCTGACCTTTCGGAACCGGACGCGGGGCGCATCCGGGAACTGGGCGGCGACCCTGGCGCGCATCCCCGTTTCGAACGGCGCGCTGAATTCGGGCGCGTCCGGGGCGATCAGCCCGAGCGTGTCCTGCCCGCGGACGGCGGACGGCGCGAGCAGCAGCACGAGGAGCGGTGCGACCCGCAGGCCGGCGCGTCCCGCCCCCGCCAGGGCACGGTTCGAGGCCCATGGTTGAGACCAACACGCGGCCGGCTCTCCGGCCTGTCGATGCGAGGACAGGGGATCCGCTCCCTGAAGAGACTTCGCACTGCACGAAGATTGTATTGAATCACGAAGCCTGATCGAGAGAAAGCGGCCGACGCCGCGGCGCGCCGACCCGTGCCCCGCGCAACGCGGGACCGCACCGTCCGCCTCCCCACGTTGACTCAGCATAATGTATGAGTATTGCCGTTTGTATGCGTTTTGACGGGAGATTTTGATGAATCGGAAGGATGCAAATCCGTCTCAACCCGATTTCCGGCGCGCGATAGATGACTTCGCGGTGCGCGTCGTCGCGGCGTATCTCTCGCGCAATGCCGTCGCGCCGACCGGCCTGCCGCAGATCCTGACCAGCGTACACGCCGCACTGATGGCACTCGTGCCACCGGCCGATAGCCTGCCGCCGCCCGTCCGGCCGACGCCGGCCGAGATCCGCAATTCGGTCCAGCGGGACGGCCTGATCAGCTTCATCGACGGCCGCGCCTACAAGACCCTGAAACGCCACCTCAAGGCTAACGGCCTGACGCCCGAGCGGTACCGCGCGCGCTACGGCCTCCCGAGCGATTACCCGATGGCGGCCCCCGGTTACGCCGCGCGGCGCGCGGAGATCGCGCGGGCGATCCAGTTCGGCCACGAGCCGGCCCGAACCCACACGTGAGGCCACCTCACAGAACGCGTGCGAATCCCTGAATTGTCCGGTCCCCGCCACGGCGATACGCTCGGTCCGGGGGGAGAGGACGGGTTTGGGCGACATGGACGCAGAGACGGACCTGCATGCCGGCCGGTGCCATTGCGGCGCGGTGCGGTTCGACGTGGCGCTCAGCGACGGCTTCCGATCGATCCGGCGCTGCACCTGCTCGTACTGCCGCATGCGCGGCGCCGTCGTGGCGATGGCGGAGGCGGGCGGGATCCGGATCCGGCAGGGCGCGGAGGTGCTGACGAGCTACCGCTTCCACACCGGCGCCGCAGAGCACTTCTTCTGTTCCCGCTGCGGGATCTACACGCACCATCAGCGGCGCTCGGACAGCACGCTCTACGCGGTCAACGTGGCCTGCCTGAAGGGTGTCAGCCCGTTCGATTTCCCCACCGTACCCGTGATGGACGGCGTCAACCACACGAACGACACCGGCCAGCCGACGCGCCGCGCGGGGACACTGCGCTACGAGCCCGCCGATTGATCCTGCGCCACGCTCAGCCGATCCCGAAGCGGCGGATGAGCAGGACCGCGATCGCCAGGAGCACGAGGAGCAAGGCGGTGACCGCCAGCGTCACCCGGCCGCCGACCCGGGTCAGGACGCGAACATCGCCCCGAGGCCCAGCGCGGCCATCGAGACGATCGCGAGGAAGCCGGCGATCCGGGCGACCGCGCCGTCCGGGACCAAGCCCAGCGAACGCAAGGGGTCAAGCCGCCGCCGGCTAGCGCAGCGACGTCCTGTGCCGCGCAGGCGCCCAGGCCAGATCGTGCGCCGCCATGCCGATCAGCATGGCAACCACGAATACCAGGACCGGCGCCGCACCGGTCGAGAGTCCGGCTATAGCTGGTCCCGGGCAGAAGCCCGACAGGCCCCAGCCGACCCCGAACAGGGCGGCCCCGAGCACCAGCGGCGGATCGATCCGCCGCGCCGTCGGCAGGTCGAAGGTCTCGGCGAGGACCGGGCGCCGGAATCGGCGGGACAGGGCGTAGCCGAGGGCCGACACGCTCACCGCCCCGCCGAGCACGAAGACGAGGCTCGGATCCCAGGCGCCTCCGACATCGAGGAAGCCGCGCACGCGGGCGGGGTCGAGCATGCCCGACAGGGACAGGCCGAGCCCGAACAGCAGGCCGGCGGCGAGCGCCGCCAAGGCATGCGTCGCGACGGAACGCGCCGCGCCGCTCACGACGCCACCCGCATCATCGCCACCGTCAGCATGCCGGTGGCGAGGAAGACCAGCACCGCCACGATCGAGCGCGGCGACAGCCGGGCGAGCCCGCAGACCCCGTGCCCGGAGGTGCAGCCGGAGCCGAGCCGGGTGCCGAAGCCGACCAGCAGCCCGGCCAGCGCCAGGACCGGCCATCCGGCGGCGATCCGCATCGCCGGCCAATGCCCCGCCAGCAGGGCGAAGACCGGCGGCCCGAGGACGAGCCCAATCAGAAAGGCGGCATCCGCGCGCCATCGCGCGCCCGGTCGCGTAAGTCCGGCCACCAACCCGCTGATCCCGGCGATGCGGCCGTTGAGCAGAAACAGCATCGCGGCGGACAGGCCGATCAGCAGGCCGCCCCCGAGGGCCGGAAGATACGCGTCCATTGTTGAGAATCCCGGTGTCTCTGGCGTCGGGATATCGCCGGGCCGCCTCTGGAACAAGCCTTGCCAAACGGCGTTGGATCGATAATTATCAAGCGATAACAATGGCTTAGCGAATAACATGCTCTACTTCGGGCAAGTCGCGAACGAAATCGTCTCCGCCGAGCCGGAGGACGCAGAAGGCCTTTCCTCGGGAGGGACTCCGCTCCCCCCCGCCAAGGCCGAAGCCAGGAATCACGACCGGGCACCCGGACCCGGCAGCGAGGAGGACCGGATGCCGGCAGCAGCGATCAGGCGGGGGGATCAGGTGGTGTTCGAGCGCCTGGACCTCGCGGAGGCCCTGGGGATCTGGCGGCACGCCAGGGGCCGAATCGTCCGCATCCACGGTCGGGACGGGCGCTCGGGCACCGTCGATGTCGCGTTCGACGGCCATGCCGTCCTGGAACGCTATCTGCCGGACTTGTTCCGGCGGGTGCACTGATCGGCCAGCCCCCGTGACCGCACGCGCCATCCTGCAGCCGCCCCTGCGGGCGATCAGCCACAGCACCGAAGAGGCGGAGGTCTGGGCGGAGCTGCGCGCGGAGGCTATGGCCGCCCTGATCGAGGAACCGCTCTACGCAGGGCTGATCCAGGCGACGATTCTCGACCAGCGCAGCCTCGCCCAGGCGCTGGCCTACCGCCTCGCCCACCGGCTCGGCGATGGCGACCTCTCGCGTCTGTCGATGCGCGACCTCTGCCTCAAGGCGTTCGAGGCGGATTCCCGAGCGAGCGCCCACGCGGTGCGCGACCTGGTGGCCATCCGCGAGCGCGACCCGACCTGCCGGCGCTACCTGGACCCTTTCCTGTTCTACAAAGGCTTCGCCGCGCTCGAAGGCTACCGGGTCGGTCACTGGCTGTGGCACCAGGGACGGGCGACCCTGGCGCTGCACGTCCAGAGCCGCATCTCCGAGGTGTTCGGCTGCGACATCCACCCGGCGGCCCGAATCGGTTCGGGGGTGTTCATCGACCACGCCACCGGGGTGGTGATCGGCGAGACCACGGTGGTGGCCGACGACGTATCGATCCTCCAGTCGGTCACGCTCGGCGGCAACGGCAAGGAGAGCGGCGACCGGCATCCCAAGATCGAGCGCGGGGTCCTGCTCAGCGTCGGCGCGAAGGTGCTGGGCAATGTCCGCGTCGGCGAAGGGGCCAAGATCGCCGCCGCCGCGGTCGTGCTGGCAGACGTGCCCGCGCACACGACGGTCGCGGGCGTGCCGGCCCGGGTCGTCTCGCGCCTCCGCGCCGATGAAGAGCCGGCGCTCAGCATGGATCAGTCGTTCGGCTTCGGTGACGGGATCTGATCCGTCCAGAAAAATCCTTCTTTTGAAACGTTGTCCTCAGGTTGCTCCGGCGCGCGCCGGACAACAGAGAATGAATTTCTTTGCTCTCCGATTTTTCTTAACTTGCATTCTCCTTTCCGGACGAACGAGAGGCCATCATCCCATCGAGCAAGGTTAAATAGGAATTCTCTTCCGTTGACCATCGAGCCATCCGAGTCGTACTCAAGCGTTGCTGGTTCTGCAGCAGGCCGATCCAGTCAAAATAGCGACGCAACATTTCAGGCTTACACCGAAACATTTGATTCATTGGACCGTATCCTGCTCGAAAGCTGATCCGGCCCTTACGAAATCCTGCGTCCGGCCCGTTTCGACGACGCGGCCGCCCGCCGATGCGCGGGCCGATGGGGCGCGCCCGCAACCAGACGGAGACAACGAACGATGAGCGGACCGGGTTTGAGCGTCAGCGCCACAGCGGCACGCAATCTTGCGACGGCCACCGTCACGTCGGTCCAGAACGCGGCCAACACGCCGCGTTGGCTCCTGCGGCTTCTACCCTTCGTGGACGTGGCCGGCGGCGTCTACCGCGTCAACCGGCGGGCCGTCGTGCTGGCCAAGCCCGGCCGGGTCGAGCTCACCGCCGAGGAGAACGGCCGGATAATCCGCTCCGGCTCGCTCCGCTCCGTGCCCCTGTTCAGCCGGCTGGGCGATGCCGAACTCGCGACGCTCGCGGGCAAGTTCAAGGAGAGCCGGCACCAGGCCGGTGAGGTGATCCATCAGGAGGGCGCCGCCGAGCGCAGCCTCACCGTGGTGGCGGACGGCACGGTCGAGCTGACGCTGTCGGGCCCCTACTCGGGCCGCCTGCGCCAGGGCCTGGCCACGAAGGGCGATTATTTCGGCGATGCCGGACTCGCCGGTGAGAAGGCCCCCGCCCCGGCCGTGAAGGCCCTGTCGGCTGTGACGCTCCTGACCCTCGACGCCGCCGCGGTAGAGAGCGAGGAGATCCGCTCCAAGATTGCCCAGTATCAGGAGGAGCGCGAGCGCCTGAAGGGCCACTCCAACGCCTACGGTGAGCAGGGTATAGAGCTTCTGGCGGTCCATACCGGCGAGCCGCGCCTGCCGACGACCTTCGTGGACTACCAAGTCGATCCGCGCGAATACCACCTCTCGACCATCCAGACGATCCTCAACACCCACACCCGGGTCACGGATCTCTACTCCAACGAGATCGACCAGCTGCGCGAGCAGATCCGCCTGACGGTCGATGCCGTGAAGGAGCGCGAGGAGTGGGAGCTGCTGAACAACGCGCAGTTCGGCCTGCTGGGCGAGGTCGGCCCGCGCCAGCGCATCCCGACCCGCGGCGGCCCGCCCACCCCGGACGACCTCGACGAACTGCTGACGCTGGTCTGGAAGAAGCCCGCCTTCTTCGTGGCCCATCCCCGCGCGATCGCGGCCTTCGGCCGGGAGGCGACCCGCCGCGGCGTCCCGCCGGTGGTGGTGCACCTGTTCGGCGCGCCGTTCATCACGTGGCGCGGCGTGCCGCTGGTGCCGAGCGACAAGCTGCCGATCGACATCGACCCGGTGACCGGCGCCCAGACCACCTCGATCCTGCTCCTGCGCGTCGGCGAGGGCGAGCAGGGCGTGGTCGGCCTGCAGAAGTCCGGCGTGACCGGCGAGATCGAGCCCGGCCTGTCGGTGCGCTACATGGGCACCAACGACCATTCCATCGCCTCGCACCTCGTGACCCGGTACTTCTCGGCCGCCGTGCTGGTCGAGGACGCGATCGCCCGACTCGATAACGTGCTGCTGGGCAACTACCATGACTACGCCTGAGGTGCCGGCGCTCGGCATCCCCACGGGGAACGTGGGCGAACTCGCCCACGCGGATCTCGTCGGGCGTCTCGCCCGCGAGATCTACGGCCAGGGGCAGGCCGCGAGCCAGCCCTTCGCCCCCACGATCCCGGCAGGGCCCCAGGCGCCTCAGGCTCTGGAAGGCCTGCCGCAGGGCTTCGGCGGCGCCAAGCTGCCGAGCGCCTCGGTGGGAACCCCCTCGGCTCCGGCCGGGGGGCTTCCCGCGGGCTTCCAGCCTGAGGTCTCGGGCCTGGGCGCGCGCTCCTTCGGGGCGCCGCCGGTCGGCGTGCCGGGCCTTTCCGGCCCGACGCTTCCGAATCTCGCACCCGCGAGCCCGGCCTTCGCCGATGTGGCGGCGATCCCGCCGATCCACCCGGCGAGCCCGCGTTCCGTCCTGCCGGACTTCTCCTTCCCCGGCGGTCCGGAGCTGCACCGGCAGATCGCCGCGGACCATCCCCGCGCCAACGCCTTCGCGCACGCGCTGGCCCCGCATCTCGTCCCGGCCGCGCCGACGCAGACCGGCGTGGATGAGGCCCCGGTGGGCGACTACTACTTCCTGAACTTCGGAGCCCCGGCCCGCCGCGCTCCGGCGAGCCCCCGGGTGGAACCCACCCGCCATCCCGGCCCCGCGCCGCGGCTGACGGCGCAGGGATCGAGCCCGGTGGCGGCGCCGTTCGACGTGGAGCATGTCCGCCGGGATTTCCCAGCCCTGCACCAGAGCGTCAACGGCCATCCGCTGGTCTGGCTCGACAACGCCGCCACCACCCACAAGCCCCAGGCCGTGATCGACGCGACGAGCGAATTTTACGGCCGGCACAACTCGAACATCCACCGGGCCGCCCACACCCTGGCGGCGCGCTCGACGGACCTGTTCGAGGGCGGCCGGGAAGCGGTGCGCCGCTTCATCAACGCGCCCACGAAGGACGACATCGTCTTCCTGCGCGGGACCACGGAGGCGATCAACCTCGTGGCCGCCTCGTTCGGCGGGGCTAATATCGGGCCGGGCGACGAGATCATCGTCTCGACCATCGAGCACCACGCCAATATCGTCCCCTGGCAGTTGCTGGCGCAGCGCACCGGGGCGACGCTCCGGGTGATCCCGGTCAACGACCGGGGCGAGATCATCTTCGAGCAATACGCAGCTCTGCTCTCGGGGCGGACGAAGATCGTCTCGGTGACGCATGTCGCTAACGCGCTGGGCACCGTGAACCCGATCCGGGAGATCATCGCGCTGGCCCATGCCTACGGCGTGCCGGTGCTGGTCGATGCGGCGCAATCCTCGCCGCACATGCCGCTCGACGTGCAGGCGCTCGATGCCGATTTCCTGGTCTTCTCGGGCCACAAGGTGTTCGGGCCGACGGGGATCGGCGCGCTCTACGGCAAGACCGCCCTGCTCGAAGCGATGCCACCCTGGCAGGGCGGCGGCCATATGATCGAGGACGTCACCTTCGCCCGGACGGTCTACAAGGGCGCCCCGGAGAAGTTCGAGGCCGGTACCCCGGACATCGCGGGTGCGGTCGGCCTCGGCGCGGCGCTGGATTATCTGGAGAGCATCGGCCTGCCGGCGATCGCCGCCTACGAGCACGACTTGCTGGAGTACGCGCAGGGCGGTCTGGCCGAGGTGAAGGGCCTGCGCCTGATCGGCACGGCGCACGAGAAGGCGAGCGTGATGTCCTTCGTGATCGAGGGGCAGGAGAACCAGGCGGTGGCCCACCACCTCGACGCGCACGGCATCGCGGTGCGCTCGGGCCATCACTGCGCGCTGCCGGCCCTGCGCCGGTTCGGCGTCGACCAGTCGGTGCGGGCTTCGCTCGCCTTCTACAACACCAGCGCGGAGGTGGACGTCTTCCTGAAGGCGCTCCACACCCTGCCGCGGCACTGAGCCGAAGCGCGCCGGTCCCAGGGGCCGGCGCGCCTATCGCTCCCCGGGCTTGAACGGCGGTTCCTTGCCGGGCGGCACGCCCTCCTCGGCCATGCTCAGAAGCATGGCGACCGTCACGTAGGTACCGGTCAGCGCAGTCAGGTCGACCACGCCCTGCTCGCCCAATACCGCCTTGGCCCGCGCGAAAGTCTCGTCCGAGATCGCGTGCTGCGTGGAGAGTTCCATGCAGAAATCGTACACGGCGGCTTCGTCCGGCTTCATGCCCTCCGGTCGCTTGTTCGCCTTGAGGTCGGCCGCGACCTGCTCGGAGAGGCCGGCCTTGATGGCCAGCGGATAATGGGCGAACCACTCTACCTGCGAGCGCCAGAGCCGCCCCTGGATCAGGATGGCGAACTCGTTCAGCCGCGTCGGCACGGAGGTGTGCCAGCGCAGATAGTCGAGCAGGTCGTACATCCGCTGCGCCATCTCGGGGCTGCGAATCATCGGGTTGTAGGGGCCGGCCAGCCCGACGCTCGAGACCTTGAGGATCTTCTCGCCGACCGGGCGTTGCGCAGGCGTGAGCTGCTCCAGGGTCAGTTGCGGAAAGCGCGGCGCGTGCGCGGCCGCCTCACGCGTCCCCTGCGCCGCCAGCCAGCCCCCGCCTGCCGCGAGGACGGCCACAGCCGCACTGCCCCAGATCCCGAGCCTGCCCATTGTCGATCCCTCCGCCATGCGGGCGCGCGTCTCCGCGCCTCTGCACCGGCAATGTCGGCGGGTCTGATGCCGGGGTCCAGTGGTTTCGAGGGGGTTCGCGATGCCGTCGCAGCGCTTGCCTGACCGGGCACACTGGCCAGGATCGATCCGGCGGGCGAAGGGTTGGCGACCCCGGTAGGGCTCGAACCTACGACCTGCCGCTTAGAAGGCGGCTGCTACGGTCGATTAAACTGTTGCTGATGAGCTACTTTCCAGCGCGTTGTCGTTACCGTGTTGCGTTGGTGTTGCCGGTTCGATTGCGCCAAGCACAGAGAGTTCACCTGCGGTGGCGGCACGGCGGTCCATCCGGCCGGCCTTGAACAGGTGCCCATAGACTCGCTGGGTGAACTCGGGCGACTCGTGGCCCGCCCATTCCGAGACCTGCCCAATCTTAGCTCCCTCGTCGATCCAGAGGGACACAGCGAAATGCCGAAAGCTGTGCGCGGTCCAACGCGGCGAGCCGTCGGCCGCCACGATGCCGAGGGTAGCCTGCAAGGGCCTGAGTTGTCGGTTCACGATGTTCGGATAGCCGATCGGCGTCCCCAATTCCGATGCGAACACGAGACCGCCCTCCCCTACTGTCCTCGCACGCCAGTTTGCCAGGATCGTCACAAGTTGGGGACCGATCGGCACACCACGCAGCGCAGCCGCCGTCTTCACGGTGGCTAGCACGTTGTAGCGGTCAACGCCCTCTCGCACCTGCAGGTGCTCGGGCTCGACGTTGGTCCATGACAATCCACGGGCCTCTCCAATCCGCAGCCCGGCAAAAGCCATCGTGGCAAGGAGCGGTCGCAGCCAGGGTGTGGGACGGAAGGTTTCAACCTCTACGTCGGGGTACTGCGCGCGGAAGGCACGCGCTGCCCTAATAGGATGTTCGGCCGGGACCCGCTGCACGTCGAGGATACGAGTTCCTTTTCCGTCTCGTTCGCGAGCGATCAAGAATAGTGCCTCGGTATCGGCAGCCGCGGCGAGCATCGACCTGACGGCATCGCGCTCAGGAATGCGAACCGTCTCTTCAACCTCAAGGATCACAGCGCGCCGGGTCTTGCGCCGGCTTCGGAGCGATCGGACTGGGTTGGTGTAGGCGAGGCGCCGACGGATTGCCTCATCAAAGATCGCCCCCAGCACAATCCTGGCACGCCTGCAGGTGTCGTCGGTGCGGCCCTGTTCCTTTAGTCGTTCCAACCAAAAGCCAACATCGGCTGGGTGGAGTTTCGGGAGCAGCCGGGAGCCGAGAAAGGGCTTTACGTGGCCGCCGTAGTACACACGATAATTGTGCAGCGTGGCGCCTGCAGCTTGGTCCGCTTTCAAGGCGGCGATCAGCAGGACGTAGGCATCGTCGACGGTGCTCGCCTGGCGCTCCGGCACATGGGTGCCAGCGACAACTTCCGCCTTCACTCGGGTCAAAAAGGTGTCCGCCTCTCGTCTGCGCTCGAATTGTTTGAAGCGGCGCTTACCGTTGTTGTCGAGGTAGGCTGCCAGCCACGCTACTTTCCCGGACGGCAGCGTTCGCTTTCTGAGGGTCGCCATGTGTATGCTCCTGCAAGGGAATCCGGCGAACGGAGGCGTAAAGTTCTTCTAAACCCAACGCCATGTAGAACGATACGACATGGGCCTTGACGTGTCCATGAGGTCATGTATTTTGGTTGGACATGGAGCCGGGGAATGGCGTTCTTCAACGACCTCGTTCGGACTATCGCGGCCGTCGAGGGTATGGATGAGATGACCGTCCGTGGCATCGGCATAAGGATTAGAGATGGAGGCTACATCTCTAAAAGTGGACGTGGGCTCTCTGCGGCCCAGATGAATAACCGGGATAAAGCGAACTTGCTGATTGGAGTAAATGCAAGTGACACGGCCATCGAGGCTGGAGACAGCGTAGGTCATTACAGAAATCTGAGATTGGCGCAGGTGTGGCCACCACGTCCGAAATTCAAGGGCGTCATAAAAGACGTATTTTCCTCAAATCGAACCTTTGGTTCCGTGATGGAAGATATAGTCGAATTTTGCGCGTCACCCATCAGCGATATGGATGTGCTTGGCCACCACTTTACCAACGGATTCAACTTCAAACATGAAGTTTTGACTGAGTTAGATGATGCAAGCGGCTTCGATGAGGTTATAACTGTGGCATTAAATTTTCGAAAACCAGAAAAGACCGCCACAATAGAATTGAAATCCGCTGACGCCGACCAAATATATCTCAATGTTCAGTATGGTCTTCCCAGCAAAGAGGCTACTTCAGACCGTCGAGACGTAACCACTATTACTCAGAAAACCCTTCGGGCTGTTGGTCAGCTCGTATAACATCTTCAAGGTGCTCAAATGAACGCTCCGGTAGCGCGCCCGCTGGGCGCAAACGATCCCGGCTTGTCTCTCGCCCACGACCTCATGTCCGGTGCGGAAGCAATCGCCCTATTCATGTTCGGTGACGGCTCAGAGCCCAGCCGTCGAAAAGTGTATCACGCAGCGGACAAACTCGGTCTGCCGTGCTTTAAAATTGGCGGCACCCTGTGCGCTAGGCGTTCGACTATCTTGGCATGGATCGAGCGCCAAGAGAATACCGATTGAGAGCTTCTAGCTCAGCCCAAGATGATCGCGACATCTCTTCTGGCCAATCTTTATACGCCGGAGCGCGAATTATAAAATTTAATTTTGTCGCGCTTTTGCATAATTATGCATGACACGTGGGGATTCAGATTTCTGTTCGCTCGGGGCCGGAATTAGATTCATGTCCTGGATCTGGATCTCGATAGCCATTGTGCTTCTTGGCGCTGAACTCAATTCCGAGATGGCGCGGCAAACCGCGAGAGACAGCACTGTTGGCCGGCCTAAGCCGTTGGGTTCTCGAAAGGCCTTCGCTGCAGATACGGTCGGTCCGCTGTAGGATCACCCGACCTCTTCTCCATTCGAATGTCGTCTCAGCCAGATCAACAAGGATCTGAACGTTCCGCCCACTTAGCCGAACCGGTCAGCCACAGCTTGACAGTAAGGGGCTTCAAACCGCAATTTCATTGACAACTTCTTGAACGTAAGCACGCGCAAAGGCTACGGTTTGGCGCGCGGAGCTAGAACTCCAACGTGTACACGAGTTCGTCAAAACCTATGACGTCATCATCTTCTACAGTGTTTTGAACTTATCAAACGCTTAGAAACTTCACTTCAAGCTGAACGCGAACAACCTGATGGCAAAATAGGCGAAATGCCATAGGGAAAGCCGTTCCTTCTCATGACGAAAATAAGGAACCACGGCTGGGCAGCCAACCAAGTGGCTTCCCCTGATCGAGTTCGAATTGATCCTGCGACGCGGACCGTAGCAAGGAGGCTGTGCCAGCGACTGTGATACCAATCTCAAGGGCCGAAGGGTTTAGATCAGCAAGAGCGGAGCGAAAACGACCGAACGGCTGGTAGCGAACAGGCCGCGGTGACGGCGCACCGCTGACCCAAGCTTAAGTGCGATTAGGACATGTTGAGAACCGCCCGCCGGATGACGTCTCAACGAGACCGTCTTGTATCTGTTGGTCTGCCATTCAGCCCGAACCAGCCAGCATAAGCTTGACAGTCGGTGGCACGGGACCGGCGTTCCAAGGGCAATCAGTCTGAGCAGGGCCATAAGCCAATGGCGGTCCGGCGGGTAGATGTTCGCAAAACATCTTCAAGAACCGTAACGCACCTATGTTTCCTGCTTTCCTACATTTTAGGCGTCACTTCTCGGCCCACGGTCGACCTCAGCTTGATTTCGCGCAACTTAGCGGTGGAATCGGCGAAACGGCTTAAGAAAAGCATTCCTTTTTCGAGGCAATAGAAAACGATCAGGGATTGAGCGGCCAACCGAGTGACCTCGTTGGTTCGAGGCCGAGTTGATACCGCGATGCAGATCAAGCTGCGGGTGAGCATTGCCAGCGGCTGTGCCGCCACTCGTAAGGTCGAGCGGTTCAGATCCCCAAGAGCGGGACGTTAATGACTGAACGGCCGGTTGCGAACTGGCACCGGTGGGGGCTCACTGCCGACCCAAGCTTGAGTATGATCAGGACAGGTTGAGTAAGGCCTGCCTAATGATGTCTCAACCAGGCCGCGTTGTATCTGGGCGGTCTGTCATTCAGCCCGAACCAGTCCGCCTTAGCTTGGCGGTGAGTCGCATGGCATCGAAGTTTCAGCGCAATTCCTCTGAACGGGGCTACAAGCCAAAGCGGAGGTCTGACAGGCCGATGTTCGCGGAACATCGTCACAAGCCCCGACAGCCTCGTGCGTCATACAATTGGCAGTTCTAATGGGTGTTTCCTCATGCGAAGTGCCGCCCGAACATGACTATTCCAATCTACTAGTATGATGGCAACCGATAAACACAGGCGCCCACATCGCAATTTCAATTACAACGAAATCTGTGACTGTGAGCCTTCCTCAAAATGAGTATCAGATTTAGGCAATCGTCTTTCGAAGCGCCGTGAAACGCTCATAGCGAAGGTATTCATTGTATAAAGCGACCATCAGGCCAAAAACGAGACCCGATGTTCGTCGATCTCTCGCGATAAGTAAAAACGTCATAGATATGCCAGCAAAATACAGAGATAAGTCACGTAAAATCAGAAAGTATTATTCGGATAATGAAGAGCAACGAGACCGACCGCTGCTGTTTGAAAACTCATACCTTGGCGATCTCCATTTTGACCTTCGTATAGGCCAGCTTCCGACCAATATTTCCGAGCACGCATTAAGGTGTGTGCTCGGCGAAGCTCTGCTTAGAAATCCAGAAAATTCTTGGATTTCATACAGCCTGAACTCGAACAAATACATCGGCGTCGATCGATATGGCGGCCCGGACTTCCGGAGACTCAAAGTAAAAGGTGCCACTGAGTATGCTGCTTCACTGGGCTTGATATGCATCGATGCGGGCAAGAGCTGGGCGCAAGACGGCTACGGCAAACAATCGAGATTCACCGCCACTCCGACCCTCATCCAAATGGCGGGACTCGAGCCCGCTATCATCAAACATCCACGCGAGTTGATCCGCTTAAAAGATGAGAAACACACTCTCATTGGATATGTAGATACTGATTTTACAATCGAACTACGCAACGACCTCCGAGAGTGGAATGATCACATCTCCCAGTTTCACATCTGGGTCGATGATCCACATGTGAAATGGACGAACACGGGTGTAGTCAAGATCTGCTCGCAAAGAGAGAATGGAGGCCACTTCTTCATTCGACCCGACTCAGTCGCTATGCACCGCGTGTTCAATGACAACTCATTCAAACTGGGTGGCCGCGCTTTCGGTCCATTCTGGCAATCGCTGCCTAAAAGCATGCGGAAGAACGTCAGGATCGACAATAGCTACACGGCATCCGGGGACTATTCGTGCTCCCATCTACGGCTGGCGTATGCCGAAGCTGGTCTCGATCCTGGGGTGGAAGACGGTTATGCCATTCCGGGCTACGAAGATCCAACCGGTCGATCACTGGTAAAGATCGCTACCAACATAGCGATCAATTGTAAGAACAACAATCAGGCACGAAGGGCTGTTTCAGACCAGGTCGCTTGGATGGAGAACGGGAGTCTAGGGCCACAGAAAGGTAATACGAACCATAAGGATGCGGTAAAAGTCCTTGAAGCAATCCTTGATAAACATCATCGCATCAGCGAAGCTTTCTACTCTGGATCAGGACTTCGATTCATGGCTATAGAAGCTCGGATCCTGGCAGATGTTGCCAGGGCGGCTCGGCAACGAGGGATCGTTACCCTACCAGTTCACGATGAACTGATCTGTCAATCACAGCATATTGATATCGTGAAGGACCTGATGACGGAAAAGTGGTCCGAGACGGTTCCCGTCAGACCGATTGTAAAGTAATCTATCAACAGTGTATTACATAGGGGATGGGGGTTTCGGCCCCCTCCCCCTGGGATGGCCTTGGACGCTGTGCCTGAGCAGCTCTATCAGGTGGCCCTCTGATAATGTTGACACTCTGCTGATTTCTCTATGTCCCTGTAGAGACATTTATTTGTAGGCGGTCGATGTCCTTTTTTTATTTAGAGCAATCTGGTACTTTATTGCTGTAAGGGAATGTTTGTTTTTTTAAGATCTATTAATTAATCTACATTGTATTACATAGGGGGAGAGGCCTATGTGGGTATGGACTGTGTCCCCTGATGGGCTCTGGCCTCTCTAGACCTACCAGAGGCTAACCATTGCTTTCTTCTTGTCATAGTTCCGAGGCTCTAGCCTCCCTTGGATAAGACGCTCTCCTCTTCCGTCTCTGATTGATTAGACGGAGGGTTGCTCCCTCTGCTCTAGTCCTGTCCATCTACATATGTATCGCGAAGAAGTGTTACGCTATCTGATCTCTGATCGGGGTTATTATGTACTTCTAGCTGTCTTAATGACATGAACGATGATTCGTAGAAAGCTATGAACATATAGAATTCGAAGAACACTCGTCGTCGACGATCCGAATAGATGAAAGCCTTCCCTTATATCCCCGAGAATTCCATGCCGAAAAGCAATGCCCGAACGAGTGGGGACTCTCGATCGGCATATTTAGGAAAGTCATTTACTTTGTCTCTTAGTTATTTTCAAAAGTCAGCTCGCTACCTTAAATGGAAGAAATTTCGTGGCAAATGGACCATCGCACACCAACGTGGCAAGACCGGTTCTCAGCTTATCATGAGGGACAGCGACTTCTATCTCAATAATCGAATTGACTCAACAAGTCGCAGAAAAAATTTCTACTGTGATGGATTAGCTCAGAAATACGATAATGTGCCGTACTCGGTGAGTTGTATTTGCGGAAACGTTGTCACCTGCTATGAAGTCCAAACGAATTATGCCCAGCCTACCTTCATGTGTGCTAGCTGCGGTCAGAGTAGAAGACAAACTATCGGATCCGCCGGGATCGTGTGCACCACTTATGCGGATCTATTTGTGGCACTTCCAGGTAGAACTGCAAAGGACAGGGAGCTACGTAACGAGACCCTTCGTTATATGAGGGAAGCTAAAGATTTCAGAAAATATGTTACGGCGGGAAAGGCAAAGAAATTCCTTGCGCGAGGGAAGCTCAGACGACAAATGAGCCAATATAAGAACGCGATCTAGCTGTCAGCGGCGATGCACTTTTCTGAGTGTGTCGCCTTTTTTCGTGCTTAGCGAGCTTGAAAGCTCGATCAGGGCTCGCCGGGCTGCGTTGCCACTCTGCGATGTGAACTGGCTACCGCCGACATATGGACGGATGGTGCTGTTCTTCCTGGCAATCAGCAGGATCATTCCGCGGCCAGGGACAAAGACGGCCTACTGGTGGGCTCAGCATCGCTGAGCGTTCTCGAACACTCGTCGAGATGGCGCCGATACCAGAGGGCGTAGAGAGCCGGAAAGAACAGCAGCGTTAGGAACGTCGCTACGAACAACCCACCCATGATGGTGATCGCCATCGGTCCCCAGAATGCGCTCCGCGACAGCGGGATCATCGCCAAGACCGCGGCAAGAGCAGTCAGCACTACGGGCCGAGCCCGCCGCACGGTCGCCTCCACGATCGCTTCGCGCAAGGTATGCCGTCCCGACTTCCGGTCAGTCTCGATCTGATCGACGAGGATCACGGCGTTGCGCATGATCATACCGGCGAGCGCGATAAGCCCGAGCAGGGCTACGAAGCCAAATGGCTTGCCGGACAGGTTCAGTGAGAACGAAGCGCCGATCAGGCCAAGCGGTGCAGTCAGGAACACGAGGAACAATCGGGCGAAGCTCTGAAGCTGGATCATTAGAAGGCTGAGCATCGCCAGCACCATGACGGGGAAGAGGGCGAACAGCGAAGCGTTGCCCTTGTCGGCTTCCTCGACAGCACCGCCGATCTCGAGACGATAAGCCGGTCCCAAGCTGTCTCGGATCGGCTTCAGCAAAGGCCAGATCGCGTTGGTTATGTCAGGCGGCTGGACGCCATCGACGACGTCGGTGCGCACCGTGATCGCCATATCGCGGTTGCGCCGCCAGAGGATTGGTTCCTCGTCCACGTATTCCAAGCGGGCCACCTGAGCCACGGGAACGGCTACACCGTTGCGAGACACCACCGTCAGATCGGATAGGCGCCCCAGAGACAGACGCTCAGACTGCGTTGCACGAGCTACGATGCCCACCTGCTCGATGCCCTCACGCATCGTGGTGACAGTGACTCCAGAGATGAGGGTTTGCAGGGATTGGCTGATGTCCTGGACGTTGAGACCGAGAGCCCGAGCCCTCTCCTGATTGACCACCAGGCGGATCGTTGGCGAAAGTTCGTTCCAGTCGAGTTGCGGCTCGACGACCTTGTCGTTGCTGCGGACGACGTCTCGGACTCGGTAGGCGATCTCCCGGACCTTAGCTGGATCCGGTCCAACCACGCGGAACTGTACGGGAAAGCCGACAGGCGGACCGAAGTTGAAGCGGTCGACGCGAACACGCGCTGCGCTCAAGGCGCCTTGCGCAACAAGTTTTTCGATGCGAGCTTTCACCCGCTCACGAGCTTCCGTGTCCTTGGCGACGATGACGATCTCTGCGAAAGCCTCGTTCGGCAATTCCGGATTGAGTCCCAGCCAGAAGCGTGGGCTCCCACGGCCCACATAGGCGGTGTAGGTGTCGATATCGGGATCGTCGCGGCCAATCAGCCCTTCCGCCTCTTCCACAGCCTTCAGCGTCGCACCGATGGCACTTCCCTGCGGCATGCGGATCTGAAGGAACAGCTCCGGTCGTTCCGAGAGAGGGAAAAATTGCTGCTGCACGTGACCGAAGCCGACGATGGAAGCCACGAACACTCCTAAGGTGGCGAGCGCCGTCGTTCCTCGAAAGCGGACACACCAACCTACGACCCGCCTCAACCCGCGGTAGAGGCGGGTATCGTAGACCGCATCGCCATGAGCGTCGTCATCGTGCTTGACTAGGTTTCGCGGCAATAGGAGCACGCCGAGATAAGGCGTGATGATTACCGCTACGAACCAGGAGGCGATGAGGGCGATCGCAACCACCCAAAAGATGCCGCCGGCATACTCGCCTACCGCCGAGTTAGCGAAGCCCACGGGCAGGAACCCAGCAACCGTTACCAGCGTCCCGGTGAGCATCGGGAGGGATGTTGAGTCCCAGGCGAAGGCGGCGGCCCGCATCCGGTCCCAACCCTGCTCGATCTTCACCACCATCGTCTCGACGGCGATGATGGCGTCATCCACGAGAAGACCGAGGGCGATGATGAGAGCGCCAAGCGTGATCCGGTGAAGCTCAATCCCGAGCGCCTGCATGACGATGAAGGTCAGAGCCAGGACCAATGGCACCGAGAGCGCCACGACGATGCCGGTCCGCCAACCCAGCGAGAGGAAGGTGACCCCGAGTACGATGACAAGAGCTTCGACGAACGATCGCTCGAACTCGAACATCGCCTCATCCACGACCTGAGGCTGGTTCGCGATACGGCTGAGCACAAAGCCTTGCGGCACAGCTTCCATGAAGCCATCCTTGGCCGCCTCGACCCCTGAGCCGAAAGCCTGGATGTTGGAGCCCTTGGCCATCACGACACCGATGCCCAGGGCTGGGTGACCCTCTTGACGAACGAGGTTGTCCGGAGGATCGACAGTGCTACGGGTGATGGTAGCGAGGTCACCGAGTCGAACGATGCGCCCGTTGGCTTCTACGGGCGTTTCAGCGACGGCCTGAACACCGTCTAGCGCACCAGTGACCCGCAAGGGAATGCGCTGGGCCGACGTCTCTACAATACCAGCAGGCGTTATGGCGTTCTGACGACTCAGAGCGTCGAACAGCACCTGCGGAGCAATGCCTAGGGTAGCCAGCTTGGCATGGCTGAACTCGACGAAGATGCGTTGGTCCTGGACCCCATAGAGGTTAACCTTGACCACGCCCTCGACCTTCAACAGGCGCTGTCGTAGTCCATCTGCGACAAGCTTAAGCTGAGCGTAATTCGCACCCTCGCCGGTGAGCATGTATAGCAGTGAATCCACATCCCCGTATTCGTCATCGACCGAGGGTCCGATAACTCCGGCCGGCAACTCTCCGCGAACGTCGTCGAGCTTCTTCCGGATCTGATAGAACAGAGTCGGGACCTGCGCCGACGGCGTGTTGTCCCGAAAGGTGACCTGCATCGCCGTGAAGTTCGGCTTCGAGTAGGTCACGACCTTCTCAAACCAGGGCAGCGTCTGTAGCCGTTTCTCGATCCGATCGGCGACCTGGTCCTGCATTTCCTTGGCTGTAGCACCCGGCCAAATTGCTGTGACGACAGCAACCTTGATGGTGAAGTTCGGATCCTCAGCGCGGCCCAGCCTCAGAAATCCGAGGGTTCCCGCAGCCGCGATGGCGAGAATCAGGAACAGCACCACCGGGCGGTGGCGCACGGCCCAATCAGAGAGGTTGAAGCGCCGCATCGGGCCGGTCTCTTCCCCTAGGGCCGCAGTCAGAACTGGAGAGAGTCGACGATGCGAACACGCTGGCTTGCATCGAGCTTCTGTGCGCCCAATCGCACCACCTGCGAGCCCTCTGCAAGGCCGGATGTGATCAAAGCGTCCTGGGCATCGTAGCCAGCGAGGCGCACCGGCTTGAGGGAGAGACGACCCCCGTCCTCCACGATCCAAACGGCTGGCCCACTCCCCTGGTTGATAAGCGCAGAGAGAGGAACCCGCATCACACGTTCGCCCTCAGATTGGCCGAGGGTTATAGTAGCGGTCATGCCAAGCTTCACCGTATCGTCTGCTCCTGGCAGCGAGAAACGTGCGAGGTAGGTCCGAGTCATGGCATCCGCGGCCGGCGCCAGCTCACGTAGGCGAGCCTCATAGGTCACACCCGCATTCGACCACAGCCCCACGCTGGCCTTGCCAGTGCGGGCAAGCGATACTAGCGCCTCAGGGATGGCGACCACCGCCTCACGCTCAGCTGTGTATGCAACGCGAATTGCCGCCTGTCCCGGTGAGATCACCTGTCCGGGCTCGATGAGGGTTTCGGTGACCACACCAGCACCATCGGCTCGCAGAACCGCATAGGACGCTGCGTTTCGTGCAAGCGACAAGGCTCGCTCCAACCGAATCGTACGGCTCCGCACCTCTTCTGTAGTAGCCCGTTGCCGGTCGACGATGGAAGCAGGTGTCCAACCCTGGACGGAAAGCGTAATGGTCCGCTTCAGGTCCGCCTCGGCCTGAACCAAGGCAACCTTGGAAGCACTAAGCTCGGCGTCCGCTTGTTCGATCTGAAGGCCAAGGTCCGTCTCATCTAAGGTAGCTAGGGCTGTTCCGGCCTCGACGATGTCGCCGACGTTGATGAGCCGCTTAGCAACCTTGCCTTGGACACGAAACCCGAAGTTGCTCTCGATACGAGGGCGGATCGTGCCGACAAAGCTGCGTTCCGGAACGCGCAGCTCAGAAGTGACCCGTTGAACAAGAACTGGCCGTCCCACCTGTGGGGGATCAGAGCGAACTCCGCTTGATTCCGCCTGAAAGCCAACGAGCGAAAGTCCAAGCGCCACCGACAGCGGCAACAACAAACGATCTATTCGAGGCTTCAACAAGATCGGTTCTCCGCAGAATAACCGGCGACAGACAGCGTTGGGCTAGGCGTCGCAAACCTCTGCCTTCATCCCCGGTCTCTATTTAGCTTATAGGCTTCTTTACGATCGTTTATCAAAAAGGCGAAGATGCGTCGATTCGCCGACAGCTTGCCTTCCGTCATCTGGTCGTGGAACTTCCCCTGGATTTTGCCGCAGCCGAGGCTTCAACCGTGCTCGAAGATTCTGTTCATTCGAGATATCCGAAAGTGAATGCGCACGATTGCTTCACCACATCCGGTAATGACTGCTGACCTGCGTTCGCGCAAGCGATAATACGGTAATGAAAGCGGTTGAACAAGGCTGTCTTTGGGTAAATTACTTCCGCTCTTCAAACATTTGTCTCTTGCCACTGAGTAAGGCCTGTCCTTCGGTCGTTTCAATGCCTTCGGAATCGATGCTGAACGACTTCTGGGTCTCCGGGGATGCAGGGTAATCCACGCCTCTGCACTCATTGAGCGTCATCCTGATTCCAAGCGACATTCCGAGCGATCCGCCGGCTCGCCTACGGACGCCGTTGCATTAAGGCACCGATTGTGTCCGAACTCGACCGGTAGATTGAAAGGTAGAACCCTTTCAGTCCAAGCCCAAGCAGTAGAAAGCCACCAATCATGCACGCCTCGAAAACTAGTTGCTTGGGTTGTGTTGTAGAGAATTTACCAAGAGTGCCGCCACTGAGCGGAGTAAACAGTCATACCAAATATCAAACCATCACCCCCCCCTAAGAGCAGCCGAGCTCAATAAACCTCAATCAAGGCGTTGCCGCAGTCCCCACAAGGCTATGATTTGCTGCAAATAAAGCCGCGCTGAAATGCCGCGATAGCGACCGCTCGTGAGCAAGTCTCGTTGCGATCAATCGGTCTCAGTAGACGACCGGGCTTGGCATCGACGGGACGCCCAGAATGACGCAACTGCTTCAAACCCAATGGAGCTATCGAACCGTTCCAAACAGAATTTTGTCCGAACTATTTATAATAAACGCGTAATCATTACCGTGATTTATTGACCGCCCAGTCTGTCTGCAGTATTTTTTACATAGCTGAGACAGCGGCGTCGCGCCTGCCGATCCTTTATCCGCTCGAAATTTTCGAGAAGGTCGGCGATTTCCAAAAATCTTTCCGACTGCATCTGCTCGGTCGAAACTAGCAGTGCCAATTTTTCAGCGGGAACTCCTAGCAAACTCGCAACTCGCAAGTATGAAGTTTCTGCGTCCACCTTCCTCGCTCCGCTGTATCCGATCCTTACTATGAAGAACGAAGGTAAATATTCTATTCACAGAGCCGTGTAGTTGCAGCCCGACCCGTCACTGTTCCAACGAGATTGAAGGAGAATCAAGTCTTTGGTATCCCAAATAGAGACCGGTTGATCTAAGCGCGAATCTGCTAACCGATAATATTCCTAACCGAAGCGAGCTCGCCGACAATAGACCACTCAAACCTTCGTCTGCCGACTGACTGCAGACAGTTGTATGGCTTCCAGCTGTGCATCGATAAATTGTAGGGCAACGAATGAGTATTGACGCAATGCTAAGGTAACAATATCATTGCTAATATTCCTATCGCGCACTGCGGCAAAGATGCTCATCTATAATAAAGTTCAAAGGCGCGGACATAGAATACCTCAGCCGAACCTCGCCCGCCGTAGGTCTGTTGGCTCGGCGTGGGGATGTTCGTAAGACTCTGCTGGAGCAGGCCTGCCGAGATAATATCCCTGGAGATAATCAACCTCGTGCTCGACACAAAGGCGACGCTGATCCTCCGTCTCAACGCCTTCAACGACGATCGCACATCCTGTACTGCGGACCAAATCGATAATACTCTTAAACATTTCCGCTCCCTTCAAAGTATTTGTTGAATGCAAAAACGAGTGATCCACCTTAACCGCGTCGAATTCAATCTCACGAACACAAGACAATCCGGCGAATCCAGTTCCAAAATCGTCAAGCCAAATCTTGACACCAAGATTCCTTAATTCGCGAATGCTGCTCAAAATCTCAGGTTGACCCTCTATTTGAAGACTTTCGGTAATCTCGATCACAAGTCTATGCGGGGAAACGCCAGCATCGCTCATAATCTTGGCTACCATTGCCGAAAAAGTTGTCTGCTTAAGTTGGACCGGTGAAACGTTGACGCTCACTAGCGGCACTGCGTCAGTTGCGAGAAGCTGTTGACAAGCAGTCCTGATCGCCCAGAGTCCGAGCTTCACGACAATGCCCATCCGCTCGGCTAACGGAATGAAAACCGCTGGAGAGATGGGTTTGCCAGAGGGAGTCGTCAGTCGCATCAACGCCTCCGCACCCACGATCTCTCCAGAAATCGCGTTTACGAGTGGCTGGTAGACCAGCGATACGAGTTTTCGATCCTCCGCCGTACGGAGCAGATCGGCTAAGTTTTCTTCAGTTTCCGCCCGCGTCGTACTTTCTTGATCAAACAATCGTACGCAATTTCTACCAGTCCTCTTCGCGTCGTACAGGGCTCGGTCGGCTTCGGTGATCAAACGCTCCACTCGCGTACCTGGAACGTCTTGACTGAACGCAGCACCCACACTCACAGTGACCATCGAGGTGCTGTCGGGCCTCTGTTCGTGCGGGATAGCTAAATTTTCCACTGCCCGCCGGATCGTCTCGGCGATGTGTTGAACATACTCTCGATTTGGAGACGGAGCGACGAGAATGAACTCTTCTCCGCCGAAGCGACCCACCATGTAGCCGTTCTCAGCACCAGCAGTTGCCATTGCATTTGCGACGGCTTCTAAACAACGATCGCCTTCCTGATGCCCGTAACGATCGTTGTAGATCTTGAAATAGTCGACATCAACCAAAACGACCGCGAAACTGATACGTTGGGTTTGCCAATCCCGCCAATAGGCGCCGAGTTCTTCGTCAATCGCGCGCCGATTGGCCAACCCCGTCAGCGCATCGGTCGTGGACAGGCGAAGCAAAGCCGCGCCACGCTCCATTGCTTCCTTTTGCCGGATTTCCGCACGAGCCGCGTTGAGAAAGACCAAGAAACGCTCTGAATTTAAGCTCCAATTGACGTAAAGGGTGAGAATGTAAGTCGAGAAGTATAAAGCGCCGACCGCTACGACATATTCGAGGCTAATATGTCGATTTATAAATATGTCCGCTTGCGACAGCAATAAAATCGTTGTAGAAGAAACTATCGCGATCCAGAACCGGAAATTGAAAAAGACATTCTGTCCGATCATGAATACTACGCCGTAAGTTGCGTAATACGTCATGTTCGTTTTGTACGAGCTCAAGTCGGAAATTACCAGCCATGCTAAATAAGCAAAAACAGTCGCCGCGGCGCAGTGCAGCTCGATAGACAAAGAACGTACGCCAACCTTAAATAGGAGTTCAGTGCCTATGATGAAGATAGCTCCTATGGTCAGTCGAGCGAATAGATCCGGAACGAATACATCGTTGATGAGAATGTAGTCGGTGAACGCGAATAAAATATAGACTGCCCCAGCAATATGAGCGGAAATCCGGGCGCTCTGCCGACGCCATTGCTCCCGTTCAGCAGCATAGAGTTCCTTTACCGCACGACAGCTTCGGACGTACCACGGCCTGCGTAGCTCTTCGTCGAGAAAATCCGGAAGAGGCGACACCATTGCTGTTTCGTTCCAAGCTTTGCCGGCAGGCTCACTGCCTCGAAGCGCCAGATGATCCAAAAGCAGACCGTCTGCGTGAAAAACAAATCCCGATCACAGTGGACGGTAGCCCTTCACAGATCCTTAGCGAGCGCCAGTTTCGGAACTAGATCCATCAGCGGTCTGCCACCATGTATGTTCAAGCTTACCGATTGCTTCCTTTTTGAGGCGTCAGCGTATGTTCTGGCGAAGCGAACCGAGACCGGCCGAGCACCGCGCGATACATCATGTAATTAACAACCGAGATTGCGTTAGGCAAATCGCCTTTTAGCTTCAACCATCATTAGGTGACCCAGGGCGTTTCAGAGCCTTTGCACCATCGGTCAGCGTATCTTACAAACGGCTAATAATTATCTCGAAGACGGGCGTACGCCTCATTCCTCGATTGTTGTCAGCCAGAGTGGCCACCCGAATTTTGAGATGCTGGCATCGTCGGAACTGACGACGTCCTGGTCAGTCAGCGTCTAACAATCAGCGGACATAGCATGCACCTAATGCACAGACGCTGACGATCACATCACGTTTTCAGCCGTCAACCCGCTGCCAGTACTTCAAAATCGTGTCGCTTTGTGTACGCTTTGTTGGCGTCGGAGCACTAGGCGGCCGAAACGGGCACAAATTGCTGGATAGATACAGGCAGTGAAGCTCTTTAGAAACGATAGGTCAGCCCTGAGTGAAGAACAACGGGATCAAGGCTAACACTGGAACGAACCGGTAAGCCAGACAGATATCCTTTGGTTGTCGTAGTTACAAAACCTTTTTTGACGTCAAAGAACGCTCCCCAGTGCGCATCGAACATGAAATCAAAGCCGGCTTGGAGAACGGGTCCAATGGCGTCATCCGTCCGGTAGCGTCGAATGAGCCTATCTTCGTCCGCGAAAATCAGGAGCACTGCGACGCCGACACCGATATAAGGCTGGAGGGGTCCGAGGCCATCGAAGTGGTAGTGAATTGTTGCGGAAAAGGGACCACCTCTCGACTTTCCAATGGTACCAGAGCCACTTAAAGAGCCAGATGCTTCGATTTTTGAGAGGGGCGGAACGCCGCCGCTCAATGATGCGGCGATATTTGAGGTCAAAAAGTATCCCGCCTCAGCGGCGAATGTCGCACGATCATTAATTGTCACCGCGGCTCCTGGAACACGAGCATTGGCGATGCTGATCCGCGCACTGACGTCGTTGAATATCCCAGCCAAGCCGACGTGCAGGTAGAATGATGGCGGCGCGAGCGTTGGTATCTGCGCGGCGTCGGCGGCAGCGAAGTCGGCGGCCATGGCGGCCGTGGTCGCTAAGAAGGACGAGACAACCGTAGCCAAAAGTTGGGTCGACATGTGGAACTTCGCCCGATCAGATTCCTCTGGTTTGTACCCCTTTGATTCTCGCCAGGTAGTTAAGAACAGCATCGTTGACGGAAGTTTGAACGGGCAACCCGGGTAAACGCACAGGCAAGTTCCTGTGGTTGGAAGGGGACACTTGCACACGCAAGTGGTCGAGGACGGCTCGGAACATGCACCAACAATGCAATCTAGTGGATTGAATCCAACGTTTGATGCCCACGTGCTGCGGCCGCGATGATGGTGTCTGGGTCGGCTTTCCAGCGGAAGGGGGTCGGGTCGAGGTTATGTTCGGCGAGGTAGCGGTTGATGGCTGCCTGGAGATCGACGACGCCGAGGAAAGTGCCACGCCGGAGCCGGCGCTTGGTGAGGGCAGCGAAGAAGCCCTCGACGGCGTTCAGCCAGGACGCACTGGTTGGGGTGAAGTGGAAGGTGACGCGCAGGTGGCGAGCCAGCCAAGCGATGACCTTGGGGTGCTTGTGGGCCGCGTAGTTATCGAGGATCACGTGCATGGCCTTGCTGGCCGGGACGGTTTTCGCGACGGTGTTGAGGAAGCGAATGAACTCCTGATGGCGATGGCGTTGCATGCAACGGCCGACGACCTCGCCATCCAGCACGTCGAGGGCGGCGAACAGGGTCGTCGTGCCGTGGCGCTTGTAGTCGTGCGTCATGGTGCCGACCCGGCCTTTTTTCAGCGGCAGTCCCAGTTGCGTTCGGTCGAGAGCCTGGATCTGGCTTTTCTCGTCGATCGACAGCACGACGGCATGGGCAGGCGGGTCGACGTAAAGCCCGACGATGTCGCGGACCTTGGCGGCGAAGGCCGGATCGTTGGAGAGCTTAAAGGTCCGGATGCAGTGCGGCTGCAGCCCGTGCGAGTGCCAGACGCGCTGGACATAAAAGAGGCTCACGCCTGCCGCCTTCGCCATGGCCCGCCCGGTCCGCTGGGTCGTCTCGCCCGGCGGCTCGTCCAACGTCAGTACCGTGACATTTAGAGGCGCACTGACCAGCGGTCCCGCACCATACCCTCGCGGCTTGTAAGTAGCAGACGCCTGTTCCCCCCGCCCTCTCGAGTCCAGTCAGGCGGCGGCCATGGGCTTTGATCATCGCGACCGATCCGAGGGTCGAACGAACCGATTTGCTCGTAATTTTGCGTCGTCGCCTACTAAACAGGCATGCCGGGATCGGATCGGTGAGCTCACTCAAGCCACGCCTACGAAATTGCTTGAACGTGTTGTATCTTTATCATTGTAGTTAACAAAAACCGTATGGTAACCATGCTTCGGAGTTAACGCATATTAACTTTCCGGAGTTGGATGTGGATCGCCTCAAGGCTGTCTTAACCGAGGCTCATGAGAGACTTTCATCAGAGCCCGAATTAGGTGTCATAGAGTGGTTGGCGACGGAACTCAGTACGTCTTTCGATCAAGCGGTGACAGATGGTGACGTAGAGGAATTTCAAAGCTTCTGCCGTTCTCATCCGCTCTCTCAAATTCTACTAATGGACCCATATGCCCGGCGTGCATTCGAAAAGCCTCGCGGATATGCGGGCGATGCGGTCATGCTTGACTACATATATAGGCCAAGCAGTTCTTCTTTGAACGGACTAGCTGGCGTGATACATCAAGCCACGACGACCTTGCCAAATGCTAAAAGTATTTTATGGCGCCGTGACTACCTCGCCAATCTGATAAACAGCACCATGCTCTCCAGGGAGCAGGCAGAAGTCCTGTCAGTCGCCTCAGGCCACATGCGGGAGCTCGATGGCCTAAGAGACATTACCACAGATACCAACGTCAGGTTTACCGCGCTTGACCAAGACGCGGATTCCATCGCTGAAGCTAAAACGACATACAAAGAATATATCATATCGGGAGAAACCAAGAGCTTCGCATCATTGATCAGAGAGCGTGCCGTTACTAAAAGATATGATTTAGTATATTCCGCAGGTCTATTCGACTATCTGCAAGACAGCACTGCAGTTGCTTTAATTAAGGCGATGTTCAGCCGCTTGCAGCCTGGCGGAGTTCTCTCAATCGCGAACTTTACACGCGACAGTCACGGCCGCGGCTTTATGGCTGGTTTCATGGATTGGTGCCTTATTTACCGGAACGAGGAAGACCTAAGGTCCCTTGCTGACGCCGCTTGTCCAAAAGCATCTCACAGAATATTTCGGGATCAGCCGCGTAACGTTGTTTATCTGGAGCTCTTCGCAGACCGCAACGAACAATGACAAGCACGGGGCGCCTGCGGTTTCTCGCGAGACGTCATCTACTGCATATGAAGGTTCTGGTGTCGTTCGCGGCCATATCACTACGGATGGGGTGAAGGAAAGGCTTAGTAAGCGCCTCGCCTTCGTCTCGGAGGCCAGAGTATGCTCCAGAGTTCAATTCGATCGGCGGAAACCTACGTCGGGGCCTTTACTCGCCTATTCGAGGAGAGAGCGCGGGGCTCTCCGTCGTCGCCTAAAGCCACGTAGGTCAACACGCCCTCGGTCACCTTCTCCATATTGGTGCCGGCTCAGTCCCGAACCCAGGTCTCGATCTTGACCGCTATGGAGGTGCCGCCTTCCTCCTGAAGGGTGCAGTAGACGCTCACCTCGTCCCCAACCGAGATGGGCCGAAGGAAACGCATGGCCTCGATGCTGACGGTCACGAAGCACCCCTGAGTGTGTTGAGCGACGAAGGTCCCGCCAGCCAGATCCATCTGAGAGACGGTCCAACCCCCGAAGATGGCGCCAGAGGCGTTGGTGTCCCGGGGCATGGCCACGGTTCGTAAATGCGGACCACCAGGGACGTTCGGGATCTCGTCGGCCATTCCTGCCCTACTCGTCCTACTGTGCCGTCCAGGAGGCCGCCTCAGCAGGCGGTGAGCCCTCATGGGCGAACTGGTCAGCAGGGTCTTGGCTCGCCAAGCCTCACGCCCGGTGTGCGGTCCAGCTTCCGCTGCAGGTCAGCAAGCTACTGTCTTGGGTCCGCCATGTGCCACGACCGACCTGATCCCCCTCGACCCTTCCAATCACAAGCGCCGTCGTTGCGGCCGTGGATATGGTCCCGTGCACAGCCCCTGCCTGTGAAATTCCGCCTCTCACGGAATACAGGATGCTGGAGGACACGGTCGCTTAACCGCTCGCGACATTCATCTCAAGGCTTAGGTTGGCAGGGCAACCTCCGCTCACGGTGGTCGCCTCGATGGTCCATCGTCCGTCATACTTGGCTGGCACAGAGACCGGATTGCCCGCCGCCAAGGCTAGCGGAGCACTAGTGATCCACATCAGGACCGCTGCGGAAAACGCTTGTCGACGCATTGTATGAACCGCCGTCGGATCCCCCACAATAGACCTACGTGGCGCGGCTTTCAGCACAAAGCCGCCATCCGTCGCGGCTATAAGGTTCGCAGGGACAAACCCGCTTATCTAGATCGAGACATCTGCCTATGGGCGACGCCGCCACCGAAGGGCTTGCACTTCTGAGCTGGCGGAGATGGTAGCCATGCAACACTTCGACGCGGATCAACGTCCGTGGCGATGACCTTGTACCTTTTAAAGACGATCCGAACCTCCGTGGATCGCTTTGACAGCAACGGGAATGCCATGCTTGTGCTGGCAGCACAGTGGGGGCACTTCATCAGTTACAAACGCCACAAATGGCCGGACGAACAATCCGGCTATCGTTATAGATGAATAACAATTTATCAAGTATGTTCTAAGGCTTTGTGCCGATGGTGTCCGCGTGCACCAAGTGTGCGGGGCTCAACGAGTGATGATCGAAGCGTGGAATTCTGTCTGAATTCTCCGTGATTTTCTGAATTAGCGCACGGAACTCATTAATGTCCCGAGTGCCCATCATGCCCTTGATCTTGTCGAAATAGACCAGCGAAATGGCACGGGCGAACAGTTCGAAAGACACGGAGCGGAACGATGCGTAGAGCAGGGTGAACGGGTACCACCTCATTCCCCTTTTCTCGCTAGCCAGATACAGCACGAGATCGGCAGCCATGATGTGCCGGAAGTCCACACCCACTCCCTTGCTGCGCTCCTCAATCATGGTGGCTTGTAAGGAGATCTTACGAAGGTTCAAGCGCCGGTTGCGGGCTTCCAGAGACTGCAGGTGGTCCATAAATTCGCGGAACGTGCTCATGGGTCGGTGGTCGTTGTTGACGATATTGCCCACGTAGTAATCGGTTTGGATCATGTGCGCGGCCATTCCGAAACGCTCGCGCGAGATCATCGCCGCCAAGAAGTACAGGAACAACTCATTGCAGATGAATTTGAAATTATCGAAGGTCCAACTCGTGTAGCCCTGGCTTGGCGTGGGATAATTGAATGCAATAAGCCGCTCAAAGAACCGATGGATCACCGATGCCATCTCATCCGTGGGACGGAATGCTGCTACGATGAGGAAGAACTCGATTAGTTCGTTGCGGTAGGGCAAAAACTGCTCGATGCTCTCGACCACTGTGTCGTCGAAATTCTCACCGCCGCCTTGAAGGCGGAACTGTTCCATCTCCATGATGACCGTGCCGAGATACTCGCCAGCGAGAGCCTCGCTCTGGTCCCTGCCAGCCTTCATGGCATCCATCACGCGCCGGAAAGGCACCGCAGTGGCAAGTTTGATCGTGCTCTCATTAGAGAGGAACGCGGGAGCCTTTCCCAGGTCGGGCTTCACATAAAGAGGCTGGTCGTAGATCCAACGCAGCAACCGGTCGAACTCCTCGGCATACTGGGCTTCGTTGAGCAGATCGATGTAGATGCGACCCTTGTAGTAAGTCGGCAGGTAGGCATTACCTTCCTCATCGCGCTCACGCACGACGGCGACGAACTTATCTTGATTCGTCTTAGTATAGAGGCTGGCCGAAATAATCTGTGCTTCTGTGCCAGCGCCGCCTGTTCTATTATCGCTCTTTTCTGCGTACTTTTTATCGCACACCATGATGACTTTGCTGATGTCATCGCGTGACACCATTTGCTCCATGAAAGCATTGGCATCGTGGCCCTCGCGCAGATCCCATTTGTCGAGGATGACGTCGACGGCTTGGCTTCGCAGTTCCTCCGCAAAGTGCAACACCCAGGCCTCGTGATCGGGCGTGGTCCAACTGTAGGAGATGAAAGCCTTGGGCGGCATGCACTGGCTCCGCAGGGAAACGAAAAGTGAACATTACCCAACCGTTGGCGCGATGCAATATGGGGTCAGCCGGGCGGTAGCTCCCAGGCAATGGCACAACGGTTGATGGCATGACCGACGATAAGTCCCTCGTGATCCGTGGGTGGCAGAGAGCCGGTGCTTGGGCGGCACTTTTTGGATCGGACCTATGCAGCGCCGATTACCCAAGGCCGAACGTCATCTACGCGGCCAGGCCTGAGCCCGTGACGAAGAAGGCCAAGTTCAGCCACCGACCATTCGAAACCGCGACACCCTTGGCCGAGCGCCTCCAACTCACGCTCAGAGCGGATTATGGGGTCTCACAGGAACAGGAACTGGTGGAGGAGATCCGGAAGCTCACCGGGGTCATCATCGTCTTCTGGGAGCACAAGGCCATCGTTACGGATCTGATCCCGGCCTTGAAGGGTGACCAGATCATCCCCGGAGTTCCGACCAAATGGGATGGCGACCGATTCGACGTGGTGCTTCGGTTCGATAGGGCCGTTCCCGACGCACCCTGGTCCTTCCGCCAACTCTCTCCGCGCCTCATGAGCGGTGATAGCGATGCCCCGTTCTCACAGGTTGAGGGTTAAAGGCAAGCCGTCTGATACCAATACGTCCCAGCTTCGGCCTGACCCTGCTTCCTAGTTTGATACTCATCCTACGCGTCGCTTGGGTTTCCGCTTCATGAAGAGGAACGTCGGCGTCCTGCTGCCACCAGGAACCTTCCGATCTGGGTTTCATCACGGCGCGGCACTCAACAGCGGCCCGGACCCTCAACCAATTAGCTGGCCAAAATCACGGAGTCTTCGGCCGGCAGCCAGCTCGATCCAGCTTCTTCGTGCGGCTTAAATAAATGTGATTTTGGCCGCCTCCGTGTTGCGTCCATGTTGCATGGAGTACCCGCAAGCGCCTCGGCTCGTATCGTAACCCGTTGTAAAATAAGGCTCCGTGTTGCGACGTGTTGCGGACTCGAATGATGCGGTCGCAGCAACAAAAAGCCCGCCAAGTCACTGACGAGGCGGGCTAATTTCTGGCGACCCCGGTAGGGCTCGAACCTACGACCTGCCGCTTAGAAGGCGGCTGCTCTATCCAGCTGAGCTACGGGGTCTGGTGCCGGGCCGGGTTCGTAGCAGCCACCCCGTCGCCTGTCATCAGGCCCCGAACGCACCCACGAGGCGGCCATGCCATCCGCAGGGATTGATCGACCGGGTGCGCGCGGCACGAAGACCCGTGGTCAGCGCACCATTTCATTGCATTGGCCGATCAACTCTGGACGACAACCGATATTGGCCACACTCCCGACGCATTCCCCCTGCTTTCGACTGTAGACAGCCGAGCTTACCCGCTGCGCCGCGGCGCAGCACCATTCAGTTCGACGATTGCGCGGCGGGACATGGGACGTCCAGAGACATGACGATCGACGCTCGGAAGACCGGTGCCGGCGCAATGGATGCGTCCGCGCGACCCGGGTCACAGGCGGCCCTGCTCAGCCGCCGGGCCTTCCTGGCCGGGTCGTCCCTCGGGGTCGGCGCCCTGGCGCTCGGCGGGTGCGGGACAACCGACACCCTGTTCCTCGCCGAGGCGACGAAGACCTACGGGCCGATGCCGAATGAGAAGTTCCCGATCCCGGCTGCCGACATCAGCAAGGTCGATCCGAAATACTATCGCCGGACCGTCAGCTACGACACGAAGGAAGCGGCCGGCACGATCATCGTCGATCCCGCCAATTACTACGTCTATCGCGTCGAGGGCGACGGCACCGCAACCCGGTACGGCGCCAATGTCGGCCGCCAGGGGTTTCTGTGGAACGGCGACGCCTATGTCGGACGGAAGTCCGAATGGGCGACCTGGACGCCGCCCGCGGAGATGATCCGGCGCCAGCCCGAAGCGGCGAAATACGCCCGCGGCATGCCGGGCGGCCTCGAGAACCCGCTCGGCGCCCGAACGCTCCACCTCTACCAGAACGGCGCCTATACGCTCTACACGATCTACGCGAGCAGCGATGCCGAATCGATCGGCACTGGCATCACGAGCGGCTGCGTCGGCCTGCTCAGCCAGGACATGATCCACCTCTACGCGCGCACGCCGGTCAAGACGAAGGTGGTCGTCCTGCCGGCGTAAGCAGGTTTCGCGGAAGTGACAGCCGGCTTTGCGATGAAAACCTGCGAGCGGACAGGGATATAAGCGGCGGATGCGTTGGCGTGCCAATGCAACTTTGTATCGTCGAGCACGATCAGGTCCGGAGCCGGTCCCGCCGCGAAGAGATGCACTGGAAGCAGCCGGTCTATTACGGGTACCTCAGCGGGCTGTTCGGCGCCCCGCAGGTGGCGGAGCCGACGCCGCCGCGCCTGGGCGAGACCGGCCCGCCTCCGCACTGCGGTCAGCCCTCACCCGACGCAGGCGCAGGCCCGCCACCCATGGATAGACGGCCGGCAGAACCACGAGGGTGAGCAGGGTCGCCGAGATCAGCCCGCCGATCACCACGGTGGCGAGCGGGCGCTGCACCTCGGCACCTGCACTGGTGGACAGAGCCATCGGCAGGAAGCCCAAAGCCGCCACCAGGGCCGTCATCATCACCGGGCGCAGTCGCATCTCGGCCGCCCGGGTGGCCGCCTCCCGGGGGTCGAGGCCGGTCGCCTCCAAGTCGCGGATGTAGCTCGTCAGCACGACACCGTTCAGGATCGCGATGCCGAAGGTGGCGATGAAGCCGATCGCCGCCGAGATGGAGAACGGCATGTCACGGAGCGTCAGCGCCAGGATGCCGCCGGTCGCAGCGACCGGCACGTTGAGGAAGATCAGCCCGGCGAGGCGGATGTCGCCGAACATCACCACCAGCAGGAGCAGGATCGCCCCGAGCGCCGCGGGCACCACGACGGTGAGCCGGGCGGTCGCCTCCTGCAGGTTCTGGAACTGGCCGCTCCAGACCAGCGCGTAGCGCGGCGGCAGGGTCACCTGCCGGGCGACCGCGGCCTTGGCGGCGTCCACGAAGCTCTGCACGTCGCGGCCGCGGACATTCGCCTGTACGGAGATCCGCCGCTGCAGGCGCTCCCGGCTGATCTGCGCCGGGCCGGAGGCCACATCCACGCTGGCGACCATCGACAGCGGCACCATCATCCGGCTTCCCGCCTGCCGAACGGGATCCCCGCCGGACCGGCCGACCGGTAGGGCGCGGATCCGCTCGATGTCGCTGCGGTCGGCCGGATCGAGCCGGACCACGATCTCGGTGATCGAATTGTCGTCGCCGTACACGACGCCGCTGGTCCGGCCGCCGATGCTCTCGACCATGTCGAGCACGTCCGACACGTTGATACCGTAGCGGGCTGCCTTGGCGCGGTCGACCTGGATCGACAGCGCCGGCATGCCGGCCTGCGCCTCGGCCTTCACGTCCGCCGCCCCGTCGATCCCGGAGACGGTGCGCACGATGGCGTCGGCTGTGTCCTTCAAGACCTTCAGGTCGTCGCCATAGAGGCTGATCGCGACGTCGCCGCGCACGCCCTCCAGCAGGTCGTCCATGCGCATCTGGATCGGCTGGGAGAAGCTGTAGGCTACGCCCGGCACCTCCTCCTTAAGGCGCTTGTCGAAGGCCGCCACGAGGCCCTCCTGCGTGCCGGCGGTTGTCCACGTGGCGGGGTCGGTGAGGGTGATGAAGCTGTCGGTCGATTCGACGCCCATCGGGTCGGTGGGGATCTCGGCGCTGCCGGTGAGCGAGACGACACGCTTCACCTCCGGAAACGACTTCAGCACCCGCTCGATGCGGGTCACTGTGGCGAGCGAGGCGGAGAGATCGATGCCCGGCAGCTTCTCGGAGGTGATGACGATGGAGCCCTCCGACAGCTTCGGCAGGAACTCGCCGCCGAGGCGCGTCGCCAGCACGCAGGAGCCGGCGAACAGGGCAAGCGTCGCCAGCACGGTGAGCCCGGCGTGCCGCTCGGCCGCCTTCAGCAGCGGCGTGTAGGCGGCCCGCATCCCATGGACGAGGCGGGTCTCGCGCTCGCCGACGCCGCGGCCGGCGAGGAAGATCGCAGCGAGCGCCGGCATCAGCGTCATGGTGACAACGAGGGAGCCCGACAGGGCCAGGATGACGGTCAGCGCCATCGGCACGAACATCTTGCCGGCCACACCTTCCAGCGCGAGAATCGGCACGTAGACCAGGATGATGATCGCCACCGCGAACATCACGGGCTTGGCCACCTCGGCGGCAGCGTCCCGGATCAGGTCCTCGGGCGGCCGGTCCGGATGCTCGCCGCGGGCGCGCAGCACGTTCTCGACCATCACCACGGCGCCATCGACGATCAGGCCGAAATCGATGGCGCCGAGGCTCATCAGGTTGCCCGACAGGCCGAGCAGCCGCATCCCGGCGAACGCCATCAGCATCGCAAGCGGGATCGCGGCCGCCACGATCAGCCCGGCGCGGAGGTTGCCCAGCAGCAGCAGCAGGACGACGATGACGAGCACCGCGCCTTCGAGGAGGTTGTGCGCCACGGTGTGGATCGTGCGGTCCACCAGCGCGCTGCGATCGTAATAGGGAACGATCTCCATGCCCGGCGGCAGTTGCGGTCGCAGGTCGTCGATCGTCTTCTTCACCTGCCCGACCACCGCGCTGGCATTCTCGCCGATCTGCATCAGCGCGATGCCGACCACCGTCTCGCCCTGCGCGTCGTGGGTCACGGCCCCGAGCCGGACTTTTGGAGCCTCGACCACCGGGCCCAGCGTCGCGAGCGTCACCGGCACGCCGCCGGGTCCCGTGGCGACCACGATGTTGGCGATGTCCTCCGGGCTTTTTGCGAGACCGAGGCCGCGGATCGTCTCCTGCTGGTCGTTGTGCTCGATATAGGCGCCACCCCGGGCGGCGTTGTTGTCGGCGAGCGCCGTGAAGACCTGGGCCAGGGTGATGCCGTAGCGGCGCAATGCGTCGGCCGAGACCCGGACCTCGTAGGTCGGCATCTGGCCGCCGTAGATGTTCACGTCGACGATGCCGGGCGTCAGCTTCAGCTTCGGCGCGATCGTCCATTGCAGGGTGCGGCGGAGCTGCATCGGGGTGTAGGCGGGCCCGCGCAGCTCGAACTGGTAGATCTCGCCGAGCCCCGTCGCCATCGGGCCCACCTGCGGGTCGCCGACGCCCGCCGGCATCATGCCCTTGGCCGCCGGCAGGCGCTGGAACACCTGATTGCGCGCCTCCGTGATCGGCACGCTTTCCGCGAAGGTGACGTAGACCGCCGAGACGCCGGCCCGCGAGGTCGAACGGATCCCGGTCAGGCCCGGCGCCCCCGCCATGGCGTTCTCGACCGGGAAGGTGACGAGCCGCTCCACCTCCAGCGGCCCGAGGCCCGGCGACAGGGTCAGGATCATCACCTGCTTGGGCGAGATGTCAGGCACCGCGTCGATCGACAAGCCGTCGAGGTTGGCGATCCCGCCCGCAGCTGCGGCGAGCGCGATCATGAGGATGAGGAACCGGCGACGGATCAGGAGGGCGAACCACGTCCGCATGGGAGGCCTCAATCCGTCGAGCCGAGCAGGCTGCGCAGCAGGATCGCCTTGAGCCCGAAGCTGCCTTTCGTCGCCACGATGTCGCCGGCCGCGACGCCGCTCTGCACCTCGACCCAGTCGGAGCGCTGGATTCCGAGTGTCAGGGCGCGCCGCTCGAACTGGTCCTCGGCTACGCGCACGAAGGCGATTGGCCCCTGCTCGGTCTGCTGGATCGCGGCCGCCGGGACGGTGACGCCGTCGCGGCCGAGATCCGCCGCGATGGTGACCGCGACGAACATGTTGGCGCGCAACAGGTCGCCCGGGTTGGCGAGTTCGATACGCGCGGGCGCCGTGTTGGTGGCGGGATCCAGGGCGGCGTTCACCGAGCGGACACGGCCCTCGAACGGATCGTGGCCCGGGACCGGGCTCTCCACGGAGGCGCCGTCGCCCGCCTTCACCCGTGCGGTATCCGGTCCGTAGAGGTTGGCCAGCACGAGGATGCGGGTCGGATCGGCCACCGTGAAGGCGTCGCGGGTGGTGTCGACGACCTCGCCCAGGGTCACGCCGACGCTGGTCACGACCCCGCCGATCGGGGTCACGACCGCGCTCGTGCCGGGGGCCGCCCCTTCGGCGGGGGCGAGGCGTTGGTACTGCGCCCGGTACATCTCGGCATTGGCCTGGCCCGATTTCACCGCCGCCTGCGCCTTGGCGAGATCGACCTGCCGCCGCTCCACCTCAGCCTGGGCGACGCCGCCGAACTTGAGCTGTTCCTGACCGCGCTTGAGCTGCAGCGCCGCCACCGCCTCGGACGCCTGCGCCTCGACGAGGGAGGCCTGCGCGGCGAGGTAGCCGTTGCGCGCATCGAGCAGCCCGGCGGCGTCGAGGGTCGCGAGGGTCGCGCCCGCCTCGACCCGGTCGCCGGGCTGGACCGCGAGGCTCAGCACCCGTCCTTGTGTGCGCGGCTTGAGATGCGTCACACGCCGCTCATCGAACGCGACGGTGCCGGGCACGCGCACCGGCAGAACGACCCGGCGGGTCTCGGCCGTCCCGAAGGCCAGGCCGATCCGCGTCTGCCCCTCCGCGTCGAGGGTGACGCGATCGGGGTTCGCCGGCGCCGCGTCGGGTTTGTCCGTCTCGGCCGCCGACGTGGCCGGCGCCAGGCCGAGCGCGGACAGGATGGGTGCGCGCTCGATCCAGCCGGCAGCGGCGAGGCCGGTCCCGACCAGCAGGAGGAGCACGCGGACGCCACTGCGGCGGGGCGGCACCACTGGGCCGGGCTTCGAGGCCACCTCGTCGTCCAAGCCCTCCGGCTCGACGGACTCAGCTTCCATGGCGCGGGCATGCGCCTCGCCGTTCAGCGTCATGGGCGCACGCGCCGCTGGCCGGGGATCGGCGACCTCATGCGTCGAAGCCAGGGCGCAGCACCTCCTCGCTCACGAAACGTCCGGTCTCGACCTCGCGGACCACCACCTCGTAGCCTTCACTGCGCAGTTCCTTCAGCCGGTCCATGGAGACGTAGCTCCGCGTCTCCACGTCGTAGAGACGGGACTGGGCGTAACGGTTGATCAGGCGCCGGGGACGCTTCTTCCTAGGCATGCGTGGTGCCCGTGGGATGGCATCGGACCGGGCGATGACGGTCAGGCTTCGAGGTTAGCCGCTGAAGCCGGCGGGAGAGCGCGACAGTCCCCCTCTCCCGTCCGGGAGTGGTTACGGGTGAGGGATGAGAAGCGTCAGAACCGAGCGCGCCATCACCGCGCGTGAAGAACGAGCCTTTTCCTAAACGTTCTCGACCCTCACGCTGGTCCGCGGTCGCCTCGTGCGACAGTCGCCGGGGCTGTTGCCCCTGCGCCTCGACCAGGCGGAACCGGTCATTCGTGCCGCAGATGTCGCCGACCAGGACCGGAAACTCGAACATTGCAAGGGGCCTCTGCTCGCTGAAC
>NZ_JAKSYD010000111.1 GCF_022829605.1 Methylobacterium sp. E-065 | reverse complement strand
GCCAGTGCACCTCCGTACTCCACGACGCCAACAACTCCCCGTGCGTCGCCAGCGCCGTCAGCCGCCTCTCCCGCGAGTTCGCCGTCGCCCGCGCCGGCCTGAACTACAAGTTCGGCTCGTTCTGAGATCCGGTCGCGCTGCTCCCCGCCATCCTGCCGGGAGAACACGGTGGCGGGCGAGGGTCCGTCGGTCCTCCCCACCGTTCACCGCAGTCGAAGAGCAGCCGATGGGCTGCCCTTCGCGTTTCCAGTTCGATCACACGGGCCGCGCAATCGGCGACACCCTGGGGGCCCCCGCTCCCGGGGTGTTTCTTTGTCGAAATCCGTCGAACCGAGCGCTCGATACGACGCGATCGGTGCGTTTTGGCCCTTCGGCTGCGACGGGTGCAGGATTTGTAACCGCAACCCTGACGAGTGGCCGAACAACAACGACAGCGATGACGTTCAAGCTTGGACTGATCAATCCGATCTGTCCGGAGGAACGTCCATGTCGATTAAGACAGTCGCGCTGGCTACAGCGATCACGCTCTCGCTCACCGTCGGTGCGATCGCCCAGACCGCAGCCGGTGGCGGCAGCGCCGAGGGCAACATGAACAACCCGGGCTCCGTGAAGAGCAACTCCGAAAAGCGCATGGAGGGCGGGAGTAGCGCGTCGGGCACGGGCACGATGGGCACGGGGCCCGGCACCAGCGGCGGTCCGCCCGTCAGCACGCCCGGCGCACCGGCCGGGAGCGGTACCGGCAACGGTGCCACCGGCAGCGGTGCGGCCCCGAGCGGCAAGTAAAACCGACGCGCCCCGCAGCATGCCTGCTGCGGGGCTGCGGCTCCGCTCCAGCGCCTCAGCGGCAACGATTTCGGTCGCCGCGATGACACGCTCTGGGTCTACGACCTCAAGCCAGACCGTCTTTGGCCGCCTTGTCCGGGTCGTCCGGCTTGCTCTCGGCGTCCTTCACCACATCCGTGCTCTCAGGCGCGCGGTCCGTCGTGGGGTCCGGAACATTGACGTTCGCGATCCGCACGGTCGGCGGCATCACGCTCTCGCCTTTGGGCTTGTCAGTCTCAGCCATCGCATGCCCTCGGATCAAGTTTTAGACTAGTGCCCTGATGTCTGACGTGCGTCTCACGGCGACGGCGCTACCCGATGCCGCTCATGACGCCACAGCGCGACCGCGACACGGCGGGCCTCGTAGGTTCTGCGAAGCGGCGTACCGAGGTCGCCCTGCGCTTCCGGTGCAAAGCCGTAGGTCAGCACGCCATCCGCCCCGTAGTTTCGGCGCATCTCATCACGCCAGAGCCGATCGGCGGACGCCAGAGCGGCTTCCGTCAAGGCCAAGCGCGTGGGATTGGTGAGGGCCATGGGAAACTCCGGGTGCATGCCGCTCAACGCAGCGGTCGCGTCGGAGGTCCGCAACGGTGAGCGCATTCCTTCCGTGCCGCCACGATTTGCCGGTTGCGGGCGATCGCCAGACCCAGGAGCCCGACGCCCGGGGCCGATTTCCGGCTGGCCTCGATCCGCGCGCGAGGCCACGCGAGCGCGCCGAACAACACTTTTCGGCGCGGCCTGCAGCCGATAGCCGTGTCCTCGTTCAGACGATCCACCATGCACGCGATCCAATATCGACCGCATGACTCTTTCATTAGGAACATCAGGCTTCTGTGAACGCTAGATCCACACGCTAGCGTTGTATAAACAGCGTGCTTCAGCCTTCCAGGAACGCAGATGCCACGCTATTTTTTCGACGTCCTGCACGATGGGGAGGACGTAACGCGCGATCACAGCGGGATCGACCTTCCCGATCTGGACGCAGCAAGAATTGAAGCCTTGGAGGTCTGGAAGCGCATCATCACGGCACATGCGGCGGGGGCGGCAGACCCGTTCCACTGGCATGTGGTTGTACTGGATCAGACCGGGAACGTTCTGGCCAAGGTCCCCTATCCATCGGACCTCGCGATCCAGGCGTGACGCGGAGCGGATCATCCGCCTCCCGCACCTGAAATGCCTGCACTTGAATTTCGACGTCATCCGAAGGCTGAATAGACGGTCCGTTAATCATTGCGTCCCACCATACCGTCAGCGATCGGCTCCGGCCGCGCGCCGGAAGAGCAGCACCGGGGCCTGATACCCCTCGGCCTCGGTGCGGCCTCGCCGGTGCAGTCGCGATGATCGGACGCGATTGCGGCCAAGCTTGAGCCCGGCTAAACGCACTGCCTTGGGTGCGCGGGAGCAGGAATGAGCGATGTGGTGGCCGCTCTGCTCCTGGCGCTGGCGGCCGAGAATGCCGAGCTGCGCGAGCAACTCGCCTCGGCGCAGGACATGCTCGTCGAAACCGCCATCGACGCCGGCAACATGCACGCTTTGGTCGAGGCGATGCGGATCGAGCGCGATGCGTGGCGCGAGGAGGCCGAGCGGCTGCGAGGCCGGCCGGCGCGGATGGCCTGAAGGGCGCCCGCCTCAGATCCCCGCATTCCCCAACGTGCTGTAGAACCGGCCAGAATCGAACGTGGCTTGGGCCCGTTGCAGGCTGACTTGCCTCTGCTGCTGTATCGCCACGCCCTTGCGCGCGTCGGCGAGCTGCGAAGGCGGGCGGCTCTGTGGGGCCGCGGCGTCACCCGATCCGGGGGCGAGGGCCAGCGGTTGACCGGAGCGGGACTACGTCAGGCGTTGGGGAGGACTGGCCCGGTACGGCGGCATCCTGCCCCCGCGATACCGCCGGGACCCTGGGTGGGGCTGCCAGGATGGAATCCTGACGCCCCGGTCGATCGCACGGATCAGTAGCCGCCGTAGAACCGGCGCGGTCCCTCATAACCACCGTAACCGCGGTCGTAGCCCCGGCCATACCCATAGCCCGGCCTGTCACCGTAATAGCCGCGCGGGCCGCCATAACCCCAGCCCCGATCGTTGGGACGGCAATGCCCCCACGGGTTCGGATGGAAGCCTGGGCCGCAGCCACCGGCCACACGCTCGATCAGCCCGCCGCCGTCGGGCGGGCCGTACCCGAACGGCGCTGCGTTCGCGGCGGGAGCGGTGGCGAGCCCTGCCGCTATGACCGCGGCCATTCCGAGCAACTTGAAGCGCATCATGATCCAGACCTCTTGAACCCTTCGGAGCGGACTTGCCGGACCGCATGACAGGGAGAGTGATCCGAAGAGGCTGAACCACTTCTGGTCCATGCGTTCATCAACCCGATGGCTTGTCCGTTCGCACCCCCGCTCGGACCGCGCCTGCGAAAACGGCGGGACTGACACCCCGCCGCTCCTCTGCTCGCCGATCTCAGCGGTCGCTGAAGCCGCCCGTCGTCCGAAGCCCTTACAGGCCCATCAGCACACCGGCCGAACCGGCAATCGTCATGGCGATGCCGCCCGCGAAGGCGCCGATCATCGCGTAGGAGAAGCCCTTGAGGACCATGTTGCGCACTCCTGTCATCATGCGGCGGGCCTGCTGAGAGGCCCGGGGAAACGATCTGCAATGATGATGCCGGATCGCTCGGACGCGTGCGGTGCGGTGTGTCACGCTGCGCTGCGGAACCCTTCTGCGGAGGGTCAGCGATGACGCCTATCGAGGCGATCGCCGCCAAGCTGCGGATTGCCTTGAACGGATGCGCGCAAAGCGCGATCTGCGGGCCAGCCCTATGCCGAGCGGGTCAGCGTGTGGGCAATGAGATCGACGCCGCGATCGCGAGAAACAGATCCCGTCACCGCACCCCCCGCTCATTCATACCCAGCACAGCGCAGATATGTCAGGCATCACAACTTCTGAGCGACGCGATTTTAAGGAGCTTTTGCAGGTTGTACGCGTGATGCAGCCCTCAGTAGTCATTGCGCTGCCGCGGGAAAACCTAAGTGCTACATGGCCATCGTCGCTCCGGCTCAGATGCCGAACGGCACAGGGCCGAACCACGTTGTCACGGGATCCGGCCCACATCAGCCTCGTCCCCTCACATCAGATCATCGGCATCCCCACGTGACTTTTGATGGCGAGCGGATGCGCGCCGCGGCCGAGGGACCGCCCCTCGGTCTCGTGCGCTCGGTCACGCCGCAGGTCTCGAGCGAAGCTTGAGGACGAGAATGACCGATCCGATCCGCGACAACGTTGCACAGTGCCGGTTCGAACTGCAGGTCGGCGATCAGATCGCGTTTGCGCGCTACCGTCGCGAACCAGCACGGCTCGTCATCACCTACGTCTACGCTCCGCCGATGCTGCGCGGCACGGGGGCAGCCGATCGGCTCATGGAGGGGGTAGCAGCCCACGCCCGGTCAGGCGGTGACCATATCATACCGCTCTGCGGCTACGCCCGGGCTTGGCTGCACGGGCATGGCGCACATCGTGATCTGCTCGCCTGAGAAGCGCCCGACACCGTGTCGAGGATGGCGGCGGCGACCCGTCGGGGAACACCATGGATCGCGGGACGTAGCCTCCAGCGAACGGAGGCACACACCATGACCCACGCCGACACGCCGATGCCGGGAGAGGATCCTGGCGCGTTGATCGAAGACCCTTCACGCCTCGACGAGATCGAGCCATCGCCGAAACCCGATACGACCGTCCCGGAAGAAGACGATCCCGAGGTCAAGGAGACCGAGGTGCAGCCGACCTGATAGCGGTGGCTGAGGGCCATCCAAGGCCCTCACGATGCCTTAGGGCTGCTTCCGCTGGGCCGTCGGGTTGGGCGTCGAACTCGTGTCCGGACCGACGGCCGGGCTTATGCTTGTGATGTAAGTCCAAGTCCCACCAATGGCCAGGATCCCGGCGAACAGGGCGGCAAAGATGCTGATGAGTGCGAAGCGGTTCATGCTGTGGAGAAGACCGCAACCAAGCGTCTGATCCCACGGCGAATGCCGCCGGTCCATTCGCCGCAGGCGCTCTTCTTGTCCAAACGATCCGATGATCGTGGATCACGACCGTCACCCGCACACCCTTCCGCAGCGTGGCGCAGAATCACGGGCGGCGGATGGCGAAGGCCAACAGGCGATGGGGAACAGTGTGCGTGCCCGTCCCGTTGGCCTGCGTGATCGCCGCAGATCTGCGGCCGTCGTGAGGAGAGAGCGTTTGTTCAAAATACCCACACTGACGGCTGGGTTATTCGCAGCCAGCATGTTTCTCGTCCCCGCCCAGGCATCGGCGGCGGGTCAGATCGGCCTCGGAGCCGTTCCGGAGGCTGCTTCTGCGGTGCAGGACGTTCAGTATGGCTACGGTGGCCCCCGCTTCGGTTACGGTCATCGCGGCTATGGGGGTCCGCACTTCCGTGGGCGCGGCTACGGCTACGGGCGCGGATATGGAAGAGGCTATGGCCATGGCTACGGTCGTGGATACGGCCATGGTTACGGGTACGGGCGCCGCGGGGGCTTCTGACCCGCTCCGCCGTCGCGGGTTTTTCGTGCTCGCATCCCGGCCAGGGACACCAGATACCCGGGGAGGCGCCCGCTCGCTGAATGCGAGCGGGCGCCTTCCTCATGCGCCGCATCGCGTATCGGTTCAGCTCATCGCCGATGAGGTCGGACGCCCCCCCACCCCCACTCTGTGAGCCGATCGGGGTCGAGCGGAGCGGGCGGCCCAGCGAACAGCAGATGCTTCGGGGCGCGGGGGCTGGATGACCTCCGCGTCCGGCATGGTGTTCGAGCACGGGGTGTTGCAGCGGGGACGGATGACCCCGAGCGGGGGTTCAAGGCCGCTCCGGCTTTCCGGCAGCCCCGTCGGCATCATGCCGATTGGCTGAATGATCCTGGTACTGGTCGGTCTGGACGCCCTTGCCGTCGAGGCCACGCTCATCGTCATGCTGAGACTTGTCGCGGTTGCTCAACACCTCGTTCTCACCGAGGGTGCCCTCGGGCAGTTCGGTCATCGCACCAGACCCAGACCCTTTGCCCTGAGCGCCCGGGTGCATTCCGTGTTTGCCGGCGTTCGCCATGGTAGTGCTCCAAACGTCGCGGGCCTGGAAGATCGACCCTGCTGCTGAGCGGGGCCAACCGGTCGTCACACGGTCCGTTCCTGCGTCACGCCAACGCGCTGACGCGGGTCGCCATCTCAGCCGCCAAGCCTGTTCCGCGACGCGGCGCGGACTCATGGGCGACGAATAGCGAGGGCGGAGGAGCGTTGCGGCGAGCCAACCGGTTCAGAGGCGTGGTGCTGAGTCGCGGACCACCGGGAGCAATGAACTCGCGGCGTATTCCACGGCTTCACCGAGGGCCAACGCGATCCTTCTGCGCCGAGGCACGGAGGAACGTCATGCGTTTTCGAGTTCTCGCAGCCTTGGCCGGGGTCGGTTTCAGCGTCCTGGCGCTTCCCGCATCGGCCGTGCCGGCTGGCCCAGTAACCGCTGTCACCTTGCCTTCTGACATGGTCACCACCGTTCGGATGAGGCGCCACCATATGCACCGCCGCTCCATGATGCGGACGCAGCGGAAGTACCCAGGCGCCAGCTTCGTCCGGAACACCACCCCGGGCGCGCCGGCCGGTAGCGGCGGCGGCAATGGGACGACCGGCAGCTACGCCGCCCCGAGCGGGAGGTAGGCTCTCCCTCGATCCCTCGTCAGCCCGCCCGGTCCGCCGCGGCGGGCTTTTTCGCGGCGACAGGTCTCGAGCCGTGCCCGATCGCGTTGCAAGCGCGCACGGCTCTCAGCCTTTGCTGCGACGCGGTCCCGGGCGTCGAAACGGTGTCCACTTCGGCGGCGTGCGCTCTAGCCACCGCCGCCGCCACTTCCGCCTGCCCCAGGACCGCCGAGGTTGCCGTCCTTGTTCGGCGTGTTCCAATGGATGATGCCGTCATCAGGCGGCCGCAGCGTCGTGGTCGGCAGACGCGGGTAGCCGAGTTGCGGCGATTCGATCGTTGGACGCGGAGCCGGCCTCCGCGTTCGCGCCTTTTGGGCGACAGCCGCGGTGCCGACGCTGCCCGCAAGCGCCGCCGCGAGCCATCTGATCAACGCAGGTCTCATGATCGTCGTGCGTCGTGCAGAGCGCTTTGCCTCATCGCGAAGCCTGTACCCCCGGCGAAGATACCCAAGGCTTCGGTTTCAGCAACCTGCTCGAACACAGGGAGCTCAGCCTGGGGCAGGAGACCGAAGCGTTCGCCCGTTACCGCGCCAACTTTGCCGGAAGCACCGACGGAGCCGCGCTGGACGCACTGGAAGCGAACGAGGCTACGAAGCCCGCCAGGGAGCGCAGATCATCGGGCTGCCGCGGGTCGCGGGCCACGGCCTCCGCCTCACGCTGCAGCCGGAGATTGCATGCCTTCGACGGCAGGCCGACATCCGGTGAGCACGCGTCGTGGCGCGCGCAGGCGGCGTCGAGGGCGTCGATCGGCGGCAGCGGGGCGTTGTTCCCCGGGCCACAGTAGTTGCCGTGAATGAGGAGCTTGGGCCCGCCATTGGCGGCAGGCTGTGCCAGTGACGGGGCAGCCCATGCGGCGATGAGGAAGACCGGAGCGGCGAGGCTGACGACGGCGCGAGTCAACATGGTGGAGACCCTCCAGCACCTGCGCCCTCTCAGTCACGGCGGCGACGACGGTGCCAGACAGGGTTAATCCTCATGCATCACGTCGCGGTGTGCTCCAAAACACAACTCCTAGGTAGGTCTCGCTCCAGCGCGGCCGGTCGCTCGCCGGACCGGCAGCCTGCCCCGGAGGGTATGCGGATCCCTGAGCCGCGTTTGGCGAAGGCAGACCAGCCTTGGCTTGCCGGCACATGCGTGGCATGACTCCCCCATGAGCGAGACTGAGACGAACATCCACCCCTATTCGCTGGAGGTCCTTCCTCCCAAGGAAGACGGCGGGGCCTACAACTGGGCCATTCGCAAGCACGGCAAGCTGGCGCAGCGTTCCGATCGCAGCTACCCGACCGAGGCAAAGGCTCAAGCGGCCGGCCTAGCGACCGTCGAGAAGCTGCTGAGCGGTGCGGACCGGTGACGGCCGCTCCGTAGCGGATCGCAACCGGGCCGAGCGGATGCGGCGTGGCTCAGCGCAGGCGCGCGCAGATGCCTAAGGCGGATTGAGGCGCTGAGATCCTTCGAACGGATGACGCGACTCGATTCGTGGCTGGGCTATCCGAAAGCCTTCGAAACCCACTGGCCCCTCAGCCCGCCCGGTCCGCCGAGGCGGGCATTTTTATGCAAACCCGTTTGGCAGGCATATTGCTCGCGCGTCCGGATGGCTGTGTTCCACCTTGAATGCTCCGTTCACCGGCGATGCGCGAGCGGCCTGTCGGTCGCCACCGAGCAGCTCGACGCGACAACGAACGCGGAAGCCATTGGCCGAGCGGAAGCCCGGTTTGTCGAACTTCTCGCCGAGCGTGCGGGATCGGCGATGCTCTGGGACGCCGCAGGGCAGGTCGTTTGGGCGACGCGACGATTCGCTCCCGAAGCCGGCAACGCGGCCGCGGCGCCTGGCCATTAGCTTGGCCCGCGGCTTGCCATGGGCTTCACGCTCGTCCGTGAGACCGCGAGCCGACTTGCGGCGCGCTCCTGACGGGGTGCGTCGCCTCTTGCGCATCAGGGTGCAGAATCACGGGCGCCGGATGGCGAAGGCGGCGTCGCCTTCGCCTCGCGCAACGGGGATCAGCAGCTCAGCTTCCGGCCTTCCGCCATGCCGACCTTCCGGTAGTGTTCCAGCCCGGACTTGATGGCACGACCGATGACCGCCCGGCGCACGTCCGGATTGCAGCGCAGATACTCTGCCTCGTTGAAGGCGTAGTCGCCACGCCCGCCCCGCGAGCCCCGATCATTGTCCCGGTCGTAATCGCGGCGATCACGGTCGCCGTAGCCTCGATCGCCGTAACCGCGCTCTCCGTAGCCTCTGTCGCGGGAGCCATAGTCGCCGCGATCGTAGCCATAGTCGCGTCCGCCGTAGGGCTGCGCGAAGGCCGGAGCCACGCCGCTCAACAGGGCCAAGCCGAGGACGGTTGCCGAGATCACCTTCATGTCACGTTCCTTGCCGTTGAGAGTCGGAAACGCTTTCGGCGGACGGTGGTTCGCTGCTGCCACCGTGCCTTGCCCTCCGGTCACGACCGAGGCCGCTGAGATCGCCTCTGCGTTGGCGCGCGGAACCACGGACGGCAAAGGGTCAAGGCGGATCGGCCGTGAGCACCGGGATCAGCGGGCGACCGGCGCCTGCGGCAGAGGCCCAGAGCGTTCCTCCAGTTCGGCTCGGCCCATATCCCGGCGGCGAGGCGATGCAGTCGGCTGCGGCGACCGTGCCGAAGCGGCCAGAGCGCTTTCCGCCGAAGCGGACACCGGTTCGGCGGAAGAAAGCGCGCCAAAACAAAGGCTTAGAGCCGTACTCGATTGCAGCGCGATCCGGCACGGCTCGAGGAGGCGTTCGGCGATGCCCTACGATGTCGCAACAGTTGCAGCTCCGAGATCGACGACGACGATCTCGGGCGGTGCACCGAAGCGCAGGGGGCGCCCGGCCACGAAGTGAGAGCCTAAGCCGGCCGACACCACGAGATCGCGCCCTCGTTCGACGATATGACCGTAGGCGTAGCGCAGGCCGTAGCGGGAGGGGATCCAGGGCGACCAGCCCAGAATGCGGATCTGGCCACCATGCGTATGGCCCGACAACGTCAGGACCACGCGCGGATCGAGGTCCAAGGCAAAGATGTCCGGCTCATGCGCCAGCAGAATCACGGGCTCGCCTGCCGGCACATCTTGGAGCGTTCGGTTCAGCGTATCGAGGCGATACCGCTCGAACTGCTCCCGCACCTTCGGCACACCCGGTGTCTCCTCGCTCTCCAGCCCGGTCAGCCAGAGCGGCACGGGACAATCGAGCCGCACCGCCGTGTTCTCGAGGAACGGGATGCCGGCGGCTCGCAGCGCCCGCTCGGCATGCGTGGGGCCATGGCCACGGCGACGCGCCTCCCGATCATCGCCCCAATCATGATTGCCTTGAATGGCATAGACGCCCTTCGACGCCGTGAGGTTGCCCAGGATGCCGGCGATCCTCTCGAACGGCACCGGGCCTGGGCTCTGCGAGCCGTAATCTCCCAATAGGACAACGAGATCGGGCGCGAGCGCGTTGGTCCGGGCAACGACCGCCGCGATCTCAGCCTCGCCCATGCAGCGCGGATGAGCATGGAAGTCCGTCAGGACCGCGATGCGCAACCGTAGATCCGGCGGCCAGCCCCGGGGCGACAGGCGATAGGTGACGGTCTGCACCCGGTGGGGCTCGAACGCCGTCGCGTAGCCAGCGCTCATAAAGGTGCCAGCTGCAGCCAGAGCGCCGGTCAAGGCAGGGCGGGAGATCAGAGCGCGGCGCGTGAGCATCGAAGGTCAAGCTCCTGAGCTCGGTCATTGGCGCCGGGTGATACCATCGGACGGTTTCGAACACGTCGCCGTCGCGCGTGCCACGCAGCCTTCGCAGCCGTCCTCATCCGTACGCCCGTTCCCTGACCATTCGGCGCGATGGCGACGACGTCGGCAGCCTCAGGAAGCAGCGTCCGCCGCTATGGCCTCGGCTGCGTAACGGGCACGCGCTGCACCGTCGGGCAGAGAGCCATCACGCGCGCACCACGACGCAAAAGCGTTCGGCTCAATCGGCACGCGCACGACCTCGACGCCGCTTCGCTGCACCACCTGTTCCATCTGCTCGGTGGCGATCCGCCATGTGTCGTACAGCGCCGGCAGCTTCGCCCCGTCTGCGAGGCAGGTCCGCAAGGCCGCATAATTCTCTGGGGCGTACCAAGGCAGGCCGACACGACGGGGGCGGTTCATCTCAATCCCTGACAGCGTGACGCTCGATCGGCACGACGCGCACCAACCTTCGCACCGTGCCGCGGTTCAGAGGATGCCGGCAATCCTTTGTCCGGTTGCCATTGCCCGATTGCCTTGGTCCGGTTGTTGCGGGTTCGGCGTGATCGCCTCTTTGGGAGGATGCTGCCATGCCAGCCGCGACGAGCCGAGATCCGGCAGAGTACAGCACCCTCTCCGAGCGGTGCGCGGTCGCCATCGCTGACGCTCACGGGTTCCGCCATATGGCGACGCGGGCGTTGCGGGACGGGAAGCCCAGGGCACGGCTCCGCGCCGAGAGGGCGCGCACGGCGGCGCGCATCATCCTCATGCACGCGAAGCAGGACGCCGCGATGTACCGAACGATCATCAAAGCGGCGGACGCCGGCCGGAACGGTGCCTGAGTGATCGCGCCTTCAGCGTGACTACCACGCGTGCATCAGGTGACCGCCGGCCAGGACGACGACGATGAGGGTCACCGCCGAGAGGGCGATCTTCTTCGCCAACTCGGACCCTTGGTGTGGGCGATTCCGCTTGGTTGTGCGAGGCCTCAAGGCCACGATCTTTGGATCGGTCAGGTGCTGGGTCAGGCTGTCCGGTAGCCTGCGCTTCGGTCGCCCTATGGGCATGCTCACAATCCTGCGTCTGCCTCGCCTCCCGCACCCCTATCACGGGGTGCTAACCGGGGTCAGCGCCGCTTGCCCCGCAGAACCTCCGCCGTGCCGCATGCAGCCCGAGATTGTCAGGTGGCCGTTCAGGGTGCGACCGCATCGCCGCTGAAC
>NZ_JAKSYD010000109.1 GCF_022829605.1 Methylobacterium sp. E-065 | reverse complement strand
GTTCAGCGGCGATGCGGTCGCACCCTGAACGGCCACCTGACAATCTCGGGCTGCATGCGGCACGGCGGAGGTTCTGCGGGGCAAGCGGCGCTGACCCCGGTTAGCACCCCGTGATAGGGGTGCGGGAGGCGAGGCAGACGCGGGATTGTGAGCATGCCCATAGGGCGACCGAAGCGCAGACTACCGGACAGCCTGACCCAGCATTTGTCGGATCCCAAGGTCGTTGCGTTCAAGCCACGCACCACCCATCGTCGTCTCGCAGACCGTTCGTCTAGATCGGCACAGAAGCTCGCCGTTTCGGTCGTGACCCTCATCGTCGTCGTCCTGGCCGGCGGCCACCTTATGCACGCATGGTAGTTTGAAGAGTCACGGGCTGAAGCTGCCTGACGCAAGTCGGGATAGGTTTTTCGTTTCCGGCCGCCGGATCGTTAAAGGTTCGGCGCTAGCTGTCGCCCTCCAAGACTGGAGCATGGGCGATGGCCAGGGTCAGTCACCTAATCGTTGATGGCCTCGCGTTCGTTCTGGCTGGCATTGGGCTGGCTGCGGCAGTAATGGGCCAAGCGCCAAAACTGCCTGCCTCGACCATGCCGTCCCAGCTAGCGGTGGGGGCTTCGGTCGAGCCTGTCCAAACCGGCTCAATTGCGCCGAAAGGTAAAGGCACGGCCGCGAGCAAGACTGCCGATCGAATTGAAGCCCGGGTCGGGGCTGCAACTCCATCCTCCAAGGGCGCCGGCAGGATCTGGGTTGACCCACCGCATCGCTGGACCTCCAGCGGCCGTGAAGGGTCCGCGATCGATCAGGCAACGGGCTGGCGCATCCCATAACTATGACCGGCAGCAGTGTCAGATCGCAGACGTCAGGCCGCCGCCGTCTCCCCAGCTAACGCTTCGACCAGCAGGTCGAGCAAGTCAGCGGCGAACGACCGCATATTCGTCACGCGGTCAGCCTCACCGGTCTCGATTGTTATGACCCGCTCGACCGGGCCGCTTACCGCGATGCAGGTGTGTCCGGCAGCATCACCGTAGCGATTGCCGCTCGGGCCGGCCGCGCCGGTCTCCGCGATGCCCCAGGTGGCGCCATGGCGTTCGCGGACTGCTCGGGCGAGGAGTAGCGCATACGACTCGGAGGCCGACCGCAGCCCGGACATCTCAGCTTCGCCGATGCCGAGAAGGGCCGACCGCGCGGCCGCCGTGTAGACCACGGCGCCGCCGAGGAAGTATGCGCTGGCGCCAGGAACTGACAGCAGAGCCGCCGAGACTAGGCCGCCGGAGGAGGACTCGGCCACCGCGATGGTTTGACCTTGCTCGGTCAGAACGGCGCCGATCCGCTCGGCCTTCGGCAGCAGGCTGTTCACCAGGAGCCTCCCCGCTATTGCTCGGTCGTCGGCCACGTCGCGACGACATCACCGCCGGCACGCAACTCCACCCGGTGGCTGTGCGCATCGTCTCGTGTCTTGCATAGGTCGATTGCCGAAGCGAAGCGGGTCTGAGCGGCAATCTCGGTTTCGAGGTCCTCGGAGATTACCTCTTGGTTGTCCCGGAAGGTAAGCACCCGAAAGGGCGGACGGCACTTCAGGTCGCTGGCTTCCATTGTCGATCCCTAGCTCAGACCAAGAGCGAACGCGTGTAGGCCAGTGGTGATCCCTGCCACCCGTGACCATGCTGCGATCTTGCCTCTTGGAAGAGGCGCTGGTGGCGAACCGATGATGGCGGCACGGACAAGCGCCCTATCTCGGCCGACGTTGGTCAACGAGAGGGCGTATGTCTCACTTCCAGGCTTCCCGCCATTCCGCTCGCACAAGCGCGCAACTGAAAGCGGAGACCCGCGAGGCTACGTCGATCGAAATTCGGAACGAGATTGAGGCTGAACGCCAGGAAATCGAGGAACGCACCGAGCGGCTTAAAGCGATGCGGTTGGCGCGTGAGAACGCCGAAACCTAAGAGGCTCGCTAGCCAAGGCTACGTGCATCGCCGCGAGGATCCTGAGGGCGCGAACTGACATCCTCGCCCGGCGTTGCGGTGGTGAGGTCGCATGGTGCGGCTCCCAATCCGGAAACTTGATGACCTACACACTTCAACGCCTCGCCCCTGGCAGCTTCGATCTGATCCTCGACGGCAAGGTCGTTGGCAGCCTCGTCCGAGACGTGTCCGAGGACGGCAGAGAGGGTGATTGGATGGCTGAGACCCTGGATGACAGCCAGCCCTTCCCGGCGCCGTTCGAGCGCGAGAAGCACACATTCCGGACGCTGTTGGAGGCGGCTAAGTGGCTCGACGCGACTGTGCCCGATCTCTGATCCGGGCCACTGTCGGTAAAGAGGCAAGGTCGTCCGTGCGCGGCCTTGCACTAGACCCGAAGCCGTCGGCGTCATCTTGATCGAGGAGAACGGCGGGGGCCTGTAGCTCAATGGTTAGAGCCGACCGCTCATAACGGTCTGGTTGCAGGTTCGAGCCCTGCCGGACCCACCAATGTACGAGTTTGCTCGTTGAGGAAGCCTTCAAGGCCTGGCAATGGCGATCGAGACCTCGGCTAAGCGGTGTTCTTGTTGACAGCTTTGATGATGGGACTCTGAAGATCCTGGGCGATCTGCTCGCCAACCAGTCCGAGGAGTATGCGGGCGGCCAGTAGCATCTCGCTCGTGCCGTGTTTCTTCACAGCTTCATAAGCGGCGAGGCATGCATTCAGCATCGCCTCAGACCCATCCTCCTCGGACACAATCACCTCGCCCTTCGTTTTGCCGGGCAGCTATCACGTGTCCGAGAGAACCGCACAACCGACGGTTACACGGGTGTGGTATGCGGTTGAAATGATGCATACCCCAATTGCATGCGGGTCCGTGCTCCTCAATCGGCACGTGTATTATCCCTCGCCAGTTGCGTAACCGATGGAGATCATGAGCATGCCGAACGACGCTCCATCGCCGGCCCGTGCGGCGCAAGCCAACGCACAGCTGCAGCGTGTTGCTGCCGCCCTTGAGGTGCCGGTCGAGCATTTCTTTGGGCAGCCATCTTCCAAGTCTGACACCGCGGATATGGCCGAACTGCTTCGCCTCTGGCACGGCATCGCAGACACGGATGACCGTCGAGCTCTTCTCGCAATTGCCCGTGATCTCGTCGGTCGCAGCGCCCGCCAGCGCGTAGCCGCGGAGTAGCATCAACCGCTTTGGATCCCGCCGGCTGCATCGACGAGAACGGCGAGGGGCCGGGGGGCGGCCGAGGAAGACCGAGGAAGCCAGCTGATGCTTCTCTCCGAGCACCTGAAGGTAAAGGGCTACCTGAAGTGAGAAAGGCGGTTCTTGCTCTCATGTCGGCGGCCGCCCTCTTGCCTACGCTGACCAACGCTCAGACTGCCGACGAGATGCTGATGAAATCGGCCCGGTCCGTCGCCAGGATCATGCTCATCGAGCCGATCTGCGGGCCCTTTTACCTTCTCGATCGCAAGCGGCTGACCGAAGTTCAGGGCTGGATTGTGCAGGACGGCGTCGAGCGGTTTGGCACCGACACCTTGCGTCGGACGGTCGACCGCGTCAGGCCCGAGTTCATCAATGCGATCAAGCGCGAGGGTGCAGCTACATGGTGTCCCGCCCAGCGAGCTTTTTACCGCCCGCCTGGGCAGCCCGAGTTCATCGGCAGCCCGCTGGAATGAAGGAACGCACAGTGATCCGCTTCGCCCTTACGGACTGGCTCACCGGCCAGGGCTACGTGCGGCACCGTGAGGATCCAGAGGGAGCGAACTGATGACGGTCATGAACCTGGTTCTGCTTGTTCTCGCCCTGCTCGCGACCACGGTGATGGCGGTTGGCTGGTTACAGGATCCCGCGGCGCCGACACCGACGGAATGGTTCGTTGCGAAGGTCTCGGAGGGCGGCTCGTGGGCCGGACTATTCCTGACGCTGCTGGCCGTCGCCTATTTCACTTGGCGAGCGAGCCACGCGGCCGGGAAGGCTAAAGGCCCGAACTGACTGCTGCTGGCGTCATCTTCCTCGAGGCGAAGGCGCGCGCCTGGATGCTGATCGCGCTGGCATGATCGATGACAGTGACCCCGTCCTCGATGCAGTCGACGCGCTGCGGGCCGTCGGCGTCGCCGTTGTGCCGAACCTCAACCCTCGCGGCGACGGCCTAAGCTTCCACCCTCATACAGTATACGTGGCTGCCGACCCGCGTAGCTAACGCCAAGGTCGAACCGTGCAGAGCCCGCTTTGCGCGTACCCCTGGCTGGGTTGGCTACCTCGAAGTCGATGACCGAGCGCGCTGCACACTTCGCCTGGGCCACGTTGCAGACCACACGCAGGGTCCCGGGTCGAATAGCGTACCGGCGCAGCGGCCACTGTCGAATGGCGGCCCGCTTCTCGTTGACGAGCTGCTCCTGCGTGTAGGGACGACCGTAGAATTCCACCGTCGGTCCGTACATGTACGGTACGCCTGCGACTGCGCCGCCGTCGTTGGACGACCAGATCGCGAGGTAGCGCTCGGCGATAGTGGCCGTGCGCCGCTGCATCTCAGCCCCCGATAACGCCAGCGCCTGGGACGAACTTAGCGCAAGGCAGGCGCAAAGCAGCGGAAGGAACGGCCTCAGCATAGACGCGACTCCTGTGCGGGGGCGGGAAAACCTTAGAAACGGCCACCGGGTCCGGAGAGCCAGCGCATCAGACCATCCGAAGCAGCAACGTTCCGACGCGGCCCTGCGCGTCGCTGACCTTCGGACGACCAGTCGGATGCTTCCACGTGAAACTCACGCGAGCGGCCCAGTAGGGGGGCGTCCACACCAAACCCATCGCGACCCGCTAGTCGTACCGTTCTGTAAGGGCTTGCGGGGCGCGCTTGACTGGGCTCGGGTCGTCGGGCGGTCAGTCGAGCCTCGCCGACGGCATCGAGCGATGGCAGGTTCCGAGACGGGGCGGAATGTGGCTTCGACGTGGGGCGAGCTATGTTGGCGACCTGAGGGCGGGAGCTCCCACTCTCCTCGTTGAGGGCGTGCTGAGAAGGCTCCTGTGGCGCTGGCCGGACCCTTTCGACGGCCAACGCAGGCAGGGCTTGTCTGGCCCTCTCCGCAAGTCTGACCTCGCGACGTCTGCCACCGTCATCCAGCGGCTGCACAGGCGTGGGCACCGGCATAGCTTGTGGGATTGGCCCTCTTTTTCCACCAGCGTCGGAGGTAGAGCCCTCCGCAGATGCATCAGTAGGGCCAGGGGTGAACCGAAGCTTCGGAGAAGCTGGTTTCGAAATAGGAGCCTTGGTTGGATCCGACCAAGGCAGTGACCGTCCCTGGGCTTCAGCCTGCAATCGCTCGGTCAGAGAAGGCGCGGAGCCGTGCGACAGGTCCGGGGCGTCTGTTCGGACGTCACCACGGGACATGTACGCGCTCGTGCTGGCTACCCCGGCCACAAAGGCGATGGCGACCGCAGACAGAAACTTTGCTGACGCAGTCATGATCTACCTCGCAGAGACGGCAGGTAGTGTCATGGACCGCACGCGGCAACCGTCTAACCAGGACGGACGCCGTCACCGCTGGCAAAAAATGAGGCGTGGCCTTGAGTTACCGGTCGCTTGCCGAGCAGTTTAACCGCGCCGCCACGGCGGATGTAACCGTCGACGGCGACAATGGCGTTCTCCAACTACGCGACCTGATAGAGGCCCCTCCCGGGTAGCTCTACGCCGTAGCTGACTGCGCGTTCCGCAGCGCCACCTTGGATCAAGCCTGCCCGCTTGTGCTCGCCATAGCGTAGGCCCTCCCGCAGAGGCTCTGCTTTAGGTGGTCGATCACGTCGGATCACGTCGTCTGTGTTGCCGGCGCTGCTGTTGACGTTGATCGGCCCGTGCATGTTCGTCGTGTCCGTGCGGATGCTGGGCCGGCTGCTATCGTTGCTGCTGAGCGACGGTAGCAGCGGCGGATGGGTTGCCGTTCCACGCCGATGGGGCCGGAGTGGCCGCGAGAACTGCCAGGGCTGCCTTCGGCTGGACAATCGCGGCCGTGTCTCCTGAGGTCGGCTCCAGCCTGTTCACGCTTTAAGCGGCTTCAGAATTTCGAACCCGATACGCGCACGCTCGCGAAACTCGGGCGTGATGCAAGATGGGCCGGATCCCGTGATGACGTGGTTCGGCCCTGTGCCGTTCGGTCTATGGGCCGGAGCGACGTTCGCTATGCTGCGCTTGGTCAAGACGACGTGGTGGCGGTGAATGCTAAGCAATCAGCGGGCAAGTGCCTGCGAGGGGCACAGCGGAGGCGGGGCGCTCTGACAAAAGTGCTTTTGGACTCGTACGTGAAGATATACAATCGTTAGTTGTAATGCGTCTGCGCCTAACAACGGGGCCGCGAAAGTGTTGCCTCAGTAGGAATAAGCTTTTTAAACCTGTTGCTGTCTTAACGAGCTAATCAGCATTAGGCTCGGCTCGGCATTGTTCGCTTTGACCCAACATAACGGACGGCGACCGGTTCAAGGCCTTCGTCGTATCATTCGCCGTGGTGATGCGTTTCGCTCGCATCACGGTGGCAACGTCGCGCTCTTGTTCGCCTTCATGAGCGTGCCGATGCTCATGCTCGGCGGCGCGGCCATCGATTACGGTTTCGCCACGCGACTCGAAGCGAAGCTCCAGGTATCGACGGACTCGACCGCGCTACTGCTCTGTCAGACGCCAATGACCACGAGCACGGCGGATCTGAACACCCTCGCTCAGACCACTCTGAACGGGGCCATGGGTGCCACGAACCTCGTGGTCGACCCGCTGACCGTCACCAGCAACCCGCGCCAGATCACCCTCTCGGCGCACAAGCTATCGACGACCTTCTTCGGCAAGCTGACTGGCACCACGCGCATCAATCCGGGGGCCACGTCGCAATGCGCCACGCCGATCCCGAAGACCTTCGAGATCGCGCTGGTGCTCGACAATACGGGGTCGATGGCCGAGTCGAGCGGTACCCAGTCGTAGATGCAGGCCGTGCAGCAGGCGGCGACGAACTTCGTCAACTACGTCTACGCCAACAGCTCGTTCAGCAGCGCGACCAGGATCTCAATTGTGCCGTTCGCTGCGGCCGTGGCGGTGGACCCGACGACCTACCGGAATGCCAGCTGGATCGACCAGAACGCGCAGTCCAGTTACCACTGGACAAACGTGCTCAACGCCAGCGGATCCAACTTCTCGAACCGGTTCGACATCTTCTCCAAGCTTAAGAGTGCCAACCCCAACTGGGGGTGGGCCGGCTGCCTAGAAACTTTGCCCTACCCACTCAACGTCCAGGATGGTGCCCCTAATAGCTCCAATATGGACTCCTACTTCGTGCCACTCTTTGCCCCTGACGAACCGGGCGATGGCAGCACCAGCTACGCTGATTACCCCGACCCCAACGGAACCACATACCGCAGCTACAACAGCTATATCGCCGATACAGATGGCAGCTATAACGGCAAATGTGGAACTAAAAATTCTGCGACCTCGTACCTGCCGCTGGAAGGTCAAGCCTGTAAGTACGTCAACCCGCGCAATGCCACATCGAACACTGCCCTTGGGATCCCGAATGGTCCAAACTTTATGTGTTCGACACAGCCTCTCGTAACTCTCACAAATAATACTACTGCTCTTAAGGCCGCGATTAGTAATATGGCGCCTTCGGGCTCTACTAACATTCACGAGGGATTTATGTGGGGATGGCGGACTCTTTCTCCGCTCAGTGTCTTCACAAGTAGCCCCACGATTGGAAGCCCACCTGCGGCCTATGCCACTGCGTCCAGCAGTTCTAATGCTACCGCTATCAATAAGATCCTTATTCTAATGACTGACGGATACAACAGTTGGACGAGTAATCCCAACTCGCCCAACGGATCACTCTACTTCTCAACGGGGTATTTTCGAAATTCCAACCCTCTGAATGCGAAGACCTCGACGGCCAATACACGGCTCCCGCCAGCAAACCAGAACGTTTCGGACGGCACGAGCGCGCGAAACGCTTTGGACGCGCTCACAGCACAGGCATGTTCGAATGCCAAAGCGGTCAATATCTCGATCTACACGATTGCGTTCAGCGTTTCGTCCGACCCAATTGACTCGGCGGGACAAGCCCTTCTACAAAATTGCGCTTCGTCAGCGAGCCAGTACTTCCTTGCCAACACATCGGATGATCTGATCGCGGCCTTCCAGAAAATCCAGTCGAGTATCGGCGCGCTGCGTCTGACGCAATAGACCGCTGATCCCACGCTCCGGTAGCCGTCTTGTCCGTCCGCGGGCGGCTAGCAGTACGCTTCGGCTTCTCGGAGACGGTCTTCTCAGATCTAATGGCCATCTCGTGCAGACTTCGTTGGGCCACGCCTCGGTGGCGACGACAGGGCACTATCGGCACGCGCGGCCGTCGGGGAGTTCGGCGAAGTTCCTGGGGGTGTAGAATGCGTTTTGGCAGAGTGCGCTCAATCCTCCGGCGTGACACAGGTCCCCATGAATGCCTTTCGCTCCGGACCATCCTTGAGCTTTTGAGTGTCGGCCTGCTGTCGGCATCGGTCGAGTACCGCCGGATCGACGGCTGATGCCGCTTCCTCGCCGGCAGATGCCGCTCCTGAAAAGGCCTTTCTAGGCGGTTCGGGCAGACTCTGAGCACCAGAGAGTGACGGCATGCCCATGAGAACAGCCAGGGCGGTCGTGAGCGCGAGGGAACATCGCATCGTTGTCCGCCTGGGCTTCAAGTGTGGGATCAACACCGTTAACGCAATCTAAGGCGAAGGTTCGACCAACCCAATCGGGCTATCGAAGCAGCCAGGGCACTCGCCCTGAGGGGGGCTGCCTGATCTCGGCACGCAGAAGGAAGCCCGCCGCGGCAGCGAGCCGGGCGGGCTGAGGCGATCCATGGTCTCAGGAACGAACTAAACGCTCTGGAGAGCAAGGCCCGTTCCAGAGCAGTTGTTGAGTTTTTACTTGCTTCCGCCGCCTCCGCCACCTTGCGGAATGGCGCGGGAAGGCTGTCCGGCGTTGCCTCCAGCCGCCGAGTTGTTCGTGATGGTGTCGGCTGGTCGGCCCGTCGGAGTTCCGGTGGCCGCCGCCGGGGCACCGGTCGAGCCTGGCTGCGGAGCTACTACGCCAGGTGCACCCGGCGTGGTCGTAGGCGGCGTTGCTGCCGAGGTCTGTGCGTATGCTGCACCCGGGCCGAGCAGCATGAACGGAATGGCCGTAACGAGAGTGCGATGGCGCATCGGTGCCTCCGTGTCGATGAACGCCGGTAACGCGTCTGTGAGCAGAAACGTTTCCATCCATGGCCCGGAGCCAACAATTTCAGGCTGACAACCTGCCTTGGAGCAAGTTCCCTTGGTGAAACCAAGGACGCGCCGGCCACTCGTGAACGGGGAGAACACGGCAACCGGCGCGCTCGCGAACGGGAGCGTGAGGGCGCTCAACCGCTGCGATGCAGGAGGAAGGAGGATGGGAGGCCGAAAGATCCGTAGCCTCCCTGCCACTACTCTTATGAAGCTGCCTTTTGCTTCCGCGGCCGCCCAGGGCGCTTCGACTTGTCGGAGACGGTCTCCTCAGGCTCAGCGGCCATCGGAGCAGCCTTCTCGCGCTGCTGGCCGAGCCCAAAGTTCTTAGCCAGGGCCGAGCGTTGCGCGGAATAGTTGGCCGCGGTGGAGGGGTAGTCTCGCGGCAAGCCGAACCGCTCACGGTACTGCTCCATCGTCATGCCGTTGCCGGTCAGGTGGCGCTTGAGCGTCTTGTACGACTTACCATCGATGAAGCTAATGATGGCGTCCGGCGTGACCGACTTGCGGATCTGGGCGGGGGTGAGCTTTTCGGTCGTAGGAGCAGCCGGAGCCGCATCGTTGCCAAGCCCGGTCAGGGCGGCATGCATGGCGGCGATCAGCGTACCGATCTCGCTGGGCTGGATGTGGTTATTCGACACGTAGGCTGCGACGAGGGTCGTCGTAAGCTCGGTAAGATCGGGCGCTTCTCGCTCGATAAGATCTAGATTTTCGTCCACGATGCACCTGATTGTGAAGAAGGCGGCACAGTCTGTCGTTACACGTAGAAAGGCAATACCTTATCTCGCGAGAAATCTATTACTTTAGGTATCCCCGAGATGACGCTAAGCCCCGCCCTTGAGCGGTTTGCCACCCTGATCGCTGACAACGTCGTGTCGGCCTACATACGTGAGAGTGAGAGTTCGCGCGGCCTTGGCCTGCCCGTGCGCGAGATCGTCGTGAGTAGGCTTGCGCACGCTCTTCTACGTGTCCTGCCGACCGATGACGGCGCGTTCCTGGCGACAACCTGCAATTTCACCCTGGCCGATACCCTCGGGGGTATGGATACCCGCGGCCCGCGCGTCGAGATGGTCGACCCTGACGACGGCTCGGTGACGATGCGCGCATAATTTGGAAATGGGCTGGATCCCGTTCGGCACCGCCTACCTGAAGTGACCTGACCGGTCTTTTGGACCGAGCCAATTGAGAGGCTACTGCATGGTGGCGGCCATGGGTAGCCGGAAGGCCAGATCCGGGTAGCTGACGGGCGCGGGCGGCCGACAGCCCAGCGACGAATGCGGTCGAACGCGGTTGTAGGTGGCTTGCCATGGACCGATCACGATCTGCGCCTCCTTCAGCGAGCAGAAGATCTCCTGGCGTAGGCACGCGTCGCGCAGCTTGCCGTTGAAGCTCTCGCAAGTCACCATTCTCCCACGGGGATCCTGGCGCGATGTACTGGATCTGTGAGCCAGCTTTGGCGACCCATTTGCGCAACGCCTTGGAGATCATCTCTGGGCCATTGCCGCAGCGAATGTGCTCCGGGATGCCGTGCAGGCACAGCGCGTCGGCCAGCGCCTCGATCACGCCGACGCTGTTGATGCGCCGCGCCACCTTCAGCGCGAGGCAGGCCCGGCTGTGCTCGTCGATCAGCGTCAGGATGCGCAGAGAGCGCCCATCGTGCGTCTGGGCTTGCACGAAGTCGAAGCTCCAGACGTGATTGCGGTGAAGCGGTCGTAGCCGCACGCAGGAGCCGTCGTTCAGCCACAGGCGGCTGCGGGGT
>NZ_JAKSYD010000106.1 GCF_022829605.1 Methylobacterium sp. E-065 | reverse complement strand
CAGCCCGCACGATCCCGGATCTCTGGGCGGAGATCCGTCAGGCATTCACGCGCTTCACTCCGCAGGAGTGTCGCAACTACCTCGCCGCAGCCGGCTACGAGGACGACTTGGCCGTCGCTACCTGACCGGGAACAGCTCTAGCGCAGGAGCTGCAGCACACCCTGCTGCGCGGAGTTTGCCAGCGACAGGGCCGAGATACCCATCGACTGACGGGTCGACAGCGCCTGCGAGTTGGCGGCCTCCTCGTTGAGATCGGCGTTGGTGAGGTTCGCCGAGCCCGTGCCGAGAATGTTGATCAGCTGCTTGGTGAAGTCCTGGCGGTTCTGCACGACGGTCAGGTTGGAACCGAAGGTGCCGGACTGAGCGCGCAGCGTCGAAGAGGCGCTGTCGAGCTTGGTCAGGACGGCAGTGATATCCGTATCCGCCTGGAAGTTGGAGTTGGCGCCCGACGTGGCGACAGCCGACAGATTGAGGCCGGACGACGAGAAATCGACGCCCTGGACCTGAAGATTCGACTTTCCGTTTTCGTTGAACTGGATCTTGAGCTGGTTCGAGCCGCCGCCGCCGAGGAGGTTGACGCCGTTGTAGCTCGCATCGGAGGCCAACTGGTCGATCTGCGTCAGCAGGTTGTTAAACTGGCTGGCAAGGCTGGTACGAGTAGCATCGCCCGAAGCCGGCGTGCCGGCCGTTCCGGTGATGCCGGACGCGAAGCCGATCTTCGCACCGTTCGTCGTGTCGAACGTGACCGCATTCGTGGACGAAGCCGCCACGATCTTGGTGCCGGTCGCATCCGCGGAGAAGGCGTTCGTGCCGGCGGCGGTGTTGAGGGCGCTGATGGCCGCCGTCACGTCGCTGGCGGTCGTGGCATTGCTGGCACCCGTTCCAGCTGCAAGCGTCGCAGTCTTCGCGACGCCATCGACCGTAAAGTTTACAGTCGTGGTGCCAGTGGTCGCAGCCGTGTAGGTTCCACCCGTGGTGGAGGTCGTGGACCCGGAAACTGCCGCGGTCGCGTAGTTCTTGCTGGCCAGCGCCTGATTGGCGAGCGACTTCGCGCTGTCGATCAGCTTCTGGATGCTGGTGATGCCCTGGTTGGCGGCCTGGATGACCTGCACGCCGTTGCTGACGCCATTGAGGAGGTTGTTCAGGTCGTTGGACCGGTTGTCGAGGCTTTGAGCGGTGAAGAAGCTCAGCGGATCGTCGAGGGCCGAATTGACCTTCTTGCCGGTGGACAGGCGATTCTGGGTGGTCGCGGTCAGGGCCGCCGTGTCCTGCAGCGAGAGCAGGTTCTGACGCGTGGCGGCCGACAGGGTGATGGAGGACATCGAAGATCTTTCTGATTAAGTACCACCCGTTTCTCGGGTGCCGCAGTAATGCGGCCGCAGAAGTTTCTTTCGCGTTAAAGCGAGACGGCGTTTGCAAGTAAGCGAGACGATCCTTAATTTTTCACCGGTATCTTGATTAATATTTTCTGTAATCGCCGGTATGTATCGAGGGAATCTGTGTTTTCTGACAGTGCGACTTTGGATGTGTCGTTCACAAGTGCACTAATACTTAGATTTATTGAGACTATGAAGAAAAACGAGCAATACATAACGCCACCGGATGCGTGAGTGCATCGATTGCCGGCGCAGCGCTGCGTTTGGGTCAGACGACGCGCCGACGTGCTATGTCGAGCCCTCGGCCCTGGTTTGGACGGCGCGCTGGAAGGCGGCGAAGACCCTGTGCATCTGCGGTCGTTTGTAGGGATAGAGTTCCACCGGATCCATGTCGTGGATGACCATGCCGGTATCGCCTTCGAAGATGAGCAACCGGCCATCGCGACCCTCGGCGCAATCCAGGATCAGGTAGTCGAGCCCGGTCCGATGATGGATCTCGGTGAAAGCCGTCCGATGGCGTGGAACGAACAGAGCGTCGAACTCGGCCATCGCCGCGGCCTCGGCGCTGCGCTTGGCGGCATCGGCACTCATGCCCGCATTCAGATAATGGATCATCCAATGATCCCGGATCGCCATGTGGCACAGGAACGGGACGCCATCGATCAGGACGATCCGGAGCTTCCGGTACAGCCCATCCGGCCCGCTGTAATCGTAGAATTGCGTGATGTAGTACGTCGCCGCTTCGGTGTTTTGGAGATACGCTGCAAGATCCTCGCTGCGATCGATCTTCTGCAGCGCATTGCCGGCATGGGTATCGATCGGCCGGATAAGCACCGGAAAGCTGAGATGCGCCGGCGGCTGGTAGGCCACGGCGATGATCTCTGCGGCCGTCGTGCGGACGACGCGCGGGATCAGGAGGCCCTCCGCCCCATCGAGCGCTTCGGCCAGCCCGTGCCGGGATGTCTTGAGCACGTGGCGCGGATGGTTGACCACCGGGCGGTCCCAGTGCGACGCCGCACTGGCCAAGGCTTCGAGCACCGGCTCGTTCGCCGTGGAATACGCAACGCCGACGATGCACACGTCGTGATCGGGTAGAGTTGCAGGAACCGCCTCCCCAGGGAAAACGAACAGGTATTCGAGCCGGAAACTCGGGTGGTCCAACAGGAAGTCGACTGGCGTGTTGGCCATGAGGTCGCCCGCCGTGACGATGACCAACACACGCGTTTTTGCGTCGTACCCGTTTGCCTGAAGCTGGAAATGCCGGCAGCTCTGCAGGACCTCGTTCTGCAGCTGCAGAGCAGGCTCGAAGCGATGCATCAGCAACAGGATGGTCGATAGATCGAGAGCCGTACCAGCCTCAAGGTCACCGCTTTCGGCCTGCGTCAGGATCGCGTCAGCCCGGGCGGCCATATCGGCCCCCTCGAACGCCGCTCGAATCAGGCGCGCAGGCCCGATCATCGGGCTGGGATCGGCTTCGTACGTCGCTGGCGATGACATCAGATCACTCCCGCCGAGGGCCTGCCCGTCTCGGCCGTTTCACGTGCGTCGTGGGCGGCGGGTCAGCGCCGTCGCGGGGATGAGGCCGCCCGGCGGAGCGCATCCGCGAGCGGGCCGCTCGGCGTGGCCTCCGGCGCTGCGGGCGGGCGCGCCGGCCGCGGTTCGGATCGTGCGTCCCTCGCGGGTCGCGACGGAGCCTGCGTCTCCACGGGATCGTCGAGACGCATCGACAGCGCGATCCGCTTGCGCGGGACGTCGACGCCGAGCACGAGGACGCGGATCACCTCGCCGATGCGTACCACCTCGGTGGGCGATGCAATCCGGCGGCGCGCCATCGCGGAGATGTGGACGAGGCCGTCCTGATGGACGCCGATATCCACGAAGGCGCCGAACGCCGCCACGTTGGTGACCACGCCTTCCAATTGCATTCCCGGCCGCAGGTCGCCGATCGTCTCGACGCCTTCCTCGAAATGTGCGGTCTTGAACCCGGGGCGCGGATCACGGCCCGGCTTCTCCAGCTCGGTCATGATATCGCGCACAGTCGGCAGGCCGAACCGCGCATCGACGAAGCTTTCGGGGTTGAGCTTGGCGAGGGTTGCCGTGTTGCCGAGCAGAACGTGGATGTCGCTCTTGGTCGCCTGCAGGATCCGCCGCACCACCGGATAGGCCTCGGGGTGGACGCCGGACGCGTCGAGCGGATCGTCGCCCGCGCGGATCCGCAGGAAGCCCGCGGCCAGCTCGAAGGTCTTCGGACCGAGGCCCGGCACAGCCTTCAGGGCGGCCCGCGAGCGGAACGGGCCATGCGTGTCCCGGTGCGTCACGATCCTGTCCGCCAGGGCCGATCCGAGTCCGGACACCTGTGCCAGCAGGGCCGGGGAGGCCGTGTTCACATCGACTCCGACCGCGTTCACAGCATCTTCCACCACCGCCGACAGCGAGCGCGACAGTTTCGCCTCGCTGACATCGTGCTGATACTGCCCGACCCCGATGGATTTCGGATCGATCTTCACCAGCTCGGCCAGGGGGTCTTGCAGGCGCCGGGCGATCGAAGCCGCACCGCGGTGGGACACGTCGAGATCGGGCAATTCACGCGACGCGATCTCGGAGGCCGAGTAGACCGATGCGCCAGCCTCCGAAACCGTGACCTTGACGAGTTTCAGGTCGGCGTTCTCGGCGACGATCTCGGCGGCCAGCCGCTCGGTCTCGCGGGATGCGGTGCCGTTGCCGATGGCGAGGAGTTCAACGCCGTGAAGACGACAGAGCCGCCCGAGCGAGGCCACGGCCTCGCGCCAGCGGCGTTGCGGCTCGTGCGGATAGGTGGTCTCGACCGCGACGATCCGGCCGGTCCGGTCCGCGACCGCGACCTTCACGCCGTTGCGATAGCCCGGATCGAGCCCCATCGTGGGCCGACCCCCGGCCGGTGCGGCCAGGATCAAGTCCTTCAGGTTGCCGGCAAAAACCTTGACCGCCTCGTCCTCCGCGCGTTCGAACAACCGGGTACGCATGTCCTGCTTGATCCCGGTGCGGATCTTGGTGCGCCAGGCGGTTCGTACGGTTTCGAGGAGCCATGCGTCGCCCGGACGGCCCGACGCCGCGACACCGAAACGCCGGCAGATCGCTGTCTCGAACGGGCCGGGAATCCCGGGCGGGGAGTCTTCGCCGTCCGCTGCGTAGACAATGTCCAGGATTTCCTCGCGTTCGCCACGGAAGATCGCCAGGATACGATGCGACGGCATCCGATCCAGCCGCTCGTTCCAGGCGAAGTAGTCCGAGAACTTCGCCCCCTCGTTCGCCTTGCCCTTGCGGACTTTGGAGATGAGCTGGCCGCTGCGCCAGTAATCCGTCCGGAGGCGGCCGATCAGGTCGGCATCCTCGGAGAAGTTCTCGATCAGGATCGCCCGGGCGCCCTCCAACGCCGCAGCCACGTCGGCCACGCCGCGCTCGACGGACACGTAAGCCGTCGCGGCTGCTTCGGGATCGCGATCGGGGCGCTTCAAGATCGCCAGGGCCAGCGGTTCGAGACCGGCCTCGCGGGCGGTCTGAGCCTTGCTGCGGCGCTTGGGGCGAAAGGGCAGGTACAGGTCCTCGAGACGCGCCTTCGTATCGGCCCCCGCCAGGGCTGCGGCCAGGGACGGGTTCATACGGCCCTGAGACTCGATGCTCGCCACGATGGCGCGGCGGCGGTCGTTCAGGTCGCGCAGGTAGGACAGGCGCTCCTCAAGTTTGCGCAACTGCGTATCGTCGAGCCCGCCGGTATTCTCCTTGCGGTAGCGCGCGATGAAGGGAACGGTCGCCCCGCCGTCGAGCAGCGCCACCGTGGCTGCCACCTGCGCTTCGGCGACGCCGAGTTCCTCGGCGATGAGCGCGGTCACGGCTTTCATGCGGTCTCCGATCGGAAGGGTGACTGTTGGGTGAGATGCGCCTGGCCTGCCAAGCCGCCGGAAACGTGGCGTTGGCTCGGCGAGGCGATCCGCCACGGCTGGTTCCAACCCGAAACGGGAATGTTCCAGAGGTTCAATCTGTGGACAAGCCCCGGAGAGCGGGGCCGAAGCAATGAGCGTATCGGCGCCGCCGGAAACCCACAACTCTCTCACGAAAAGCGCGACAAGCCGCGCATATCAAATCTTGCGAATGCTTTGCCGCCTCAGTCTATCGGCTGAAGCGCCTGTCCCACCGCCCGCGCGGATCTTGACGACGGACTGTGCGTGTCATCCCGATGTCACAGCCGAATGTAATCCTTTTCCCGTCGCATGCTTCGAAAGGCAGGCGCCTCGTGCAGTTCGAGATCCGCGAGAACAATCGGTCTCTGTGGTCCTGGGTGCTCGTGAACGAGACAGCCGAGACGGTCACCGAGTCGCGCCGGAGTTTTCCATCGCGGGCGCAGGCGACCGCTGCCGCCCTGGCGTTCTCGCAACTCGTTGCCCGGGCCGGGCGCACCTTGTCGGGTGGTCCGCGTCAGATCGGCTTCTTTTGATTGCAGCCGGTCTGTCAGGTCCGGTGACGGACCAAGCCGATCAGGCTGAGGCATGCGATCGCGCAGCCCACGCCCATGGCGCCGAGGCAGCTGATTGTGCGGACAGGTTCACCCCGCGCCAGCACGATGGCGACCGTCAGCGGAAGGAGCAGGAAACCGAACAGCAGAATCATGGCGCGTTCCGGTCGACAGGATCGATGGACCGGGGCGAATTTACCGGCTGAATGGTTAATTGCGTCGGAACGGCTGGAGCCGCTGGGACGATCCCGGGCACAGGATCGTCTCGCGCGGTCCGCGACGCAGTGACCTCCCTGCGTTCAGGTCAAGCGAGCCGAACCAATCGTTCGATCAGGGCCGGATCGTGCAGCAACGCCATGCGCTCCCGCGGCGTCAGCCAAGCCTGCGCCTCCGCGACCGTCTCGGCTTCGCCGATCTTGGCGGCGGCGAGGGTTCGGTCGGGGTCGATCGCGCCACGGAGCCGATGCTGACCGGGCGGCAGCATGTCGGCATGCGTCTCGGCCAGGTTCGGGTCGGCGTGGAGCACGGCGAGGGAATCGGCCTCGTCGAACCCGGCTTCCACGTTGCGGGCCGCCAGGTGAGCGGCACGGGTTGCGATTGCGGGGGGTGCGACCTCCTCCGGTGTGGCGAGCAGGCGCCGGCGTTTGAGCGCCAGTCCCAGACCGAGCTGGCCGCTGGCCCAGGAGATCGGGATGGCCAGCACCAGGCCCACGATCGTGGGGCTCATCCAGAGGAACAGCGAGGTCGCGATGGCGAAGGCCGAGATGCCCGCCACGACACCGAGCAGCGTGTGCCACGTGTGACGGCCGACGATGTCGCGCAGCGGGATCGAGCCATCGTCGCGGCGCTGCGGGTTCCAGCCCGTGTCGCGCCCGAGCAGGATGCTCATAACGGAGCCGGATTGAACCACCATCGCCACCGGCGCGACCAGGGCCGAAAGCAGGATCTCGACCAAGCTGGACAGGACGAGCCGCCCGCCGCCGCCGCAGGCCTGCCGAACCGACCGGTCGAGCAGGGCGAGGATCAGACCCAGAAATTTCGGCGCCAGCAGCACCGCCATGGTCAGACCGAACAGCTGGAGCGCGCGGACCGGGTCGAAGCGCGGAAAGACCGGCGAGAAGCCGGCACCGCCGAAATAGTCCGGTCGCTCCGTGGCGGTCTGGAGGACCAGCAGGATACCCACCACCAGCTGCAGCAGCCAGAGCGGCGAGGCGAGATAGCCGGCGATCCCGGTAGCGAAGTGCTGGCGGGTGGCCGGATGCAGGCCCGCGGCGCCGATCACCCGGGCGTGCTGGAGGTTGCCCTGGGCCCAGCGCCGGTCACGGACAGCCACGTCGATCAGGGATGGCGGGCTCTCCTCGTAGGAGCCCTCCAGGCGATGCAGCATGTAGACCGCCCAGCCGGCCCGGCGGATCAGAGCGGCCTCCACGAAGTCGTGCGACAGGATATGGCCGCCGAAGGGGGGCTTGCCCGGCAGATCCGGCAGGCCGCAGGATTCCGCGAAGGCGCGGGTCCGGATGATGGCGTTGTGGCCCCAGTAATTACCGTCCCGGCCGGACCATGCGGAGAGCCCCGCGGCGATCACCGGGCCGTAGATCCGCGCGGCGAATTGCTGAAGCCGGGCGAACAGCGTGTTGCGGTTGATGATCAGCGGCAGCGTCTGGATGATGCCGGCATCCGGGTCCGCCTCCATGGCGGCGGCGAGCGCCACGATCGCCGGACCGTTCATCAGGCTGTCGGCATCGAGCACGAGCATGTGGTCGTAGCGGCCGCCCCATCGGGTGACGAAATCGCCGATATTGCCGGCCTTGCGGTGGTGGTTCTTCGGCCGGTGGCGGTAGTAGAGGCGCGCGTCCGGGCCGAGGCGGTGGCGCAGGTCGAGGAAGGCGCGCTCCTCGGCGATCCAGGCATCGGCCTGCGTTGAATCGGACAGCACGAACCAATCGAAATGCCGCCCGAGGCCGGTCGCTTCCACGGCCTCCCGCATCGCCTCGACGCCCGCGAAGGTGCGGGCCGTCGCCTCGTTGTAGACCGGCATCAGGATCGCGGTCCGGGTCGTCAGCGCCGCCGGACTCGTCGGCGACGGACGTTCGCGGCGCAGCAGCATCGCGAAGCCCAGCAGCCCGCTGGTGAAGGCCAGCGCGATCCACGAGAACGTCAGGCAGAACAGGACAACGAGGGCGAGCTGGAGCGCGGTCGGGCTGCCGGAGACCGACACGGTCTCGACCATCTGCCAGCCGCCGTAAGCCGTGAGCGCCAACGCGCCGCCGAACACCCAGAGCCGCGCAAGCCAGGGGCTGCGGCGCTGATGCGCGGGTCGGTGGGCGACTGTCGCGTCCCAGCGCGACAGGTTCTGAACCGGCATCGCCAGCGGTGCCTCAGGCGGAAGCACGGGTCCGATCTCCGGCGTCGCCGCGCCGGACGCGGAGACCGGCTGGAGCGCGGGCTGAGGCAGGGTCATCGTCTCGTCCAATCGCACGGCGGTGGCTGATCCTCGTTCAAAGAGTGGGGTTTAGGGTGTCCAGCGATAGAGCCAGGTCTCGCTGGCCCGGACTTGTCCGCGCCGGAGGGCGAGGCGCAGCTCGCTGGCTCGTTCACTACCCGGATCGAGCTCGAACACGATCCGCAGGGTCTTACGACCGGCATAGCGGTACTGGTCCTGCCGGGTGATCGTTCCGGCCGAGGCACTGAGTTCGACGTCGATGTCCCCGGGCTCGAACAGCGCGTCGCCTTGGAAATCGACGGCGAACAGGCGTCGGTTGCCGGTGCTGCCGTGTCCGCAGCGGCTGTCGCTGACCCGCGCGATCTCGGGCGGCAACGGATCGGGCCAGCCCTTGGACCAATGCTGGCGGCAGAGGAAGCGCATCTCCCCGCCCTTGGCGAGCTTCGCCTTGGGACGCCAGTAGGCGAAGACGTTTTCGTTGAGTTCGGAATCGCTCGGGATCTCGAGGAGCGTGACGGCGCCCTCGTTCCAGTCGTCCAGCGGTTCCAGCCACAGGGACGGCCGCTGTTCCCAATGCCGCCGGTCGTCATCGAAATCGGTGTACGCGCGGGCGCGCTGCATCAGGCCGAAGCCTTTGGGCCCGCGATCCACGAAGGCCGACACCTGCAGGGTTTCAGGGTTGTGCACCGGGCGCCAGAGCGGCTCGCCGTAGCCGTTGTGGATCGCCAGGCCTTCCACCGAGAACGCGGCGGCGCGCAGGTCATCGACGTGGCGGCGGTCGAGCGGCCCGAACAGATAGCTGCCCTGCATGCCGCCGAGCCCGATATGATCGAGATCGGCCCGTGCGAAGACCGTGCCGTCGATCGCCGCCACCGAGGCTTCCCGGCCCGGTGTGAGTGTAAGCTTGAAAGCCGCCGTGGCGGATTCGGATTCGGCGAGCGCGTGGATCACGATCGGCTGCCCCGGAGCGGGGGTCTCGATGAACAGGGCGCGGAACAGCGGGAATTCTTCGCCGCGGGCATCGGCCGGCCGGAGGGCCAGCGCCCGGGCGTTGATGCCGAAATCCTGCCCCTCCGCCACGAGGCGAAAGAACGAGCCGCCCTGGAACAGGGCGAAATCCGACAGGGCACCCCCGTCAGCGAAGCGTGCCCGTAGCCGGAAACCCGAGAACGCGGCGTCGTCCGTGAGGTCGGGCAGATCGAAGCCCGGGGCCGAGAACGAGGCCCTGTCGTAGGAAACCGGCCGTACGAGGCCGTTCTCGACGAGGAACAGTGTGACCGGCGTGTCGTAGATCGAGCCGCGCAACAGTGGTTCGAGACTGTAGCCGATATCCTGCCCAGCCCAGATCCCGCGCCCCTCGGCTGGCCGGATCGCCTCGTAGGCGTCCCGCGACAGGTTCTTGAGGGAAGCCGGCAGATCGCCGGATTTGGGGCCGACGTAAGCCACCTTGGAGCGGGCGCGGGCCAGATCGGTCAGCGTATTCGCCTCGAACGCCTCGCCCGCGCGGGGGAGGTCCGGCACCTTCTCGGGATCGGCCGCCAGCGTGGGGCCGGGCAGCGAGCCTGCGGCCGCGCCGAGGGCGGCCGCCAGCACGACGCGGCGGCTCAGGGCAACGGGCTGGCGAGCGTGTCTCGTCATGCGGTGGTCGGTCTCTCGTGTCTCACGCCGTCCCCGGCTGTGCAGGCTTCGGGTCGGATCCCAGGCGACCGTACGGCGCCGGAGCGATGTCCGCGCCCGGCGCCGTACGGTCGGGACCCGCTTAGCATCGGTCTCTATACGGACATTCCCGCTGAACCCAGGGTTAAGCGCGCGATCGAACCATCAGCCGCTCCGTTGACTTAACCCGAGCCGGCTCTCTAATTCGGCCACCTGCATCGAAACGGGGGAGGCAGCATGGGGTCGTTGCGTGTCACGGGTCACGGCGTGGATCTCGGAGAGAGTCTGCGCGGCCGCGTCGAGGAACGCATGGCTGCGATACAGGCCAAGTACCTCGACGCGCACATGAACGACGCCTGCACCGGCCACGTCACCCTGAGGCGGGATGGCACCGCCTTCCGGACGGATTGCGTGCTGCATCTCACGTCCGGCCTGACCATCGAGGCGAACGGCTTCGCGCACGACGCGCGGTCCAGCTTCGACCAGACGGCTGAGCGGCTGGAGACCCGGCTGCGCCGCTACAAGCACAGGCTCAAGCAGCACGCCACCGGGCCGAGCAACGACCTGGCCGTCGAGGCGGCCTACGCGGTTCTCGCCGCTCCGGAAGAGGACGACGACGACGAGCCGGCCGAAGGGGATGCGCATCCCCCGATCGTCGCCGAGAGCACCCGGACGCTGCAGCGCCGCACCATCGGCGAGGCGGTCACGGCCCTCGATCTCACCGGCTCGCCGGTGGTCGTGTTCGTCCACGCTGGCACCGGGCGCATCAACGTCGTATATCGGCGCAGCGACGGCGCGATTGGCTGGGTGGACCCGCCGAACGCCGTCGATTAACGCGGCGGTCGGGAGGAACGGAGCCGGAACCGGCTTGTTTCCCGGTCGATTGGTGAGTGGGGGCACGGCCGAGCTGGCCGTCGATGCTCCCGCGACGAGGCCCGTCCCACCGGACGGGCGACGGGGCAACGGTCGTTCGATGCCAGTTCTCGAATTCCTCGACCCTGAGTCGGTCGTGCAGTCGCTGCGCGCGCGGGCCAAGAAGCAGGTGCTTCAGGACCTCGCCGCCCAGGCGGCGCGTCGTCTGCCAGCCCTCGGCGAGCGTCCCGTCTTCGACACGCTGTTGCAGCGGGAGCGGTTGGGATCGACCGGCATCGGAGACGGCGTGGCGATCCCCCACGGCAAGCTGCCGGGATTGGACCGGCTGTTCGGCCTGTTCGCACGGTTCGACCGGCCGGTGGACTTCGAGGCGTTGGACGGTCAGCCGGTCGACATCGCGTTTCTGCTGCTGGCGCCGGAGGGGGCCGGGGCCGATCACCTGAAGGCTCTGGCACAGGTTGCGCGCGTCCTTCGCGAGCCCGGGATGCTGGCCCACATCCGGGCCGCCCGGGACGCGGGCGCGCTCTACGCCCTCCTGACCCGCTCCACGGCACCGCAGGCCGCCTGATGTCCGATTCTCGACTCGCAGCTGCGGGCCTGCTGCTGGCTGCAGGAGTGACGGCCGGTCCCGCCCTGGCGCAGGGCGAGTCCACCTGCGCGCGCGATCTCCTCGTGGCGCAGTCGATGCAGCGGCAGGCGGTCGATCAGCTGGAACAGGCGGACGGCGAAGAAGCCAAGAACTGCCGCATCTGGCGGCGGCACGTCGAGACCATGCGCCGGGTCGCAGGGGTCTACGGACGCTGCCTGTCCGGTTCGGAGCGCGGCGAGCGCCTGGCCCAGGTTCAGGGCTCGGACCGGGAATTCTCGGCGGCCATCAAGGCCCGCTGTCACGGCTCCTAGGGCAGCGTAGCATCGCGATCGCGAGACGCGTCGGTCCAGGGTGCGGGCAGAAAGCGGTTCGACACCACCTTCACGGGTTTGCCGCGTCCGATTAGAATCGCGGCCCGGGAGCGTTCGGGGTCGTCCTCGAACCGGGTCCGGACCCAGCTCGCCAGGAACTTCACGTACTCCGAAGCGACGAGCCGCGCGGCCGGCGGGCTCTGCCACCAGCGGTCGGCGTCGAACGCTTCCGTGACGACCGGGTGCGGCAGGACGCGGTCGCTGTCCTGCAGCGCGTGCACCAGTTCGATCAGCGTCCGCGGCATGTGGTAGTTCGAGGTGACCACCGCCACGGTGCTGAACCGATGCGCCCGCATCCAGCGGCGGGTCTCGATCGCGTTCCCGATGGTGTTGCGGGCGCGATAATCGAGATCCACGCAGCAGGCGATCAGCGCGCGCTGGTTCGGGTTCAGCCGGGCGATCTCGTCTCGGCTGGTGCGCTCGTTGACCCCCGTGATGAGCAGGCGTCGCCCGTAACCACCGGCCAAGAGGTCGATGGCGTCGCCGATGCGTTGCGCGCCACCGGTCAGGGCCACGATGCCGTCGGCCCGATCGGACGGGGTTCGCTCCTGGCGGGCGAGGGCGCCGACGAAGATCAGGAAGCCGGCCAGCAGGGCCGCCGTCGCGATACCCGCTCCGAGACCGAGCATCTGCCAGAGGATGGGGCCGCGATGGCGCGGCAACGCGGGGCAGGCCGCCCGGTGCGGGAGGCTCCATTCGTGCCAGGACCAGCCGACGGTGTCGGTCTGGTGCGGATCCGATGCGCGCAGCATACGCGTGGTCATCCTCCAGAGGATCGGCTTCGATTACGGCGGCCCGGAGGCGGTCCGGAAGCCGACAACCACACCGCGACGATTAAGTTTCCGGTTCGTAAACGCGCCGCAGAGGCCCCCGGAATCCACGCCGCCGTCGGTCAGGCGAGGAACCGGCGGACCGTGATGCGGGAGACCACGCCCGTGACGAGCGAGGCGATCACACCGATGAGGACGACGCTGGCATAGCCGCGCAGCCCGATCTGGAAGGCCCCGAACAGGGCTTCGACCTCTTGTCCCGCCGGCCCGGACCGCGCCGCCCGGGCCAGCAGCCCCAAGATCACGAAGGCCAGGATAGCGCAGCCCGCGCCGATGGCGCCGCCGCGAAGCCCGAGACCGAAGAACCGCCGCTGGAACGCCTTGGCGATGTAGTCGTCGTCGGCGCCCACGAAGTGCAGCACCTCGACCACCTCGCGGTTGCTCGCCATGGCGCCCCGCGTGGCGAAGGTGACGGCAAGGCCCGTGGCCACCAGCACGAGGATCACGAGCCCGATCCCGATCCCCACGAACGCGCCGGCCGCGGTCGACAGCCGCTGGAGCCAGAGCGCGTGGTCGTCGAGGCTCGCGACGCCGGGCAGCGCCTCGAGCAGCCGTGCCCGCAGCCGCTTCAGGTCGGCACCCTGTCCCCGGTCGAGCTTGAGTGCGATCAGCCGCGGCACCGGCAAGTCGGAAAGATCGAGTCCGGTGCCGAGCCAGGGTTCCAGCAGCCGCTCGGCCTCGGCCTTCGAGAAGACCCGTGTCTCGGCGATGCCCTTCTCCGCCTTGGCGATGCCGGCCGCCCGGGCCAGATCTGCATCGACGTCGCGGCCTGGGCTCGGGCGGATCTGGATCGTGACCTCCTGGGCCACGTCGCCCTGCCACTGGGCGGCGTTGGCCGCCACCATCTCGGCGGCGCCGGCGCAGAGCCCTGCGAGGAAGGTCAGGATGGCGATGACCGCCGCCAGGGATCGTCCGGCCGCGGTATCGGTCGGTACCAAAGCCGCGTTGCGACGCAGTTGCGCCGGAACAGGCGGGGAGGGCGCACCGGCGACAGGCTCCGGCCGCGCACGTGGGATGGCTTGGGTGCTCATTCCTCGATCCGCAGCCGGCCTTCGCCCAGCACCATGCGCCGGGCGTCGACCGCATCCATGATGCCGAAATCGTGGGTGGCGATGACGACCGAGGTCCCGAGCTTGTTCAACTCGAGGAACAGCCGCAGCAGACGCCGGCCGAGACCCGGATCGACGTTGCCGGTGGGTTCGTCGGCGAGCAGCAGGTCGGGCCGGGCGATCAGCGCCCGGGCGATGGCGGCACGCTGCTTCTCGCCGCCCGACAGGAGCGGCGGCAGGGCGTGCATCCGCTCGCCGAGCCCGACCCAACGCAGCAGCTCGACCACCTCGGCCCGGTAGCTCGCCTCCGTCCGTCCCTGGACGCGCAGCGGCAGCGCCACGTTCTCGTAGGTCGTCAGATGGTCGAGCAGGCGGAAATCCTGGAACACCACGCCCATCCGGCGCCGCAGCCCGGTCAGCGCCTTGGCCGAGATGCCGCTCACCTCTTCGCCGAAGATCGAGACCAGCCCCCGCGTCGGCCGCGCCGAGAGCAGGATCAGCCGCAGCAGCGTCGTCTTGCCGGCGCCTGACGGCCCGGTGAGGAACTGGAACGAGCGCGGGGCGATGCGGAAGCTCACATCCGACAGCACCTCCGGCCCGAGGCCGTAGCGCATACCGACATTCTCGAACTGCACCACCGGCCGCTCCGCGCCGGGCAGCAGGCTTCTCGTGCTCGCCTGTGAATTCAACGCCGTGCCGTGTCTCGCCGATCCCGATCCCGGCATCGCCGGACCGGCGGGCGTTTTCAAGGCCTACCGGATTTCACGGCCGCTTAACCCTGTTCAGCGACACTTTCTCAATCGAATTCACTGTCCGGCCCCGGTACGGCCGATCGATGCGAGTATGGTGCGTATGCTGATCGTCTGCCCGAGCTGCGCGAGCGCGTACGAGATTGAGGCCGGCAAGGTCGGCATGGAGGGCCGTTCGGTCCGGTGCGCAGCCTGCCGTGAGACGTGGTTCATCTCGCCGGCGGACGTTCTGGCCGGGCACGAAGCCGAACTGGCGGCGGAGACGGATCCCGTCGCCGATTCGGCCTGGGAGGAGGCGACCGCCGCGGTCCGGGAGGCCGCAGATCTTCCGATCCCCGTCGCCCGCGCAAGCACAGCGAAGCGCCCAAAGGCACGCAGCTGGGGAATCGGCCTCACGCCGGCCCTGGCTTTCGGGCTGACGCTGCTGGCGGCTCTGCCGCTCGTTTGTCTGGCGCGCGCGACCGTGGTGCGCGCGGTGCCGCAAACCGCAGCCTTGTTCGCCCGGATCGGCCTTCCGGTGAACCTGCGCGGCATCGCGATCCGCGATGTCATGGCCTACAGCAACCCGAGCGAAGACGGCCGGGCGGCCGAGCTCGTCGTCGAGGGCGATCTGATGGGTGTTGCGGCGTCGGACGTACCGGTCGCGCCGCTCAGCGCCGAGATCCTCGACGCCGGAGGCCGCGTTCTCCGGACGTTCCCGGTCGCAGCACCGCGGGCGGTGCTCGGTCACGCCGAGGCCGCGCGATTCCGTGGCTCGCTGCCGAGCCCCCCTGCTGAAGGGCGCGCCATCGTGGTGCGATTCGCTCAGACGGATCCTTCGCGGGCGGCGGCGCGGATCGCGTCCGGACACGACTAGGCGCCCTCCTGCCGAGATACACACCGGTCCGGAATGCAGGAACGCTTTGCGACGAAGCCTGGGAGCCCCCCATGCTCGTGTAGCGCGCGGCCGCGACTTTAAGCCTCCCGCTGCCGACGGAATCCGCGACCCGTTCGACCGCACCAAGGAAAGATCGAGCCGCGTTGATGGCCGATCGATCCAAACGGCTGCGCATCCAAAGCCATTTCAGACAGCTCAGGGCGCAATCGATCGTCTGGGTCGATGAAAGGCCTGCGCCATCGACATCCGGCTCAAGAGCACACGACCAAAGTGCAGTGGCATCGCTATTGCGAGAAACAACCGTGAAAGGTTGCGCAGAGTCTTTTTCTTGATCGCTGCTGCAAAATTGTCGCGATGCCGATAGCAGTCCTTGCGAGCGATTGTGAACAAGAACCGTTGATCGGATAGTTTTTCAATTCCATGTGGTTCTCAATAGATCCAAAAGTCTTGAAGTGTGTAGCGTTAACAACTCAAGGTTTTGAGAAACATTGTTGCGCGATTGCGTCGGAGGGCCTGTTCTGAAAGTCTGAACCTGCCGGCGCTTCTGCAAAAAACTGCGCGTCGTCGGCCGAGGGAAGTGAGGCTGGTCCGCTGTGAGTGCGACAAGAACGGTCCCAGTTTTCTTTGGAACGACGGCGTCGGTCGAAGAGAAACGAGCCTTCGACTATTGGCGCAGTACGGTCATGTCGACCGTCGATCTGCAGCAGCTGGATCTGGACAGACCGTTCTCGGCCAGTCGCATGATCGCGCAGTCGCGGCACGGGGGCATCATTCACACGATCAGTCGGCCCTACAGCCTCGAACGAACGCCGACCCACATCCGCCGGGATGGCCGCGACGAGGTCGGCGTCATGTTGGTGCGCAAGGGGCGCGGCTATCTTGAGAACGGCCGCAACGGAACGCGACTGGGCGTCGGCGACATCGCGTTTCAAACCTGGAGTAAACCCGGTTCAGGAGGCGGATTGACGGATTTCGACGAGGTTCGCCTCCTGATTCCCCGGGAGACGTTTCAATCTCAGATCGGCAATCTCAGTGAGCTTGCCGGAAGCAAGATCCCGGCTGGTCCGCTGAACGAGCTGTTCTCCGCCTATCTTCGCAGCTTCGCGGCTTCGGTCCACACCATGTCGGAGGCGGAGACCGCCATCGCCATCGAGGGTGCGCTCCACCTGCTCCGCGGCATCGTCCATGGGCACAACCCGGACGCGGAACAGGACATCTCGGCGTATGCCCTGCGGTCGTTGGCCTTGGCGCGGATCGAGCGATGTCTGCACGACCCCGCGTTCGGGCCGGCGAATCTCGTAGCCGACCTTCGCGTGTCCCGCAGCCGTCTCTACGCGGCCTTCGCGGGCGGCGAGGGGATCGCGGCCACGATCCGCAACGCGCGGCTCGACCGCGCGCATGAACGGATCCTTCGGGCGCCCAGGATGGGGTTCCGGATCGGGTCGATCATGGCGAGTTGCGGTCTGACCGATCCGGCCGCGTTCAGCCGTGCGTTCCGGCAGCGCTTCGGACTCTCACCCCGGGATTTGCTCGCCCTGGGTGATACCCGAGTCGATCAGGAGCGTCCCCGTTCCGCATCGATGATGTGACGCTCAGGCAAGGCCGCTTTGTACCGGCGCAGCGTTTTCGCGAGAGCCGAGGACAGGCGGATCATCGCGACGCCCGTGCGGGCGATGCGGATCTCCCGCGGCAACTGGCGCGGGCCTATGGGGCGATAGGCGAGTCGGGGGCTCGCACGCTCGGCCTCCGCCACGGCCTGGCCGAGGGGCAAGGCCGCGATCCGGCCGGCCTCGGCGGTGCCGATCCCAAGCCGCCGCGCCCAGGCATCATCCCGTGCAAGCCGCCCGCTTCCGTGCTGCTGCCGGAAACGCCGCCGCCAGACGTAGCGGCGCACGGCGTGGACAAACGATTCCATCCGAGCATCGCAGAGGGCGTCCGGCTCCTCACACCGCGCGCGAATCGTATCGGCGACCCCACCGGGGGCCCGCCCGGCGAGCCGGGCCGAAATGGTCACGCAGACATCGGTGGCGTGCCGCACCCGCAGGCCGTGCTCGATCAGGCGGGCGATGAAGGCGCCGTCCTCACCCAAGGGGATCTCCGGCATGCCCCCGACCGTATGGTAGGCGGCACGCGTCACCGCCAGCGTCGCGCCGATCGCTGTCCGATGGCACGGCCAGGGATCGTGCGGATCGGGATCGATCCGCGCCTCCGCTTCGGTGATCAGCGCATCGTAGCGATCCTCGAGCCGGCCGCGGGCCGGCAGGAACGGCGGCAGCAGCGCCGCTTCGGCCTCATCGAGCTCGACGCGGCCGGCAACCGCATCCGCTCCCGCCCGGATCGCCGCCCAATTGCGCGCGACCCATTGCGGCGGCACGCGGCTGTCCGCATCGGTCGACAGGATGATCCCGCCGCCGCCGGTGTCTCCGAGCCAGTCCGCGGCGGCATCCATGGCGCGGCGCCGGGCCCAACCGGCATGCGCGCCCGCGAACGACTCGGTCAGGACGCGGACCGGGATCGACAGGGTCGGTACCGTGGCGGCGACGATCTGCTGGGTCCGGTCCGTGCAGTTGTTCAGGAACAGGATGAGCCCGAGACGTCCAGGCTCAAGGCCGACCTGCGCGTCGATGGCCTGCAGGCAGGCCGCGATGCGCTCCTCCTCGTTGCGCACCGGTATCGCGATGATCGCATCCGGGATCGGGGCGGCTGGGGGAGGAACGCACGACACCGAATCGTCACCGTCGGGCCCCGACGAAGCGGTCGGGCTCCGTGGCGCTCTACCGGAGGCTGCCTGAACGAATGCAAAAGCGTATCGGTGTCGCGCAGACGCCGTCCGGGGGCTGCCCGATCAGAGCGTCTTCTCGATCAGCCCTTCGATCCATTCCGGCTGCGTCTCGCCGACGGACCGGCCAACCTCGGTCGCCCCCTTGTAGGCGATCAGCGTGCTCTGCATGCGCACATCCAACCGCTTCAGGAGCGGCTTCTGACTGTCGAAATCGATATCGAAGATCTGGAGGTCCTTGAAGCGCGGCTCCTGCGCCAGCTTGGCGAGAATCGGTCTCTGGGTTTTGCAGATCGGGCACCAGGGCGCGCTGACCTCGATGAGGATCGGCTTCCCGCTCTTCTGCGCCGCCTCGAAGGCGGTGTCGGAGAACGGCATGCTCTCACCGGCGGCCGCCGGATCGGAAGCGACGGCCAGGATCAATCCCAGCGCGGCAAGGCACGACAGGGCCATGGCGTGGCGGCGGGTCTTCATGGTTCGCCCCTCCCGGACGGTCCGATCCCCGTTGTTTCGGGGCATCGGCGTACTGTACGCGACCCGCCTCGAAAGGTTGCTCCACCCCACCGTGCTGACGACCCGAAAGTGCGCATGGCCGGTCACATCATCGGGATGAGCCGTTGCGGTCATCCGCGACCAGAGCGTCGATGTCGGCAGGGCCGACGGCCTCCATCGGGCATCGGATCCGCAGAGCCCGGGTTGGCGCCCCCGCGCGCATCACCAGAACGACCGTCTCCATGTCGGGGCAGCCGGGATCGGGGCAGCTGATCTCGTTCACCGCCAGGGCGTCGGCCTCACCGAGGTCGAGGGCGGCGATCAGTTCGCGCTTGAGCCTGGCCGCGATCTCGGCGCGTTCCGCTGAGCGCGCACGCCAAGCCTTGAGGCTGACAAAAGCCATGTGGGAGGCGTGTCCTCAGTCGCGCGAGCCCGGCGGCGGACGCCTGAGCACGCGACGTCGGCCGATCCATTCTAAGTGAGGGTGGAGCGCGGATCCGCGCTGGTCAAGCGCGACCGCGAAATCCTGAATCGCAACAAAGCGCGCGTTCAATGGTAATGCTGGACGGCGCCCCGCGAAATCCATCCGTCCCAGCGGTCTTCCGACTCGACAGCATCGCGGAAGGTCTGTGAGGTGCACACGAGCGCGCGAAGGATTTGGGATCTTGCGACCCTGGCGGGACGGACCGAACGACCGGCGGAATTACCACCACGGCAACCTGAAAGAGGCGCTTATCGAGGCAGCGCGCCGCTTCATCGCCGAGCGCGGAATCGGTGGCTTCACGCTGGTGGACGCCGCACGCCTCGTCGGTGTCACGCCGGCCGCCCTGTACAGGCACTTCCGTGGTCGCGAAGCCCTGCTGGAGGAACTGGCCGGGCGCGGCTTCGCCGAACTGGCCGCCCGGCTCGCCCGGGCGCTCACATCGCGCGGTACGCCGCTGGAGCGATTCACCCGCATGGGGGAGACCTACCTCGCCTTCGCCGAGGAGGAGCCGGCTTATTACGCCGCGATCTTCGAGACCCGCGGCCTGCCGACCGCCGAGCAGGATGACGGGTCCGGCGCAGGCACCCCCGTTGCCCGGCCGAGCCCATTCGATCTCCTGGTTGAAGCGCTTCAGGCGACGTTCGCCGATGGGTTCGGTGGCGTCGCACCCCGCTTCATCGCACTGGAGGTTTGGGCACTCGCCCACGGTCTCGCGACCCTCTCGGCTGCCGGGCATCTGCCGCGCGGCCCCGGCTTTCCCGACAAGTACGAGTTGCTCCGGGCCGGCGTTCTCGCCCTCGTCCATGGGGCAGCCCACGGACCCGCTTCCGGGCGGCCTTGAAAGCTGCGCCCGGCGCCCGCATGTTAACTCCGTTCACATGAACAGCGGAGCTTTGCCGTGACCTCTCAAACCTCCTCACCCTGGGCGACCGGCAAGCTAAGCCGCTCTGGCCCGTTCCCGCGTCGTTCCCTGGAGATCGGCGCGATCGTCGTCGGCTTCATCTATTGGTGGCCAGTCGGCCTCGCGTTGCTGGCCTGGAAGTTCACCGGCTATCCAGCCTTCGCCGAGATGCGCGATACGGCGCGACGGACCATGTCCGATTATGAGGGCGCGCGCCCGGTCTCCCGGTTCGCCCGGGCCTTCGAGGCCGCCAACCGTCGCAGCAGCACCGGCAATGCCGCCTTCGACGCCTATCGCCGGGAGGAACTCGACCGGCTGGAAGCGCAGCGGCGCGCCCTCGAAGAGGAGAGCCGCGCCTTTACGGCGTTCGTCGATGAACTGAAGCGGGCGAAGGACCGCGAGCAGTTCGACGCCTTCATGGCGAAGCGCGGGACCACCGGCGGCGAAGGCCAGACGGCCTGAACCCGCAATCCCGCTCCGCGGGTGCTAGAGCATGCGCCCGCGGAGCAGGATCGGACCGTGACCGCTACCGACACCCGGTAGCCGCCGACGTCAGGCGGCCCGCACGCTGGTGAGGAAGCGGCTGACCTCGGCGGTCAGGTGCTCGGACTGACGCGACAGTTCCGAGGCCGCGCCCAACACCTGAGTCGCCGCCCGACCCGTCTCCTCGGCGGCCTCGGCGACACCCACGATGTTGCTGGTCACCTCGCCGGTGCCCTGCGCCGCCTGCCCGACATTCCGCACGATCTCCTGCGTGGCCGTGCCCTGCTGCTCGACCGCCGCCGCGATCGTGGTGGCCACAGCGTTGAGCTCGCGGATGCGCGCCGTGATCGTGCCGATCGCGCCCACCGCCTGACCGGTCACGCCCTGGACCCGGCCGATCTGCTGGCCGATCTCCTCGGTGGCCTTGGCGGTCTGCTCGGCCAGCGCCTTGACCTCGGAGGCCACCACCGCGAAGCCACGGCCGGCGGCGCCAGCCCGCGCCGCCTCGATCGTGGCGTTCAGCGCGAGCAGGTTGGTCTGGCCGGCGATCGATGTGATCAGCCCGACCACGTCGCCGATCCGGGCCACGGCGGTGCTCAGCTCCTGCACCAGTGCGCCGGTCTGATCCGCCTCGTCGACGGCCGCCTGGGCGAGCCGTGAAGAGCCCTGAACCTGTCGGCCGATCTCCTGCACGGAGGAGCCTAGTTCCTCGGCCGCGGCCGCCACGGTGTTGACGTTGGCGCCGGCTTCCTCGGCGGCGGCAGCAACCGCGGTCGACTGGGCCGAGGTCTGGCCGGCCATGGCCGACATCGAGCCGGCGGTCGCTTGCAGTTCCGTGGCGGAGGCCGTGACTTGCCCGACGATGCCGCCGACCGCCCGTTCGAAGCTGTCGGCCATTTCGCGCATGCCGGCCTTTCGCTGCTCTTCCACCGCCGCGCGCGCCTGCACCGCTTCGGCCTCCAGGGCGTGGCTGCGGATCAGGTTGTCCTTGAACACCTGCACGGCTGACGCCATCGCGCCGATTTCGTCGTGGCGGCCGATATGCGGCACCGCCGTACTGGTTTCGCCGTCCGCGAGCTTCGACATCGCCGCGGTCATGCGCTGGATCGGCCGCGAGATGTATAGGTGGCCGAAAATGGCTGCGCCCAGGGCCGAGGCGAGCGCAAGCCCGATCCCGGTCATCGCCGTGATGGATGCCGAGTTCGCGCCCGCCATCGCGTCATTCGCGTCCCGCCCGGCCATCTCCTCGTCATGTGCGACGAGACGCGTAAGGGTCTTTCGGGCGTCGTCGTAGAGGGCGACGACATCGGCTTTGACCAGCAGCGCCATGGCGTCTTGGGTTTGTCCGGCCGCTACGAGGCGGCGCGCATCACCATCCACCCCCTCGAACTTGCTCCAGGCCGCCGCGAAGGCGTCGTAGAACGTGCGCTCGTCGGGGGTGGTGATCAGGGACTCATAGACGTTGCGCGCCTCGCGCAGGCGCGCATGCGTGGCTGCGAGGTTAGCCTCATTCTCAGTGCGCTTATCCGGCGTGTTCGACAGCAGGATCAGGCGGTATTGCTTGATCCGCACTTCGGAAACCGCGATCTCGATCGTACTGATCTTCTCGACGGAGGGAAGCCAGTTGATCGCCAGTGCCGTCGTGGATCGGCGTACCGCGGCCGCATTACGGAGCGACAGCCCGCCCTGTCCTGTCGAGATCAGCGCGAGCACACCGAACAGGATCGTCAGAGTCGCTTTGATGGAGAGATTGAGCTGCATGGCGCGTTCGGTTCTGCCTGCTTCAGGGGTGCTGGTCGGAAGAAAAAAATGCGAAGCCCGACTTAGGCCTGCCTGCGCGAACAGCAAGCCGAGGACATCGTTGCGGCGAAGAATGAAATTCTGATAATTATGCAATATTGCATTACTATATAGTAATAAGATCAGTATTATCCGATACTGCCTGTCTCATAAGTTAGAATTAAATTGATATAGACGTTCGAGTGAGCGACTAGAATTTTCTTCAAACGATTAAAAATTTGAACCTCCCATGCCTGCGGGATAAAAGATCCAATTTTGCCCTGACATGCTATTTTTCTGCCCCGCAAAAGGCTAAGCCAGGGTATTAATATTTGCACAACCATCAGGATCTCTCCAAGTGAGAGGCGAATGTTTTTAATCTGCCCATGATAGGGCTCGACGCTGTCCCGTAGTTGCGCCTTGCGCGATCGGAGCCTTCAGGTCCGAGAGAAAAGTCGCCCTTGGACGGACAGACGCCCCAGGTCGAAGCGGCGCGCCGAGTCGCCCAGTCTTCCAAGTTGCACCCCCGCCCGGGGTCCTGCATGTCTCGGTGGACGAGGCTGAGGGGAGGGCTATGCCGATGGGCCGGGTCACCGTGGTGGATCACCCACTCGTGCAGCACAAGCTTACGTACCTGCGCGACAAGAACCGCTCGACCAAGGGCTTTCGCCAGATCCTGAATGAGATCGGCATGCTCCTCGCCTACGAAGTCACGCGCGACCTGCCGCTGGAAGCCGTGACGATCGAGACACCGTTGCAGCCGATGGAGGGCCGCCAGATCCAGGGCAAGAAGCTGGTCCTGGCGCCGATCCTGCGCGCGGGGGTCGGGTTTCTGGATGGGATGCTATCGCTGGTTCCCTCGGCCAGGGTCGCGCATGTCGGTCTCTACCGGGACCCGGATACCCTCCAGGCGGTCGAGTATTACTTCAAAGCGCCGTCGGACCTCGCCGACCGGACGGTGCTCGTCCTCGATCCGATGCTGGCAACCGCCAATTCGGCGATCGCAGCGCTGGATCTGCTGAAGGCCCGTGGCGCGTCCGATCTGCGTTTCGTCTGTCTCCTGGCCGCTCCGGAGGGGCTGGCCAAGTTCCAGGAGGCTCATCCCGACGTGCCGGTCTGGACCGCAGCGATCGACAGCCACCTGAACGATCACGGCTACATCGTTCCGGGTCTCGGCGACGCCGGCGATCGGATGTACGGCACCCGGTAACCGGTGAAGCCCCCGCGGGCCGGTCCGCGCGATCATTTCGATCACGATCGCATCCGGCCGGGTTGGGTCCCGGTCGCGGCGCATCGGGGTGACGTGAGTTTCGAGACCATCGCGGTTCAGCCTTTCGCGGGCGGCCTGCGGTTGAAGTCCGTGCGTTATCGGCGATTCTGGAGATGGTGATCATGCTGGATTGGGAGGTCGATCGGGATGCCCTCACGGCGCCCGCCGTCGCGCGCAATCGTGACGCGATCCTCGCGGTCCTGCGGCGGGTGCTTCCGGCGGATGGGTCCGTTCTCGAGATCGCCAGCGGATCCGGTGAGCACGCGATCCACATCGCTGCGGCGCTGCCCGGCCTGACCTGGCTTCCGAGCGATCCCGAGCCCGAAGCGCGGCGCAGCATCGCGGCTCATACCCGCTTGGCCGGGCTCACCAATATCCGGCCGCCGCTCGCGCTCGACGCGCATGCGAGCGCCTGGCCGACCGGCCGTGTCGACGCGGTCGTCTGCATCAACATGATCCATATCGCCCCATGGTCCGCAACGGAGGGGCTGATGGCCGGGGCCGCCCGCGTCCTGACCGGGACCGGGCTCCTGTTCCTCTACGGACCGTTCCGCGAGGACGGGCAGCACAGCGCGGAAAGCAACGCTGCCTTCGACGTGTCCTTGCGCGCCCGGGATCCGGAATGGGGTGTCCGCGATCTTGAGGCCGTGGCCGCTTTGGCGGCGCGGCATGGGTTCGTGTTGGCTGAGCGCGTGGCCATGCCGGCCAACAACACAAGCCTGATCTTCCGCCGCGCGGAAAGCTGACGCGCTCTTCGTCATGCATTCGCAAATGTGTACATTGAATTCAGGCCAATGGGTGTTGCACACTCCTGCCCCGAACCCGATGCGGCGGCAAAAGCCGCACGGGCCGCAGGAGGAAGCCCATGCCGATGGAACGCAGTGTTTCGAACCGGGCCCTGGCCCTGCTCGCAGTGGCCGGACTGGTGGGTGCGGGGCCGGCGCGGGCCGCCGACCCGATCAGAATCGGCGTGATCGCCGAGGCACAGTCGGTGGTCGGGGCCTCGATCCCGCAGGCGGTGCAACTCGCCGCCGATGAGATCAACGCCAAGGGCGGCGTCGATGGCCGCCAGATCCAGGTCGTCACCTACGACGATAAGAGTTCCGCCTCCGATGCGGTCCGCGCCTTCCAGCGAGCCGTGTCCGAGGACAAGGTCAATCTCGTTATCGCCAGCTACATCTCCGAAGTTGTGCTGGCGCTGATGCCCTGGGCGGCCCGGCTCAAGACGCCCATGATCACGCCGGGCGCGGCCTCCAACGAGATCAGCCTCGCCGTCCACAAGGATTACGCCCGCAACAAGTATACCTTCCACGGCTACCTGACCTCGGCGGCGCTGGCGCAGTCGATCTGCGACTCGACCAAGGACATGCTGATCGACCTGATGAAGGTTAAGACCGCCGCGATCATGAGCGAGGACGCGGCCTGGACCCGCCCGCTCGACGTCGCCTACGAGAAGTGCCTACCCGAGATCGGCGTGAAGGTGGTCGATCACATCCGCTTCTCGCCGGACACCGGCGATTTCACGCCGATCTACAACAAGATCGAGGCGGCAAAGCCGGATCTGATCGTCACCGGCATCTCGCATGTCGGCGTGCAGCCGACCGTGCAGTGGCAGAACCAGCAGGTGCCGCTCGCCATGACCGGCATGAACTCGCAGGCGACCTCCTCGACCTTCTGGTCGAACACCAACGGTGCGACGCAAGGGGTGATCTTCCAGAGCATCGCGGTGCCGGGTGCCGCGATCACCGGAAAGTCGCTCGCCTTCAGCGAGGCGTTCAAGAAGCGGTTCAACAGCGACCCGTCCTACGCGGGCTACATGGCCTACGATCAGGTCTACTACGCCGCCGACGCCGTGAAGCGTGCCGGTTCCACGGAGGCCGACAAGCTGGTCGACGCCCTGGAGAAGACCGATTGGGAAGGGACGGTCGGGCGCACGCAGTTCTACGGCAAGGACGATCCCTTCACGCACTCGATCAAGTACGGGCAGGGTTTCGTGACCGGGTTGATGGCGCAGTGGCAGGACGGCAAGCAGGTCGCGGTCTGGCCGAGGAGCCTGGCCCAGGATCAGATCGTGCTCCCGCCCGCCGTGAAAGCCGCGGCCCGTTAGGCAGCCGCCGCCAAAGGCCGCGCTTGCCAAGCGCGGTGGTTGCCGCAATCAAGACGGACCGCGCCCAAAAGGCGCGGCCCGGAAGCGCATGCGTTGAGGACGCCTTGATGGCCAGCACTGCCCTGCCCGACACCATGCGCCAGATCCGCTTCACGGGTGCGGGTGGCCCGGAGGTGATCGCGGTCGAGACCGTGTCGCTGCCGTCGCCAGGACCGGGTCAGGTGCTGATCGAAGTCGTCGCTGCGGGCGTGAACCGCCCCGACATGATGCAGCGGGCGGGTTTGTATCCGCCGCCGCCCGGAGCGACCGAGGTCCCGGGCCTGGAGATTGCCGGTCGGGTCGCAGAGCTCGGCGCAGGTGTCGAGACCCTGTCGGTCGGCGACGAGGTATGTGCCCTCGTGATCAGCGGCGGCTACGCCGAATTCGCGGTGGCCGAGGCCAGCCATTGCCTGCCGCGTCCGCAGGCCGTCTCGCTCGTGGATGCCGGCGGCCTGCCTGAGACGTTCTTCACCGTCTATTCGAACGTGGTCCAGCGCGGTCGGCTCGCCCCGGGTGAGAGCTTCCTCGTCCACGGCGGGTCGAGCGGCATCGGCGCCACCGCGATCCAGATCGCCAAGCATGTCGGCGCGCGGGTATTCGCCACCGCGGGCTCGGCCGAGAAGTGCCGGTTCTGTGAGGACCTCGGCGCCGAGGCGGCGATCGACTACAAGCAAGCGGATTTCGCCGAGGAGGTGAAACGCCTCACCGACAGCCGCGGGGTCGATGTCATCCTCGACATGATCGGCGCGAGCTATCTTCCCCGGAACCTGAAATCCCTGGCGCCGGATGGGCGGCTGGTGATGATCGCCCTCATGGGCGGCTACAAGGTCGATGGGCTGAACATCACGCCGATCATGCGCAACCGCCTGACCTTCACCGGCTCGACGCTACGCCCCCGCCCGAAGGCCGATAAGGCTGCGATCGCCGAGGGCCTGCGTCGGGATGTCTGGCCCGAACTCGATGCCGGCCGCATCCGCACCGTCACGCACGCGACCTTCCCGTTGGAGAAGGCCCAGGAAGCGCACGCACTGATGGAATCGAGCGCGCATCTCGGCAAGATCCTGCTGACCACCGGCCGCTGACCGACCCCGCGGCAGGAACTTGCTTCACCGGGCCCGCGTTGGCCGCCGGTAACGGGATCGTGTCGCAGACCGCGCTGCCGCGTGTTGCGTCCCGCAGGCGAGGATGTGTGCAGATGGCCGAGAGATTGAACCCGCAGGACAGCCGTCAGGGCGAGCGCGGCAAGCCCGTGCTCTGGGTTCTGGTGGCGAGCCTCGTGCTCCTGGCCATCGCGACGGTGGGGCTGCTGACGTGGAACAGTGCGAATTCGCCGAAGGATTACGCCAGCCAGAGCCAGGATGCCTCGCGGAAAGAGGTAACGGGCTCGGTCAACGGTCAGTCCGGGGCAGCGTCGTCCTCGAACAGCACCGCGGTGCCGGGCGGCAACCCGTCCTATCCGCAGCCGGCCCAGCCCGGCGCGAATGGCGCAGCGAAGTAAGGAATGACGGGGCGGCCGCGCGGCCGCCCCTCAAGCTCGATCAGCGTGTCGGGACCGGGGTCGGTCCGCGGTAATCGTAGAAGCCGCGCTTCGCCTTCCGGCCGAGCCAGCCGGCCTCGACATATTTCACGAGCAGCGGGCAGGGGCGGTACTTCGAATCCGCCAGCCCCTCGTAGAGCACCTGCATCACCGAGAGGCAGGTATCCAGGCCAATGAAGTCGGCGAGCTGGAGCGGGCCCATCGGATGGTTCGCGCCGAGCCGCATCGCCGTATCGATCGACTCAACCGAGCCGACACCCTCATAAAGCGTGTAGATCGCCTCGTTGATCATCGGCAGCAGGATGCGGTTGACGATGAACGCCGGAAAATCCTCCGACATCGTCGAAGTCTTACCCAGCTTGGCGATGAACGCCTTGGAGGTCTCGTAGGTCGCGTCCTCGGTGGCGATGCCGCGGATCAGCTCGACGAGCTGCATCACCGGCACCGGGTTCATGAAGTGGATGCCGATGAACCGCTCCGGCCGATCCGTCGCGGCGGCGAGCCGGGTGATCGAAATCGACGACGTGTTGGTGGCGACCAGCGTCTCCGGCTTGAGCGACGGGCACAGGGACGTGAAGATCTCACGCTTCGTGGCCTCGTTCTCGGTCGCAGCCTCGATCACGAGGTCGCAGGGGCCCAGCGCGTCGAAGTCCCGCGCCGGATTGATGCGCGACCGGGCCTCGCGGCTATCCTCGTCGGTGATGGTGCCCTTGGAGACGAGGCGGCCCAGGTTGCCCTCGATCAGGCTCAAGCCATTCTCCAGGCGGACCGGATCGCGGTCGTTGAGCAGGACGTCGAGACCGGCCGAAGCGCAGACCTGCGCGATGCCGCTGCCCATCTGGCCCGCGCCGATGATGCCGACCCGCTTGATCTCCATGCCCATTGACCGACCTGTGCCCCTGATGCCGTTGCCGCTGCACGGCCGCCGGACCCGACGGACTGCGCGAAGACGACGGCCTGCACTCACGCCGTCGCCGCCTTCTAGACCAATCACCGATGCCGAAGGAACCCGCGGGCGCGCGTGGGCCTGGAAATACCCGCGCGCGCGACCGGCAAGTAATCCGGCCGGTTACTGGCCCTTCGCCTTGCCGAGCTCCGATTGCAGCTCCGGAACGACCTGAAACAGGTCACCGACGAGGCCGTAATCCGCAACCTGGAAGATCGGTGCGTCCTCGTCCTTGTTGATGGCGACGATGACCTTCGAGTCCTTCATGCCGGCAAGATGCTGGATCGCGCCGGAGATGCCGACCGCCACGTAGAGATCGGGCGCCACCACCTTGCCGGTCTGGCCGACCTGCCAGTCGTTCGGCGCGTAGCCCGCGTCCACTGCCGCGCGGGAGGCGCCCACAGCGGCGCCGAGCGTATCGGCGAGCGGCTCGATCAGCTCGTGGAACTTGTCCGAGGAGCCAAGCGACCGGCCGCCAGAGACGATGATCCGTGCCGCAGCCAGTTCCGGCCGGTCGGACTTGGCGATCTCCTCGCCCTTGAAGCTCGAACCGGCGGCCTCGGGCGTGGAGGCGGAGACCGGCTCGACCGCGGCCGAGGAACCGCCCTCGCCGGCGGCCTTGAAGGCTGCGGTCCGCACGGTGATGACCCGCTTGCCGGCCGCCGTCTGGACGGTCTGGATCGCGTTGCCGGCGTAGATCGGCCGCTCGAACGTGTCGGGCGCGACGACCTTGATGATGTCGGAGACCTGCGCCACGTCGAGCAGGGCGGCGACGCGCGGCAGCACGTTCTTGCCCGTGGTCGAGGCCGAGGCGATGATCGTGTCGTAGGGCTCGGCAATCGACGCGATCAGCGCCGAGACCGGCTCGGCCAGATCATGGTCGTAGGCGGCGTCCTCGGCGACCAGCACCTTGTCGACCCCGTCGAGCTTGGCCGCCGCATCGGCGACCGACTTGGATCCGGCGCCGAGCACGAGGGCGTGGATCGGCGCCCCGATATCCTTGGCGGCGGTCAACGCCTTGAGCGTCCCGTCCTTGATCTGGCCGTTGCCGTGCTCGACGAAGAGGAGTGTCGTCATGGTCGTCTCGAATCCCCGAATGTGGTGATGCGAGGCTCGACCCCGGACGGGGAGCCTCGCCCGCAGATCAGATCACGCCGGCTTCGACCTTGAGCTTCTGGACCAGCTCGGCCGCAGAACCCACCTTCACGCCGGCCGAGCGCCCCGGAGGCTCCGCGGTCTTGAGGACCTTGAGCTTCGGGGTGACGTCGACGCCCAGAGCGTCGGGTGCCAGCTCTTCGAGCGGCTTCTTCTTGGCCTTCATGATGTTGGGCAAGCTCGCATAGCGCGGCTCGTTGAGGCGCAGGTCGGTCGTGACGATCGCCGGCAGCTGCAGCGCCACCGTCTGCAGGCCGCCATCGACCTCGCGGGTGACGTCGAGGCTGCCCTCGCCGACCTCGACCTTGAAGGCGAAGGTTCCCTGCGGCCAGCCGAGCAGCGCGCCGAGCATCTGGCCGGTCTGGTTCGAATCGTCGTCGATCGCCTGCTTGCCCAGGATGACAAGCTGCGGGCCTTCCTTGTCGACCACGGCCTTCAGGAGCTTGGCCACCGCCAGCGGCTCGCAATTGACATCGGTCTTGATCAGGATCGCCCGGTCGGCGCCCATGGCCAGCGCGGTGCGGAGCGTCTCCTGCGCCTGCTGCGGGCCGATCGAGACGGCGACGATCTCGGTGACCTTGCCCTTCTCCTTCAGCCGGATCGCCTCCTCGACGGCGATCTCGTCGAAGGGATTCATCGACATCTTGACGTTGGCGAGCTCGACCCCGGAGCCATCGGCCTTCACGCGGATCTTGACGTTGTAGTCCACAACCCGCTTGACGGGCACCAGCACCTTCATGGCGGTTACGATCCTTCCCAGGAGGATTCTTATCATCGTGCAGGCCGGTCCCGTCGGCGCCACGGAGGCGCCGTCGCGGGGGGCGTGCAGGGCGGCCGGACCGTAGCGGCCACATTTCCGCCTTGTCAACGCGGCGCAGTGGAGGCTGCGGGAAATGGGTTCGGCGACTCAGCGGTTGGCGCCGGGCACCCAGAGCACGTCGTCGGCGCCGTCGGCATTGGCTGCGCGGCCGGCCACGAACAGAAAATCCGACAGGCGGTTGAGATAACGCAGCGCCTCCGGCGAGACGATTTCGTTCTCGTCCGCAGCGAGCGCGACCGCCAGACGCTCGGCTCGGCGGCAGACCGTGCGGGCGAGGTGCAGGGCGGCAGAGGCCGGCGAGCCGCCGGGCAGCACGAAGGATTTGAGCGGCGGGATCGCGGCGTTCACGGCGTCGATGTCGCGCTCGAGCCGCTCGACCTGGCTGGCCACGATCCGCAGCGGTTCGTAGGGCAGGGGCTCCGGGCTCGGCGGTGTCGCGAGATCCGCGCCGAGATCGAACAGATCGTTCTGGATCGCGCCGAGCATCCCATCGAGCGCGCCCGTCGTGTGCAGGCGAACGAGGCCGAGACAGGCATTGGTCTCGTCGACGGTCCCGTAGGTCTCGACCCGCAGATCCGCCTTCGAGCGCCGCTGCCCGTCCGCCAGAGCGGTCGTACCGTTATCGCCGGTGCGCGTATAAATCTTGTTGAGCTTGACCACGCAGCGGGACGCCTCAGAAGGTGTAGCCGATCTTGCCGCCGAAATTGGTCAAACCGCGGTTGTTCGCACAGAGGCCCGCGTTCGACATATGCTCGACGGTGGCCATGATGCTCCAATGCTCGGTCAGACGGAAGCCCAAGGCCGCGGCTTCGCGGAACATCGGCGAGCACCCGAGGGTGTTGAAGCCGTAGGGGGTCAGCGCTTTCGGGCCGGTATAACCGTTATGGGCAACGCCACCGAAGAACCCGTCCAGGAAGACGCGACGGTTGAAGGTCTCCGGGAAGATCTCGAGGGTCCAGGTCGCGCCGAGATAAGCGTAGCTCGTCCGGCCGCCGGTGTTGTAGCTGCCGCCCACCGTGGGCCGCGGCACGAAGGCCTGCCAGAACGGATCCGCGCTGATCACCGGCTTCGCGAACAGGATATCGCCGTTGACATTCCCCTTGCTGAAACCGGGCAGCTTGCCCTCGGCGCTGCCCGGATCCTGCACCGAACCACCGATGCGGACCTCGGAGACGATGCTGAGCGGCTGGGCCGGCGGCGCGTAGTAGGTCGCCGGGGCAGGCGGCAGATCCGCAGCCGAGACGGGCAGGATCGCCGCGGCGGAGATCAGGCCCATGAGACAGGTGCGGAAAGGGGCGGTCATAGACACTCGGCCGAAGCGACGTGACGGTTCGATACTACCGAGCGTAGCACGGCCTCCTCACGCCCAGGCCGCCAATTCATCCCCCCGCGCCGCGAAAGACCACGGGTGCGGCAGGCCGGTCACACCGGCGCTGCCGGGCTCAGGCCGAGCGCCACCAGACCACGCCCATGATGATCACGATGGCGACGAACTGCAGCAGGACGCGCAGACGCATCAATTTCTGCGATAGGTTTGCGCTGCCACCGCGCATCATGTTGGCGAGGCCGAAAAACAGCACGAAGACCACGGCCAGGCAGGCGAGAAGGACGAGGGTGTTGGACGACATGGCAGCGACGATCCGGGCCTGACGGGAACCGGCGCCCGGTTCCGCATCGCGGGTTGAGAAGAGAGAGGCTTAGTTGCGGCGGAGCAGGCGCTCGAAATAGTCGAGCTCCTCGCGTGGGCGTGTCGGATCGCCGAGCTTGCGCCGCAGCTCCTCCATGATGCGCCGGGCGCGCTGGACGGCGGATTCATCGGCCGTGGGTACGCGGACGCGTCCGTCGCTCATGTCGCGACCGCGGTTGGGGCGGCCGAGCGGGTCGTCGTCACGGGCGCCGGCCTGACCCTGTTGCCCCGGCTGCTGCCCGCCCTCCTGCTGGCCCTCACCCTGGCCTTGGCCCTGGCCCTCGGCCATCTCCTGCATCTGCTGCGCCATACCCTCGGCACCGCGCTTCAGACCGTCGAGAGCGCGACCCTGCGCATCCACCGCCTCGTCGGAATCGCCCTGCTTCAGGGCGTTCTCGGCCTCGCGCATGGCATTCTCGGCATCCGCCAGGCCCTGCTCGCCGCGCATGCCGTTCTCCTTCATGCGCTGCTCGAGCTGCTCGAGCCGCTGCCGAAGCGCCTGCTGCTGCTCGCCGGCGTCACCCTGCTGCCCCTGGCCCTTCTGACCCTGGCCTTTCTGCCCTTGCTGGCTCTGGCCCTGCTGGCCTTGCTGCTTCTGTCCCTGCTGGCCGCGCTGGCCCTGCTGCGGCTGGCCGCTCTTCGGCTGGCGCTGGCCGCCTTGCTGGTCCTGCCCGTCCTTGAAGGTCTGATCGCGCAGGCCTTGCTGCTCGCGCGCCATCGCGTCGAGATCGCGCATCTGCTTCTGCATCTCGCGCGACGTCTGATCGGACTGGCCACGTTCGGCGGTCTGGAGATTCTCAAGGATGTTGCGCAACTGGTCCATCAGGCGCTGCGCCTCGGCGGTGTCGCCGCGCTTCATCGCCTCGGCCATGTCGTGGATCATCTTGTCGAGATCCTCGGGCGTGACGCTTTTCGATTGCTGGTTGTTCTGTTGGCGCTCGCCGGACTTGTTCGGATCGCGACCCTGCTTCTGCGCCATTTCGGACAGGAACTTGTCGAGCGCCTGCTTCAGGTCCTGGGTGAGGCGCTTGACCTCGTCGTCGGGCGCATTGCGCTCGATCGCTTCCTTCAGCCGGTCCTGAGCCTGACGCAGTTGCTTCTCGGCGTCCGACAGGTCGCCATCCTCGATCTTCAGGGCCATTTCCCAGAGCAGGTCGGCGACGTCAACGAGGTCGGAATCCGCGCGGGCCCGGCGCAGGCGTGTCGTGGCCGTGCGCAGGCCGAGGTAGATCGCCGGCTGCGGCGTGAACATGTCGGGGGCAACCAACAGCGCGTCGAGCGCGGACTGAACCCAGAGCCTGTCCGTATCGGGCGCGGTCACGAGCCGACGCCGTTCTTCCGCCAGCGCGCGCGCCAGCGGATCGCGGAACGGGCGGGCCGGCAGCGTGATCTCGGTCTCGGTCGTGCGACCTTCCTGCCCGGCCTCGTCCTTGACGACGATCTGGTAGCGCACGCGGGCACCTGACCACGGATTGTCGGTCAGATCGACAAGTGTCTTGGTCTCGGTGTCGCCGGAGGCGTCGCTGGGCAGCGCGAGGCTGATGTTCGGGATCGGAACGAGGGAGCGGCCGGGTTTGACCGGTGCGATCACGGCCTCAGCCGAGCTAAGCCCGTAATCGTCCTTTGCGCGGTAGGTCAAATTGAAGGTCCCGCGCCCGTTCACCTCGGGGCCGCCGATGGCCGTCACCTCCGGCGGGCGATCGGGGATCGCGTCCACGGTCAAACGTTGCCGGCCGGCCGGCGTCACGATCGTCAGTTCCGCATTGCCGGCGATCCGGTAGCGCTCCTCGCGCAGGTCCGGACGCGGCTCCTGGCCGGGCACAGTCACGAGCCCGGCATTGGCCGTCAGCGTGGTGTTGGCCGCAGCCTTCCCCTGTCCGGCAATGCGCACGATGAGTTGGGCGTTGACCGGGGCCCGCAGGTGTTGGTCGCTGCCGTCCATGGCGATCAGCAGCGGCGGCATGCGGGTGTAGAGCGGCGGATCGATCCACCCGTCGACGCGGAAGTTCGGGCCGGGGGTCGCCGGCTCGTGCCAATCGAAGGCGGCACCGATCCGGTCGCGCCATTCAGGGCCGGCCACGAACAGGCTGGCGGCGGTCGCCACGATCAGGCCGGCGCGCAGTGCGAAGGGGTCGCGCCGGACCATGCCGGGCCGCGGCAGGCCAATGCGAAGCCCCGCCACATCCCGCGCCGCACGACGCTGATGCAAATCCCAGAGGGCCCGGCTGCCCGCGTCGGCGGCGCCGACGGCGAGGGAATCCTGCGCGGTCGAAGCCGGGCCGTGGCGGAGGGACGGATCGCGCAGCGCCGCTTCCCGGTCCAGCCGGGTCAGGGCCGAGCGCCGCTCGATCCGCCTGAGATGGATGAGGGGTTGAAGGGCGACGACAAGCAGGACAGCCAGGATACTCAGGCCGACCTGCCGCCCGAGCGGCGAGAGATCGAGCCACAGACCCGACCACGACACGATCAGGAACAGCAGCGCGACGGCGAGCCCGCGCCAGAGGATCGGCCAGACCTGCTCCCACAGGTCGGCGACGCGTGCCCGGGCGACCAAACGGTCGAGCTGCGTGGACGCCGTCGCGGTTTGCGGCGTCGAACCGATCTCGCCGCCGCTTTCGGATCCGTTGTTGCCGATCACGCCGATCGTTCCGCCTTGCGCCCGTGGCGCCGGGTGTGGTCCCGGCTCCGATCGTCCAAGGCTAACATGGTGGGCCGCGGCGGTCGGCGGGTCAAATCGGCGCGACGGTTCGGTTTAGTTGTGCGCCTGGATGAAGTTGCGCACCTGCGGGTAGATCTGCGTCTCCCAGCGCCGCCCGGCGAAGACCCCGTAATGGCCGACACCCGCCTGCAGGTGGTGGGTCCGCATGTACGGGGCGAGACCGGTGCAGAGGTCGTGGGCCGCCATGGTTTGGCCCACGGCGCAGATATCGTCCCGCTCGCCCTCGACGGTCATCAGGGCCGTCCGGCGGATGGATCGCAGATCGATCGGCTCGCCGCGATAGGTGACGGCATTGCGGGCCAGGGCATGATCCTGGAACACGGTCTTGACGGTCTCGATATAGAATTCGGCCGCGAGGTCGAGGACGGCGAAGTACTCGTCGTAGAACGTCTCGATCGCTTCGGCCTTTGCCTGCTCGCCATTGGCCATATGCCAGAACAGATCGGAATGGCCCTGGACGTGGCGTTTCGCGTTCATCGACATGAAGGCGGAGACCTGCATGAAGCCCGGATAGACCCGGCGACCGGCGCCCTTGTGCCGGTTCGGAACCGTCGCGATCAGGTTCTGCTCGAACCACGTGATCGGCTTCGAGTTGGCGAGCTCGTTGACGCCCGTCGGGTTGATCCGGCAGTCCACCGGGCCGGCCATGAGGGTCATGCTGCGCGGTGCAGCCGCGTCCTTGGCCTGCGCCATCGCGGCGGCGGCCACCAACGCCTGCACCGCGGGCTGGCAGACCGCCACCATGTGGGCGCCTTCACCGATCGTCTGCAGGAAGTGGACGAGGTGAGCGACGTAGTCGTCGAAGGCGAACGGGCCTTCCGACAGCGGAACGTCGCGGGCGTTGTGCCAGTCGGTGATGTAGACGTCGTGGTCCGGCAGCATGGTGCGCACGGTTGCCCGCAGCAGCGTCGCGAAGTGGCCGGACATTGGCGCCACCATCAGCACCTTGGGCTGCTCGGTGTGGATGTCCTTCTTGAAGTGCAGCAGGGTCGCGAACGGCGTCACCACCACGGCCTCCTCGGAGACCGGGACGCTCCGGTTGCCCACGTCCACGGCTGCGATGCCGTAGGGCGGCCGCGTGAAGGTCAGTCCGGCGCGCATCATCATCCGGGCGCCCGCCGACATCCACGTGATCGGCTCGCCGAGGCCGACCCAGGGCGACCACACGTCGTTGAGGAGTTTCCCCCACGACCGCGTCTGGGCCGCGATGTCGGTCTGCAGGTCGAACGCTTCGTACAGCATCAGGCAGGCACTCGCTGAGCCCTGCCCGGCACGCGGGCTAACGGGTCGACAATGGAGGCGGATGCCAGATTAGAATTGCATCAGCTTGGCCGTGCAGAATGGTCGCCCTCCCGAGGGTCGGCAACCGTCCAGAGGTCCAGGGTCGCGAAGAAGACTACCGACGTGACTTTGGTGCATCATCCGGGTTTCTGAGACGCCCTCGACGTGGTCAACACGCGACCGTCGGAAATCCGTGCGCCGTCGATGCCGTAAAGTCCTCACCGATCCCTGCGATCAGGATGCTCGGCGGATGGCCACGTCGATCGCCGTCCGCCGGTGCTCGCAGGCGATCTTGAGATAGCGATCGCCGCCCCCGGGCAACCCGGCCTGCGCGGCCATGGTTTGCGCGTGCATCAGGCACTCCATCGGGGTGTGGGCCGGCGCGATGATGACGTCGAGCGCGGTATCGCGGGAGCAGTCCTGGGCCAGCAGCGTGCCGGCGCAGACCAGAGCAACGGAGAGCAGTTCAGACATGACGGACCTCGGTTTCGAGTGATCGAAAGGTCCGCGGGGTGCTCTGGCGTGCGAGCCGCCGCGTTGTCGTTGCCTGGGTGTTTCCTCAATGATGTTGACCTGCGGTTGCAGGTCTCATGCCAGCTATCCAACGACCTACCACCGTCGAGGGGTCAGTCGCGTGCCGGCAACCAGCGTGTCTCGGGCTCATTGGCCGGCAGGAGGGCCGCGACGGCGTCGAGGTCGACAACATAGTGATCGGTGAGCATCCGCCACACTTGATCGGGCGAGGCCGCCTTCGGCCTGAAGCCTTCAAGGGCGCGGGCGACCCGCGCCTTGTTCAGCAGCTTCGGGCGCCGCAACAATGGATCGGCATTCAGCATCTGCGATAACTCCCACCCGATGAGCCCGATCATCTGCGATCGTGGTTAACGTTCGGTTACCCCTCGATCTGACATCTTGCTCTTAACTTGCAGGAGCATTGTTACGCCTGTGAATCTCGGATTTGGCGACTCGACAGAGCGGCGCCGGAGCATGGCGCTTCGTCGGACGTGCGAGGTCTGCGCTCTGGTTCACAAGGCAACACCCATCGCTTATCAGGCAGGGGAATGAGGCCGGACCGGCGGGGTAGGGCGCCGCGACCGGCCTGCGCCGCGCTCCGCCGGTCGTGCGAACGGAACATCATGGACGCCATACCAGACGCGATCGGCTCGGCGCAGCGACCGACGGCTCGGCTCGTGCTCGCCTCGGCCTCGCCGCGCCGCCTGGCGCTGCTCCAGCAGATCGGGATCGAGCCTGACGCCCTCCTGCCTGCCGACATCGACGAGACGCCGCGCCAGGCTGAACCGCCGCGCGACCTCGCCCGCCGTCTGGCGCGCACGAAGCTCGCCGCCGCGGAGGCTGCCCTGCATCTCGGCGACAAGACCGCGCCGACGTGGCTTCTGTCGGCCGACACGGTCGTGGCCGTGGGCCGGCGCGTGCTGCCCAAGGCCGAGGTCCCGGATGAGGCGGCGGATTGCCTGCGGCTCCTGTCGGGTCGCCAGCACCGCGTCTTCACGGCCGTCTGCCTGCTTTCGCCGCGGGGCCGCCGCGAGCGGATCGTCGAGACACGGGTTCGGTTCAAGCGCCTTTCGAGCCGGGATATCCAAGGCTATGTGGCCTCCGGCGAATGGCGGGGGAAGGCGGGCGGCTACGCGATCCAGGGGCTGGCCGGCGCCTTCGTGGTCAAGCTGATCGGATCCTACAGTTCGGTGGTCGGGCTGCCGCTCTACGAGACGCAGAGCCTGCTCGACGGCGAAGGCTATCCCGTCCGCGCCGGCTGGGGTGGCCTCGCATGAGCCGCGAGCGCCGCCCGGCCTGCCCGATCTGCCGCAAGCCCGCCGAGCCGGAGTACCAGCCCTTCTGCTCGCAGCGCTGTGCCGATGTCGATCTCGGCCGATGGCTCAATGAGCGCTACGCCATCCCCGAGGAAATCGACTCGGACCGGCCGCCACCCGATCCGGATCCGGAGGCGTGAAATTTTTACGCCGTTTCGATGCCGCCGGTATGACAGCATGACTGGACAGGCCGCGACGCACTGACTATACCCCGCGGCGTCCGAGGCCGGCACGGCCACGGGCGATGCCCAGGTAGCTCAGTTGGTAGAGCATGCGACTGAAAATCGCAGTGTCGGCGGTTCGACTCCGTCCCTGGGCACCATCCTCCCGCTATATTCGGGAGCGACGTTTCTACGTAAAGTCTCGACGACAAATATACGCATGCGACGAACGCGTTGATCCGCGGACGGCGTCGAGCGTTCGTTTGAACGACGTGACGCGTCCGATCTGCTAGCCACCTTTATTTTCTTTTGGCATCAGATCGTATTGCGATCTGTCACTTAGACGCACGCGACTTGATCACGCCCACCCTATGACTGCTCGGCTTCGCATCAGCTTCGCTCGAAGCGGCTGTAATATCATTACTTATCGACAATGGCGCTAATTCAGTCTCCACAATGGCTTGATGTTGTCGAAAATCGATCTAACATGGGTTAGGGTGACGACGAGACGTTGACTGCGCTATGCCAAAACTCAAGCTTCTCGCTGGCCGAAGGCCGCGGGAAAAATCCAAACTTGTTTTGGGTGGACCGGATGCGCTTGGGTTCTGGACATGGGACGCCGAGCGCGATTGCGTATGGGCTGATACGTTCGTCGCGCTGCTGTTCGACATCGATCCCGAGGACGCCGAAGCCGGCGTGCCGCTCTCGGTTTTCGCGGCACAGATCCACCCCCCGGATCAATCGCGTGTCCTGGCCAGCTTTCGCGCGGAGGCACGCCAGGATGGGCACATGGCCCTTGAGTACCGCGTGCGAGCGTCTGGCGGGGGCCTGCGTCTGGTCCTGTCACGCGGCCGCTTCTCCTACGATCACCGCGGTCGCCCGCTATCGGGCCACGGGATCATAGTGGACATCAGCGACCTGCAGTCGCGAGATGGGGACCGGGCCCCGGCCGGGCCGTTGTCCGAAGACCCACCCGAAACATCGCTGGACCGTGCCGCGGCCGCAGCGATCGCGGCTTTCCAGGCCATCGGTCCCTTGAACGATCCGGGCCTGACAGCGCGCGCCGAAGCACTCCTGTTCGAGATCGGCCGCAGGCTCGCGACTCAGGAAGCCGAAGACGACCGCCAGCGCCTGAACTAGCGCTGGTCCTGTCCCCTCAGATGGAGGTAGGTCGGGTCGAACTCGGCTGCCGCGACCAGACCATCCCAGTCGTGCACGACCAAGTGACGGCTGCGCAGCGAGATCAATCCTGCGGCCTTCAGATCCCGGATCGTGCGATTGACGTGAACCGGCGTGATTCCGAGGGCATCGGCCAGTTCCGGTTGGGTCATGGGCAGATCGCAACTGAAGTCCGGCGCGAGTCCGACCGCGCCGAGGCGCGTGATCAATTCGCAGAACAGATGGGCCATCCGGGCGTAGGCGTCGCGCCGGCCGGTGTTGAGCGTCCATTCCCGCACGATGGCCGCGTCGATGAGCGTCGCCCGCCAGAAGACCTCGCCGAGCCGCGGCTGCGCGCGCAGTAAGGCGCGCACCGCATCGTGCTGGACGAACCCGATGCGGCAGGGGGTGACCGTCGCGATGCTGATATCGAGCGTCTGGAGATGGAGGCTCTGGAAATCCGGCACGTCGCCGGCAACGTGGTAGCTCATGACCTGCCGTTTGCCAGCCCGGGTCGACTTATAGGTGCTCGCCATGCCCGATAAGATGGCGAAGCTCCGGCCGGGGCGGTCCCCCTCGCGTACGATGTCCTGATAGGCATCGATCAGCGCAGGCTGCATCGGCATGGCTTCGATTGCGGCGCGCTCCTCGGCTGTGAGCTCGAAGAGCGCGATGCCTTCGAGCTTGCGCAGCAACGGATGCCGATCCGCGTGTTGGCTTGTTCCGCTCATCTTACCTCATTCGGCCACAGGCAGATCCGGCTGGGGACGCCTGCACCGGGTGGACACGGGGTATTCAGATGCTTCGGCACCATCAACTGACTGGGGCGAAGCGCGAGGATCGGGATCGATACATAGAGTTCGAGCGCGATCGAGCGAGCAGAGACAGAAACTCGGATTTTAGCAAGGTCAAGCTCGTTCGGATCGTATCGGAGCAGCCGAGCTGGTGCATTCACCAGGGTAGTGAGGCGCGCCGGGTTGGTGATGGGGCTGGAAATCTCCGACCCGTCCGCGCACACAGGTGGCGCGGCGGCGTCGCCGCCCAGCCTGACGGAACGCTCGGATGAACACGACCGATCTCGCCCCGCACGCGCATCAGGTCCTGGCCGAAGCGACGCTGCCCGAACTGCCGAACCATTACCGCGGCAAGGTCCGGGAGAATTACGATCTGGCGGACGGCCGCCGCATCCTGATCACCACCGACCGGATCAGCGCCTTTGATCGGGCGCTCGCCGCGATTCCGTTCAAGGGGCAGGTTCTGACGCAGACCGCCCGCTTCTGGTTCGAACGGACGGGCGATCTCTGCCCGAACCACGTCCTGGCTTATCCCGACCCGAACGTCGTCGTCGGGCAGCGGCTGGAAATTCTGCCCGTGGAAGTGGTGGTCCGCGGCTATCTCGCGGGCACGACGTCGACCTCCGTGCTGACCCGATACAGGGCCGGCGAGCGAGAGATGTACGGTCATCGCTTCCCCGACGGGATGCGCCCGAACGAGCGCCTGCCGGCGCCCATCATCACGCCGACCACGAAGGCTTTCGACGGCGGTCATGATGAGCCGCTCACCGAGGCCGAGATTCTGGGCCGCGGCCTGCTCACGAACCAGCAATGGCGCACCGTCTCGGAGGCGGCCCTGGCGTTGTTCGCCCGCGGGCAGGCTCTGGCGGCTGAGCGTGGGCTGATCCTCGCGGACACCAAGTACGAGTTCGGTACGGACCCCGAGGGCAGGATCGTCCTGGCGGACGAGATCCACACGCCGGACAGCAGCCGCTACTGGTTCGCACAGAGCTACCCGGAGCGGTTCGCCAGCGAGACGGCGCCCGAGAGCTTCGACAAGGACTTCGTGCGCAACTGGGTCGTGGCCCGCTGCGATCCCTATCGGGATCCGATCCCCGAGATCCCCGCCGACGTCATTCTCGAAACGGCCGCGGTCTACATCAAAGCCTATGAGACGATCACCGGTGCGCGATTCACGCTGCCGGATTCGGCCGAGGTGCCGCTCGACCGTGTGCGCCGCAACCTCGAATCCTATGTGGCGACGAATCCGGATCGCTGAAGGGCGGCGCGCTGCGCCGCCCCAGACCGGTCCCGGCGATGGCTCAGGCCGCCGCTGCCAGCGGGGCCGGGGCAGGGGCATCCATCGCGCGCAGGTAGACGTCGAGCAGCGTCTCGTGCTCGTCGCGCTCGTCCTTGTCCTGCTTGCGGATCTTCAGGATCTCCTTGAGGATCTTGACGTCCAGGCCCTCGCCCTTAGCCTCGGCGAACACCTCCTTCTTGGCCTCCATGAGGTCCTTGATCTCTTCCTCAAGCCGTTCCACCCGCTCGATGATCGAGCGGATCCGGTCGCCCGCAACGCCCACGGTATCGGTCAAATCGGTCATGCAATCCCTCGTCGGATGACGGGGGCATCCTCGCCGGCACAAGGTAAGCGACGGGTTAAGGCCGCGCCGGGGTCTGGGTGCTGCCTGCGATCCAGCCGATGATCGCGTCCGCCACGGCGTCGCTGTTGGCCTCCAGCATCATCATGTGGCCGTTGCCATGGATGCCGTGGTCGGCGAGCACGAGACGGTCCGGCTTGGCACCGGCCTGCGTGAGGAACGCCGCGGTGCAATCATCCATCGTGGCGCGGAACGACGCCTCGGCGGTGACGATCACGGCGGGCACCCGGGCGAGGTTCGGTAAGGTGTGCACAGGCTCGGCCTGGAGCCAGCAGCGGATCTTGTCGGGCGCCACGGCCGTCTCGGCCTGAACCACGGTGATATCGGTCGGAGCGCTCACCGGCGGCTCGAAATGGAGCGGCACCCGCGTGATGCCGTAGGGCCGGGCGCGCGCATCGCCGACGCGCTCGTACCAGTCGGCGCCGCCCTTGACGCGAATGTCGTAGAAGGTCGGCCCATTGGGTTCCACGGCGATGTGCGCCTTGACGAGGTCCGGCCGCTGGTCCGAGACCGCCCAGCCGAAGACACCCGCTTGCGAATGCGTCAGGAGGATCGCGGGGCCGATCTTCTCCAGAAGGGCGATCAGCGCCGGATCGACCAGCTCCTCGCTCTTCAGCGCGCTGGCGATGTAGGGGACCTGGGACAGGTAGAACTGGTCGAAGGCGGCGTTCCCCCGCACGCCCGGGCCATCCGGCCACTGGCTGTGAAGATTCGCCTGCGGATTCAGCGAGAACCGTTCCTGCCCGGTGAAGACCGTTTCCAGATCCTCGACCGGGAGGCGGGCATAGGGCCCATAGGTCTCCGGGTCGCCGCCCGAACGGCCACGCCCGACCTGATCCACGACATACACCGCGAAGCCCTTCGCGGCGAAGCGGTCCGCCCAGCCGGGCCGGCCGTCCGGCGTGCCGAGGAAGTTGGTCCCGGTCTGCGCGGTGCCGTGCACCATGACAACCGGGTAGGGCTGCGTGATCCGCTTCGGTGCGCGATACTCCACGAACATCTGCCCGAGCGCCGTGGTCTTGTCGCCTACACGCGTGTAGCGGCCGCCGACGAAGAAGTAGCCGCTGGTCTGCTGCGGCTTGAACGGCGCGGAGCCCGATCCCGGTTCGGCGGCGCGCGGCGCCGGTCCAGTCGCAAGGCAGAGCAGGGTCAGTACCCCTGCGGCCGTCTTCCTCAGCATGGCGTCCTCCCGCCGGGCATCTGGTGCGCCCGGAGGGCGGTATATCGGCGTGGCCACACGGCCGGGTCCAGCGGCCACGCCGATTTCAATCAGGCGTGCGCGAAGCGCGGCTTCTTGCCAAGCGCCTCCTCGACGGTGCCGGCACCGTCGAGATAGCCGTGGACCTTCGGGTTCGGCATGATCAGCGAGGCCACGAAGGCAATCGCCATCAGCACCGTGACGTACCAGAAGAACGTGCTCTCCGCGCCGGCATCCTTGAACCACAAGGCGACGAATTCGGCGGTGCCGCCGAACATGGCGTTGGCCAGCGCGTAGGACAGGCCGACGCCCAGCGCGCGCACGTTGGTGGGGAACAGCTCGGCTTTCACGATGCCGCTGATGCCGGTGTAGAACGACACGACGGACAGCCCCAGGGTGATCAGCGCGAAGGCCAGGTAAGGATCCTTGTTGGTCCCCAAGGCCGTCATCAGCGGCACCACCATCAGCGTCCCAAGGCCGCTGTAGAGCAGCATGTTGGCCTTGCGGCCGATCTTGTCGGAGAGTGCGCCGAACAGCGGCTGAATCACCATGTAGACGAACAGGACGCAGGTCATGATCTGCGAGGCCGACGTCTTGGGGAGGCCGGCGGTGTTGACCAGATATTTCTGCATGTACGTGGTGAAGGTGTAGAAGCTCAGGCTGCCGCCGGCCGTGTAGGCCAGGACGACACAGAACGCCCGCCAATGCTTGAACAGCTCGGCGAAGGTACCGGCATTCTCCTTGTCGCCGGCTTCCTTGGTCTCGGCCAGGGAGCGCCGGAGATACAGAGCCACGACCGCGAGCCCGGCGCCGATGAAGAACGGGATGCGCCAGCCCCAGGCGGTGAGCTCCGGCGCGGTCATCACGGTCTGGAGCAGAACCAGGACCAGCGAGGCCAGGAGCTGGCCGCCGATCAGCGTCACGTACTGGAACGACGCGAAGAAGCCGCGTTTTCCCTTGATCGCCACCTCGCTCATGTAGGTCGCCGAGGTGCCGTACTCGCCGCCCACCGACAGGCCCTGGAGCATGCGGGCGAGGAGCAGCAGCACCGGCGCCAGGGTGCCGACATGCTCGTAGGTCGGCAGGATGCCGATCAGCAGCGAGCCGAAGCACATCATCAGGACGGAGACGACCATCGAGGTCCGCCGCCCGACCCGGTCGGCGATGCGTCCGAACAGCCAGCCACCGACCGGGCGCATGAAGAAGCCCACCGCGAAGATGCCGGCCGTTTGAAGGAGCTGGGTGGTGGAATCACCCTTCGGAAAGAAGGCTGGCGCAAAGTAGAGCGCGAAGAAGGCGTAGCAGTAGAAGTCGTACCACTCGACCAGATTGCCCGAGGACGAGCCGACGATCGCCCAGATGCGCCGCTTCCGGTCCGCAGCGTCGTCGTGCGTGCCCGGTGCGATGCCGATCGTGTCGTTTCGCAATGCGGACATGGCGTCTCCCTCAAGCTCTTATAGGGGCGGCGATTGCCAGCCTCTTCTTCATGTGACGCGACGTTACAGGTGATGACCGTGATCGCAAGTCCGTGATGAGTCTTTCCACGGGAGGCGCCCGGCGCCTGTCACGTGCGTCGCCGCCGCAGCCAAAACCGGAACGGTTTGCCATGGGGGTCCGTTGCGGCCCGGCGCGGGCGCCGATGGCGCTCCCGAGGCGAGAGAGGCGTGGCCATGAAGCGGATTCTCAGAGACACCGTGGCGGTTGCCATCGTGATTGCGGGGGCGACAACCGCCTTCGCGCAGGGCGGACCCGGTGGGCCGGGCGGCGCGGGTCCCGGTGCAGGCGGCGGTGCTCCAGGTGCCGGCGCTGGACCAAGTGGCGGCGCGGGTCCGGGCGGTGGTCCCGGCGGTGCAGGCGGCGGCATGCGGAGCGGAGCCGAGGGTGGCGCCATGCGCGGTCCCGGTGGCGAAGGTGGCCCGCGTGGTGCCGAGCCGGGCGGACCCGGGGGCCGCGGTGCCGAAGGGCCCGGCCGCGCCGGCGGTGCCAACGAGCGCGGTGGACCGGCCGAGCGGGGCGCGCCGGGCGCGAATCCCGGTCCCGGCGAGCGCGGTCCCAAGGAGCGCGGTGCGCGGGAGCCCGGCCCGGGTGGCGAGCGGGGCAACCGTGATGCGGCTGGGCCCAACCAGGGTGGTCGTGGCTCAGCCGGCGATCGCGAACGCGGCCCCGGGGGTGAGCGTGGCGGCCGTGCAGGCGCCCGTGATGGCGGTTCGGTCCGCGGTGCGGTCGGCCGTCTCGACACGCGGCAGCGCACCGAGTTCCGGTCATCGATCACCCGCCTGGGCGTCTCGCCGCTCCGGGATGTCGCCTTCGGTCTGGCCGTCGGCACGGCGATCCCGCGTTCGGTGTCCCTGCACCGGCTGCCGCCGGCCATCGTCGAGATCGTGCCGGAATACGAGGGCTACGACTTCGTCTTGGTGCGCGACGACATCGTGATCATCGATCCCGACACCTACGAGATCGTGGATGTGATCCCGGGCTGACCCGCTCTGCCGTCGTGCAGCACGCCCGGCAGGGCGAATTTTTGACGCGTTTGGCCAACTTTTGCGAAGAAAGCGAAAGAAAAATCTCGTACAGATGCGACTGCGTGGATCCGGAGACACCCGGATCCACGCAAGAAAGACGCCGCTGAAAATATAAATCTCCATTCTGTTGAATGATACGTCTGAAAATACAATAATACTAAGCGCCACGGACCGTGAATTTCAGATACGAGATAGGGCTGTTCACGCGTCGTCTCCGTTTGGAAAGTGGTATGTCGATTGATAATTCTGGTTCGCGAGTATCCGTGCGGGCCACGCGCCTGCGCCTCGGGATAGCGGGTCGGGCAACGCTCCTGACCCTGGCGATCGCGTTCACCGCCTTCCTCACGTGCTCGGTTTACATCCACACATCGCAGACGGCGCTGCTGCGCAAGGACATCAACGCCAGCATGTCCAGCCTGAGTGGTGCCGCCGCGCGGAGCATCGGTAATTGGCTGCGCGGAAAGCTCGATCTCATGCAATTGGTGGCCGAGGAAATTGCAGGCACCGGGATCGGTCCGGAGGCTGACCGCGTGCTCGACGCATCGATCGTCCGCCAGGGATTCTACGTCGGCTACTTCGGGCGCATCGACGGCTTCTACACGAAGATGCCCAAGGCGCCGATCCCGCCGGGCTACGATCCGCGGCAGCGGCCGTGGTTCAAGGAGGTCGCGGCGACGAAGGGCGCGATTCTGACCGAACCCTACACATCCGCCAGCCGGGGCAGCATGGTTTTGACGGCGGCCGCACCGGTCGAGGACGCGCAGCATAAGCTCTCCGGCGTGGCCGCCGGCGATTTCGATGTCGGGACCCTGGCCCGAATGATCGCCGACGTTGTGCCGGGCGGCGCCGGCTACGCCTATCTCGTCTCCGGCGCCGGCAAGATCCTGATCCATCCCAAAGGTGATCTCGTCGGGAAACCTCTCTCGGACCTGATCGGCGATGCGAAGCTGGACAGCGCCGCGGGCCGCGAGATCGAGACCAGCGAAGCCGATCGCGCAACCCTCACGGTGTTCGCCCGCGTCCCGGATCTACCGTCGACCCTCGACTGGTACGTGGCGCTGTCCTTCGACCGCTCAGCGGCCGTCGCGCCAATCGACCACCTCACGCGGGACATGGCGGTCGCAACCGTCATCATGCTTTTGGCGCTGGCGGTCGCGGTCAGCCAGACCATGGTGACTACGGTCGCGCGGCCCCTCAATCGACTCGTCGGCGTCCTTCAGCGGATGAACCAGGGCGAGTTGGATACCGAGATCGCGGAGGCCCGCCGACGGGACGAGATCGGCATGGTCGGCCGGGCCGTCGAGGGCATCACGGCCCTCGTGGCGGACAAGGCGCGCGAGCAGGCCGAGGTGCGCCGCCAGGCCGACGCGGCCGCCGCAGCCGAGCGCAGCCGTACGATGACCGAACTGGCCGATGGGTTCGAGCGGGTCGTCGGCACGATCGTGGGTTCGGTGTCGTCCGCGGCCGCGGACCTTCACACCACCGCGGAGACGCTGACGGTCGCGGCCACGCAGGCGGCGGCGCAGTCCAGCGGCGTAGCGGCTGCCGCCGAAGAGGCATCCGCCAATGTCCGCACTGTCGCGGCGGCGGCCGAGCAACTCGGCGCGAGCGTGCAGGAGGTGGCCGGGCAGGTCGCTGCCTCGTCGCGGCTCGCCCAAACGGCGGTCGATGAGGCCGACGAGACCGGGCGCCGGGTGGAGGACCTCTCCGAGGCCGTATCGAAGATCGGCGCCGCCGCCGGGCTGATCTCCTCGATCGCGGCACAGACGAATCTCCTCGCGCTGAATGCCACGATCGAGGCGGCGCGTGCGGGCGAGGCGGGGCGTGGTTTCGCCGTCGTGGCCGCCGAGGTGAAGGAGCTGGCCGCCCAGACCGCCCGGGCGACTGAGGAGATCACGGACCATATCGCGCGCGTCCAGGGCTCGACCGGCGCGGCCGCCCGGGCGCTCGACGGGATCGTGGCACGCGTCCGCGACATCAACGACGTGGCGAGTGCGGTCGCCGCCTCGGTGAGCCAGCAGGAATCTGCTACGCAGGAGATCGCGCGCAACGTCAGTCAGGCCTCGGCCGGGACCGCCGAGGTCACGACGAACATTGCCGGCGTGGCCGGAGCCGCGGCGCAGACCGGCCAGGCCGCGCATAAGGTTCTAGATTCCGCGACGGAGCTGTCCCGACAATCCGACCATCTGGGTGTCGAGGTCGCGCGTTTCCTGGAGTCGGTCAGAGCCGCCTGACGATGCAATCCCGTGCCGAGGCGATCAGCGATGCGCCTCGGCCGCCATGCGGATCGCGAGCGCCGCCAGCACCGTCCCCATCAGCCACCGCTGAACGGCGCTCCAGAGCGGTCGCCGGGTGAAAAAGCCGGCGATCGTAGCAGCTAAGACGATGGAGACAAAAATCGTCATCACGTTGACGACAAGCAGCGTAACGCAAAAACAGCGCTTGCCACGGCACACTTCTACATTCCGGTTCGGTGAACCGAGGAAGCCGCGACAGGTACACGACCGCTCTTTTCAGATTGAGCAAATTGATCGGCAGTCCCATCACGAAAAGCTTGCGCAGGCGCTCATGCGCCAGCTCGCGGACTTGTAATGGCGATCGCCCGTTCGGCCGTATCATCGACCCGTGAGTTTAACCGACTCACCCGCGAGGGCATACGTAATCGGCGGTGGCCGGGAGTTCAGAGGATGGTCGTTTCTCTGGCATGATCCGGAGAAGCGAATGGCGAGTGAAGAGTCACGCTGCACCTCGCAATTCCGCTCCGAATTCGGCAATACCGGAAACGGTGAATGCCAGTGAACGGCGGAATGCCGACGCACATCTCACTCCCGAAATGAAGCTCCGTGCTTGGTGCTGCAACGACTGTATCACCGCCCACCATCCAACAGCTTCGAGACCACCCGGGCGGTGTAGTCGACCATTGGCACGATGCGGGCATAATTCAGGCGCGTCGGCCCGATCACCCCGACCACGCCGACGATCTTCTGGGCTCCGTCGCGGAACGGCGCGGCGATCAGCGATGAGCCGGAGAGCGAAAACAGCTTGTTCTCCGAGCCGATGAAGATCCGCACTCCGTCGCCGCCTTCGGCCCGGGCGAGCAGGTCGATCACGTCCTTCTGGCTCTCCAGATCGTTGAACAGCAGGCGGATGCGCTCCAGATCCTCGACGGCCTTCAGATCGTCGAGCAGGTTGGCCTGACCGCGCACGATCAGCTGGCGCGCTTCGGATGGGCCGACCGGCGTCGCGAGCCCGGCATCCACGAGGCGCTCGGTCAGGGCGTCGAGTTCCCGCTTCATCGCCTGGCGGCTGGCCTCGATCTCGGCCCGCAGGGAGCCCAGGGTCCGGCCCCGAAGCCGGGCGTTCAGGAAGTTCGTGGCTTCCTGCAGTGCGCCGGTGGGCAGGCCTGGCGGCAGATCGACCAGGCGGTTTTCCACCGAGCCGTCGTCCGAGACCAGCACGACGAGCGCCCGGGCCGGGTCGAGGCGCACGAACTCGATATGCTTCAAGTTCACGTTCGCCTTGGTGGTTAGAACCACGCCGGCGCCGCGCGAGACACCCGACAGCATGGTCGAGGCCTCGGCCAACGCCGAGTCGAAGGTGTGGCCCGAGGCCGCGGCTCGCATCTGCGCCTCGATCCGGGCCTGCTCGTCCTGGCTGACGTCGCCGAGTTCCAGCATGGCGTCGACGAAAAAGCGCAGGCCGAGCTCGGTCGGGAGCCGGCCCGCCGATGTATGCGGCGCAAAGATCAGGCCGGAATGCTCCAGATCCGCCATGACGTTGCGGATCGAGGCCGGCGACAGGGCCATCGGGAGAATCCGCGCAAGATTGCGCGATCCGACCGGTTCGCCGGTGGTGAGGTAGCTCTCGACGATCTGCCGGAAGATCTCCCGGGCGCGTTCGTTGAGCGCGGCAAGCGCCTGCATCGATGGGCCGTCGAGAAATCGTGGGTTCGGGTCTGTCACGCGCTGATCCTGTGGGCCGATCATGTCCAACCGTCCAGTCTGGATCAATCCGTACATTGCGGCTTCGCTGCGCCGCTTGCCCGCGCCGACATGGCGGCCTAAGAGCCCGGCCCTCGACTTTCCTCACAGAAGGGGTCCGCAATGCGGCCTTCCAAGCGTGCCGCCGACGAATTGCGGCCCGTGAGCCTGGAGCGCGCGGTTTCGCGCTATGCCGAGGGTTCGTGCCTCGTCAGCTTCGGCAACACCCGGGTGCTCTGCACGGCTTCGCTGGAGGAGCGCGGCCCGCCGTGGCTGCGCGGTTCGGGCAAGGGCTGGGTGACGGCCGAGTACGCGATGCTGCCGCGTGCGACCCACGAACGCACCCGCCGCGAAGTCGGTTCCGGCAAGCCCTCGGGGCGGACGCAGGAGATCCAGCGGCTGATCGGGCGCTCGCTGCGGGCGGTGACCAACCTGCCGGCGCTCGGCGAACGGCAGGTGACGGTCGATTGCGACGTGATCCAGGCCGATGGCGGCACCCGCACCGCCGCCATCACGGGCGCCTGGGTGGCGCTGCACGATTGCTTCGCCTGGATGCGGACGCGATCGATCATCTCGGTCGATCCGCTGCGCGACCACGTCGCTGCCGTCTCCTGCGGCCTCTACAAGGGCACACCGGTGCTGGACCTCGACTACGCCGAGGATTCAGCCGCCGAGACCGATGCCAACTTCGTACTCACCGGCCGGGGCGGGATCGTAGAGGTTCAGGGCACGGCCGAGATGGAGCCGTTCTCGCAGGATCAGCTGCTCGAATTGCTGCGCCTCGCGCGCGCAGGCACCGAGCGGCTGGTCGCGCTTCAGAAGGAGGCAATCGCGTGAGCCGGCGCCTGACGGGCAGGGTGGTCATCGCCACCCACAATGCCGGCAAGCTCACCGAGATGCGCGAATTGCTCGCGCCCTTCGGGATCGAAGCGGTGTCGGCCGGCGAACTCGGCCTTCTCGAGCCGGAGGAGACCGGTACGATGTTCGCCGAGAACGCGGCGATCAAGGCCCTGGCCGCCACGCAAGCCACGGGCTTGCCCGCCTTCGCGGACGATTCGGGCCTGTGCGTCGATGCCCTCGACGGGGCGCCAGGCATTTTCTCCGCACGCTGGGCCGGCCCGACCAAGGACTTCGCCAGCGCCATGGCGCGGATCGCCTCGGAGATGGACAGGCGCGGCGCTCAGGATCGCCGGGCACATTTCGTCTCTGCGCTGGTGCTGGCATGGCCGGACGGCCATACCGAGCTGTTTGAGGGCCGGGTATTCGGCGACCTCGTGGAGCCCCGCGGCTCGGCCGGGTTCGGCTATGATCCGATCTTCCGGCCGGACGGCCACGACCGGACCTTCGGCGAGATGACCGCCGAGGAGAAGCACGGAGTCGATTGGCAGCGAGGGCAGGGGCTCTCGCACCGCGCCCGGGCCTTCGTGGATCTCAGCCGAGCTTGCCTCGCACCCAGCGCGTGATTGCCAAACCGGGCCGCGCCGCTCACATCCCCACCATCATGCAAGCGACCGGCCCGGACCACCCGACCCGCGATGCGGGCTTCGGCATCTACCTGCACTGGCCCTTCTGCGCCGCGAAGTGTCCCTATTGCGACTTCAACAGCCACGTGCGCCATGCCGGCGTGGACGAGCCGCGCTTCCTCGACGCGTTCCGGGCCGAAATCGACCACGCTGCCGAGCGGACGCCCGGCCGGACCGTCACCAGCATCTTTCTGGGCGGTGGCACCCCGTCGCTGATGCAGCCCGCCACGGTCGCCGGATTGCTCGACGCCGTCGCTTCGCGCTGGCCCGTCGCGCCGGATGTCGAGATCACGTTGGAGGCCAACCCGTCGAGCGTCGAGGCGGCCCGTTTCCAAGGCTACCGCGCCGCCGGGGTCAACCGCGTGTCGCTCGGCGTACAAGCGCTGAACGACGCATCGTTGCGTACCCTCGGCCGGCTGCACGATGTGGCACAGGCGCTCGACGCGATCCGCGTCGCGCAGGCCACCTTCGCGCGCACCTCATTCGATCTGATCTATGCCCGACCAGGCCAGACGCCGACGATGTGGCGGGACGAGCTTGCCGAGGCCCTGAAACGGGCCGGCGAGCATCTCTCCCTCTACCAGCTGACCATCGAGCCCGGCACGCCCTTCTACGGCCTCGCCAGCACGGGCAAGCTGGTCGTGCCGGACGACGATACGGGGCGCGCCCTCTACGACGTGACGCAGGATCTCTGCGCGGGCGCCGGTCTTCCCGCCTACGAGATCTCGAACCACGCCCGGCCCGGCGCGGAATCCCGCCACAACCTGCTCTACTGGCGTTACGGCGAGTATGCCGGGATCGGCCCCGGGGCGCATGGACGCCTTGTCACCGAGGCGGGCCGGATCGGCACCGTGACCGAGCGTGCGCCCGAGGCGTGGCTCGCTCGGGTGGAGCGCGACGGTCAGGGGATCGTCGAGACGGAAACCCTCACTCCCGCCGACCAGGCCGACGAGTTCCTGGTGATGGGCCTGCGGCTGCGCGAAGGAATCGATCCGGAGCGCTACGCCGCCCTCAAGGGCCGCCCCCTGAACGGCAACCGGATCGGTATGCTGGTCGGTGACGGCCTGCTGGAGCGGCGGTCCGGAGGTCGCATCGCCGCAACCGCACGTGGCGCACCGGTCCTCAACGCGATCGTCGCCGAACTCGCCGGCTGATCAGATGCCAGGCTTTGCCAGGACCCTGGGGGCCGGGCTCACCGGCGTCGCGGCGTTGTTGCGGATCTCGTAGACCGCCAGCGCCCGCTCGCTCTGCCCGTCCGGACGGAAACGGAACGTGCCGTCCACCCCGGCGAAACCCGCGCCATTGGTCAATGTCGGCTCGGCGAAGCGCTGCGAGCCGTACTGGCGCGCCAGCGCCGCCGCGAGCGTCACGGCGTCGTAGGCGAGGGATGTCACGCGCGGCGGCGCGGCGCCGAACCGCGCCTGATAGCGCCCACTGAAAGCCGAGAACCCGCCGCGATCCGGTGCGGCGAAGTGGCCGCCCTGGAGGGCTGGGAGAGCGAAGAGCGCCGGCTCGTTCCACAAAGCCGTTCCGACCGGCCGGACACGCGCCGGCGCGAAGCCGGCCTTGCTCAGCGCCGCCGCGACGGCCGGCATGGCCTCCGCCGTTTCCGGAATGAACAGCGCGTCGGCCGTCGCGCCGGGGCCTATGATGACGCGGGCCAGACGCGCCACCGCGGGCCCCGGATTGCCCTCCGGATAGCGCTCCACGGCCGCGACCCGCGCGCCGCGGCGCCCCACGGCCTCGCGGAAGGCCGCTTCGACGGCATTGCCGTAGGCCGTCTCGGGGATCAGCGCCGCAAAGGAGCGTTTGCCGCCGGCAACCGATTCCTCGACCACCCGGTCGACCTCCGGCTGCGGCAGGAAACTCAGGAGATAGACGTTCGGCGCCGCCACGGTGACGTCGGTGGAGAAGCCGATGACCGGCTTGCCGGCTGCCTTCGCCACGGCGGCGGCGGACTGGACGCTGCCGGCGAAGAGCGGCCCGAGCACGATTTCGGCGCCCTGCCGGAGGGCGTCCTGGGTCGCCTCCCGCGCGCCCTCGGGTGTGCCGCGGTCGTCTTCCACGAGGAGCGTCAGGTCCGGCTGCTGTGCCTCTTCGAAGGCGAGCTGCGCCGCGTTGCGCATGGCGTTTCCGACGGTCGATCCTTGTCCGGTAAGGGGCAGGATCAGGCCAACCTTGATCGAGCCCGCGCCGATCCGCGGCCCTGCAGACGCCATTGGGGTGACAGGCCCCGGACCTGCAGGCGCCGGGGCCGCCTGCGACGCGTCCGACTGTGGGATCTCGACAGGTGGCGTGAGGGCAGCTTGGGGCGCCGATCTGCGACGGGCGATATCGCCGCCAAGACACCCACCGAGGGGCAGGAGCGCCGCGCAGAGGACGGCGCTGAGGGCAAGGACGCGCACGCGATGAACCGGCGCGCCGATCAGGCGCGCCATGGCGCAATCTCCTTCGGGCAGGCCGGGGAAGCGTGATCGCGGGATCCAGAAATGTAAACGCAGCGCGCACGACTGCCCCCCGCCAAGACGGCCGACGCGCGACGAGAGCCGGTCAGTGTGGCAAGATCGCCAACGATGACCCGCAGATTCGACGCTCCCACGACAGCCCCGCCCCGGAAACCGGGACAGGATCGGCCACGGGCCACCACCTTCACGGCCTTCGGGCTGGCGAGCGAGACCGAACCGCTGTCGCCCGGCCTGCACATCGTGGCGACGCCGATCGGCAACCTGCGCGACATTACCATTCGCGCGCTCGCCACCCTCGCGGCAGCCGATGCCGTGCTGGCCGAGGATACGCGGGTCACGCGGACGCTGCTCGCCCATTACGGCATCACCACACCGCTGCTCGCCTATCACGAGCATTCCAATGACGCGGTGCGCGAGCGGATGGTCGGCCGGCTGCGGGCCGGGGAGGCGCTGGCCCTCGTCTCGGATGCAGGCACACCGCTGGTCTCCGACCCGGGCTACAAGCTGGTCCAGGCGGTCATCGAGGCCGGCATTCCGATCACGCCGGTTCCCGGCCCCTCTGCGGTGATGACTGCTCTGGTGGCGGCAGGGTTGCCCACGGACCGGTTCTTCTTCGAAGGCTTCCTGCCCCAGAAGGCCGGTGCCCGCCGCAACCGCCTGGAGGCACTGATCCAGGTGCCGGGCACGCTGGTCCTGTTCGAATCGCCCCATCGGCTGCCGGAGATGCTCGCCGACGCGGCCGCCGTTCTCGGGCCTGACCGCCCGGCCGCGGTGACCCGGGAGTTGACGAAGCTCTACGAGACGATCCGCCGCGACACGTTGGGCGGCCTCAGCGAACGCTTCGCCGAGGACGGGCCGCCGAAGGGCGAGATCGTCGTCATCATCGGCGCCGCCACGGCCGTGGAGCGGAATGCGGAGGGTGACGAAGCCCTCGATGCCCTGCTCCGTACGGCGCTGGAGCGGCATTCGATCAAGGATGCCGCCAGCCTCGTGGCCGACGAGACCGGGCAGCCGCGGCGCCTCGTCTACACCCGGGCCCTCGCCCTGGCGCGGAGCGACGCGTGACCGGGGCACGGCCCAAACAGGATGTCCGGCGCCGCGCCGCCTACCTGAGAGGCCATCGCGCCGAATGGCTGGCGCTGGCGGCCTTGATGCTCAAGGGCTACTGGCCGATCGGCCGACGCGTGAGTTTCGCGGGCGGCGAGATCGACCTCATCGTTCAGCGCGGGAAAACCATCGCGTTCGTGGAGGTGAAAGCGCGGCCCCGGCGGGACGACGCCCGCGAGGCGATCGACGCGGCCAAACGGAGCCGCTTCTCCCGCGCCGTCCGCGCCTGGATCGGACACTACGCGTGGTCCGCGGGCATGACGTTCCGGGCGGACGCCGTGTTCGTCGGCGCCCGGGGCTGGCCGGCCCATGTCGCCGACGCTTTCACGATCGAGGGCATGTGACGCAGCCGCTCTTGCGGCCGTTCTCGTCTTAGGCGCGCGCGGCCCGAATGGCGCCAATCAGCGTGCGCTTCAGTTCGGCCTGGCTGAACGGCTTCTGCACGACCGGCCGGTCGCGGAACGGTTCGCGGATGCCAGCGCCGCCGTAGCCGGTCGAGAACACCAGGGGCAGATCCCGCTTGGCGATAGCTTCCGCGACCGGGTAGATCGGTTCACCCGCCACGTTCACGTCGAGGATCGCGACCTCGAACGTCTCCTGAGCGGCCATCTCGAGCGCCGAGGACAACCGGGCAGCCGGTCCGACAACGGCGCAGCCGAAATCGAGCAGCATGTCCTCCAGCAGCATCGAGATCGCGGCCTCGTCCTCGACGACGAGTACGCGGACGCCGTTGAGCACATCATCGTTGGAGTCAGCAGTCACGCCGGGCCGTCTTCCCTTCCAGCGCCCCCGAACCGGGGACCGTGCCGTCCGTCAAGATACACCCAGGAACCGTGTGTTCGGCGTCCGAAGCGCGCAGCGCCGCTACGACGACCGGTTCACGAGGTGGTCCTTGGCGTCGCCCGTAACGCGCAACGTGTCAAGCGTTCGCGCGCTGTTCCCCGGCTATCCGCGCGCAGAATGTTAACCGCCGATACATTTTCGTTGCCGGCTGCGGGAGGCTGCGGCTTTGGCGTCTCAATCGTCCTTGAAGGTGACCTTCGCACCGCGCGCCACGTGGGCTGCGAGATCGCGGGCATTCCAGTTGGTCAGACGGATGCAGCCGTGTGACTCGGTCTTTCCGACCTTCTCGGGTTCCGGCGTGCCGTGAATGCCGTAGCTCGGGATCGCCAGATCGATCCAGACGAGGCCGACCGGATTGTTCGGGCCGGACTGGATGGTGAACTTGTGCTGCGCTTTGACACCCTTAAACGCGTATTTCGGGTTGTAGGTGTAGTCGGGGTCGAACGCGACGCCCTTCACCTTGGTCTCGCCGCTCGGCGCCGGCTTCTCGGAACTGCCGATTGAGGCCGGGTAGTAGGCGAGCAGCTTGTCGTCGGCTCCGTAGGCACGCACATCGCGGCTCGTTTTGTCCACCTCGATCCGTTCGACCTTCGGCTCCTGCGGCAGCTCCTTCGCCTTCGGCTTGTCGGTCCCCATCGGGTCGACGGCCGCGACCGTGATGGTGGTTCCGGCCTTGTCGAGCGGCTTGTCGGGGTTGAGGGCCGTCACGAGGGCGCGGCTCATGTGGAAGCGCTCGGCCAGCATCTCGCGTGGATTCGTGTAGCTCAACGCCTTCAGATCGGCCTGTTGCTCCATCTTGGGCGGGATCTTGTCGAGGAAGGGTCCCGAGGCATCGGCCTCCGTGATCGGATAATCGGTCACCACCGGCTTATCGCTCGTGGCCTGGAGCTTGCCCCACACCTCCGGCGTCAGTGCCTGCGTGGCCGGAAGGCCTTGCGCGACGGCAAATGCCGAAAGCGCACGCCGGTAATTGTCGCCGGTCAGACCATCGATGGCGCCGGGAAAGAAGCGGGCGCGATCGAGCAGCACCTGAGCTTTGACGATCAACGGATCGGGTTTCTCGTCGTTCTTCTTTCCGGTCTGGCGCTTGGCGGGCGCCTTCTCGCCGGCTTGCGGCGACAGGGTCGCGGTATTGATGGCGTCCGCGGTCAGGGCGGGGGCTGGAGCCACTTGATCGGCGGTCTTCGGCTTTGGGCGCGCCTCCGCGACCTGCGTGGCGAGGCTGGTCGCCAGGAGCGCCGCAAGGACCGGCCGCCAGGATTTCGGGCTCATCGCGATCGCCGTCTCCAGAAGCGTGGGCGCTTCGCACGCAGAAATGCTGCGCCTGACGGAACGTTCCACGTCCTACTCACAGAGGCGGTGACCAGCGGTCCGCTCGCGCTCGTCGAGGTGGAAGTGGTTGGCATGGGCCGCGTTCGAGCCTGGCCCCAGAACCGTCCGGAAGAAGCCGCAGGCCTTTCCGCGGACAGCGCTCAGGAACCGCGCCTCGTCGGAGCCGTCCGGCATCGCCTTCACCGGTATGCTGGCGCGGCCCGCGAAGGTGAAAGCCATGATGTCGGCGGCGTTGGCGAAGGCATGCTCGCTCAGCTTGGCATCGACATCGTGGTTCTGGCCGCGGCAGACGTACGAGCCGCCGAGTTCCAGTCCGGTCAGCCCGTGCTTCAGCGACCGTTCGGCCTCGACCTGGACCTCCGTCACCCAGCGTGCCAGCGCCTCGGCCGTCCGGCACGTCAGCGTCGCTCCCTGCGGCAGTGCCACGCCGTCGGGGAGCCGCACGATCTTCAGCGGCAGAGGCGCCGTGCATTGGCCCTCGATGATCGGTGGCAGCGGCTCGAATTCGACGCCGAGCCGCTTGAGACGGGTTCGGCACGCGGTGTCGTCCGGGGGCGTGACCTTGAGCGCCAGAGCCGCCTCGCCGGAGAGTTCCGGTGGTCGCCCGGGCGGAGTCGGCGGCGGATTGGGAATTTCGGGCTTGCCGATCTCTGGAGGCTTTGCCTGAGCTGGTGCGTCGGCGGTCTCCTTCGGTGGCGAAGCTGGTGGCGTCAGCTCGGCCGGACGGGCTGGCGGCGTTGGCGGTGGCGCCTCCAGAGCGGGCGGCGTCTTCAGGGTCTCGGGCCGCTCAGGCGGAAGGGGCGGAGGCATCGGGACGGTAGCCGCCGGTGCCTCGGCGGCGTGGCTTGCGACGGCCGACACGGCCAGGGCAAGGGCGCCGAATGCCAGGACCATGGGCAGTCGGCGGATCGGCTGATGTCGTCCCGGCATGGAGGCTCGAAGCGTGGGCGTTGGCTGTCAGAAACGAGCGAGCGGCCATTCGGATCAATCACACGGTTGACGGATCGCCCGAACAGGATTCTGTCTGGCGGATCGTATGCGCGACCGACACGCCGAACCGCCCCGACGACGGCCCGCGCCACCTGGATCGACACTGAGGACTTAATGCCGGACGCCGTTGAAGCCGGGCTCCCGAGCCTGCCGCAGGACAATCCCTTCCGCGAGGCACGCTGGAGCACGCCGTACGGAATCCCGCCCTTCGAGCTGATCCGGCCGGAGCACTATCGCCCGGCCTTCGAGGCGGCGCTTGCCGCCCATGCCGACGAGATCGCGGCGATCGCTGGGGAGGCGGCCCCGGCGACGTTCGCCAACACCGTGGAGGCTATGGAGCGCGCAGGGCAGGCGCTCGATCGAGTTGCGGGTGTCTTTTACAACCTGACCGGCAGCCATACTAACCCTGAGCTGCAGGCCATCGAGCGCGAGATCGGGCCGAAGCTCGCCCGCCATGGCAGCGCGATCTACCTGAACCCGCAGCTCTGGGCGCGGATCTCGGCCGTCGATCCAGAATCCGAGGGACTGGGTCCCGAGGAGCGGCGCGTCCTCGACCGCTACCGCATCCGCTTCCGCCGGTCCGGCGCGACCCTTGCGCCCGACGCCAAGGCTCGCATCGCCGAGATTGCGGCTCGGATGTCGGAGCTTGGCACGAAGTTCAGCCAGAACCTCCTGGCCGACGAGAGCAGCTTCACGCTTCCGCTGCAGACCGAGGACGATCTCGCCGGGCTGCCGCCGTTCCTGCGCGCCGCGGCCGGGAGCGCCGCGGAGGAACGCGGCCTGGATGGCCATGTCATCACCCTGTCCCGTTCGCTGATCGATCCGTTCCTCGTGTTCTCGACCCGACGCGACCTGCGCGAGCGGGCTCATGCGGCCTGGACGCGGCGCGGTGAGAACGGCGGTGAGACCGACAACCGCGCGATCGCCGCGGAGATCATCCAGGTGCGCGCCGAGCGGGCGCGGCTCCTGGGCTTCGACAGCTTCGCGCATTTCGCCCTCGACGACACGATGGCGGCGAGCCCCGATGCGGCCACCGGCCTTCTGCGCGACGTCTGGACCCCGGCCCGGGCGCGGGCGAGCGACGAGCGCGACCGGCTCCAGGCGGCGATTCAGGATGAGGGTCACAATTTCACCCTTCAGGCGCATGATTGGCGCCACTACGCCGAGAAGGTGCGGCGCGATGAGCACGATCTCGATGAAAGCGAGATCAAGGCCTACCTGCCCCTGGAGGGGATGATCCAGGCGGCCTTCGACACGGCCTCCCGACTGTTCGGCCTGACCTTCGAGGAGCTGTCCGATGTTCCGCGCTATCACCCGGATGTCCGGGTCTGGCGGGTCGGCAACCCGGACGGGTCCGAGGTCGGGCTGTTCCTGGGCGATTACTTCGCGCGGGCGACCAAGCGCTCTGGCGCCTGGATGAGCGCCTTCCGCTCGCAGGAGCGGCTGAACGGGCCGATCACGCCGATCATCGTCAACGTGATGAATTTCGCCAAGGCGCCGGAGGGTGAGAGCACGCTCCTGTCGTTCGACGATGCCCGCACCCTGTTCCACGAATTCGGCCATGCCCTGCACGGCCTTCTGTCGGACGTGACCTATCCGTTGCTCTCCGGCACCGCCGTGGCCCGCGACTTCGTGGAACTGCCTTCGCAGCTCTACGAACATTGGCTGGAGCAGCCGGAAGTCCTGCGGACCCATGCGCGCCACCACCAGACCGGGGCGCCGATGCCGGATGCGCTGCTCCAAAAGCTCCTGGCCGCCCGCACATTCAACCAGGGTTTCGCCACGGTGGAGTACACCGCCTCGGCGATCGTCGACATGACACTCCACCTCTCGGCCGAGGGCGAGTCCGGGCTGGACGTGCCCGCCTTCGAGACCGAGGCATTGAGGCGGATCAGCATGCCGTCCGAGATCGGCATGCGGCATCGGACACCGCACTTCGCCCACATCTTCTCGGGCGACGGCTACGCAGCCGGCTACTACAGCTATCTCTGGTCAGAGGTACTGGATGCCGACGCGTTCGACGCCTTCCGCGAGGCCGGCGACATCTTCGATCCAGAGACCGCCAAGCGCCTGCGCACCTTCGTGTACGGCGCCGGCAACCTGCGCGACCCGCGCGAGGCCTACACGGCATTCCGCGGTCGGATGCCGAGCATCGAGCCTCTGCTGAAGAAGCGCGGGCTTGCGGCGTGACCGAGAGCGCTCTCCGCCGACGTGATTCCCGGTTCGGCGCAGGAGCGCGCGATTATACTAGACTTTGGAGCCACTCTCGAGCGCGTTGCGATCGGCAGTGGCTCTTCATGGCCGGTAAGGGTTTCGTAAACAAACGTCCTTAACGAAGGCTTGCAGTGACGTCCTGCACCGGAGTTGGGGGCGATGACCAAGACCGAGACCAAGCCGGCCGTTTCGCCGGACGAGCTGCTCAAAGCCATTGTGACCGGCCAGGCCGAAACGGCCCCGGAGGCCGCCAAGTCTTCGGAGACCGCCAAGTCGCCGAAAGCCCCCGCGCCGACGCTGGCGATGCTGCGTTCTCTGCCGCGGATCGATCGGCGGGCCCTCGCGATCCCGGGCGTCTGCGTCGCGTTCGGCGCCCTGCTGGGCGGTGGCGTCATCGCGATGACCCGATCGTCTGGCCTGTCGAGCGACGCTGTCGCGGCGCTCAGCACGACGCTGGATGCCGGCCGGACCGAGACAGCGCGTCTCAGCAGCGATATCGCGCAGCTCCATCGTATTCTTGCCGACCTGCGCGCCTCGACCGACACCGCCCGCAAGGAGGCCACAGGCCGCAGCGGCGCGCTCGGCGAGCGCTTCGCGCAGCTCGACAAGAACCTGACCGCCAAGAACGCGGCCCTTGGCGAGCGGCTCGAGCAGGTCGAGCGCGAGCAGAACGCGCGGATCGCAAGCCTTGCCGCGCAGATCGACCGGCGGTCCGCTGCGGTCACGAAGGCCGAGCCGACGCAGACCGGGAGCCTTGCCGAGACGCGCAGTCTTGAGCCGAAGACCGTCGAGCCCAAGGTTGTGGAGGCCAAGGTCACGGACGTAAAGGCTGTCGAGACGAAGCTCGCCGATGCCAAGCTGGCCGACGTGAAACCGAAGGCCTCGGGCAGCGAAAAGCCCCCGGTGATCGACGCCTGGGCGGTCCGCGAGGTCTATGATGGGATGGCGATTCTGGAAAATCGCCGCCACCGGCTCCTGGAAATCGGACCGGGGGAGGTCCTGCCAGGCTTTGGCCGGGTCGAGGGCGTCGAGCGCCGTGGGCGGGACTGGGTGGTCGTAACCCGGCAGGGGATCGTTACCCCGCAGGCTTGGTAGCTGCCCGAGACTTCAGCGGGACGGGTAGGGCGTCGCGACCAACCCGTCCGCCGTGACCGGGAAACGCGGCTCCAGGGTCAGCGGATCGGCCATGGCGGCCGAGCGCTCGGCGCGACGGCGGCCGTGACGGAGCGCGCGGGAATGCGCCGCCCGTGTTGGATGCAGGATCGCGGCGAGGAGGGCTTGGCCCTCGAACGAACTGTCCAAATTCTTCGCTTCGAAGACGGGCATGGCCGGCCTGTTGGATTGCGGTCGCGAACGTCGCAGAAGGCGACGATTCCGACCGCTCCCCAATAACGGGGATCGTGGTGACAGGTTCCGTCAAGCTTTCGCCCGGAAACTGTTTTTTCACGATCGTCCTGGCCGAGCCCGAATGCTGTGCGGCTGCGCACTCGCAGCGTTAGATCAGACGAACTGGTTGAGACCTGGGATTGAGCCGAGGATCGGCCCCATCGCGTCTTCGCCGACCTTCTCGCGGCCGAACGCGAACAGCTCCTGACCGAGCGGCTGCATCTGGCCCATCGGCACGCCGGCCGACATCAGCTTCTGGCCGAGCGCCATGACGCCGCCGCCGCCCATCATACCGCCGAGCATGCCCATCAGACCGCCGCCGCTGGTCTCGCCGGCGTTGGATTCGGCGACCAGCGATTCGGACCCCGGTAGCGCCGCCAAGAGCTGGTTCACCTCGGTCTCGGGCCCTTCCTTCTGCAGGAAGGCCAGGATGTGGCCGATCGCGGTTTGGGCCGTCGCGGCATCGAGCCCGGTACGGGCGGTCACGCGGGCGAGCAGTTCTTCCATGGGGATGATCTCTTCGGAACGTTTCGAGACGTCCTTCGACTCTGGGGCGCTGGAAATCAAGCGCAGGGGCCGCGTTGCCCTGGAAAGTCCCCCGGGGCGTGCTCGGGGTGCGTCGCCTGGGGTGACTTCCGGGGCACGGGTCCCACTTTCCAGCCCAAGGTCAAACCCGGAGCCGGATCATGCGCATCAGCAACGTCGCGGACGTCGTCGCCGAGACCCTTCAGGAAGCGGGTGTCGCGCGTGTCTATGGGGTGGTCGGCGACAGCCTGAACGGGATCACGGAGGCGCTGCGCGCGCGTGGGCGGATCGCCTGGATCCACACCCGCCACGAGGAGGCTGCCGCCTTCGCGGCGGCCGGCGAGGCGCAGGTGACCGGACAACTCGCCGTCTGCGCCGGCTCCTGCGGGCCCGGCAACCTGCACCTGATCAACGGGCTCTATGATGCCCATCGCAGCCGGACACCGGTGCTGGCGATCGCCGCCCACATCCCGTCGCCCGAGATCGGCTCGGGCTATTTCCAAGAGACCAAGCCCACCGAGCTGTTCCGCGACTGCAGCCACTATTGCGAGATGGTCTCCGACCCGGCCCAGATGCCCTTCGTGCTGGAGAACGCGATCCGCGCCGCGGTCGGGGAGGGCGGCGTCGCCATCATCGTGATCCCGGGCGATGTCGCGCTCCGCGACGCGCCCAAGCGCGCGCTGGCGCCGCGGGCCGGGCTGATCCCCGCCAAGCCGGTGGTGCGGCCGGCGGATCCGGAACTCGACGCGCTGGCCGCCCTGCTCAACGCCGGCAAGCGCGTCACGCTGCTGTGCGGGCGCGGCTGCGCAGGCGCCCATGCCGAACTGCTTCAGCTCGCCGAGGCGCTCAAGAGCCCGATCGTCCACGCGCTCGGCGGCAAGGAGTTCGTGGAGTTCGACAACCCCTACGATGTCGGCATGACCGGACTGATCGGCTACGCATCGGGCTACGCCGCCATGATGGCGTGCGACACGCTGCTGATGCTCGGCACGGGCTTCCCCTACAAGCAGTTCTACCCCCAGGAGGCGAAGGTCGCGCAGATCGACCTGCGCCCCACCGAGCTCGGCCGTCGCTGTCGCATCGAGCTGGGTCTTGTCGGTGACGTGGGCGCGACGCTCCGGGCGCTGCTGCCGCGGCTGAGGTCCAAAACCGACCGATCCTTCCTGGAGGCCAGCCTGAAGCACTACGCCAAGGCGCGCACCGGGCTCGATGAGCTGGCCACCGGCAAGCGCGGTGGTCCGCTGCACCCGCAATACCTCGCCCGCACGATCAGCGAGGCGGCGTCCGACGACGCGATCTTCACCGCCGATGTCGGCACACCGACGATTTGGGCAGCGCGCTATCTCGCCATGAACGGGCGGCGCCGGCTCCTCGGCTCCTGGGTCCACGGCTCCATGGCCAATGCGCTGTCGCAGGGCATCGGCGCGCAGGCGTGCCAGCCCGACCGGCAGGTGATCGCACTGTGCGGCGACGGCGGCTTCGCCATGCTGATGGGCGACTTTTTGACGTTGCGGCAGCACCGGCTGCCGCTGAAGGTCGTGGTGTTCAACAACGGCACGCTGGGCTTCGTCGAGCTGGAGATGAAGGCGGCCGGCTACCTCGAGACCGGCGTCGCCCTCGACAATCCGGATTTTGCAGCAATGTCGCGGGCGGCCGGCATCTTCGCCCTGCGGGTCGAGGATCCCGCCGAGTTGCCCGGCGCCATGCGCGAGTTCCTGGCCTTCGACGGCCCCTCGCTCCTCGACGTACGCACGGCCCGCAACGAATTGTCGATGCCGCCCAAGATCGACGGGCAGCAGGTGAAAGGATTTAGCCTTTATGTCCTGCGGGCCGTGATGGATGGACGCGGTGACGCGGTTCTCGATCTCGCCAAGACCAACCTCATCCGATAGACCCTGACGATCAGTCTCGAACCGTTCCAGGTCGACGGAGCGGCGATCCAGGGGGGTGCCGGACCATGCGGGTCGGCCTGTTCGTGCCGTGCTACGTCGATGCCTTCGAGCCGGAGGTTGGGATCGCCACCCTGGAGCTGCTGGAGCGGCTCGGCTGCACGGTTGAGTATCCGTTCGACCAGACCTGCTGCGGCCAGCCGATGACCAACACCGGCTGCCACGCGGAAGCCGCCGCCACCGAGGCCCTGTTCGTCAAGAATTTTTCGGGCTTCGATTACGTGGTGGCGCCGTCGGGCTCCTGCGTTCATCAGGTGCGTGAGCACCTGACCGCGATCCCGCAGACCGACGAGGTCCGCCACGTCCGCGCCAGCACCTACGAGCTGGTCGAGTTCATGCACGACGTGCTGAAGGTCGAGGCACTGCCCTGGGCGAACTTCCCGCACAAGGTCGCCTACCACACCAACTGCAACGCCCTGCGCGGCATCCACCACGCCCGGCCCAGCGAGCTGGTGAAGCCCTATTATTCGAAGCCCCTCGACCTGCTGCGCCTCGTGAACGGCGTCGAGCTGGTGGACCTCGCCCGGCCGGACGAGTGCTGCGGCTTCGGCGGGACCTTCTCGGTGTTCGAACCGGCGGTCTCGGCCAAGATGGGCTACGACAAGGTTGCCGATCAGAACCGGGCCGGGGCCGAATACGTCGTCTCCGCCGACTCCTCCTGCCTGATGCACCAGAAGGGCTGCGCCGAACGCCTGGGGTTGCCGCTCAAATACATCCACATCGCGCAGGTGATGAACGGAGCCGCCGCATGAGCGTCGAGGATCTCAATCCCCGCGAGCGCGAGGGCGTCATTCACCCGGAAGTTCGGGCCCGTGACGACGAGAGCGAGCGCGCGCAGGACGGCACCCGGCTTCAGCACGCCGAGGCCGCCTCGAAGCCGATCCGCGCCCCGCAGGTGCGCGAGCCGCAGCCCCGTGGCGCCAAAATCCGCGGCAACCGGCCGATCGATCAAGCCGAGGCAGCCGAGCGCTTCCTCGCCGCCCCCCTTCACCAGGCCGCCCATGACGAGCGCCTCTGGGACCTGCGCAAGAAGCGCGATACCTCCGCGCACGGCATCCCCGAATGGGAGGAGCTGCGCGAACTCGCCTCGCAGATCAAGACGCACACGCTAAGCCACCTCGACCAGTATCTCGAGCAGTTCGAGGCAGCCGCGAAGGCAAACGGCGTCCACGTTCACTGGGCCAAGGACGGGGCGGACCACAACCGGATCGTCCTGGAAATTCTGAAGAGCCACGGCGCCAAGACGCTGGTGAAGTCGAAGTCGATGCTCACCGAGGAGTGCGGCTTCCGCCATCACATGGACGCCAACGGCATCGAGGTGATCGAGACCGATCTTGGCGAGCGTATCCAGCAGCTCGACAACGAGGAGCCGAGCCACGTCGTCGCCCCGGCGGTCCACAAGACCCGGATGGATGTGGCCGAAGTCTTCGCCAAGACCCTCGGCACCGATCCGGACAACGACGACGCCCATTACCTCGCCGAGAGCCAGCGCGAGACGACCCGGCCCTACATCCTGCAGGCCGATGCCGGCATGACCGGCTGCAACTTCGCCATCGCGGAGACCGGCTCGGTCGTCACCTGCACCAACGAGGGCAATGCCGACCTGTCGGGCAATGTGCCGCCGCTGCAGATCCACTCGATCGGCATCGAGAAGATCATCCCGAAGGTCGAGCATCTCGGCGTGTTCATCCGCCTGCTGTCGCGCTCGGCTCTGGGTTCGCCGATCACCCAGTACACCTCGCATTTCCGCGCGCCCCGCAAGGGCACAGAGATGCACATGGTGCTGGTCGATAACGGCCGCTCTGAGCGCCTCGGCCTGGAGGAGTTCTGGACCTCCCTGAAATGCATCCGCTGCGGCGCCTGCATGAACACCTGCCCGGTCTACCGGCGCTCGGGTGGGCTTTCCTACGGGGCGACCTATTCCGGGCCGATCGGGCTGATCATCGACCCGACCTTCAACAAGCGGAAATACTCGACGCTGCCGTTCTCCTCGACGATGAACGGCTCCTGCACCAACGTCTGCCCGGTGAAGATCAACATCCACGAGCAGATCTTCGCGTGGCGCAAGGTGCTGGTCGAGGAGCACCAGATCCCGGCGCTCAAGCAGGGCATGATGAAGGCGGCGGGTGCAGTCCTGTCGCGTCCAGCCGCCTATCGGGCCGCAATCGGCGCAGCCGATTCAGCGCTCAAGGTGCTGCCGCGTTTCGCGGTCTACAATCCGCTCAACACCTGGGGGAAGAAGCGCGAGATGCCCGAGGCGCCGCGCCAGACCTTCCACGCGTGGTACAAGCAGAACCGCATGAAGGACACGGGTCGATGAGCGCCCGCGACGCGATCCTGGCCGAGATCCGCCGGAACCGGCCGTCCGGCGATTTCCCGCTGCCCGAGCTGCCGCTATTCGCGCCGCTGGTCGGTGACGATCTGGTGGCCGAGTTCGGAGAGCGGCTGAAGCGCATGGGCGGCCGGGTGGCCGAGCCCCAGGCCGGTGACATCTTCGCGGGCGTGCGGGAGCGGCTCGACGGCGCGAAGGTCATCGCCTCGGCAGTCCCGGAGCTGACCGGCAACCGCGACCTGCGCAGCATACGCTACCCGCAGGAGGTCGAGGATGTCGACGTGGCGGTGGTCCGCGCGGTGTTCGGTATCGCCGAGACGGGCTCGGTGCTGTTCACGGAAGACCAGCTGATCGTCAACGCCGTGGCTTACCTCGCCCAACACCTCGTGGTGCTACTCGACCCGGCCGACATCCTGCCCAACGTCCAGGCGGCCTATCGTCGGCGGGAGTTCGGCCATTCGGCCTACGCGGTTCTGCACACCGGCCCGTCGGCGACCGCTGACATCGAGGGCGTACTCATCCACGGGGCGCAGGGTGTGCGCTCGCTCACCGTGGTGATGCAGCCGAAAACGGCCTGAGCCGGAACCGGCAATCGGGCGCGCCCCTTGCTTGGACGGCGAAAAGGGCGTCGCCCGGCAAGGAAATCCGATGCGCTACACGCTTGGTTGCAGCCTATCCTACAACATCCTCTCGGATACGACCTTCATCTTCAATCTGGAGGTGGCCAAGTTGAAGAGCGTCGAGATCCTGAGCGAGAGCCTGGTCCTGACGCCCAACTTGAAGCGCGACATCTACACGACGCCCGACATGCTGAACCGCTACCTGGCGGTGAATGTCCCCACCGGCCAGTTCGCGCTGGAATACAACGCTGAAGTCGATCTCACGGTGCACCGGGCCGATCCCGCCACCATCAAAGAGACGCCGATCGGGCAGTTGCCCCTCGACATCCTGCCCTTTCTGCTGCCGAGCCGCTTCGTCTCCTCGGACCGGCTGACGCCCTATGCCCTGGCCGAGTTCGGCGCCCTGCCGAAGGGGCATTCTCGTGTGAACCAGATCTGCAACTGGATTCACGATCACATCACCTATCAGCCCGGCACCAGCGACGGGGAAACCACGGCGGATGAGTCGCTGCTCAAGCGCGCCGGCGTGTGCCGCGATTTCGCGCATATCGGCACTGCCTTCTGCCGGGCGTTGGGCATTCCCGCCCGATTCGTAAGCTGCTATGCCCACGGCCTCGTGCCGAGCGATTTCCACGCGGTGTTCGAGGCCTATCTCGACGGCCGCTGGTGGCTGTTCGACGCCACCCGGCAGGCCGACCTAGACGGGCTGGTGCGGATCGGCGTCGGTCGTGATGCCGCCGAGATCGCGTTCTCAACGCCGTTCGGTAACATGCAGCCGGTGAACCAGCAGGTTCGGATCCAGCGCACGGACGGGCAGGGTAGCCCGATGCCCCGCACCGTGGAGGCGATCTCGACCGAGATCCCGGCGCCGCATGCCGGAGCGGCCTGACGGCCTGAAAACCACGGAACGTCTGACGGTCTCGGACTCCGCCGCCTCTGCGATCGGGGAGTCCGAAGCCCTTTCGGGCATGCTGCGTACGGCGAAGGCCGGAACCGTCTTCACTACCGGCGGTTCGCCGAGCGCGCCTCCGCCGCGCCCAAACTCAACCTATCTCTCCGCAGATTTGTGCAAGCAATCCACCACGAATCATTATATTATCGAGATCATCAAATATTAAGAAAATAATTATTCAGTACAAACAGTTTGGTATAGCGCAAGATTTTCTAGATTTATGCTTTGATGAACGATGATACAGCACCCCGACGGGCGCTATCATTCAGAGCGCTGCGGCAATCTATTTGCCGAATGGGTTGAATCTTCAACCTATCACCGGTCCGCGGAAAGCGCCGAAGCGTGGCTGTGGCGGGGTCGCAACACCGTAAAACGATCCCGGATCCGCCCCGAGACCTGCCCGTAAACGCCGCGATCCCGCCATAGTCCGGGCCCACCTCAACATCTGCGGTAAACGGCAATTTCGACAACGCTTTACCGTTAACGAACGAGGTTTTCCGAGCACGCGGATGACGGTTCCGGCGCATCGCAGATGGCGACGTGCCGCGGTCCTTCGCACCCGCTCGGGATCGGTGGTGCGAAGGCTTTGTCCGGGTTCATGGTGACGCGTTTGAACGACAAGTCGAAGCTGCCGAGCCGCCACGTGACCGAGGGGCCGGACCGCGCTCCCCACCGCTCGTATCTCTACGCCATGGGGCTGACCCGCGAGCAGATCCATCAGCCGCTGGTCGGTGTCGCCTCCTGCTGGAACGAGGCCGCGCCCTGCAACATTTCGCTGATGCGCCAGGCGCAGGCGGTGAAGAAGGGTGTCGCCGCCGCGCACGGGACGCCGCGCGAGTTCTGCACCATCACGGTGACCGACGGCATCGCCATGGGCCATGGCGGCATGCGCGCTTCGCTGCCGTCCCGCGAGGTCATCGCCGATTCGGTCGAGCTGACCATGCGCGGCCACGCCTACGACGCGCTGGTCGGCTTGGCCGGCTGCGACAAGTCGCTGCCCGGCATGATGATGGCGATGGTGCGCCTCAACGTGCCGTCGATCTTCATCTATGGCGGCTCGATCCTGCCCGGCTCGTTCCGCGGTAAGCCCGTCACCGTCCAAGACCTGTTCGAGGCGGTCGGTAAGGTCGCGGTCGGCGACATGAGCCTGGAGGATCTCGACGAGTTGGAGCAGGTCGCCTGCCCCTCGGCCGGCGCCTGCGGCGCGCAGTTCACCGCCAACACCATGGCGACCGTTTCCGAGGCGATCGGCCTCGCGCTGCCCTACTCGGCCGGCGCGCCGGCGCCCTACGAGATCCGCGACAAGTTCTGCGCCACGGCCGGCGAGAAGGTGATGGAGTTGCTCGCCAAGCAGATCCGCCCCCGCGACATCGTCACCCGCAAGGCCCTGGAGAACGCCGCCACCGTGGTCGCCGCCTCCGGCGGTTCGACCAATGCGGCCCTGCATCTGCCGGCAATCGCGCACGAATGCGGCATCGAGTTCACGCTGTTCGACGTGGCGGAAATTTTCCGGCGCACGCCGTACATCGCGGATCTGAAGCCGGGCGGGCGCTACGTCGCCAAGGACATGTTCGAGGTCGGCGGCATTCCGCTCCTGATGAAGACGCTGCTCGATCACGGCTTCATGCACGGCGACTGCCTCACGGTGACCGGCCGCACCATTGCGGAGAACATGGACCGGGTGACCTGGAACCCGGATCAGGACGTGGTCTATCCGGCCAACCGTCCGATCACCCCCACCGGCGGCGTCGTCGGCCTTAAGGGCAACCTCGCTCCCGAGGGCGCAATCGTGAAGGTCGCCGGCATGGCGGCCGAGAAGCAGGTTTTCACCGGTCCGGCCCGGGTGTTCGACGGCGAGGAGGCCTGCTTCGAGGCCGTCCAGTCCCGCACCTACAAGGAAGGCGAGGTTCTGGTCATCCGCTACGAGGGCCCGCGTGGTGGCCCCGGCATGCGCGAGATGCTGTCAACCACCGCGGCCCTCTACGGCCAGGGCATGGGCGACAAGGTCGCGCTGATCACGGACGGTCGTTTCTCGGGCGCGACCCGCGGTTTCTGCGTCGGCCATGTCGGGCCGGAAGCCGCCGTGGGTGGCCCGATCGGGCTGATCCGGGACGGCGACATCATCACCCTCGACGCGATCCAGGGCACGCTCGACGTCGCCCTGTCGGACGAGGAGTTGGCCGAACGGCGCAAGGTTTGGACGCCCCGGGGCAACACCGCGACCTCCGGCTATCTCTGGAAATACGCGCAGGGCGTCGGCCCGGCGCTCTACGGCGCCGTCACGCACCCAGGGGGTGCCAAGGAGACGCAGAGCTATGCGGACGTCTAGGACTGACCTCAGCCGGCGCAGGACGCCGGCCGGGGCCGATCCCAGTCGGTTCCGGATTGTCGGAAAAGCTGCGCTTGCCGGCTGGGCCCTGGTTCTGCTGGCCATGCCGACCGATGCGCCGCGCGCCCTCGACGCCAACATCCGGACACCCATCCCGGTGCCGGTGGCCGACAAGGCCTATCGCTCGGCCAAGGACGCGCTCCGCGCCGGGATGCGCGAGTACAATGCCGGCGACAAGCAGGGTGCCGCCCGGGCGCTCGAATATGCCGCCGGTCAGGGTCACGCTTTGGCCCTGTGGAAGCTCGGCCGGATGTACGCCGACGGTGACGGCGTGCCCCACGACGACCTGAAGGCGTTCGAGTTCTTTTCCCGGATCGCCGATGCCAGCACCGATGACGGGCCCGATCCGCAGAACTCCGCGGTGCTCGGCAGCGCGTTCACGGCGCTCGGCACCTACTTCCTGGAGGGGATCAAGGGCACCTACGTGCGCCCCAATCCCGAGCGCGCCTACGACATGTTCAACTACGCGGCGTCCTACTACGGCGACCCCAACGCGCAGTACAATCTGGCCCGGCTCTACCTCGACGGCACCGGCGTCGAGTCGGATCCCCGGCAGGCAGCGCGCTGGTTCAACCTCGCCGCCGAGAAGGGGCATCATCCCGCCCAGGCACTGCTCGGCGACATGTTGATCAACGGTCTCGGCGGGGTGCCGATCCAACGCGTGAAGGGGCTGATGTGGCTGTCTTTGGCCCGGGAGGGGGCGGAGGGCCGCAAGGACGACTGGATCGTCGCGCTCTTCGACAAGAATTGGGCCGCCGCTGCCGAGGACGACCGCGCCGAGGCGCAGACCCAGCTCCAGACCGTGGGTTCGATCCGCCGGCGGCGCTAAAGGCCGCCGGCTTCGTCTTAGACCTCAGCCCTTCCGCGCCTCCATGGCGACCTGGAACGAGGGCCGCGCCAGCGTGGCTTCGACATAGGCCGCGAGTTTTGGCCAACGGCTCGAATCGACCCGCGCCTGAGCCAGGTGGAAGTTGTAAAACCCGGTCGCGATCGAGATGTCGGCGATGCTGAAAGCATCCCCGGCCAGATACGGTCCGGAAATCTCACCCTCCAGATAGTCGAAGAGCGGCGGCAGATCCGTGTCGAGCGCCTTGGTGACCGCGGCCTCGTCGGTGGGCTGCTTCTTCATGTTGGGCTTGAGCACCCGCTCGACGAACGGCACGATCAGCTTGCCGAACAGTTCGGTGTCACCGAACTTGTCGAACCAGACAGCGCGGCCAAGCGCTTTCGGATCGGTCGGGACCAGAGCCGGGCTGGGGTGCTTGCGCTCCAGATACCAGAGGATGGCCGAGGAATCGGCGAGTTGGAATCCGTCATCCTCGATGGCTGGTATCTTCCCGAGGGGGCTGCATGCCTGAAAGCCCTGATCGGGGTCGTGAAACATCAAGGGCTTGTGCTCGTACGTCACACCTTTCTCGACCAGCGAGACCAAAACCTTGCGGACGTAGGGCGAATAACCGGTACCGTAGACGATCAAGAGTTACTCCCATGCTGGTGAACGCAGCCGCTCCAGCGCCGCGACCCACCGCTTACATAGGGCGTCGTGTCAGCCTGCCGACAATTCGGCTGTGACCGGTACATGGTCCGACGGCTTGTCGAGCCCGCGCAGGTGCTTCTGCACCGAGGCCGAGACCAAGCGATCGGCGGCCTGGGGCGAGAGCAGTAGGTGGTCGATCCGGATGCCGGCGTTCCGCTGCCAGCATCCGGCCTGATAGTCCCAGAACGTGTAGAGCCCGGCGCGCGGGTCGCAGGCCCGGAGGCCGTCGGTGTAGCCCTCGGCGAGAAGCGCCCGGAACGCCATGCGGCTCTGCGGCAGGAACAGCGCATCCGAACGCCACGCCTCCGGATCGGCGGCGTCGGCGGTATCGGGGATGACGTTGTAGTCGCCCGCCAGCACCACTGCATTCTCGTCCTGCATCAGCGCGCGTGCATGAAGCCGCAAGCGCTCCAGGAAGGCGAGCTTGTAGGGGTATTTCGCGCTGTCCACCGGATTGCCATTCGGCAGATAGATCGAGGCGACGCGGACGGGCCGCGTGTCGGCCCCGGAGATCAACGTCTCGATATAACGGGCCTGCTCGTCCTCGGTATCGCCGGGGAGACCGCGCCGGATCTCGCTCATCGCCAGCGGCGCGCGGACCAGCAGGGCGACGCCGTTATAGGCTTTCTGGCCCAGCGTCTCGACCGCGTAGCCGGCGCCCTCGACCTCGGCGCGGGGAAACGCGTCGTCCTGGCACTTCAGCTCCTGCAGGCAGACCACGTCGGGCTTGGCCTCGTCGAGGAACGCCAGCAGGTGGGGCAGCCGCTGCTTGATCGAATTGACGTTCCAGGTCGTGATCCGCATCGCCTCGCATCCGATCGCCGCATGGCCGTCATCCGCGCTTCGCGGCGCGCTGGCAAGGCCGGCTCGGTGCCAGATTCGCAATCCGTACCCGCCGCGGTGCTGGTCTCTTGGCAAACCGAGCATTCCGAGGTTGCCGGATGGATTGGTTCGAACCCGTACGGGCCTATTGCGAGCGGACCGGCGGCGAGTTCTGGGCCGAGCCGGTCAACGCCCTGTCGAACGCGGCCTTCCTGATTGCCGCCGCAGCAGGAGCACGCCGCGCGGCACGAACCGCCCCGCCGGATCGCGCCGGACTGGCCCTGTCCGGCCTCGTTGCGATTGTCGGAATTGGCTCGTTCCTGTTCCACACGCTGGCGGTCTTTTGGTCGATGCTCGCCGACGTGATTCCGATCGCTCTGTTCATCTACGCGTATCTCGCGCTCGCCCTCCTGCGGTACCTGCGGGTTCCCCCGATTGCGGTCGCTGGCATGACCGCGGCGTTCGCCCTGATCGGCCTCAGCCTGACGCCCGTCCTCAATAGTCTGACCGGACGCGACGTGGCGGTTATGAGCAATGGCTCGATCGATTACCTGCCCGCTCTGCTGGCGCTGTTCGGGATGGCTGCCGCGACCATCGGACGGCCGGAGGAGCGCATCACCGGCACCGGACGGCGACTCGCCGGGATCGGCGTGCTGTTCCTGGTCTCGCTCACCGCGCGGACCCTCGACCGATCCGCCTGCACGTTCCTACCGATCGGAACCCACGCGCTGTGGCATCTGCTGAATGCCGCCGTGCTGTACGCCCTGGTGGCGACGGCCATCCGGCATCGCCAGACCGTCGGTTGAACTGCGCCCGCCATGCAGGCGGTTTCCTTGCGGCGCGGCCGGATTTCTTGCAGAAGTGCGCCGCATCGGGCGCCCGGTTCCTCGCGGGGGTCCGGGCACGGAAGGGGTCATGCCAGTGAGTTTTCGCCTCGGGATCGCCGGGCTCGGCACCGTCGGTGCGTCCGTGGTCCGGATGGTGGAACGCCGCCGGACGACCTTGGCCGCGGCGGGGCTCGACCTGCGGGTCACCGCGGTCTCATCGCGCGACAGGAGCCGTGACCGCGGCCTCGATCTGGCCGGCATCGAGTGGTTCGACGATCCCGTCGCCCTGGCAAAGTCCGGCAACGTGGACGTCGTCGTCGAGCTGATCGGCGGGGCCGAGGGCGCCGCCAAGGCCGTCGTGGAAGCGGCCCTCGAATCCGGCAAGCCGGTGGTGACCGCCAACAAGGCGCTGCTCGCCCGTCACGGTGCGGCGCTCGCGGCTCTGGCCGAGGGGCGTGGCGTCGCCCTGGCCTACGAGGCGGCGGTCGCCGGGGGCATCCCGGTGATCAAGACGCTGCGCGAGGGTCTGCCCGGCAATGCGGTGTCGCGCGTCTACGGGATCCTCAATGGCACCTGCAACTACATTCTCAGCCGGATGGAGCGCGAGGGCCTGACCTTCGAGGCCTGCCTCAAGGATGCGCAGGCGCTGGGCTACGCGGAGGCGGATCCGACCTTCGACGTCGAAGGCTTCGACACCGCCCACAAGCTCGCGATCCTGACGAGCCTCACCTTCGGCACCGCCATCGACGCGGAGGGCGTGTCGGTGGAGGGGATTTCCCGCGTGCAGCCCCTCGACCTGCGCATGGCCGACGAGCTCGGCTACCGGATCAAGCTGCTCGGCGTCGCGCAAGCGACCGAGGCCGGAATCGAGCAGCGCGTACATCCCACCATGGTGCCGAAATCCTCGGCCATCGCCCAGGTCATGGGCGTCACCAACGCGGTCACCGTCGATGCCGATGCGGTCGGCGAACTCACCCTGATTGGGCCGGGCGCCGGCGGCGAGGCGACGGCTTCGGCGGTCTTGGCCGACATCGCCGATGTGGCGCGCGGCATCGTGCGGCCGACCTTCGGCATTCCCGCCGCCGCGATGCGCGCGAGCGAGCGCGTCGAGATGCAGCGTCACGAGGGTGGTTACTACATCCGGCTCACGGTCCACGACCGGCCGGGCGTCGCGGCCGGCGTCGCGCAGCGGATGGCCGAGCGCGAGATCTCGCTGGAGAGCATCCTGCAGCGCCGCACCGAGGGTGGCGGTTCCGATCCGCGTGGCCGCTCGGGACGGCCGGTTCCGCTGGTGTTGATCACCTACGCGGCCACGGAAGGCAGCATCCGCGCCGCGCTGGAGGCCATCGACGCGGACGGGCTGCTGGCCGAGCCGCCACAGGTGATCCGGATCGAGCGCGAGTAACGGACCGGCGCACCGTTACGATCGTCGCCCCCGCGAGGCTGATGGCCTATCGATAAAGATCGGCAAGACCTGCAAAACGATCCGATGCGCGAATGCGCCGACGTAATGTAGTTTATGGGCCCGCCCGAAACGCAGCTTAGGCTGAACGTCGCTCGCCCGACGGCGTTTAGATCGGGATCCGACACAGATCGGACCCGGACAAAGGCAGGAAACGATGGCCGACACTCAGATGCCCGCGTCCCGCGGGGTGCCGCGCATGCTCGCCCTGGAACTCGCCCGGGTGACCGAGCGCGCCGCCATCGCGGCGGCGCGCCTGCGCGGAAAGGGTGACGAGAAAGCCGCCGATCAGGCGGCGGTCGATGCCATGCGCGACGAACTCAACAGTCTTCCCGTCCGGGGCACCGTGGTGATCGGGGAGGGCGAGCGCGATCAGGCGCCGATGCTGTTCATCGGCGAGCAACTCGGCCGCGGGGAGGGGCCCGAGGTGGACATCGCCGTCGATCCCCTCGAAGGCACGACGCTCTGCGCCAAGGATATGCCCGGGGCGATCGCCGTCATGGCGATGGCGGAACGCGGCTCCCTGCTGGCGGCCCCCGATGTCTACATGCAGAAGATCGCCATCGGTTCGGGTTATCCGGCCGGCCTGGTCGATCTCGATGCCAGCCCCACCGACAATGTCCGTGCGCTCGCGCGTGCCAAGGGGGTCGATCCCCGGCAGATCACCGCGCTGATCCTGGACCGGCCCCGTCACGCGGCGCTCGTGGCTGAGGTGCGGGAAGCCGGAGCCGCTGTCCGCCTGATCTCGGATGGCGATATCGCCGGCATCATCTTCACGGCGAGCTCAGAAGAGACCGGCATCGATCTCTATCTCGGGATCGGCGCGGCGCCCGAGGGCGTGCTGGCCGCCGCGGCGATGCGCTGCATCGGTGGCCAGATGCAGGGACGGCTGATCCTAGACACGGCCGAACGGCGCCGCCGGGCCGCCGAGATGGGAATTTCGGATCTCGATCGGAAATACGATCTGACCGATCTGGCGAGCGGCGACGTGATCGTGGCGGCCACCGGCGTCACCGATGGCGCGTTGCTACGGGGCGTCCGCTTCCGGCCGGACCGGATCCAGACCGAGACCGTCGTCTACCGCTCCGAGGCCGGCACCGTCCGCCGGATCCTCGGCGAGCATCGGCGCGGCCTGTTCTGAGGCGCCGATCATCGCCGCCCAGAATCACAGCGGGATCAGTTCAGCACCACCACTTTGCTGCCGACCGTGACGCGGCTGAACAGGTCGATCGCGTCCTGATTGATCATCCGGATGCAGCCCGACGACACGCTCTTTCCGATCGAGAACGGCTCGAGAGTGCCGTGGATGCGGAACAGCGTGTCCTTGTTGCCCTGCCAAAGGTACATGGCGCGGGCCCCGAGCGGGTTGCGCAGGCCGCCGGCGACGCCGAGGCCGCTCTGAAGCTTGTCGACTTCGCTCGCCAGCTTGGGGCTGCGGGCGATCATCTCCTTCGGCGGGTACCAGTCCGGCCAAGCCTGCTTGGAGTTGACCGTCGCGTTGCCGGACCACGAGAAGCCCTGCTTGCCGACGCCGACGCCGTAGCGGCGCGCCCGGCCATTCTCCTGGACCAGGGTCAGCTGGTGCGCCCGCGGATCGACGATGATCGTCCCGGGCTCGTACGGGCCGTTATAGGCGATCTCCTGGCGCAGGAACGCCGGGTTCATCTTCTTGTAGTTGAAAGCCTGAACCGGGAACACGTCGTCCGTGACCGGCCCGTAAGCCTTCGCGTAATCGATCGGCTCGTTGTCCGGGGCTCGCAGAACGGCCTTGGCCTTCGCGGCTTCGAGGGGCGAAAGCCCCGGAGCACCCGCGGCGCTGCCGGGCCGGGCCGGCTGGGTCGGGTCTGCCTCAAGACCGGCCGCCGGGGGCGGTGCGGCCGGAGCCGTTGGCGCCGGGCGAACGATGTCCGTGCGTCCGGTATACGGCAGGTAACGGCCGCCGCGCCGCACATAGAGCGCGCCGTTCTGATCCTGATAGAGTTGCCCGTCATCGCCGAAGCCGTCGATGCCGGATTCGGCGACTGGGCCGCGACCCTGGGCATGAGCGGTCGCGGTCAACGCGAGGGCGGCAAGGCCGGCCAGACAAAGGCGGCGGATCGGGGCGGACATGCAACGATTTCCTTAGATGGCGACACCGCGAGGCGTGGCGGCGCGCGATCGAGCGGGCTGGCACGAATACGTGGCCCAGCTCAGTCCGGGACTTAGCAAATATCCGGTGTCGCCGCCAAGTTGCGTAGCCGGTGTCGGGCAGTCCGCAATGCTCTTCTCCGGGGCGGTGTTGCCGTTGTGCCGCTACGGTGATCGCGTTCTGAGCTGACGGACCCAAGACCGGCGATCAGGGAAGCCTGCGCAAGATCCGGCATGGTCGGTCCACGATCGTGGTACGGCGCCCGTTTACTCGGCAGCTCTGCCTTCGCGAGCGGCACCGGCACGCTCGGATAGCGATCGGCATGCAGACGTCCTGCCTCCCGAGGTCGCAACTGCCGCAACGTGCGATCTGGCACACTTGCTGCATTGCCGAGGAAGCCGCGCCTGTTGCGGCCGCGGAGCAACGACGCTCCAAATAGCGGACGGTGTGAGTCCGGATCCCCCGGCATGAGCGACCGCGTTGCGGTTTGCCCACTATAGACGAGCACCCCTATGGCCAGCTTCAAGACGGTGATGAAGTCGGGGCACCCCCCAACTCTGTTCGCGGCGTTCCTCTACTTCGATTTCTGCTTCGCGATCTGGGTCCTGAACGGCGCCATGGGCCCGTTCATCACCGAGACCTACAAGCTGACCCCGGCGCAGACCGGCTTCATGATCTCGCTGCCGATCCTCGCGGGTGCTCTGATGCGCTTCCCCCTCGGGATCCTGGCCCAGTATATCGGCCGCAAGAACGCCGCGATCACTGAGATGAGCGTGATCATGCTGGCGATGGCTTACGGCTATCTCTTCGTGTCCTCCTACAACGACGTTCTGGCGATGGGCGTGCTGCTCGGCATCGCCGGTGCGTCCTTCGGCGTGGCCCTGTCGTTGGGCTCGGGCTGGTTCCCGCCGGAGCACAAGGGCCTTGCCATGGGCATTGCGGGCGCCGGCAATTCCGGGACCGTGCTGGCCGTGCTGTTCGCCCCGCCGCTGGCGCAGGCCTATGGATGGCAGACGACCTACGCCTTCGCGGGCCTCGTCATGCTGCTGCCGCTGGTCGTCATGATCGTGCTCGCCAAGGAGCCGCCGGATACCGAGCACCAGTCGTTCAAGGAGCATATCTCCTGCCTGTTCACCAAGGACGGTTGGGCGTTCTCGCTGATTTACGTGATCACCTTCGGTGGCTTCGTCGGCCTGTCGAACTTTCTGCCGACCTTCTTCTACGAGCAGTTCGCCGTGACGAAGGTCGAGGCTGGGCGGCTGACCATGCTGGCCGCCTTCATGGGCTCGGGGATTCGGATCGTCGGCGGTTACTTCGCCGACCGGATGGGCGGGATTGCGGTCCTGTCGGTGGTGCTGCTCGCAGCCATCGCGACCTTCCTGTCGCTCACCGCGACGCCGTCTCTCGTGCTCACGACGATCCTGTTCATGCTGTGCTTCGCCGCGCTCGGCGCCGGCAACGGCGCGCTGTTCCAGCTTGTGCCCCTGCGCTGGCCCAACAACACCGCGGTCGCCGGTTCGATGATCGGCGAGGTCGGGGCGCTGGGCGGCGCGATCCTGCCGAACGTCATGGGCCTCTCGAAGCAATATACCGGGTCGTTCTCATACGGCTTCATCGGCTACGCAGCGTTCACGGCGATCGTGCTGGGATGCCTTGCCCTCTGGCAGCGCAAATGGGTCGGCCGCTGGGTCGGGCCGCGCGGAAAGGCGCTCGGTATGGCGCCTGCCGAAGCATCCGGACCGCTGCAGCCCGCCACCGCCTGAGCCGGCCGCCACGATCGACCAACCTGGAACGGGGGCCCTTGCGGCCCCCGTTTCCATTGAAGCACCCATCGTCAATTCCCGGACAAGGCGTAATTCCCGGTTGCCATTCGCCTCTCGAAGCGTTTGAATAATGCATTACGAGAGAGCGCCCAACCGCAGGTTGAGGCGCCAGGCGGCCGGAAGCGGCAGCGCCCCGATGGGAAGGAACGGTCGATGGCGAAGCGCGTAAGCGCCACGAATGGCGTGCTCGGCCTGCTCTGTGTGATGTATTTCATCACCTATCTGGATCGGGTGAACATCGCCACGGCAGGCGCCGAGATCATCCGCGATTTCGGCATGTCGAAGACCGATTTTGGCCTGATCCTGTCGGCCTTCGCCTACCCCTACGCGATCTTCCAGGTGATCGGCGGGTCGGTCGGCGACAAGTTCGGCGCCCGGCGGACGCTGCTGGTCTGCGGCTTGATCTGGGCCATGGCCACGATCCTGACCGGGATGGTCGGGGGATTGGTGAGCCTGTTCCTCGCCCGGGTCCTGCTCGGCTTCGGCGAGGGCGCGACCTTCCCAACTGCGACGCGGGCGATGCAGAACTGGACGGCCCCGGGCCGGCGCGGCTTCGCGCAGGGCATCACCCACGCCTTCGCGCGGCTCGGCAACGCGGTCGCGCCCCCGATTGTCGCCTTCCTGATCTACCATTTCGGCTGGCGCACCAGCTTCGTGATCCTGGGCGGTGTGAGCTTCATCTGGGTCGCGATCTGGTACCTGTATTTCCGCGACGACCCGTCCGAACACTCGGCGATCACGCAGGCGGAGCTCGACACGCTGCCCGCACCGCGCAAGGTCGGCGCGAAGCAGAATGTGCCGTGGGGCGCGCTGACCCGGCGCATGCTGCCGGTGAGCATCACGTATTTCTGCTACGGCTGGACCCTGTGGATGTTCCTCGGCTGGCTGCCGAGCTTCTTCAAGGAAAATTACAGTCTCGATCTCAAGAACTCGGCGTTGTTCGCCTCGGGCGTGTTCTTCGCCGGCGTGGTCGGCGATACGGTCGGCGGCGTGCTCAGCGACGCGATCCTGCACCGGACCGGCAACGTGAAACTTGCCCGGCTATCGCTGATCGTCGTCGGGTTCCTGGGGGCGGCTGCGAGTCTGGCGGGCGTGCTGCTCACCCGCGACCTGACCCTGGTGGCGCTGCTCCTGTCCTCCGGCTTCTTCTTCGCCGAGCTCGTGATCGGGCCGATCTGGTCGGTGCCGATGGATATCGCGCCCAAATATGCCGGCACTGCCAGTGGGCTGATGAATACCGGATCGGCGATCGCCGCGATCGTCTCGCCGATCGTCTTCGGTGTGGTGGTGGACTTGACGGGCAGTTGGACGCTGCCCTTCATCGGGTCGGTCGGGCTCTGCCTGCTCGGCGCCGGGCTCGCCTTCACGATGCATCCCGAGCACGAATTCGTGGAGCCGGACGCGCGGCCGGTCCGGCCGAGTGCTATCGTCCCGGCCGGAGAATAGACCCACGATGGCGGAACAGACCGGACGGTTCGGCCCGCTCGCCGGGATGCGGGTGATCGAACTCGCGCACATCATGGCCGGGCCGGTCTGCGGGCTGATGCTCGCCGACATGGGCGCGGAGGTGATCAAGGTCGAGAAGATGGACGGCGACGATACCCGCCGCACCGTCCCGCCCGCCCTCGAGGGCGAGAGCGCCGCCTACATGATGATGAACCGCGGCAAGCGCGGGATCAGCCTCAACTTGAAGGACCCGGATGGCATCGCGGTGCTGCGCCGCCTGCTTAAGGGTGCGGACGCGCTGATCGAGAACTACCGCGGCGGCACGATGGAGCGTCTCGGCATCGGCTACGAGACCCTGCGGGAGGAGTTCCCGGAGCTGGTCTACTGCTCGCTCTCCGGTTTCGGCCGTACCGGCCCGTATGCCGACCGCGCCGGGTTCGACCTCGTGGCCCAGGGCATGAGCGGGCTCATGTCGGTGACCGGGGAGGGGCCCGGCCGGCCGCCGATGAAGTGCGGGCCGCCGGTGACCGACATCACCGCCGGCATCCTCGCCGCGATGGGCGTGCTGGCGGCCTATTCCAATCGGCTGCGGACGGGCCGGGGCCAGGCGGTCGATACCTCGCTGTTCGAGGCCGGCATCACCCACACCTACTGGCAATCGGCCATCGCGATGGCGACGGGGGTCGCGCCCGGCCCGATGGGCTCGGCCCATCCGCTGAACGCGCCCTACGAGGCGTTCGAGACGGCCGATGGCTGGATCACCATCGGGGCGGCCAACCAGACCAACTGGCTGCGTCTTCTGAAGGCAATCGGCGCCGACGCGTTGGCCGAGGATCCGCGTTTTACCCTCAACCGCGACCGGATGGCCAACCGCAAGGAACTCGCTGCGACGCTGGCTCCGATCTTCCAGGCCCATTCGTCCGCAGAGTGGCTCGCACGGCTCGAAGCTGACGGCGTCCCGGCTGGCCCGGTCCTCGACGTCAACGCGATGCATCGCGATCCGCAGACGCGGGCGCGTGAGATGGTGGTTGAGGTCGATCACCCGCGGGTCGGTCCTATGAAAACGCTGGGCCTTCCCGTCAAATTCTCGGATACGCCCGGCCGCGTCCACGGGCCGGCCCCGTTGCTCGGCGAGCATTCCCGGGCGATCCTGGCCGAGGCCGGCTATACGGCCGACGAGATCGACAGCCTGATCACGCGGGGCGTGGTCCGCGAGACCGTCGCCTGACCCGACGCCCGGAGAGCCTTCCGATGAGTGCCACGCCCGCCACCGACGAACTGCTGTTCACGACCGATGAGGCCGGAATCGCCCGGATCGTGCTTAACCGGCCGCAGGCCCGCAATGCGCTGACCTTCGCGATGTACCAGGGCCTGATCATCTGCTGCGAGGCGATCGTCGCGAACCCGGCCGTGAAGGCGCTGATCATCACGGGCGCCGGCGAGAAGGCGTTCGCGGCCGGAACGGACATCGCGCAGTTCCGCGACTTCAAGACCGCCGAGGATGCGCTGGGCTACGAGCGCTTCATGGACCGGGTTCTCGGGTCGCTGGAGCGCCTGCGGGTGCCGACCATCGCGGCCATCGCGGGCGCCTGCACGGGCGGCGGGGCCGCGATCGCGGCGGCCTGCGACCTGCGCATCGCCACGCGCGACGCCCGCTTCGGCTTCCCGATCGCCCGGACCCTCGGCAATTGTCTCAGCCAGGGCAATCTCAAGCGCCTCTCGGGGTTGATCGGGCCGGCCCGGGTCAAGGACATCATCTTCACCGCGCGCCTCGTCGGGGCCGAAGAGGCCCTGGCGATCGGGCTCGTTGGCGAGGTCGTGGAGGATCGCGCCGCCCTGACCGAGCGGGTCGATGCTCTCGCTCAGCTTCTGGCCGGTCACGCGCCCCTGACCATGCAGGCCACCAAGGAAGGGCTGCGCCGCCTCGCCGAGGAGGAGGCCACCGCCGAGGGCGAGGCGCATCCGGGCGATGACCTGATCCTCATGTGCTACATGAGCCGGGACTTCCGAGAGGGCATGGAAGCGTTCCTTGGCAAGCGCACGCCGGACTGGACCGGGTGCTAAGCTAACGCGCTCAGCCCGGTTCCTGGCAGACATCGACCCAGGTCGCTCCGGTCAGCTCGGCCATCCGGCATAGTGCGATCCGCACGGCGCTGTGCGTGCTCCCGGCGGCCGGGATGACCTCTTCGAAGGCTTGGAGCGTCACGTCGCAATAGATTGGCAACGGCGCGCTCAGCCCGAACGGGCAGACCCCGCCGACCGGGTGACCGGTGGCCGCCTCGACCTCGGACAGATCCAGCATCCGGACCTTGCCGCCGAACACCGCCTTGGCCTTCTTGTTGTCGAGCCGGGCATCGCCGCGGGTCACGACCAGGATGACCTGATCGCCGACCCGGATCGACAGCGTCTTGGCGATCTGCGCCGGGGCGACGCCATGGGCGGCTGCGGCCTCCGCGACAGTCGCGGTGCGAGTCCCCAGTTCGAGAACGGCGATATCGGGCGCCTTCTCAGCGAAGAACGCCCGGACGGAGTCGAGGCTCATCGGTGTCTCTCATGCAGGTGCAGTCGCGCCCGTGATCAGCCGAGCCTGATCGCGAGCAGGCATGATCGTATCAAGCGCTTAAGTGAGTCGCTGCCAAGCCGCTATGGGGAGGCCGAACGCCGGCTCAATCCTTCAGCGGTCGTGCCTGCAGGATCGCCGCCCGGACGAAGGGGCGCTTCAGCGACGTGCCGACATTCGCCCGCCCGACGAATTCCTGCGCCCCGGGGTGGCTGCGCACTGCCTTGATGAGGTTCAGCCGGTGGCCGCTCCGGAACCGGTAGGGTTCCGCCACCACGCCCTGCAAGAACGCCTCGACGCTCGCGTCGATCTCGTCCTCGGCGATGACGTTGGCCGCGTGCAGCATCTGGATGGTCCGGAGGTCGGTCATCTCGTGATGATAGCGCGGCGCGGCCGGCGACGCGACTGACGTCGCCGGACGTGACCGCCTAGCGCGTCGTGGCGAGCAGCAGGTCCGGCAGCCACATCGCAATGCCCGGCACGAGGCACAGGATCAGGATCGCCACCGCCATCAGCAGCACGAAGGGCAGGGTGCCCCAGATGATGTCCGAGAGCGGGATATCCGGCGCGATGTTCTTGATGACGAAGATGTTGAGCCCCACCGGCGGGTGGATCAGGCCCATCTCCATGGTGATGGTCATCACCACGCCGAACCACACCAGATCGAAGCCGGCGGCCTTCAGCGGCGGCAGGATGATCGGCGCCGTCATCAGGATGATCGAGACCGGCGGCAGGAAGAAGCCCAGCACGATCACGAGCGCCAGGATTGTCACCAGCAGGACCCAGGGCGAGAGCTGCATCGCCACGATCGCGGCGGCCGCCGATTGCGAGATGTGCAGGTAGCTCATCACGTAGGCGTAGAGCAGCGACATGCCGATGATCAGCATCAGCATGGTGGATTCGCGCAGAGTCGCGGTCAGGATCGGGCTGACGTCCCGGAACCGCCACACGCCGTAGATCGCTGCGATCAGCGCCAGCGCCATCAGGCCGCCGAGACCCGCGGTCTCCGAAGGCGTGGAGTAGCCGCCGTAGAGCGCCACCATCACGCCGGTGAGCAGGACCACGAAGGGCAGCACCCGCGGCAGCGTCGAGAACCGCTGCGCCATGCTGTACTGCTCGTCCGCCAGGATCGGCGAGGCCGGGCCGCCGCGCTCCAGGACCGCCTTCGCGGTCGCGTATTCCGAGCGGAACCGGATCACCGACCACGTAGCGAACAGGCCGACCAACAGCAGCCCCGGTCCGATCCCGGCGAGGAACAGGCGCCCGAGCGATTGCTCGGCGGCCACGGCGTACAGGATCATGGTGATGGAGGGCGGCAGCAGGATGCCCAGCGTGCCGCCGGCCGCGATGATCCCGGCCGCGAAGCCCGGCGAGTAGCCGCGCTTGCGCATTTCCGGGATACCGGCGGAGCCGATCGCCGAGCAGGTCGCCGGGCTCGAACCCGCCATGGCGGCGAACAGCGCGCAGGCGAAGACGTTGGCGATGCCCAGGCCCCCGGGGATGCGGTGCATCCAGGCATGCATGGCCGAGTAGAGGTCCTGGCCCGCCTTGGACCGTCCGATCGCCGCACCCTTCAGGATGAAGAGCGGGATCGACAGCAGGGTGATGGAGGCCATCTCCTCGTAGACGTTTTGCGCCACCGTATCGAGGGAGGCGGCCGGCATGAACGCCACCATGAAGGCCAAAGCCACGAAGCCCAGCGCGAACGCGATGGGGATGCCGGAGAGCATCGCTCCGAGGGTGGCGCCCGCGTACAGGAAGCCGATCGCGGCGGTGCTCATCGTTGACCCTTGGCGGGGACCGTTCGGCCCATCGGATCCGGCCCCTCGGGCGCGGTCGTCGTATTGAGATCGGCGCCGAGGCCGATCTTCGGCTTCGCCCAGCCGGCCGCGCGGGGGCCATAAGCCAGCGCCTCGGCGGTCTGCAGGGCGAATTGCAGGCACAGCAGGCTCATGCCGACCGCCATCAGCGTGTAGGGAATCCAGAGCGGCGGGCCCCAGGTCGATTGCGAGACCTGACCGTCGGTCCAGGCCTCGTGATCGAGGGACCAGCTCTTCCACGCGAAGAACAGGCAGAAGGCCAGGCTGATCACGTCCGCCAACAGCAGCCGGACCCGGTTTGCGGCCGGCGACAACAGGCCAGTGAGCGCCTCGATCGCTACGTGGCCGCGCTTGGCCTGGACGCCGGCAGCCGACAGAAAGGTGGCCCCGATGATCAGGAACACCGCCATCTCATCCTGCCACTCGGTCGGCTCCTTCAGCAGGTAGCGGACGACGACGCTGTGGGTCAGCACGAGGCAGGCCGCGACGAGGCAGAGACCGCCGATCCCCAGGATCACGCGGTTCAGGAGACGCATCGCCCGATCGAGGCTGCCCAGCAATCCGGGCAACCGTGGCTCGTCGCCCCGGGCCTCGGGGGGAGCTGTCGCGGCGTCGAAGCCGTGGCTCACGCGACCTGCTCCGCGAGCTTGAGCAGCTCCGCGCAGTTCGCGTTCTTGCCTGCATAGTCCTTCCAGGCGGTGCCGCGGGCGAGGTCACGCCACTGCCCGAGCGACTTCTCGTCGAGCTGCGAGACCTTCGCGCCGGCCTTGCCAAAAATCTCCTCGACGCGGGTGTCGTCTTCCTTGGCGCCAGCCTGCCCGAAGGCCTCGAGCTCGCCGCCCACCGCCATGATCAGGTCCTGCTGGTCCTTCGGCAGGCCGGAGAACACGGTCTTGGACATCATGATCGGCTCGAGCATGAACCAGTAGGACCGCTCCCGCCCCGAGGTCAGAGCCTTGGCCAACTCTTCCAGGCGGAACGAGATGAGGCTGGTGGATGAGGTGATGACCGCGTCGCATGCCCCGGTCTGCATCGCCGCGTAGGATTCGTTCGATGGAATGGACAGGGTGGCGGCGCCCGCCTCCTTCATCATCATGTCCATCTCGCGCGACCCGCCGCGGACCTTCATGCCCTTGGCGTCCGCCGGGCTGACGAGGGGCCGCTCGCGGCTGGCGACGCCGCCCGCCTGCCAGACCCAGGAGACGAGAATGATACCCTTGGAATCCAGAATCTCGGTCAGCTTGCGGCCGACCGGCGCGTTCTTCCAGGCGACCGCCTGCGCGTAGGACGTCACCAGCGCCGGCATCAGCCCGATATTCATCTCGGGCACCTCGCCGCCCGCGTAGGGGCTCGGGTAGAGCGACATATCGAGCGCGCCTTTGCGCATCGCGCCGAACTGGGCGTTCGTCTTCATCAGAGAGGAGCCCGGATAGACCTGGACCTCCAGCGCGCCCTTGGAGCGTTCGGCCACGGTCTTGGCGAACTTCCGGCACATCCGGTCGCGGAAATCGCCTTCGTCGATCGTTCCGCCGGGAAACTGGTGGGACAGCTTCAAGGTCGTGGCGGCTTGCGCGGCCCCAACGCCGAACCTGAGCAGGGCAGGGGCTGCAAGTGTTGCAGCGATCAACGAGCGACGAGTTGGCGTCATGTTGCTCTCCCGCACCGCAAACAACGCGGCTGACTTGTTGTGCAGTGCATTCTTTGCACCGTCGCTATGTATGCATGAATGACCGGCTTGTATATTTTGTCAATCCAGAAGCATAATGCGCTTCGGTACAAAACGGGCATTTGCCGCTCGGAAACGCGCTTCGATTGGTCGACCGTACGGTCCGCGACAAGACCAAGCACTGACGTGGGAGAACGGCGTTTCAATCCGTTCCGCCGCCAACGTTCTGCGTCAGTGTTGCTAAGTCCGTATCGACGACCTCGTTCGAGCGCCGCCGTGCGGTCGTTTCGGGTGACGGGAAGAGCAGGGGCGCTGAAGAGGCGGTCGCAAAATAGGGATCGGGGGATGAGCCACGCGCAGCGTCTGAAGCAGCGGATCGAGGACGAGATCGTCGCCGGCGAACTCGCCCTCGGATCGCGGCTCGACGAGAACCAGCTCGCGCTCCGATTCGGCGTTTCGCGGACGCCGATCCGGGAGGCATTGCTGCAACTGGCTGCCACCGGTCTGATCCAGACGAAACCCCGGCGGGGCGCGATCGTCAGCGCGCCGGAGCCGCACCTGCTTCTGGCAATGTTCGAAACCATGGCGGAGATCGAGGCGGCCTGCGGGCGGCTCGCGGCCCGGCGGCTCGTGCCCGCGGATGCCGCTGCCCTGCAGGCGGCGCTCGCGGGCTGCCGCGTCGCCATGGTGGCCGAGGATGCCGAAGCCTACTACGCCGAGAACTACGTCTTTCACTCCGTCGTGTACCGGGCGAGCCACAACGACTTCCTGGCCGATCAGGCGCTTACGCTGCATCGCCGGCTGGCGCCGTATCGCCGGCTGCAGTTGCGCGTTCGCCAGCGTGTGCCGCAGTCGCTCGCCGAGCACGAGGCGATCGTGGCAGCCATCCTGGCCGGCGATGCGGCGCAGGCGGCCGACGCGCTGCGCGGCCATGTCATCGTGCAGGGTGACCGTTTCACCGATCTCGTCGCCGGCTTGCGGGCGCAGAATGCCGCCTGAGCGCAGCCGCAGGATGGTGCTTTAGACCGCCTCGGCAGCCCCGTAATTCGCGGCGATCACCGATTTCTTGCCACGGATGTGCTCACGCATGAGAACGGCGAGCGACGCGCCGTCGCGGGCGCGCAGGAACGTGATCATGCGCTCGTGTTCGGAGATCGCACGGGCCCACTGGTCCGGCGTCTGATGTGCGGAGTAGCGCGAGCGCTGAATCCGACCCGACAGGCTCTCGTAGATGTTCGCCAGAACCGTATTCCGGCTGGCCGCCATGATGGCCTCGTGGATGCGCCGATTGTGGCTGAAGTAGCCGGCCTCGTCGCCCGCCTTCCAGGCCGCCACCATCGCGTCGTGGTCCGTGACGATGGAGTCGATTTCCGCGTCACCGATCGTGCGGCACGCGAGGTCGCCGGCCGTGGCCTCCAGACCCGCGATCACTTCCATCATCTCCTCGAGCTCGGCATCCGAGATGCTGGCGACGCGCGCACCCCGGTTCGGCAGGAGCTCCAGGAGACCCTCGGTCGCCAGGATCTTGATCGCCTCGCGCAGCGGCGTCCGCGAGATGCCGAAACGCTCCGTCAGCTCACCCTCATTGATCCGCGCCTTCGGCTCCATGTCGCCGGATCGGATCAATTCGCGAATCCGGTCGGCCACCTCATCATGAAGATAACGGCGGTGGATGCCGATACCGGACTCGATCTTATTCATGGTCCCCCGACGCATGGCAGGGCCGCTTGCCTGTCTTCCCTGTCTATGTGTCCGGCAATTCAGTGTCGAGGCACGAGAGCCCGATCGAGCACGCGAGCCACATGTTCCGCGTGTATGCCCAGGCCGTCGTGGATCTGATGGCGGCAGCTCGTCCCGTCGGCGACCACGAGATCGTCGGGGCCCGCAGCCCGGAGCGCCGGGAACAGGGATAGCTCGGCCATCGCAAAGGAGGTCTCGATCGATTCCGGCCTGTAGCCGAAGGCCCCGGCCATACCGCAGCAGCTCGACTCGATCACCCGAAGGTCGAGCCCCGGGACCGACCGCAGCACCGTCTCCACCGAGCCCATCAGGCCGAAGGACTTCTGGTGGCAATGCCCGTGCAGATGGGCCACGCGGCCGCGTTGATCCACCAGCGGCAGTTCGATCCGCCCCGTCGCGAGATCGGCGGCCAGCAGCTCCTCGAACAGCATCGATTGCTTCGCCAGTAGGGCGGTGTCCGCGCCCGGGAGGAGGGATGCGAACTCGTCGCGGAAGGTCAACAGGCAGGACGGCTCCAAGCCGACCACCCGGGCGCCGGCCCGGACGAAGGGCAGGAGCGCGTCGAGGGTCCGCCGCGCCTCCTGACGCGCCCGGTCGGTCTGGCCCGAGGCGAGCCAGGTCCGGCCGCAGCAGAGGGGGCGCAACCCGCGGCTCGGATAGACCCGGTGCAGGCGATAGCCGGCGGCCCGCAGCACCCGCTCGGCCGCTTCCAGATTCTCGCGTTCGAAGGCGCGGTTGAAGGTGTCGCCGAACAGGATGATATCGCGGGCATCGCCCGTGATGTCGTCCGGATGGGCGGCCTCACCCTGTTCGCGCCAAGGCCGACGCCAGCGCGGCAGGGAACGCTTCGCCGAAAGCCCGGCGAACGTCTCGGAGAGCCGCGCCAGCCCCGGGTGCCGGTCGCGCAGGTTGAGGAACGGCGCCAGCCGGGCCGCCGCCCCGGCATAGAGCGGCATCAGGGCGATCAGACGCTCGCGCAGCGGCAGCCCGTGCCGGGCGTGATAATGGTACAGGAACTCGATCTTCATCTTCGCCATGTCGACGCCGGTCGGGCATTCCCGCCGGCAGGCCTTGCAGGAGACGCAGAGATCGAGGGTCCGCTTCATCTCCGGGCTGGTGAAGGCGTCCTGGCCCAGCTGCCCCGACATGGCGAGCCGCAGCGAATTGGCCCGGCCTCGTGTCAGGTGCTGCTCGTCGCGGGTCGCCCGGTAGGACGGGCACATGGCCCCGCCAACAAGCTTCCGGCAGGTGCCGTTGTTGTTGCACATCTCCACGGCTGCGCCGAAGCCGCCCCAGTCCGACCAGTCGAGGGCCGTCTCGATCGGCTGCGTCACCGCGTAGTCGGGCTTGAACCGGAACAGCGACCGGTCATCCATCGCGAGCGGGCGAATGATCTTGCCGGGGTTGAGCCGGTTGTCCGGATCGAAGGCGTCCTTCACGACTTCGAAGCACTTCGCCAACGTGTCACCGAAGAGGGGCGCGATGAACTCGGAGCGGGAGATACCGTCGCCGTGCTCGCCGGAGTAGGAGCCCTTGTACCGGCGCACCAGCTCGGCGGTCTCCTCCGCGATCGCGCGCATCTTCGCGACGTCGCCCCCCAGCTTCATGTCGAGGATCGGGCGCACATGCAGGCAGCCGACCGAGGCGTGGGCATACCAAGTCCCGCGGGTGCCGTGCTTGGTGAACACCTCGGTCACTGCGTCGGTGTAATCGGCGAGGTGCTCCAGCGGCACCGCGCAATCCTCGATGAATGAGACCGGTTTGGCGTCGCCCTTCATCGACATCATGATGTTGAGGCAGGCTTCGCGCACCTCCCAGACGGATTTCTGCCGGGCCGGCTCCACGATCTCGACCACCGCATCCGGATAGCCGTGATCGGCCATGCAGGCTTCGAGGCGCTTCAGATCGCGCTTCAGGGCGGCGAGGTCGTCCCCGGCGAATTCTGTGAGCAGCAGGCAGTTCGGCTTGCCGCGGGTGATGTCGGCCAGGGTGGTGCGGAACAGCGGGATGTCGGCGCCGAGCACGAGGACGTTGTTGTCCACCAGCTCAACCGCCACCGGATCGAGGGCCACGATATGCCGCGTCGTCTCCATCGCGGCCCGGAACGACGGAAAATGGCAGACGCCCATGACGCGATGAGTCGGCAGGCGCGACAGCTTCAGCGTCACCGCCGTGGTGGCGGCAAGCGTGCCTTCAGAGCCGACCAGCAGGTGCGCGAGGTTCGGCCGCGGCTCGATCAGCGCGTCGAGGTTGTATCCGCCAACGCGCCTCTGCACCTTCGGGTAGCGGAGCGCGATCTCGTCCCGGTGCTCGTCCGCCAGGGTGCGCACCTGTTCGGCGAGAGCTTCGGCGCGGGCTGAACCGGTCACGCCCGATACCGTGTTGCCGGTCAGGCCGAACGTGAAGGCCTCACCGTCATGCAACAGCGCGTCGAGGGAGAGGACGTTGTCGCTCATCTTGCCGTAGCGCAGGGAGCGGGCGCCACAGGAATTGTTGCCCGCCATGCCGCCGATGGTGCAGCGGGTCGCCGTGGACGGCTCCACGGGGAAGAACCAGCCGTCGGCCTTCACCCGGGCATTCAGCCGCTCCAGCACCATGCCGGGCTCGACCGTGATGGTGCCGGCCTCCGGATCGTAGGCCAGTACGCCGTTGAAGTGGCGCGAGCAGTCGACCACCAGGCCGGACCCGATCGGCTGCCCGTTCTGCGAGGTGCCAGCGCCGCGCAGGATCACCGGCGCACCATGCTCGGCGGCGATCCGCAACGTCGCGGCGATGTCGGCGGCGGAACGCGGCAGCACCACGCCAGACGGCATGATCTGGTAGATCGAGGCGTCGGTGCTGTACCGGCCGCGCGTGAAGGCATCGAAGCGTGCCTCGCCCTGCAGTTGCTCGGCCAGCCTGCGCGCCAGCCCGGCATCCCGGCGCGCCGCCGCGCGCGGCGCTGTCGCGATCTGCGCCTTCGTTCCCGTCACGTCCGCATCCTCCCCGGTGACTCGGAGCCACCTTGCCGGGATTGTATTCAAAATTCAGCCATTCGGAAGTCGCCCCGGGCAACCTGCGCGCTTCCGGCGCGGTACGGTCTCCGGCGGCGTGCTCGTCCGGAGGCTTTACACTATCGAGATCTGATTTCAGGACAGCATCCGCGTGTCCCCATCGATCGAGATGGCTTGGCCGGATATCGTTCGTCCGCGCTCCGAGCAGAGCAGCAGGATCTGATCGGCGAGTTGGCGGCCAGTGACGTACTCCTTGACCGACACGAACGAGAAGGCGCGCGCCTCCATCTCGGCGAAGCTCGTACCCTGTTGCTGGGCCTTGGCTTCCAGCACCCGGCGCTGGCGGTCCCCGGCGACCAGCCCGGGCAGGATCGCGTTGACCCGGATGCCATCGCCGCCGAGCTCGATGGCAAGCGATTTGGTAAAGCCGATGACGCCCCATTTCGCCGCCGCGTAGGGGCTGCGCAGGGCGAAGCCGAACTTGCCGGCCGCCGAGGACAGGTTGACGATCGAGGCGTTGGCGCTCTGGCGCAGATACGGCACGGCGAGGCGCGCACAGTTGAACTGGCTGGTCAGGCAGACGGTCAGGCACTGATCCCAGGCCTCGGGGGCGATCTCGTCGACCCGGCCCGTCGGTCCGGCGATGCCGGCATTGTTCACGAGCACGTCGAGCCCGCCGAGATGATCGATCGCGGCGTCCATCAGCGCCGCCACGGCGGCCCGGTCGGCGACGTCGGTGCGGCTGCGCCCGACATTGGCCGGCAGGGCGTCCAGGGCCTCCGGATCGATGTCGCAGGCGAAGACCCGGGCGCCTTCCTCCTGGAAGGCATCCACGATTGCCCGCCCGATTCCTGCGGCGCCCGCCGTGACGAGGACGCGCAGGCCTGCCAATCCGAGTTCCATGATCAGTCCTCCCCGCGTTCCGCCCGCAGAGTGCCCCGGGACAGGATGAAATCGGCCGCGTCGCGGATGTCGGCTGCGACGGAAGCGGAGGCAGCCGAGCCGTCACGCGCCTCGATCGCCGAGAGGGCTTCGGCGTGCCGCCGGAGCGCGAAACCCTGATGCAGCCGCTCGGGGCAGGCGCGCAGATCCAAGTTGATGACTGGGCCAGCCTTCAGCCACAGGCGTCCGATGATCTCTTTGAGAGGAGCCAACCGGCAGGCGCCGTAGATCGCGAAGTGCAGGTCGCGGTTGAGCTGAACGGCCTTGACCCGATCGGGCTCACGGCACTCCGCTTCTGCCCGAAACGCCGCCTCGGCAATGCGGATTGCGTCGAGTTCAGACTCTGTCCGACACTCCGCGGCCCGCGCGGCCGCAATGCCCTCGACGGCGATGCGCGTCTCGGCGAGGGCCCGGAACGCGTCCGCGCTTAGGATCGGCACGCGGATGATCCGCGACGGGGCAACCTCCAGCACACCCTCTGCGACGAGGCGGCTCACGGCTTCTCGTACCGGCATCACCGAGACACCGAAGGCAGCCGCGCTTCGGCGCAGGGAGAGCCGGTCGCCCGGGGCCAGCCGCCCCGAGGCCAAGAGGTCCGACAACGCTGCGTAGGCGGTGTCGGTCAGGGTTCGTCGGTCCAGTTGCGGAAGGTCGGCCAGGGCCGCCACGGATTCCATGGCCCAGACTAGACGGAACCGGATCGGCCCCGCTAGTGATCTGTGATCACAGCGTCGACGCATGCTGCGTCCGAGCGTATCCCGGGAGGGCTGTCATGACCGGCGGCGTCGCGATCGTGGGGGTCGGCCTGATCGGCCGGGCCTGGGCCATGATCTTCGCCCGTGCCGGCTGGGATGTACGATTGTTCGACACCGCCCCTGGCGTCGCCGAGGCAGCGATCCCGGTCTGTGCCGATGGGCTGCATGTCCTGGCCGGCAATGGGCTTTGCGCCGAGCCGGAGGTGGCCGGACACCGGATCCGGGCCTTCGCGACCCTCGCTTCGTGCCTCGACGGCGTCAGCTTCGTGCAGGAGAATGGTCCGGAGACGCTGATCGCCAAGCAGTCCCTCTTTACCGAACTCGACGCGCATGCGCCCGCAAACGCCATCCTGGCCTCGTCCTCCTCGGCGATCCGCTGCTCCCTGTTCACCGAGGACCTCCCGGGCCGGGCGCGTTGCCTGATCGGCCATCCGGTCAACCCGCCCCACCTGATTCCGCTGGTGGAGATCAGCGGCGCACCGTGGACGGCCCCGGAGGCGTTGGCCCGGGCCAGGGCTGTCTACGAGCAGATCGGACAGGTGCCGATTACCGTTCTCAAGGAGATCGAGGGCTTCATCCTGAACCGGCTGCAAGGCGCGCTGCTGGCAGAGGCGTTCCGCCTCGCCGCGGAGGGCTATGTGAGCCCGCAGGATCTCGACCGGACCGTCGCGGACGGGCTTGGCTTGCGCTGGAGCTTCATGGGGCCGTTCGAGACGATCGCGCTCAACGCACCGGGCGGCATCGCCGATTACTGCGCGCGCTACACGGGCTTCTATCAACGCCTCGCCGCCGATCCGGCGCCACCCTCGGTCTACGCGGCGCCGGCGACCGACGCGATCCTGGCGCAATGGCCGCACGAACCCGATCTGCCAGCCCGCATGCGTCGCCGCGACGCGCGGCTGGCGGCGCTCCGGGCGCACAAAGCTTCACAGGAGGATTGAGCATGGCCGCACAGCGGAAAGTTATCATCACCTGCGCGGTGACTGGCGCGATCCACACACCCAGCATGTCGCCGCACCTGCCTGTGACGCCCGAAGAGATCGCGGACGCTGCCATTGGAGCCGCCGAGGCGGGCGCCGCCATCGTCCACTTGCACGCCCGCAACCCGGAGACCGGCCAGCCGGACCAGTCTCCCGAGGCGTTTGCCAAGTTCCTGCCCGTGATCAAGCAGCGCTCCTCCTGCGTGGTGAACATCACCACCGGCGGCGCGCCGACCATGTCGATCGAGGAGCGGGTCCGCCCGGCCGCGACCTACAAGCCCGAGGTCGCCTCCCTGAACCTCGGTTCGATGAATTTCGGGCTGTTCGGCATGCTCGACCGGTTCAAGGACCTCAAACACCAGTGGGAGCGGGATTACCTCGGCAACAAGGATATCATCTTCCGGAATACCTTCGGCCAGATCGAGCACATTCTGACGACCTGCGGACCGAACGGCACGAAGTTCGAGTTCGAGTGCTATGACACCGCTCACCTCTACAATCTGAAATACTTTTTCGATCGCGGCCTCGTGCAGGCGCCGCTGTTCATCCAGACGGTGTTCGGGCTTCAGGGCGGCATCGGCGCGCATCCGGACGACGTGATGCACATGAAGCGAACCGCCGACCGGCTGTTCGGCGATCAATACCAGTGGTCGGTGCTCGGGGCGGGCCGCAACCAGATGAACATCGCCGCCATGGCGGCCGCGATGGGCGGGAACGTCCGTGTCGGTCTGGAGGACAGCCTCTGGGACGGGCCGGGCAAGCTCGCCGAGACCAATGCCGCGCAGGTCCGGCGCGTTCGGTCGATCATCGAGGGGCTGGGGCTGGCGGTGGCCTCGCCCGATGAGGCGCGCGAGATGCTGGCGCTGAAGGGGGGCGACAAGGTCGCGTTCTAAGGGTGGCGCGGCCCACTGGCTTGTCACGATCACGGCGCAAGCATATGGTTTGGCATATGCCGACGGGGGTGGCCATGGAGCGCGTCGCGAGGGTCTTCCGGAACAACCGGAGCCAGGCCATTCGGATTCCGAAAGAATTCGAATTGCCCGGCGATGAGGTGACGATTGCGCGACAGGCGGACGGCAGCCTTTTGATCCGTCCTAGACTGCGATTTTGCGAACTCGTGCGCACGTTGGAACCCCTCGATCCCGAGGATGCGCTGGATGAGATCCCGGAACTCAATATCGAGGATGTCGTTCTTTGAGCGACGACGCGGGTTTTCTGCTCGACACCAACATCCTGTCCGATTTGATCAGGTACGGCCGGGAAGGGCGCGTCGCGTCCGCTCTTGCAGAGCGTGACGCCGAGATCGCAACGAGCATCGTCGTTGCGGCCGAGATTCGGTATGGGGTAGCACGGAAGAACTCCGAGCGGTTGGCGGAACGCGCCGAAGTCGTACTCGCGGCGATCACCATCCTGCCTTTCGGCACGCCGGCCGATCGCCACTATGGCGAAATCCGAGCCCTTCTCGAACGTGCAGGGACGCCGATCGGCCCGAACGACCTCATGATCGCCGCTCAATGCCGGGCACTCGGCTTGACTTTGGTCAGTGCGAATCTTGACGAGTTCCGTCGCGTCCCGGGTCTTCGCGTCGAAAACTGGCTCGCCGCGTGATCGGCGCTGGAACGCGGCTAACGCCTTGAAAGTGCAGATGAGGGCAGGAAACTCTGGTTTGGCGAGTGCCGCCTCGGATAGACGGCGGGCTTACGGCGACACCGCCGCTGTCTTGGAGCGGTCCGTTCAATCGACGTGACCGAACACCCGTTCCAGATCCGCCTGTGGGATCCCGTCGATCTCCAAAATCTTCAACCGACTCTGGTCGCCAGCCGCGATCCGCACCGAGCCCAGGCTCACCTTGAGAGCCTTGGCGATCAACTTCTCCAGCGCCGCGTTGGCGGCGCCTTCCACCGGTGGGGCGGCGACGCGGGCCTTCAGGTAGGGCTGGCCCTTCTCGTCCCGGCCCCAGCCCTCGGTGGCGTCCCGCCCGCCGCGAGGTGTCAGCCGCACCGCCAGCCGAACCGTCATCGCGCGGGTCTCAGAAGATCTTGCCAGGGTTCAGCCGGTTGTCCGGATCGAGCGCTCGCTTCACGAGGCGCATGGCGGCGATCTCTTCAGGCGAGCGTGACAGCATCAGCTTGCCCCGCTTTTCAAGCCCGATCCCGTGTTCCGCCGAAACCGAGCCATTCAGCCCGGCCAGCGGCTCGTAGATCGCCGCGTCGATCGCCGCGTTGCCGGCGGTGTCGAGACGACTCGTGTTCCAGTGCAGGTTGTTGTCGCCGATATGGCCGTAGACCACCGCCCGGCATGCCGGGATCGCGGCGAGCCGTTCGAGCGCACCGCGCACGTAGCCGTCCATCTTCGCCAATGGCACGCTGACGTCGAAGGCGCGGTCGATCCCGTCGGCGTTCAGGTGCTCCACCCGGTCGCGGATCCGCCACATCCCGCGCCTCTGCTCTTCAGAGGAGGCGATTGCGGCATCGAGGATCGTGCCCTCGCCCATCAGGCGCTCCAGCAGGCCAAGGAACCGGTCGGATTCCTCCGGGACGCACTCGACCTCGATGATCGCGTAGAACGGGTAGTCGTGACCCAGCGGCGGGGTGGCTCGGCCGGGAGCTGTCATCACCCGGTAGAAATCCGGCCACAGGCCTTCGAAGGACGAGACGCGACCCTGGAACGCGCTCTGCGCCGAGCGCAGGACCCTGGCGCCGTCATCGACGCCGGGACAGGCGATCAGCGCGGTCGCGTAACCGGCCGGCTCCGGGCGCAGCCGCAGCACCGCCCGCGTGACGATGCCGAGCGTGCCCTCGGTGCCGATGAAGAGCTGCTTCAGGTCGAGCCCGGTGTTGTTCTTGATCAGCGGGCGCATCGACGACACCACCGTGCCGTCGGCCAGCACCGCTTCGAGCCCGAGGACCATCTCGCGCATCATGCCGTAGCGCAGCACTCGCAGGCCGCCGGCATTTGTGGAGATCGCGCCGCCGACCGTGGCCGAGCCCCGGGCGCCGAGATCGAGCGGGAAGAACAGGCCGCTCTCGGTCGATGCGTTCTGCACGCTTTCGAGGGTAGCGCCGGTGCCGACCACGACGGTCATGCCGAGTGGATCCACTGGCTCGATCTGCGTCATCCGCTCGGTTGAGAGCGTAATCTCGTCGGGCGCGCACAGCGTCCCGTCCACGAGCCCGGTTGCGCCGCCGCGGGGCACCATCGCGACGCCTGCTTCGTGGCAGGCCGCCATCACGGTGCTGGTCTCGGCAGTGCTGCGCGGTCGGACCAGCGCGAAGGCCGCGCAGGGTTCGGTCGGTCGCGTCCAGTTGGCCGAGCGCTGGCGCAGCTCATCACCGGTGACGAGGCCGGACGGTCCGACGATCGCGGCGAGGCGGTCGAGGAGGGCGGCGTTCGTCATCGGCAAGATCTCGGCGGGCAATGTCGGTGCTGGAGCCGGAGGCTGTGTCATAGAAAGCCGCGCGCCGCGAGGTTGCGCATCAGAGCGCGAGCCCCGAAGGTCCAGGGCTCGCAGGCGTCGCACCGGCGCATGCGGTTGACGAGGCTACCGAGTTCCGGGCTCGCCACAACGACCCGGTCGCCCTCGACATGGGTGAAGCCGAGGCCGGGCCCGTGCCGGTCCTGGATCGGCGCGAACATCGTGCCGAGCAGCAGCAAGGCGCCGTCCGGGTAGTTGTGCGTGTGCCCCATCAGGGCTGCGACCAACTCGTCGGGGTCGCGGCTGATCTCGGCCAGCGGCGAGGTGCCCTCCATGCGAAACCCCTCCGCGCCGGTCACCTCCAATGTCACGGTGGTGCGCCGGATCGTGTCGAGATCGAAGGTCTCGTCGAACAGGCGCAGGAACGGCCCGATGGCGCAGGAGGCGTTGTTGTCCTTGGCCTTGCCGAGGAGCAGCGCCGAACGGCCCTCGAAATCGCGCAGATTGACGTCGTTGGCGAGCGTCGCGCCGACGATCCGCTGATCCGACGCGACCGCGAGCGCCACCTCGGGCTCCGGGTTGTTCCAGTGCGAGTCCGGGTGGAGACCCGCATCCGCGCCGCAGCCCACTGCCGAGAGCGGCTGCGCCTTGGTGAAGATCTCGGCATCCGGGCCGATGCCGACTTCGAGATACTGGCTCCAGGCGCCCTGCGCGACCAGCACGGCCTTGAGCGCCATCGCCTCGGCCGAACCGGGCTTGAGCCGCCGCAGGTCCTGGCCCACGAGGCGCTCGACCTCGGCACGGATCGCCGCCGCGGCCGCGAGGTCGCCCCGGGCGCGCTCCTCGATGACCCGCTCCAGCATGGAGGTCGCGAAGGTGACGCCCGCGGCCTTCAGGGCCTGGAGATCGACCGGAGCAAGAAGCCACGGCCGGTTCGGATCGCGGGACTCCGGCGGCGTGTTCGCGAGGATCGTATCGAGGCTGCCGAGATCCTCACCCTGGGCGTCCCGAAGGGCGGCGGCGGGATCGGCCTGCTCGCACAGGTCGCTCACCGTCGGCAGGCGAGGCGTGACATCGATCACCCGCGCCTCGCCAGACGCACCGGCGCGGATCGCCACGACGCTCGGACCCTGCGCGTCCGGTCGCCAGACCCGACCCACGAGCGAACCGCGGCATCCGTCGACGGGTAGGATCGCATGCGCATTCAGACCCGATAGCGGCATGGTGCTCCCCTTTCCCCAGATGGCTGGTCCCGCAGCCTGCTTCCGGGCTGGGGCGGCGCAGCCTTAGCATCCTGAACGCGGGCTGTGGCTTGCGCGCCGTTTCACCCCGACCGCCCCGTAACCCACCCGTTCGAGGACGAATGACAGAACCGGGATATTCTGCAGGATGATGAAGGTGACGCCTTGCTTTCCCGCTCACGCTCCCGTGTACTGTATTCACAGAGCTGCCGACAGAGCGGCCTAGAACGGGAGGAAGCATGGCCTCGGTGGGAATCCGCGAGGTACGCAAGGCTTTCGGATCGACGAACATCCTTCACGGTGTCTCGGTCGACATCCGGGATGGTGAATTTGTCATCCTGGTCGGCCCGTCGGGCTGCGGAAAATCAACGCTTCTGCGGATGATTGCCGGGCTGGAGAACATCTCCGGCGGCGAGATCCGCATCGGCGAGCGGGTGGTAAACGATGTACCGCCCAAGGAGCGGGACATCGCGATGGTGTTCCAGAACTACGCGCTATATCCGCATCTCACGGTGCGCGAGAACATGGCGTTCTCGATGCGGATCCGGAAGGCAGCCACGTCCGAGATCGACCTGCGGGTCAATCGGGCCGCGCAGATCCTCGGCCTCACACACCTCCTCGATCGCTATCCGCGACAGCTCTCCGGCGGCCAGCGCCAGCGCGTCGCCATGGGACGGGCGATCGTGCGTGATCCGCAGGTGTTCCTGTTCGACGAGCCGCTCTCGAACCTCGACGCGAAGCTGCGCGTCGCCATGCGCACCGAGATCAAGGAACTGCATCAGCGCCTTAAGACGACGACGATCTACGTCACCCACGACCAGATCGAGGCCATGACGATGGCCGACCGGATCGTGGTGATGCACGATGGCGTCGTGGAGCAGATCGGACCGCCGCTCGACCTCTACGACCGGCCCGACAACTTGTTCGTCGCCGGTTTCATAGGGTCGCCGGCGATGAATTTCCTGTCCGGCAAGATCCGGGCGAACGGCAGTCTGACCTTCGTCACCGATACCGGCCTGACCATTCCGCTGACCGATGTACCGGCCGGGGTCGAGGGGAAGCCCCTCGTCCTCGGGATCCGGCCCGAGCATTTCGATCTCACCCCGGACGGGATCGCCGCAGAGGTGGTGGTCGTGGAGCCCACCGGCTCGGAGACCATGCTGGCCGTGCGTGCGGTCGGCCAGGATCTCACCTGCGTCCTGCGCGAACGCGTGACCGAACGGCCGGGTGAGACCGTCTTCCTGCGCCCGAACCGCGTGCACCTGTTCGACGCCGAGACCGGACGTCGTCTGCCGACCTGAACGGCTGTCGAGCTCTCAGACGGCGGGACGGCAAACCGGTCCGCCTAAGCAACACACCCAGGGAGAAGCCACCTATGCAAGGTCTCGATCGCCGCTCCCTCCTTGCCGGCGCTGCCGCAGCCGGCCTCGCCGCCGGCGGCGACCTACTCGGCTTCGCCAAGGCCTGGGCGCAGAGTTCCGAGTGGAAGCCCGAGCCGGGGGCCAGCCTGTCGCTCCTGCGCTGGAAGCGCTTCATCCCGAGCGAGGACGAGGCCTTCCTCAAGATGGTCGATGCCTTCACGCAGGCGACCGGCGTCAAGATCACGGTCAGCAACGAATCCTACGACGACATCCAGCCCAAGGCTTCGGTGGCGGCCAATACGGGACAGGGGCCCGACATGGTCTGGGGTCTGTTCTCGTTCCCGGCGCTCTTCCCGGACAAGTGCCTGCCCCTGGAGGATGTCGCCGACTCCCTCGCCAAGAAGTATGGCCCGTGGTTTCCGTCCGCGGAGGCCTACGGCAAGGTCAAGGGCAAGTGGATCGCGATCCCCGTGGCGTTCAACGGCGGATACCCGAACTACCGCATCTCGGCGATGAAGAAGGCGGGGTTCGACAAGTTTCCCACCGACACCGCCGGCTTCCTCGAACTCTGCCGCGGTCTGAAGAAGAACAATACGCCTGCCGGCTTCGCGCTCGGCCACGCCACCGGCGACGGCAACACGTGGTGCCACTGGGCGCTCTGGTCCCATGGCGGAAACCTGGTCGACGCCAACGAGAAGATCGTCATCAATTCGCCGGAGACCGCCAAGGCGCTTGAATACGTCAAATCGCTCTACGAGACCTTTGTGCCCGGCACCGTCTCGTGGAACGACAGTTCAAACAACAAGGCGTTCCTGGCCGGCGACCTGTATCTCACCAACAACGGCATCTCGATCTACGCCGCGGCCAAGAAGGACAACCCGAATCTCGCCGAGGACATGGACCACGCGGTCTGGCCGATCGGCCCGGTCGGCAAGCCGACCGAGTTCCAGCTCGCATTCCCGATCCTGGCGTTCAAGTATTCGAAGGCGCCTAATGCCTGTAAGGCGTTCATCGCCTTCATGATGGAGGCATCAAACTACAATCCGTGGCTGGAGCAAGCACAGGGCTACCTGTGCCAGCCACTGTCGAACTATCCCAAGAATCCGATCTGGACGGCCGATCCGAAGAACGCGGTCTTCGCCGAGGCCGGGCGGCGCTCCCTGGCGGCGGGCGGGCTCGCGCCGGTGAGCGAGCGCATCGCAGCGGTGCTGGCGGACTTCGTGGTGGTGGACATGTTCGCCAGCCACTGCACCGGCCGCGAGGACGTGAAGGGCGCGATCAAGAACGCCGAGCGCGCCGCCCAGCGCATCTTCCGCAACACCTGATCCCCGGCGCGAGAGGCGACAGCATGGCGCATACGGCCCTGACGCAGCCCGCCCCGGTCGCGGTTCCGATCCGCTCAAGCTGGCAGCGTTTGCGCACGAGCCGCGGCTGGGCGGGCTTCTGGTTCATGCTGCCCACCGCGCTGATCCTCGGCCTGTTCCTGGCCTATCCGCTGCTGAAGGGCATCTGGCTGTCTTTCACCAATACGCGGATCGGCCGGGACGGGGTATTCATCGGCCTGGAGAACTACGAATGGCTCTGGGACGACGACGTGTTCTGGCTCTCGGTGTTCAACACCTGCCTGTACACGGCGGTCGCGTCGGCGGTGAAGTTCGCTGTGGGGCTCTACCTCGCCCTGCTGCTCAACAAGAACATGCCGTTCAAGGCGATCGTCCGGTCGATCGTGCTGATTCCGTTCGTGGTCCCGACCGTGCTCTCGGCCATCGCGTTCTGGTGGATCTTCGACAGCCAATTCTCGATCATCTCGTGGTCGCTGCGCCATCTCGGGGTGATCGATGGCAACATCGACTTCCTGGGCGAGCCCGCCATGGCGCGCGCCTGCGTGATCTTCGCCAATATCTGGCGCGGCGTGCCGTTCATCGCGATTACATTGCTCGCCGGGCTCCAGACGGTCTCGCCCTCGCTCTACGAGGCCGCGACGCTCGACGGCGCCTCGAACTGGCAGATCTTCTGGCGGATCACTCTACCGCTGCTGACGCCGATCATCGCCGTGGTGATGACCTTCTCGGTGTTGTTCACCTTCACGGACTTCCAGCTGATCTGGGCCATGACCCGCGGCGGACCGGTCAACGCCACGCACCTGATGGCGACCCTGTCGTATCAGCGCGGCATCCTGTCGGGGACGCTGGGGGAGGGGGCCGCCATCGCCACCGCCATGGTGCCGTTCCTGCTCGCCGCCATCGGAATCTCGTGGTTCGGCTTACAGCGCCGCGCCTGGCAGGCCGGGGAGTCCGACCGTTGAGCGCACCCGCACCGCCCGCCCATGCCGATCCGCATCTCAATCCGGTACTGGCCGCACAGCCGGCCGGCCTCACCGACAATTCGGAGGGCATGGCCTATCTGGAGCGTCTGCCACGAAGGCTGGTGACCACGTACCTGCCGCTCGCGCTCATCCTCGTGGTGCTGTTGTTCCCGTTCTACTGGATGGCGCTGACTGCCATCAAACCGGACGAGCAGCTGATCGACATGGAGCACTACAACCCATTCTGGGTGGTGCAGCCAACGTTCAAGCATATCCACAAGCTGCTGTTCGAGACGCAATATCCGCGCTGGCTCTGGAACACGATGTACGTGTCGGTAGCCGCCACCGCGCTGTCGCTGTTCGCGAGCGTGCTCGCCGCCTATGCCTGCGTGCGCGTGCGCTATCGAGGCGCCGGCTGGGTCGGGGCAGCGATCTTCCTCGCCTACCTCGTGCCGCCCTCGATCCTATTCATCCCGCTTGCCACGATCATTCAGGCCTACGGGTTGTTCGACTCACCGATCGCCCTGATTCTCGCCTATCCGACGATTCTGATCCCGTTCTCGACGTGGCTCCTGATGGGCTATTTCAAGACCATTCCCTACGAGTTGGAGGAATGCGCCCTGATGGACGGTGCGAGCCGCTGGCAGATCCTCACCAAGATCATCCTGCCGCTTGCCTTCCCGGGCCTGATCTCGGCCGGGATCTTCTCCCTGACGCTCTGCTGGAACGAGTTCATCTACGCGCTGACCTTCCTGTCCTCGACGCAGAACAAGACTGTGCCGATTGCGGTGGTGAGCGAGTTCGTCGACGGCGACGTCTATAAGTGGGGCTCGCTGATGGCCGGCGCGTTGCTCGGCTCGCTGCCGCTGGTGATTTTGTACTCGTTCTTTGTGGAATATTACGTCTCGGCGCTTACCGGGGCCGTGAAGGAGTGAGGCCAAATCGGACTCGATTTTACCGGTCGTCCGAAACACAAACCTCACACTGAGGTGCCGCAGCGTCGCGAAGGCCTCGAAGGAACCCCTCTGGCGCGCCGCACGATCCCTGGAGCTCTCCTTCAAGGCCCGCCGATGCGGTCACGGCAGGATAAGGCTTCAGGTTGCAGAGGCGGGCGCTGCCCGAGCGCTCCGTTCGCAACGCCCGTGGCGGTTGCCCCAACGGCCGGATTGCGCAGACAATACGCGCTGCCGCCGACAGAGAATCGCGGACCGAACCACCGAAGGTCACGCCATGGCCCATTTCATTGACGCCCGCGCTACCGTGGTCAACGACGCCCTCGACGGTCTCTCGCCGCGAGCGGCGGACGCCTCGCCCGGCTCGACGGCGATCCCGGCATCCGCGTCGTGCTGCGCGCCGAGCTGGATTCCAGCAAGGTTGCGGTGGTGTCCGGCGGCGGTTCCGGTCACGAGCCGGCCCATGCTGGCTTCGTCGGGCCGGGGATGCTGAGCGCCGCCGTGTGCGGTGATGTCTTCGCCTCGCCGAGCGTCGATGCGGTGCTGGCCGGGATCCTTGCCGTGAAGGGGTCCACCGGATGTCTGCTCGTCGTCAAGAACTATGCGGGCGACCGGCTGAACTTCGGACTCGCTGCTGAGCGAGCGCGGGCCCTGGGCCATCGCGTCGAGACCGTGATCGTGTCGGACGACATCGCCCTTCCGGACGCCAAGCAGCCCCGCGGCGTCGCCGGAACCCTGTTCGTCCACAAGATCGCGGGGCACGCCGCCGAGGCGGGCGCTCCGCTGGAGGATGTGGCGGCTCTCGCCCGCCGGGCAGCGGCGGCGGCCAAATCGCTCGGCATCGCGGTCTCGACCTGCACGATCCCCGGCTCGACGCGCAGCGAGCGTCTAGAGGAGGGGCAGGCCGAGCTCGGTCTCGGCATCCATGGCGAGCCCGGTGTGGAACGCATCGCGTTGCCCCCGGCCGGCGCGCTTGCCCGCATGATGGCCGGTCGCCTGTCTGGTACTGTGGCAGGCGACCGGCTGGCGCTGCTCGTGAACAATCTCGGCTCGGCCTCCGCGCTGGAGATGCAGATCTTAACCCGGGCGGTACTCGCTACCGATCTCGGCAAGCGCGTCCGCCTGCTGATCGGGCCCGCGCCGCTGATGACGGCGCTCGACATGCACGGGGCTTCACTCTCGGTCCTGCCGCTGGATGATGCGCTCGAAGCCGCCCTGGTCGCGCCGGTGCCGCTGCCGGCTTGGCCCGGCGCGGTGCGGATCGCCCCACCGATCCTCCGCCTGATACCGGAGGGGCTGGCCGGCGAAACCTTCGCACCGTCGCTGGATCCAGTCACGAACGCGCGGATTTCCGCGGTCGCGCAGGCCCTGATCGCCGCCGAGGCGAAGCTCAACGCCTTGGACGCGAAGGTCGGCGACGGCGATGCCGGCACGACCTTCGCGGGCGCGGCGCGCGCCGTGCTGGACGATCTCGAAGGGTTGCCGCAGGCCGATCCCGCCGCCCTGTGCCGGGCCCTGGCCGAGCGGATCGGCCGGGCGGTTGGCGGTTCGAGCGGCGTGCTCGGCTCGATCTTCTTCGCCGCGGCCGCTGCTGCATTCGCCGACGGTGCCGCTTGGCCGGGTGCTTTGGCGCAAGGTGTGGCCCGGGTGCAGGCCTATGGCGGCGCCAAGCCGGGCGACCGCACGCTCCTCGATGCGCTGATCCCCGCGGTCGAAGCTTTGAGAGGTGGAGACCTCAGCGCGGTGGCCGAAGCGGCTCGCGCGGGTGCCGAGGCCACGGCCTGGATGGATCGAGCCGGGGCCGGTCGCTCCAGCTACCTCGCCGCGGGGGATCTCGCCGGGGTGCAGGATCCCGGAGCCGCCGGCGTCGCGGAGGCGTTCGCGGTGCTGGCCAGCGTGTAGCGCGCCGCGATTGACCGACGGTCAGACGCGGCCTACGCCATCGTCATGCGGACCTGCCTGATCCTCGACGATTACCAGCAGGTGACCCTGGCGCTGGCTGACTGGACGCGCCTCTCCGACCGGGTCGCCGTCTCCGCGATCGCGGAGCCTATCCCGGATCGTGAGGCTTTGGTCGCGCGGATCGATCAAGCCGAGATCTTGGTGATCATGCGGGAGCGCACGCCGTTCCCGGCTGCTTTGCTGGAACGGCTGCCGCGGCTCGAACTGCTGGTCACGAGCGGTCTGCGCAACCTCGCCATCGATGTCGCAGCAGCCAAGGCGCGGGGCATCACGGTCTGCGGAACGGATTCGAGCCCGACGCCGCCCACGGAACTGACCTGGGCGCTGATCCTGGGCCTTGCCCGACACATCCCGCAGGAGAACCAAGCGCTGCGCACCGGTGGCCCCTGGCAGAGCACCCTGGGGACCGATCTCGCGGGGGCGACGCTCGGCCTCCTCGGGCTTGGCAAGATCGGCACGCGGGTCGCCGCGATCGGGCGCGCCTTCGGCATGCGGGTGATCGCCTGGAGCCCGAACCTCGACGAAGGCCGGGCAGCCGCGGCCGGCGTCGAGCGCGCGGCCTCGAAGGAAGCCCTGCTGGAGGCGAGCGATGTCGTGTCGATCCACCTTGTGCTGGGCGAGCGGACGCGCGGCCTCCTTGGTGAAGCCGAGCTGCGCCGGATGCGAAAGAGCGCCTATCTGGTGAACACGTCGCGGGCCCCGATCGTCGATCAGGCGGTTTTGCGCCGGGCACTGGAGGAGGGCTGGATCGCCGGCGCCGGCCTCGATGTGTTCGAGATCGAGCCGCTGCCCGCCGACGACCCATTCCGCCGGCTGCCGAACGTCCTGGCGCTGCCGCATCTCGGCTATGTCACGCGGGACAATTACCGGACGTACTTCACCCAGGCGGTGGACGACATCGAGGCGTGGCTCGCCGGCTCCCCGATCCGGATTCTGACCTGAACCCCTACCCGGCCTGCGGATCCAGGGCGTCGGCGAGGCCGTCGCCGAACAGGTTGAGCGCTACCAGGGTAGCGATCAGGAACAGGGCCGGGGCGGCCAGCATGTGGGGCGCCGCCTCGATCGAACGCGCGCCATCAGCGACCAAGACTCCCCAACTCGTCTGCGGCTCCTGCACGCCGAGGCCGAGGAACGACAGGAAGCTTTCCAGCAGGATCACCTGAGGGACCAGCAGGGTCGCGGTCACCGCGACCGGACCGAGGGTGTTGGGCACGATGTGGCGCGTGATGATGCCCGGCGCCCCGACACCGAGCGCTTGAGCGGCGCGAACGAAGTCGCGCTCGCGCAGCGACAGCGTCTGGGCGCGGACCACGCGGGCCATGTCGAGCCATTCCACGGCTGCGATCGCCACCAGCATCAGCGTGAGGCTCGGGCGGAAGAACACCAGCAGCAGGATGACGAAGAACACGAAGGGCAGGGCGTACAGCACGTCCACGAACCGCATCATCGCGGCGTCGATCACCCCACCCAGGAAACCCGCCGTTGCGCCGTAGGCGACTCCGACCAGCAGGGCCACGAGGCTGGCCGCGAGGCCGATCGCCAGGGACACCCGTCCGGCCGTGAGGCAGCGGGTGAGCAGATCGCGGCCCTGCACGTCGGTGCCGAGCAGGAAATGCAGGCTCCGGATCGGCACCGTCACCACGAGGCTGCGGCCGCCGTCGCGCTCCTCCGTGATCGCGGGGGTGCCGAATAGCCCGGAGCGCGGGAGGTAGACGAGACTGCGCCGGTCTACACCCGCATCGGAGCCGAGGGTGAGACGCAGGGTGTCGCCGTCGCGCACCACCGCCTCGAGCCGGACCCGCATCCGGAAGGCAAGGCGCTCCAGCGCCGGGCCGAGATGGGCCGCATCCGGCTGCGCCGCCAGACCGGCCGGCAATTGGCGCAGGTCCGGATAGGCGCGGTCGGCATCGTGGCCGGTCAGGCCGGGGCCGACGAGGCACGCCAGCGCGATCAGGATCAGCACGGCAAGAGCTGCCAACGCACTGCGCATCCGAACAAGGCGGGTAAAGATCCCGCGCGCCGGGCGCGGCGCTGCCATCACGTTGCGACCCGCAGGCGCGGATCGAGCCAAGCGCAGGCGAGGTCGGCCAAGAGATTGAGGGCGATCACCAGCCCGGCAACCAACAGCACCGTGCCCATGACGAGGGTGTAGTCGCGGTTCAGCGCGCCCTCGACGAAGTAGCGGCCAATTCCGGGCAGGCCGAAGATCGTCTCGACGACCACGGATCCGGTGAGCAAAGATGCAGCCAGCGGCCCGAGATAGGCGACCACGGGCAGAAGCGCCCCCCGCAGCGCGTGCCGCGTGACGCGCATCGGCGGCAGGCCGAGGCTGCGCATGGTCCGCACCGGCTGCGTCCGCAATACCTCCCCGAGCGAAGCCCGGGTCAGCCGCGCCAGGGCGCCGACCTGCGGCAGGGCCAGGGTGACCACCGGCAGGACGAGATGGCTCGGTGCGCCGTCGCCCCAGCCGCTCAGAGGCAGCCAGCGTAAGCTGAGCCCGAAGGCGATCTGGAGGAGCGGCGCGACCACGAAGCTCGGCAGCGACACGGTCAGCGCCGCGCCGATGCCGAGGAGGCGGTCGATCGCGCCGCCGCGCTGGAGCGCCGCCGCGACGCCGAGCCCGACGCCGAGCCCCGCCGCGAGCAGGAGTGCCAGTCCCCCAAGCGTCGCCGAGACCGGTAGGCCCCGGGCGATCAGGTCGAGCACGCGCATGTCCCGGAACGAGAAGGACGGCCCGAGATCGCCGTGCGCAAGTGACGCGAGATAGCTGCCGAACTGCACGATCAGCGGCCGGTCGAGTCCGTAGACCCGCCTCAGATTCTCCATCGCGGCCGGTGCCAGGGGCCGTTCGAGGTCGAACGGGCCGCCCGGCGCGAGCCGCATCAGGAAGAAGCTGACGGTGATGACCGCGAGCAGTGTCGGTATCGATTGGGCGATGCGGCGGACGATGAAGCGGATCACGCCTCGAGCCTCAGGAAGCGCGTCGGCGCCGCGTTGCGGACATTCGGGTGATAGCCGTGCAACCGCGGCGCGATCAGCGCCTTCGAGCGGTAATGCATCAGCGGGATCCAGGGCAGTTCGCGCAGTGCGATCACCTCCGCTTCGTAAAGCAGGCTGGCCCGGCGGGCGAGGTCGCGCTCGGCGGCGGCCCGCGCCAGGAGCGCATCGTAGGCCGGATCCGACCAGTGGCCGGCATTGAAACCGTCGTTCCCGGTCTGGAGCAGGAACAGGAAGTTCTGCGGATCGGCATAGTCGGCGATCCAGCTCATGCGCGCCACGTCGAAGTCGCCGCCGTCGCGCAGGTAGGCGAAATGGGTCTTGGCGTCGGTGTAGACGAAGCGAGTTACGATCCCGAGGTCGCGCCACATCTCACCGATCGCCACCGCGACGGTGCGGTTGTTGTCGCTGACGTTGAACCGGTACTCCACCGTGAGGGGCCGGTCCGGTCCGAAGCCGGCCTCGCCCAGCAGCCGTCGGGCCTGTTCCTCATGGTCGATCGGGAGCCCTGAGCGCCCCGCAGTCTCGGGCGGGGTCCGGTAATTGTCGAAGCCGGGCGGGCAGAGGGAATAGGCCGGGCTCATGGTTCCGCCATTCAGCCCATCGGCCAGATACTCCCGGTCGATCACGAGCGACAGCGCCTGACGGACCCGCCGGTCCGAGAACGGCGCCTTGCGGGTGTTCACCGCCAGGGCCGCGAGTGCGAGAGAAGGTCCGAGCACCACCTGGGTGCCGAACCGCCGGCGCAGGTCGCCGATCTGATCGGCAGGCAGATCGGCGAGGGAGTCGAGTTCTCGAGCAGCGTAGCGGCGCACGGCAGCCGCCAGGTCGGAGGTGGGCACGAAGTCGACCCGCCGGATCGCGATGGAGGCCGCGTCGGGATGATGCGGATTGGCTTCCAGCCGGACCGCACCGCCCGGCACGTTCTCCGTGAGCCGATAGGCCCCGTTGGTGACGAGGTTGCCCGGCCGGGTAAAAGCCTCGCCGTAGTGCTCCACCGAGGCCCGATACACCGGCACGGCGGTCTGATGGGTGAGGAGTTCGAGAATATAGGGTGTCGGCTGTTCGAGGGTGATCGTAAGCTCATGCGGGCCTTCCATGGTGACGCCGAGGGCGTCCACCGGCTTTTCGCCGCGATTGACCGAAGCGGCGTTTCGGATGGGGAACAGGATCTCGGCGTATTTCGCCCCCGTGGCCGGGTCGAGGATGCGGTGCAGCGAGAACACGAAATCCGCTGCGGTGACCGGTTCGCCGTTCGACCAGCGTCCGTCAGGATTGAGGTCGAACCTGAGGGTCAGGCCGTCCTCTGAGACGCTCCAAGCCCGCGCGGCCCCCGGAATGATCGCGCCCAGATTGTCGTAGGTGAGGAGCCCATCGCAAAGGTCGCGCAGGATATGCGCTTCCGCCACCGTGGAGGAACGGTGTGGATCCAGGGTTTCGGGATCGGCATCGTTGCCGCGGCGGTAGATCGGTTCCGCTGCCGCGGCCGGGCGCATGCTTGCGAGCGCGGCGGCGCCCGCAAGCCAGTCGCGCCGGCGCGGATGCATGATCAGGCGCCGGTCTCCGACACGAGGCCGGCCGCCTCGATGCCTGCGACCGCGCAGATCTCGTCATTGTCTGAGGTATCGCCCGAGATGCCGACCGCGCCCAATAGACGGCCCTCGCCAGAACGGATGAGGACGCCGCCGGGCACCGGCACCAGGGCGGCGGGGCCGGCCAGATGGGTCACGGCCGCCACGAAGTAGGGCTGCGCCTCCGCGCGGGCATGGATCGCGCGGGAGCCGAGGCCCAATGCCAGCGCGCCGTTGGCCTTGCCGCAGGCGATCTCAGCCCGGCGCAGGGATGTACCATCCTCGACCGAGACGCATTTCAGCGCCCCGCGGGCGTCATAGACGACGACGGCCAGCGGTTTCAGGCTGCGTTTCCTCGCCTCCCGAAGCGCCGTATCGACGATGGTGCGGGCGGCTTCGAGGGTCAGATCGATCATCGGTGTCCAGAACTTGCGTCTTTTTGAGCGGTGATCGCGACCTTATGGGTGGTGTTGCGGCGGGTCCACCGCCGGGGAGCACCGTATACGACCGCGTGTGCCAACAGGTCCGGTAAACGTGACGCGCACCGTCGTGTGCCGTCTGGCCGGATCACGCTGCGCGATCTGCCGGACCGCCCGTGATGCTCGCGAGGAACGCCTCGTAGGCGGCCGTGACGGCGCCAGGCCGCTCAAAATGCGGAAACGCCCCGGTCGGCAAAGTGTCGATCCGCCAGTTCGGACGACCAGCGATGCGCGTCTCGTGCCGATAGTCGACGAAGTCGCCGCGCTCGCCGTGGACCATCCAGACCGGCAGGCGCAGCCGCTCGTAGAGGCGCGTCGTGTCGGTGGGGAAGAGGTGGCCCGACACGAAGCAGAACGGTGCGTGCTCCGCCCCGGGCTGGTGCGCCGAGGCGTGGTCGTAAGCGAGAAGGGGTTCGTCGATCTCCTTAGAGCCGAAGGTCTTTTGCAGGAAGAAGCGCATACTCGGCCGCGTCACCAGCGCATCGAACAACGGCCGGCCGAAAGGCGGCCGATCGAGAAGATTGAGCACCCAGTCGCGCCCGCGGTGACCATCCGGCGGTCCATCGCCGGAGAGCCGCCCGTCGAAGCCCGTGGGGCTGATGAGAGCGATGCTGCGATAGGCGTCGGACCGTTCCAGGCTCGCCCGCGCCAGGAAGGAGGCGGACAGGGACAACGCCATGGCGTCAACCGGGATGCCCCCGTGGCGATGTCGGATCTCCGCCACGATGGCGTGGATCGCCTCCACCATGAGCCGCGGCGTGTAGCGGCGGCGCGACCGTTCGGAGAAACCGAAGCCGGGGAGGTCGAGGGCGTAGACCGGCCGCGTCGTCCGGAAATGCAGGTAGAGCGGCCGGACTTCGTACGCGTTCGCGGCGGCGTTGATCGAGTGGATCAGCAGGAGTGGCACGCCCTCGGCGTCCGTCGACGCGTAGAACGAGAGATCCCCGGCGCGCCGGGTCGCGATCGTTTCGCGATGGCCCGGCAGCGCCGGCGGAAGAGGCATCCGATGATCGACGCTGAGCCGGCTCCACGCGAACAGGCCAGTAGCCGACCCGGCAAGCGTCAGGGCAGCCACAGCCGCGGAGCGGCCGGTGCGTCGCCGGGGCTGAAGGCTCATCGGGCACCTCATATCGGGCACGCCGGGTCGGGCGTCGGGCGACAACGCCGCTGGACGCAGGAAGTGCCGGGCCGAAGCTTCGCGATCGCCCGTGCCGTGATGCCCTACGAGGCGTGTCCGGCGAAGCTACCGGATCCACCGGCGCTGACCGAGGGTACCCGCGCCGCCGGCCGGGTCGGGGCATCGCCGCGGCCTGCCGCCTCGCGCAGGAAGTCGACGGTCGGCGCATCGTTGCGCCAGCCTTGGACACGCTGGGACACCAAGAGATCGCGCTCGCGCCGATCATAATTGGCGTAGGCGGCTGCCACGAACGCGGCGCGGCTCATCGTGCGGGCCGGCCCGGAACGCCGGGTCTCTGCTTTGAAGAACATGGCGCTGCCGGGAATACCGTAATGCTGCGCGATCTCTGGGTAGACCGGCCAGCTCCCCTGGCCGCCCAGATCGTCGGGCAGGAACGCATCGAGATCGCATTCCTCGAACGGGATGCCGGCCTTGGTCAGCAAGCCCCGGGCAAGATCGGACACGACGAACAGTTTCGTGTGGTTGATCGAGTGCATGAAGCACCCGCGCCGCGCCCAGCGGGTCAAATGGGTGTCGAGGTCGTAATCCGCCTGCCGGCCCAGACTCCGCAGGTAGGCCACCGATTCATCCCAGAGATCGAAGTAGCCGAGGCGCTCGAACACCGGCTCGGCGAACAGACGCAAGGCCTGCGCCTGCGAGAAGCCGGCGAGGTACGCGTAGAGCGTGATCGCCGAATGCGAATGCCCCATCGGGCCGGAGATCAGGCCGTTCAGCGTGACGGAATCCTGCACGCCGACATGGACCAGGTCCGGGTGGTAGGCGCCGAAGACGATCGTCGGGATCAGCCGCACCTTCGGATGGGTCCGCAGGGTGTCGATTGTGCCACCGCCCTTGAAGCGCGGCAGGTAGATGCTGGAAAAGACGTGGTCGTATCCATCAGCATGCGCCATCAGGTCGGCGAGCCGCGGAAAACGCCGTGCCGCCGTGAAGGCCGACACGAAATCGACCTGCGCATCGGGCAGCAGATAGCGCATCGCCTTCGCGATCGCGCCGGCTTGGCACACGCCGATGACGAGGATTCTCGGCGATCCGGTCCGTTTCTTCCCGAATTGCGCGAGGCGGTGCCGCGCGCGCCAGAGGCTATCGACGGTCAACATGCCGCTTCTCTCGCATGTCCGTACGCCGCGGGCAAACCGCAGCCCTTGGTTGAGATGCCTTGGCGAAGCCTCGGCGTTCTAATCCTTCGGCGGGCGCCGCGAAATGGCAGACCCGCGGCGCTGTTGAGGTCCACTGCTGGCCTGCATGGCGTGGCTCGCTCAAGCCGGACCATGACGCAAGGAGAACAGGCATGGCCCCGACGCAACCTTCGGATGCGATCCCGGAAATCGAGCGCGCAACGCTGCGCTGCGTGACCTGTTGCATCCTGCCATTCCTGATGCTCGCCTATTTCGTGGAGCTCGTGGACCGGGTGAATGCCGGCTTCGCGGCCTTGCAGATGAACCACGATCTCGGGCTCTCGGCCGAACAGTTCGGGCTGGGCGCTAGCCTGTTCTACGTGTCGTACGTGTTGTGCGAGGTTCCGAGCAACCTCGCCATGGAACGGTTCGGCGCCTGGATCATGATCACATGGGGATTGGTTTCGGCCCTCATGGCTCTCGCGGTGCGGCCGGCATCGCGCACATCGATGCCATAGGGAATATCGGTGGTTTCATCGGGACCGAGTTGCTCGGTTTCATCGAGGACGGGACCGGCAGCTATCCGCTGGGGCTGCTCCACCTGGTCGACCTTTCGGAGATGGAGTGCCTCCTCGTGCTCGGTCTCGGCTGCGGGCGGAAGCAGCCGGTCTAGGTCATTCGGGCATGATCGGATGTGCTGCATCCGTCAAGGGAACACAGGCGGAAATGGAATATCGAACGACCGCACTTAATAGCGCATCGAAAAAGGACCCGGTGAGGAACGTACTCATTGGAGCCGTTAGGCTCGCCGTTAAGTCGTGAGAAAGAGAAAATTCTGATCACTGCTGCTGAAAATCTTGTTCAGGCAGTGTCTTTAGGACGCATCACATCGTTGACATGCATGTGATCAGGCGTAAAAATTCGAACTTGGAGCATGAAGCTCTAGGATGTGGTGCCCGCGGACATGATGGCCGCTGGGTTGCAGATGGTCGAGGCATCAATGCTCGTCTGCCCAATAGTCCTGCAACGATAGCGGCATCGCTCCGGTTAAGCCATCGGCTGGCCGCTTGCCGTGAAGCCAAACAAGTATCGACGCCTTTAAAAGGAGGCGAGCTCGTGTTCGGCGCGCGGATGCGAAAACGAAATCTTTCGTTTTGCAAGACCGAGGGTGAAAATCCCTCTTACACGGATAAATTTCCAGCTCTGTGACCCAGCGACAAGCAACAAATTAGTTTCATGCGGGGAGGTTGCAGGTTTCCAATCAGCTCTGCGGGTGGGAGAATAAAACATGGATTACGTTTCGTCGATGGCCGCGGTCGCAGCAGCCATGCAGAAAGCTCAGCAGGACGATGCGGCCGCGCTGGCAAAATCGAAAGCCGTTGCGCAGGTTCAGCCCGCGGCGCTCGATCCGCGGCCGACCTACACGCTGGCGCCGGGTACCGCCGACGCGATGCTGTCGCTGGCAAACGTGAAGACGCAAGCGATCAGCACAGCTGAGTTCGAGAGCCGATACATGCACGCATCCCAGATCACGGAGGCGGCGGCGGCCGTCGTGACGGCTCCTGTCGTTGCGCCAGAACCCGTCAAGGCGGTCAGTGCGTCGAACCGGAACTGGATCGAGGATGTTCGCCTCGAACACATTCCAACCAGAAAGGTCGGGGCCGACACGATCGTGCAATACGATAATCCGCGGGTTATGGCGGCGTGGAATGCGGCTTTTCCGGATGTGCCAGACCGGAAGTTTCGCGGCCTCACGATGGCGGACACGAACGTCAAGCCCGACAAGACAAGAGCATCAAATGAAATAGGTCCGGCGATCGCAGAAAAGAATATCTATCTGCTTTGCGACACGGAAAATTACAAAGCCTTCACCGAGACTCACCCGGAGGCACACATCAATTGGATTCCCGTGAAGAATGAGGAGATCGTGCTGTTTTGGCCGAACGATCGCGTCCGGGACGAGGGGAACGCATCGAGTGTCCCGTCTCACCGCTCGTCGGAGGCTGAAGAGGATTGATCGACGCGGCCTCAAAGTGCCGGAAGGATTTCTCGGACGTGTCGGGCGAACGCGCGGGCCAGCGGCGAGGCATGACGCTCCTCGATCCGGATCGTTATGCCGATCCGCGTGAGCGGCGGTAAACCGCTGGCGGCTGTCAGGATTCGCAAATCGGCCGCGACGGCGGAACGAGTCAGGACCGCGACAGCTTGGCCGGAGCGTACCACGGCTAGAAGTCCGGAAAGGCTGCCGCTCGCGTAGGCGATGCGGTAGCAGCGTCCGGCGCGGTCGAGAGCGGCGACGGCGGCCCGGTGGTCGAGGGTATCGAGATCGCCCAGTGCCAACGGGATGGGATCGGTCCAGAGACCTGATTGGTCGCGCGGCACCACCCAGACGAGGTCCTCTCGTCTCAGGATTGCTCGGTCGGCTGCGAGCGGGACCGACACGAGGGCGAGGTCGAGGCCGCCGCGATCGAACTGCGCCTGGAGCCGGGGCGTCGATCCGCAGATCACCTCGATCGCCGCCGCCGGGTGGTGTTGTGCGAAGCCGCGCAGCAGGGTCGACAGGAAGGCCTGCGCGTAATCGTCTGGGCAGCCGAAGCGCAGAGTCCCGCTCAAGCTCCCGTTGGAGAATTCGGCCAGGGCCCCGTTATGCGAGGACAGGATGCGACGGGCGTGGATCAGAAAGCGCTCGCCCTGCACGGTCGGCACGACGCCGCGGCCGGTCCGCGTCAGAAGCGAGTGACCGACGAGATCCTCCAGCCGCTTCATCTGCATGCTGAGCGCGGCCTGGCTCCGGCCGATTTGGCTCGCCGCTCGGCTGAGCGCGCCCGTCTTGGCCACGCTGGCGAAGCTGCGAAGGAGGTCCATGTCGAGGCTGCGTACCATCAGCGCCGCTGAATGCTCCCGTCAAAATTAGAAGCTGCCCGGCAATCCACGACTCCCCTAACATGGCCGGCAACGAGAAGGAGCGGCCATGACGCGGAACGACGATCCGGATTTCTGGGCACGGGCGCGCCGGCACCTGATCCGCTACGGCGGAGCCTTCGCGCCGCTGATTATCGAGCGCGCGGAGGGCAGCTTCGTCTACGACGCCGACGGGCGGAAGATCCTCGATTTTACCTCCGGCAAGATGAGCGCGATCCTGGGTCATGGCCATCCCGAGATCGCCGCCGTGGTGGCGGACCACGTCGGCCGGCTCGACCATCTGTTCAGCGGGATGCTGACCCGGCCGGTGGTCGACCTCGCCACCGAATTGGCCCGGATCGCGCCCGGTGAACTCGAACGGGCCCTGTTGCTGACCACCGGGGCCGAGGCCAACGAGGCCGCCCTCCGCATGGCCAAGCTTGCCACGGGCGGCTGGGAGGTGGTGAGCTTTGCCCAGTCCTGGCACGGGATGACCGCGGGGGCGGCCTCGGCGACCTACAGCGCCGGTCGGAAAGGCTACGGGCCGGCCCCGACCGGCTCGTTCGCGATCCCGGCGCCGAACGCCTATCGCCCCGCCTTCGAGAAGGACGGCGCGCCCGACTGGCGGGCTGAGCTGGATTACGCGTTCGCGCTGATCGATCGGCAATCGACCGGTAATCTCGCAGCCTTTCTCGCAGAGCCGATCCTGAGTTCAGGCGGCATCATCGACCTGCCGCCGGGCTACCTCGCCGCGCTGAAGGGCAAATGCACCGAGCGCGGCATGCTGCTGATCCTTGACGAGGCCCAGACGGGGATCGGTCGTACGGGCCTGATGTTCGCCTGCGAACGCGACCGTGTTGTGCCCGATATCCTGACGCTTTCGAAGACCCTGGGCGCCGGCCTGCCGCTCGCGGCCGTCCTGACCAAGCCGGCGATCGAGGATCTCTGTCACGCGCGCGGGTTCCTGTTCTACACCACGCACGTTTCCGACCCGCTGCCGGCGGCGGTCGGCCTGAAGGTGCTGGAGATCGTCGCACGCGACGGACTGGTTGGGCGGGCCGAAGAGGCTGGCGCCCGGCTCGCCACGCGGTTGCGCGCCCTCCAGCAACGCTTCGTCTGCATCGGCGACGTGCGCGGTCGCGGATTGCTTCAGGGCGTCGAGATCGTTGCCGACCGGGCGACGAAGGTTCCGGCATCGGAACTCGGTGACGCCATCACCCGGCGCTGCCTGGAATTCGGTCTCAGCATGAATATCGTTCAATTGCCGGGCATGGGCGGCGTGTTCCGCATCGCGCCGCCGCTTACCGCCACAGACGCGGAGATCGACCTGGGCGTCGACATTCTCGAGCGCGCGCTGGAATCCTGCACGTAGCCAGCGCTCACGCCGCCTCGATCTCGCTGCTGACCACCAGCCATTCCTCCTCGGCGGCGGCCAGTGCGCTGGCCGCGTCCGCGCGCATCTTGGCGATCTCGCCGGCCTTCGCGGCATTCTCCCGGAAGGCGGAACCATCCTCCAGGGCCGCATCGATCTTCTGAATGGCGGCGGTCAACTTCGCCATGCGCGCCTCGATGGCCTCGAGTCGCTTGCGCAGCGGTGCCAGTGCGGCGCGGCGCTCGACCCCCGCCCGGCGCGCTTCGGCCTTCTGACCGCCGGCGGGCTCCGCCTCCCGCTCGTCGTCCCGGTCCGGACCGGCCAGAACGAGGCGGCGGTAATCATCCATGTCGCCATCGAAGGTCTTCACGGTGCCGTCGGCCACCAGCCACAGCCGGTCGGCGCAGGCCTCCACGAGGAAGCGGTCGTGCGAGACCAGGATGACGGCCCCCTCGTAGTCGTTGATGGCCTCCACCAGCGCCTGCCGGCTCTCGATATCGAGGTGATTGGTGGGCTCGTCGAGGATCAGCAGATGCGGTCCGTGGAAGGCCGCCAACCCCATCAGCAGCCGCGCCTTCTCGCCACCCGAAAGCTTCTCGACCGGCGTGTCGGCTTTGTTGGCGCCGAAGCCGAGCCGGGCGGTGGCGGAGCGAACCTTCGCCTCGGGTACGTCGGGCATCAGGGTCCGGACATGCGCATAGGCGCTCTCGGAGGGGCGCAGCTCGTCGAGCTGGTGCTGGGCGAAGTAGGCGACCTCCATCTTGGAGGAGCGCTTCACCTCGCCGGCGACCGGCCCGAGACGTCCACCGATCAGCTTGCAGAATGTCGATTTGCCGTTGCCGTTGGCACCGAGCAGCGCAACCCGGTCGTCCGGGGCGAGGCTGAGATCGAGGCCCGTCAGCACGATCCGGTCGCCGTAGCCAGCCTTCACCCGCTCCATCGCAACGATCGGCGGCGACAGCGGCTTCTCGGGGCTCGGCAGGTGGATCACCGGGACGTCGTCGTCGAGCAGAGCCGCGATCGGCTCCATCTTGGCGAGGCGCTTCATCCGCGACTGCGCTTGGCGCGCCTTCGTGGCTTTGGCCTTGAACCGGTCGATGAAGCTCTGCAGATGCGCCCGCTCGACATCCTGCTTGGCCTTCGCCTTGGCCTGGAGCACGCGCTTCTCGGAGAGCTGCTTGGCGAAGCTCGTATAGCCGCCGCGGTAGATCGTCAGTTTACCCCGGTCGAGATGCAGGATGTGGTCGACGCTGGTGTCGAGCAGATCCCTGTCGTGGCTGATGATGATTGCGGTGCGCGGGTAGCGCTCGAGGTAGTCGTAGAGCCACAGCGTGCCCTCGATATCGAGGTAGTTGGTCGGCTCGTCGAGGAGGAGCAGGTCCGGCTCGGAGAACAGCACGGCGGCCAGCGCCACCCGCATCCGCCAGCCGCCCGAGAAATCCGAGCAGGGCCGGGCCTGCGCGGCGGCATCGAACCCGAGGCCATGCAGGATCGCGGCGGCGCGGGCCGGCGCCGAGTGGGCGCCGATATCGACGAGCCGCGTCTCGATCTCGGCGCGGCGGAGACCATCGGCCGTTTCGGCCTCTGCCATCAGCCGGGCGCGCTCAGTGTCGGCGGCGAGCACCACTGCGTGCAACGTCTCCGGGCCGGCTGGGGCCTCCTGGGCGACCGCACCGATCCGCATGCCCCTGGGTAACGAGACCGACTTCGCGTCCACCGGCAGCTCGCCCAAGATTGCCTTGAACAGCGTGGTCTTGCCAGCGCCATTGCGCCCGACGAGGCCGACGCGCGCGCCCTCCGGGATCGTGAAGCTCGCGGAATCGAGGATCAGGCGGTCGCCGAAGCGGTATGTGAGGTCGTTGACGCGCAGCATGGCGGCGTTCTGGCTGTCCGGAGGCGGAGAGGCAAGCTCCCGCCACCAGCCGATCCGGGCGCCGCGCCGCAGACGGTCTGGAAAATGACCCGATCGCTGAAAGCTGGTTCGCGGGGCAGCCCTTTAACGGAATCGCATCATTCCCGAAGCAAGGTCTTTCATTGAGCCGGTTTTACAATTCAGAGCCTGTCGCAGGTATGGTGTCGGACATAGCAGCAGACCGCAGCGCCATCGCATGCTTTGGTTGGTCCTGCCCTGATCTGACCGATTCGGGCTTGGCCCGGGATTGAAAGGAATCAAGTCTTGCGTCGGACTCTGATCCTGACCGACGATTTGGGCCGCGGCGAACGACTGGCGCGCAATCTCGGCGCCGATGCGGGCGTTTCGCTGCATGACCTGTACGGCGATGACGCACCGCCTGCGGGATCGGGTCTGATCATCAGCGACGTCAGCGCGCTGACCTCCGAGTCCGTTCGTCGCCTGCGCCAAGCCCTCGCGGTCGCGCGCAGCCCCGATGCGCCGTTCCTGGCGCTTATCCACGGCAATCTCGGTCGCGGCGAGATCCAGGCTACCGCTTTGGGTGCCACCCGGGTTCTGCCGGCCTCCGCGGCGCATGCCCTGCTGCTGAACACCGTCGCCGGCCTTACGCTTGGCGGCGCGGCGCAAACGCCGAAGCGTAGCGATCTGATTGATCAGGCCGCGGCAGCCCGGGAGGTCTTCGCCAGCATCTTCCGCGCCGACGGACCGCCGAGCGCGGCGACGGTCGAATCCGGCGCCGCTCTGGTCAATCAGGCAATCCGCGAGACCAAGATCCGGGACTGGCTCGCGGTGGTCGCGAGCTTCGACGACAACACGCATCGGCATTGCCTGAGTGTGGCCGGACTGGCTGCGGAATTCGCGCGGACGCTGGGCCTCAACGAATCCGATTCGCGCCATCTGGTCAAAGGCGCGCTGCTCCACGACATCGGTAAGGCAAAGATCCCGCGCGCCATCCTGAACAAGCCGGCGCCGCTGACGCCGGAGGAGCGGCGGGAAATGGATCGCCACCCCGCCATCGGCCACGCGATGCTGGTGAACGGGCATTACGATCCCCTGACCCTGGCGGTCGTCCGCTCGCATCACGAGTACCTCGACGGTTCGGGTTACCCGGATGGCCTGCGCGGCGAGGAGATCCCGGACCTCGTGCGTCTGATCACGATCGCCGACATCTTCGCGGCGCTGATCGAGGCGCGGCCCTATAAGGCTCCGAAACCGGCCCGGGAGGCCTATGCGATCCTCAAGTCCATGGGGGCGAAGCTCGACGGCGACCTCGTGCGCGCCTTCGCGGCCGTCGCCAGCGCATGCGACGTGCCGCAGCGCGCCTCGGCCTGACCGCCGAAGGCACGACAGCGCGCGGCCTCAGGCCAGCTCCCAGGCTGCCCGGTCCCGCATCAGCGCCGCCACGAGGGCGTGATTCAGCTCATGCCCGGTGTGGAAGGCGGTGACCTTTCCCTCGACCCAATGGCCGGTCAGAGCGAGGTCGCCGACGAGGTCGAGCACGCGATGGCGCACGGGTTCGTCCGGGACGCGTAAGCCGCCGAGCACCCGATCGCGTATCAGGAGCGCGGCGGAGCCGGTCGAAACGCCCTGCAGGAAATCCCGGCCCGTGACGTAGCCGAAGGCCCGCCCAGCCATGGCGCGCACATATCGACCGAAACTCCGCGACGGTACGATCTCCCGCTCGAACGTCTCAGGCGTGATCGCGCCGGACCAGTCGAGGGGCCCGATATGCGCCAGCTCGATATGTCCCGTGACGTGGAGGCCGGTACCGGGTTCGATCCGGATATGCCGCCGCCCATTCCTGACCGACACGGCGCGCAGCACCCGAATGGGACGGCAGCCCTGTGGCTGCTCTCTTCGCCCCGCCGCACGGATCGCTTCGCACCAAGGCGTGGCGCTGCCGTCGAAGATCGGCAACTCGTCGGCGTCGATCTCAACCAGCGCATTGTCGATCTGGAGGGCACTCAGCGACGCCAGGAGGTGCTCGATCGTCCGGACAAGAATCCCCTCGCGCCGGAGGGCCGAGGACAGGGGCTGCGATTCGCGGTACTGCCAGAGGGCCGGCACGTCGATGGCGCGGCCATCGTTCAGCCGGCGACGGAAGACGATGCCGTGACCTGCCGGAGCCGGACAAACCCGGACCGTGGCGTGTCGACCGGAATGGAGGCTCCGCCCGGATCGCTCGAACGGTAGCGCCAGTGTGGCTTGAAACCGGGTCGCCTGGTTGTGCGGGGCGGACGAAGTCGCGCCAGGATTGAGACGTGTGATCGACAAGGCACGAGCATCGGTACCGCCCGCTGCGGCGGCTTCGGCATGTAGCTCAGTTAACCTGATCCACGCTAATAAACTCCTGTTCACCCGAGGTTGGCTTGACCGGCCAGCCCGTGACGGTCACGATCACCTCGGCCCGAGGGCTGAACGCCGTTGCGGCGGTGCCCGGGCTGCCTTCGTCCCCAGATCTGCGGCCGGCACCCGTTCGGGCAGGAATGAAGGCCGGACTGGCGTTGAGGGAACCGGATTGATGGCGCGGCTGGGGACGATACCCTTCTTCAAGGATCCGGGAATCGAGCTCAGCGCGTATGAGTCCCGCTGCCACTGGCGCCGCTTCGACGAGAACGAAGTGCTGGTCGACTTCGACGACATCTCGACCGACGTCTATTTCATCGCCTCCGGCGAGGTCCGGATCCTCAATCGGACCCAATCCGGAAAAGAGGTGATCCTCGGCGAGATGCGGGGCGGCGCGTTCTTCGGCGAGTTGGCCGCCATCGACGGGATCGGCCGTTCCGCCAACGTGACGGCGCTGACCCGCGGAGAGGTCTGCGTGGTGCCGGCTTCGGTGTTCCGGCAGATGGTGTTCGCTTCGGAGGCCATCGCCGACCGTCTCTTCCGTCTCCTGGCCAAGCGCGTGCGCGAACTCAACACCCGGCTCATGGAACACGCGCTGCTCGACCTGAAGCATCGCCTCTACGCCGAACTGCTGCGCCTTTCGGTGCCCCGGTCGGGCACCTCGGGCGAGCGGGTCGTCTCGCCACCGCCCTACCATCATGTGCTCGCGGCGCGGATCGGCTGCCGGCGTGAGCAGGTCACCCGGGAATTCACCGCGATGGCCGCCGAGGGCTTGGTCGACAGGACCCGCGGCGCGCTCGTCCTGCGCAGGCCCGATCTGCTGGAAGCGCGCGTGGCCGAGGCGCTGCGCGAGGATTCCTGATCTCTTGTCGAGCCCAGCGCCGCGATTGATCCTGGACGGCCTGACCAAGAATTTCGGCACCTACCGGGCAGTCGATGACGTAACGCTCGCGCTGAAACCCGGGGAATTCTTTTGCCTGCTCGGGCCATCCGGCTGCGGCAAGAGCACCCTCCTGCGCCTCATCGCGGGTTTCGAGCGGCCGAGTGCCGGCCGGATCCAGCTGGGCGACCAAGATCTCTCCGGGCTGCCACCGCATCGGCGCCCGGTGAACATGATGTTCCAGTCCTACGCGCTGTTCCCGCATATGAGCGTGGCGGACAATATTGCCTACGGCCTCAAGGGAATCGGTAAGGCCGCCATCGCCGCGCAGGTGGCGGATCTTCTGCGCCTCGTGCGCCTCGAAGGCCTCGGCGGACGCCGTCCCGAGACGCTCTCGGGCGGCCAACGGCAGCGTGTTGCCCTGGCTCGGGCGCTCGCGAGAGAACCGAAGCTGCTGCTCCTCGACGAGCCCCTCGGCGCCCTCGATCGGGGCCTGCGCGAGGAAACGCAAGGCGAGTTGCGCGCCGTGCAGCGCCGTCTCGGGACCGCCTTCGTGGTCGTGACCCACGATCCCGAAGAGGCGATGATGCTGGCTGATCGGATCGGCGTCATGGAGGCCGGACGACTGGTCCAGATCGGGCCGCCGACCGAGCTCTATAGGAGGCCGGCCAACCGCTACGTCGCAGGCCTCCTGGGCGATGTGAATCTGATACCGGGGCGCCTCGGCCCGCACGAACCCGGGGAGGGCCGGACCGTCGAGACCGCGCAAGGTCCAGTCCGGGGGATCGTCGCACCATCGCTGGCCGAGGGTGCCGCGGTGGTGGTGGCGGTGCGCCCGGAGGATCTCGTGCTCAGTGTTGAGGGCTTGCCGGTCACGGTCACGGATACGACCTTCCTGGGCGATCGCCTGCGCTCCACCTTGCGCCTGCCGGACGGATCGACCCTACGGGCAAGTACGCGCCCGACCGACGCAGCTATACCGTCAGGGGCGGAAACCCGCGTCGGCTTCGCAGCCAAGGCGGCGGTGATTCTGCCGGCATGAGCGGATTGCGGCGCCCTGTGTTCGATCGGCTGCTCCGCCTGCCGCCCTTCCTGTGGCTGACCGTCTTCTTCTTTCTGCCCTTCGCGATCACGCTCAAGATCAGCCTCTCGGAGCCGGCGACCGCCATACCGCCCTACCTACCAGTCCTTGACTGGCACGGGGGCCTCGACGGCTGGTCGAGCTTCCTCGAAGCCCTGAACCTCGACAATTATGCCACCCTCTACGCCGACCCGTTCTACCGCGACGCCGCCCTCGGCTCTCTGGGCTATGCGGCGCTCGCAAGCGCCATCCTCGTGGCGACCGGCACGCCGCTGGCCTACGCGTTGGCGCGGGCGCCGTCGCGGTGGCAGCCCTTGCTGGTCGCACTCGTGGTCGTCCCGTTCTGGACGAGCTTCCTGATCCGCGTCTACGCCTGGATCGCGATCCTGAAGCCCGAGGGGCTTCTCAACCTCGTCCTGCTCCGGCTCGGACTGATCGGCACGCCCCTGACAATCCTGAACACCGACGCGGCGGTGATCATCGGCCTCGTCTACGCCTATCTGCCCTTTATGGTGCTGCCGCTCTACGCGGTGATGAACCGCCTCGATCCCACCCTGCGGGATGCCGCCGCGGATCTCGGCGCCTCGCCGGCGCGGGTCTTCTGGAGCGTGACGCTGCCACTCAGCCTGCCGGGTATCGTGGCCGGTGCCGGCCTGTGCTTCATCCCCATGGTGGGCGAGTTCATCATCCCGGATCTGCTCGGCAGTTCGGAGACCCTGATGCTCGGCCGTGTGCTGTGGACCGAGTTCTTTTCGAATCGGGATTGGCCGCTGGCCTCCGCGGTCGCCGTCCTGATCCTCGCCATCTTGATCGTCCCGGTCGTGCTTTTTCGCGACAGCCTGCAGGCAGGCGAGGAGGGTCCGTGACCTGGGTGACGCGCACCGCCTTGGTGGCCGGGCTCATCTTCCTCTACGCGCCGATCCTGGTGTTGATTGGCTATTCATTCAACGCCTCGCCGCTGGTCACCGTGTGGGGCGGATTCTCGACCCGCTGGTACGCTGAACTGCTGTCCGACGCGCCGCTGCTCGCCTCGGCCTGGGTCTCGCTGAAGGTCGCGCTTCTGGCGAGCTTGATCGCGACGCTGCTCGGAACGCTGGCCGCGCTGGTGCTGGAAAGGCAGCGCCGTTTCCGGGGCAGGGCTCTCTTCACCGGCCTCGTCCTCGGTCCGATCGTGATGCCGGAGGTGATGATCGGCCTGTCGCTCCTGCTTATGTACATCGGCATCGGGCTCGACCGCAGCCTGCTCACCATCGTGATCGCGCACGCCACCTTCTGCACCGGGTTCGTGGCCGTGGTGGTGGCGGCGCGGTTGCGCGGCCTCGACCGATCGCTGGAGGAGGCCGCCGCCGACCTCGGCGCTGGGCCGATGCGTGTGCTGATGACCATCACCCTGCCGCTGCTCGCACCGGCCCTGGCGGCCGGAGCGCTCCTCGCCTTCACCCTGTCGCTCGACGATCTAGTCATCGCGAGCTTCGTCTCGGGTCCAGGTTCGACGACGCTGCCGATGCGCCTCTACAGCCGCGTCCGGCTCGGCGTGAACCCGGAGATCAACGCGGCCTCGACGATGCTCGTTGGCCTTGTGAGCGCGGCGGTTCTGATCGCGTCTTGGCTGACGGCGCGACAGGAAAACCGCTGACGCCGCGCTTCCACACGATCCATGGCTCCAGGCCCACTCACGACCGGGGCGTGTGTAGAGGCTGATCGCCACCGCAACGCCGACCGCGACGATGATGAGCGCGATGCTCATCGCTGATGTCCGGGTTTGCGATTCCCGATGCCTGCCTAATCGATCAGCGCCATAACCGCCGAGGTGGCGGGAACGCACAAGATCAGCCGAACGCGAGGCGGCGGGAGCCGAAAGACGAATGCTCGAGCCGGCTCAGACAAAAAGGGGCGATGAAGGTACCAATAAATGGCAGATCGGCGCGTCGACGCAGACTTTGTATCTGCGTCACAATCCGAAAAGTGCCCCATACTCCGGGATCGAGCAGTGTTCGTTAGCTGTCAGTCACAGCGCGCTGGCAGCATCAATTACCAAATTGTGCGCTGACGCACACGGCTACGGTTCGGCCGAGCTTATGGATATAAGATCCGTTTCAGACACGGAAGATGGTGAGGCACTTCACCCATGGCCCGCACGTTGACCCTGCTTACCCTGATTGCTTGTCTCGTCGCCCCGGTCGCCGAAGCCCGGCCGGCACGGGGACCGGCCAAGCCTCCGCTCAACGCCGCCCTTAAAACGCGCGACACTGCGCTCCGCGACTTCGACGCCCGCATGAGCCGGCTGGATGGGTTGATGGGCGTGCCAATGACTCATGCGGTTCGGTCGCGCTCCGCTGAGGCGGGCCGTTAGCGACTCGCTCCCAACCCGCCCGCCTCCTCGATGAACCGCGCCACAAAGTCGGCACCGGCCCCTTCGCGGAGGGACGCGAACACGTAGGGCCGCGTACCGCGCATCCGCTGCGTGTCGGCCTCCATGACCGACAGGTCCGCTCCGACCAATGGCGCCAGGTCGGTCTTGTTGACGATCAGCAGGTCCGACCGCGTGATGCCGGGACCGCCCTTGCGCGGGATCTTCTCGCCGCCGGCGACGTCGATCACATAGAGGGTGATATCGGCGAGTTCCGGCGAGAAGGTTGCGGCAAGGTTGTCGCCGCCGGATTCGATCAGGACCAGATCGAGCTTCGGAAAGCGTCGGCTCATCTCGGCCACTGCGGCGAGATTGATGGAGGCGTCCTCGCGGATCGCCGTGTGCGGACAACCGCCGGTCTCGACGCCGAGGATGCGTTCCTCCGGTAGCGCGCCCGCTACGGTGAGGATCCGCGCATCCTCCTTGGTATAGATGTCATTGGTGATCGCGCAGATCTCGTAGCGGTCTCGGAAGCGCTTGCAGAGCTGCTCCATCAAGGCGGTTTTACCGGATCCGACAGGACCGCCGATTCCGACGCGAAGTGGTCCGTTCGATGGGGTCATGCTGCGCGCTCAGGATCGGAAGATACGAGAATACTGGGTCTCGTGGCGGAAGGAGCCGAGATCGAGGCGGATCGTCGCCGCGCCGAGGGCATCGAGATCCGCGTCCTTGGCCTCGGTCGCCAATGCGGCAAGACGTGGAGCAAGGGCTGCGATGATTCGTGTGCCAGCCGTCTGACCGACCGGTGCCGCCCGTAGAGCCGCCGAGACGAGGTTCTGCATGAAGGCGAGCCCATAGGCGGCGAGCGTCGGCTCGGGTGCCAAGCCGTGCGCTCCAGCGGAAGCGCCGACCGTTACGGGATAGGCGACCGGGCCCGACAGATGAGAGGCCACGGCCCACAGGGATGGGCAGGGCCACGCCGCGACGGTCGCGTCCAGGAAGCTGCGGCCCTGCTGACTCGTCTCCAGATGCAATTCACGTGACGGGGCCAAAGCCAAGGCGAGATCGTTGAGCGCGGCCAGTGCGGCACCATCCTCAGCCTGCGCGGCCCGATGGGCATGGTGGGCCAGGATGAGGTCGTTGCGCAGCGACCCGTACGCGGAGACATCCAACAGCCAGTCCAAGAGGCTCGCCTCGTCGCGGATGTCACCGGCTTCGGCGGCCCACTCCAGGCCGTGCGAGTATGCATAGGCGCCGACCGGATAGCCCGGTGACAGCCAAGCCATCAATCGGAGCGCGTCCGGGATCTCAGCCGGCGGCATGGGGATGGTCGTGGTGGCCATGCTCGTGACTGCTCGCGTAGGCGCCGCCTTCGGGTTGAAACGGCCGCTCCACGTGGGCCGCTGTGCCGCCGAGCCCCCTAACCATCGTGGCGAGAACGTGATCGTCAGCGATCCAGATTGCGTCCGTGCCGATCTCAGCCGGAATGTGCCGGTTGCCGATGTGCCAGATGAGGCGCTTGAGGGCCAGATCGTTCGGCGCCCGAATCTCGAGAAGGCGCTCCGCGGCCGCTTCGACCCAGACCAAGCGGCCATCGTCGAGGACGAGGGCGTCGCCGTCTTCCAGCACGGCGGGTGCGGGCAAATCGAGCAGGAAGCCGAGGCCGCCGATGCCCCGCATGGCAATACGCCTCCGATGGCGGTCGCCATGGTCGAGGACGACCCGGTCGATGATCTCGCCGCCCGAGAGGGTATCGCGGCGGAGAATGCGGGTGGCGCGGATCATCGCGCCAGGGAACTCAGCGCACGCGGAATGAAATCCAAGGTTAGCACCTCATCGGTCAGGTTCGGCACATCGCGTTCGTCGAATGAATTTTCACGCAGCCACTGAACCTGTTCCTCAACCCAGCCGCTCAGGTCGGCCTTAATCATTCCGGGCCTCCAGTTACTTTGCCCGTTGGGACTTCAAAACAGGAAGTAGCGCTGCGCCATCGGCAATACCTCGGCGGGCTCGCAGACCAGCAATTCTCCGTCGGCACGAACATCGTAGGTCTCGGGATCGACCTCGATCACCGGTGTGGCATCGTTCAGCACCATGCTGGCCTTGGAGATGCCGCCCCGGACGTTCTCGACCGCGACCAGCTCCTTCTGGACGCCAAGGCGCTCCCGCAGACCGTCCGCGATGGCGGCGCCGGACACGAAGGTGAGGGCGGTGGCGAAGGGCGCCCGGCCATAGGCCCCGAACATTGGGCGGTAATGCACCGGCTGGGGGGTCGGAATCGAGGCGTTGGGATCGCCCATCGGCGCCGCCGCGATGCTGCCGCCCTTGAGGATGAGATCGGGCTTCACCCCGAAGAACGCCGGGGTCCACAGGACCAGATCGGCGAGCTTACCCGGTTCGACTGAGCCGATGTGCTTGGAGATCCCGTGCGCGATGGCGGGATTGATCGTGTACTTCGCGATGTAGCGGCGGGCGCGCAGGTTGTCGGTCCCCGAGCTGTCGCCGGCGAGGGCGCCTCGCTGCCGTTTCATCTTGTCGGCGGTCTGCCATGTGCGAATGATGACCTCGCCGACCCGGCCCATGGCCTGGCTGTCCGAAGACATCATCGAGAGGGCGCCGAGATCGTGCAGGATGTCCTCGGCAGCGATGGTCTCGCGCCGGATCCGGCTCTCCGCGAACGCAAGGTCTTCGGGGATCGATGGGTCGAGGTGGTGGCACACCATCAGCATATCGAGATGCTCGTCGATGGTGTTGCGCGTGTAGGGCCGTGTCGGGTTGGTCGAGGAAGGCAGCACGTTGGGCAGCCCGGCCACCTTGATGATGTCGGGTGCGTGGCCGCCGCCCGCGCCCTCGGTGTGGAAGGCATGGATGGTCCGGCCCTTGAAGGCCGCGATCGTGTCCTCGACGAAGCCCGACTCGTTGAGCGTGTCGGTGTGAATCATGACCTGGATGTCGTGTGCATCGGCCACCGACAGGCAGGTGTCGATCGCGGCCGGCGTCGTCCCCCAATCCTCGTGGAGCTTCAGCGCACAGGCGCCGGCCCGGACCATCTCGACGAGGCTCTCCGGCCGGGCGGCGTTGCCCTTCCCGGCGAAGGCGAGGTTCATCGGGAAGGCGTCGGCCGCCTCGATCATCCGGGCGATGTGCCAGGGGCCGGGCGTGCAGGTGGTGGCGAAGGTGCCGTGCGCCGGCCCGGTGCCGCCGCCGAGCATCGTCGTAACGCCAGAGCACAAAGCCTCCTCGATCTGCTGCGGGCAGATGAAGTGGATGTGACTGTCGAAGCCGCCGGCAGTGAGGATCTTGCCCTCACCGGCGATGACCTCGGTGCCGGGGCCGACCACGATGTCGACGCCCGGCTGCACGTCCGGATTCCCGGCCTTGCCGAGCCGGAAGATCCGGCCGCGCACGATCCCGACATCGCATTTCACGATGCCCCAATGATCGAGCACGACGGCATTGGTGATCACCGTGTCGACGGCGCCGCCGGCATTCGTCACCTGGCTCTGGCCCATGCCGTCGCGAATGACCTTGCCGCCGCCGAACTTCACCTCCTCGCCATAGGTGGTGAAATCGCGCTCGACCGTGATCTCCAGGCTTGTGTCGGCGAGGCGGATGCGGTCGCCGACCGTGGGCCCAAACATGTCGGCATAGGCGGCACGGGGGAGACTGGCGGGCTTCGGGGTGTTGGCCATGCTCACAGCTTGCCCATCACGTCACCACGGAAACCGTAGACAGTGCGTCCGCCCGAGAGCGGCACCAGCGCAACCTCCCGGGTCGAGCCGGGCTCGAAACGGACGGCGGTTCCGGGGGCGATGTCGAGGCGTTTGCCGCGGGCCTGCTCGCGCGCGAAGACGAGTCCCGGGTTGACTTCGAAGAAGTGGTAATGGGACCCGACTTGGATCGGCCGGTCGCCCGTGTTGGCGACCTCGATCACGGTGCGTTCGGCGCCGGCGTTGAAGACGATCTCGCCGGGCAGCGTCGTCACCGCACCGGGCACGTCGGACGAGGCCGCGCCGCGAATCGGATGATGAACGGTGACCAGCTTGGTTCCGTCCGGGAACGTTGCTTCGACCTGGATGTCGGAGATCATCTCGGACACGCCCTCCATCACCTGATCGACGGTCAGCACGCTGGCGCCCGCCTGCATCAGTTCGGCGACGGTTCGACCGTCCCTGGCGCCCTCCACGACATAGTCGCTGATCAGCGCCACGGCTTCCGGATGGTTGAGCTTTACGCCACGTGCCAGGCGGTTGCGCGCCACCTGGGCCGCCATGGCGATCAGCAGCTTGTCCTTCTCGCGGGGTGTCAGCAGCACGGGCAACCTCGTCGTCGCGACGGCCGGAGCAAGGATCATGCGCGCGGCGCGGTCAAGGGTGTCGAAGCAGGCTTGGCTCAGGGCGTCATGCCGGTAAAGCCGGCGAACAGATCGGGCAGGGGCGCGCCCTTGATCGCGCTCGGCAGGTCCCGAGGGTGGATGAACGCGTCCTGGAACCAGGGATAGCGCTTGGGATCGAAGGCGGCGCGGACCCAGTCGATGGTCCGGCGTACCCGCTCGATCCGTTCGACATCGGGATGGTAAGTCAGCCAGATATCGAGGCTGTACCGGCCGAGGTTGTCCACCGGGACGACCCGAGCCCCGATCGCGCTCGCGTAAGTCGGTAGCAGGCCGATCCCCGCTCCCTTGGCGATGGCCCAATAATACGCGCTGCTGACATTGATCTTCAGAGCGATGGGGATCGAGGCGGGGAAACCGGGAATGTCCCGATTGTAATCCTCAAGGCGGATCGTCTGGCTGCTCGCCTGAACCACGATCCTGTGGCGCGCGAGATCCTCTGGAGCCGCGGGAAGACCGTAGGTCTCCTCGTACTCCCTGGCCGCGTAGGGCATCAGATGGATCCGCCCGAGCTTGACGATCCGTAGATCCGGGCTGGTCGGACGCGTCAGCTGGATCGCGATGTCGGCTTCCAGCCGCAGGACATCGGCGGATTCCATCGCGCAGCGCAGATCGACGGTGAGGCGCGGGTTCGCCCGCTGGAACTCGACCAGCCGCGGCGCGAGCCAGAAGGCGCCCAGCCCCTCGGTGACCGCGATCCGCACCTCCCCGGCTTCTGAGAACGGCGCCGACTCGCCCGCCCGAACCAGCCCGAACGCCGCGTCCTCCATGCGGCTCGCGGCCTCCAGGATCGCGCGACCCTCGGCGGTCAGGCGGATGCCGTCCACGTGGCGGGTGAGCAGGGGCGCGCCGATCAGGGCTTCGAGATCGCCGACCCTCCGGCGGACCGAGTTGACCGACACGCCGAGTTGGGCGGCCGCCGACCGGAAGCTCCCGGCGCGTTCGAGGATCAGGAACACCCGGATGCTCTGCCAGTCGGGCATGGCGCCCAGGGCCGCCGCAACCTGTTCCATCTACGGAACACCCCTGTTCCAATTTTTGCACATACAGCGCGAGCGCTAGATGCGAAGTGCTGAACCGTCAATCCGCAAGCGAATGTTAGGTCATCCGATGACGGTGCACATCGATCGATCCCTATTCGTTGCCGGAGACCCGGCACGACTTGATCCGTCCCAGATCTCTGCGCGGCAGCGCCACGAACTTGGCGCCATCCGGATCGATCGGCTGGCACGCCATCTGGTGATCTTCATGCCGGCGCCGGGCGACCTCGAACGGCTCATCGCGGCCGCTCGGACCGATCTGCCGGATCTTGCGCCGCTCCGGACCGTGCAGCGGGTGATGTCGCACAATCCGGATAGCGTCTTGGCGATCGCGCAGCGGCACAAGTTCGACGCCGCGGCACCGCAGGGCGAGGGCTTTGTCGCTTGCCTGATGTTGAACGCGGCAGGGCTCGCCGCCCTCAAGGTGGGCACGTTCGACGCGGCCGATCCGCCGGTGGCGATGCTTGCGGGTCAGCACGAACGTCCGGCGGGCATCTATGTCTGGGCCGTCTATGCGCGCCGCCGCCTGGCCGGCGGGGTCGGCTTGGTCTTCGATCGCCTGTCCAGCCCGAACTATCAGGGCGTCGATTTCTACGCCCGCGCCGCGACCCCGGAAGGTGCCGGGCTCCTGACGACGCTGGGCTTTGCTCCGCCGAGCGCTACGCAGGGCGGGCTCTACCACTTCGCCCGCGGATCGAAGCCCGAAGCCGCGCCGAGCTACGACAGCCACCGCCCCGGCGGCCATGGAACCAGCGTCGCCGTGGCGCGGAGCATGGAGGATCTCGCCCGCGTCATCGCCCTGCGCTCCGCCGTCTACATGGCCGAGCAGGCCTGCCCGTACGAGGAGGAATTCGACGGCAACGACCTCTCGGCCACCCACCTGATCGGCTACGTCGGCGACGAGCCCGCCGGATGCCTGCGCATCCGCTTCTTCGCGGATTTCGCCAAGATCGAACGGTTGGCGGTGCGCGCCGAATATCGCAACACCCGCATGGCCTTCGCCCTGGTCCGCGCCGGCATCGAACTTGCCCGGGTCAAGGGCTACCGCCGCCTCTACGGTCACGCGCAGAAGCGCCTCGTCGGCTTCTGGAGCCGCTTCGGCTTCCGGGTGTTCGAGGGCGCTCAAGAATTGGTCTTTTCTGACTTCGACTACGTGGAGATGCTGCTCGAAGCCGAACGCCACCCTCAGGCCATCGGCATCGGCGTCGATCCCTACGTCATCATCCGGCCGGAGGGGCGCTGGCACCGGGCGGGTGCGCTCGACCGCTCGCGAACACGCGCCGTGACCCGGCCCTCTGTCGACAGGGCGGTTGCCCAATGACGCGCCAGATCAATCCGGCGCTCTACCGGCGGCCGCGCAGCGTTCCAGTGCTGGTGCTGGTCGACATGCAGCAGGAATACGAGGTCGCAGGCCGGCCGCTGGCGCTTCCGAGCATCGGCCCGGCGCTCTCGAACTGCCGGCTCGCCCTCGACCATGCCCGCGAAAGCGGCATCCAGGTCGCCTACGTCCGCTGGATCGGGGCACCGCTGTTCCAGGCGGGCACCCGCTTCGCCCGCTGGATCGAGGGCTTCGAGCCGCAGGGCTGCGACATGATCTTCGATCGGGACCGGCCCTCCTGCTACGCCAGCCCGGCCTTCGCCGACGTCATGGAGCGGGGCTCTCCGCCGCTGGTCATCGCGGGCTTCGCCGGCGAGGCCGCGTGCCTCGCCACCGCGATCGACGGTTTCCACCGCGGCCAGGACATCACCTTCCTGAGCGACGCCTCAGCGAGCCACGGCCTCGATGGGATCACCCCCGCCGATATCCACCGCTCGGTCAGCGCGGTCCTGCGTGCCTTCGGGGATGTCATGAGCACGCAAAGCTGGATCGCCGCTTCGTCACCCTTCAGCCCGACTGCGTTCGCCCCCAACTCGACCCATGCCAATGATTGATCAAATTCAGAACGACGGTGCCGGCGGTGCAGCTTTGCGCGCGGGCGATACCGAGATCGACCTCCGCCTTGGACATCACGCAATCGAGCTCCTCCAGGCGGCCAGAGAAGCCGGTGATCCCGCGCTGATCGCCCATGCCGAGGCCATGGCCATGGCTGTGGGGTTCGCGCTGGCGTCCCGTGTCGAGGAAGGTGTTCCGCACGAGGGGTAATACCAATCGACGGTGAGGCTGACTCACGGGGTATCGTTGCGGCTCTGGATCTGATTCGATGAGGTGAACCGGAGGGTTTGCCATGTCATCTGCGGTGCGGCTGCGTGAGGACTTCACGGCCGACGATCTGCGGCGG
>NZ_JAKSYD010000085.1 GCF_022829605.1 Methylobacterium sp. E-065 | reverse complement strand
TCACGACCGGGGAGAGCAGGTGCGGGATGCCGTCATAGACCGACAGCTCCAGCATCTTGGGATCGACCATGATCAGGCGGCACTCCTCCGGCTTCAGCCGGTAGAGCAGCGACAGGATCATGGTGTTGATCGCCACCGACTTGCCCGAGCCGGTGGTGCCGGCAACGAGCAGATGCGGCATACGCGCGAGGTCGGCGATGATCGGCTCGCCGCCGATGTTCTTGCCCAGGCACAGAGCCAGCTTGTGCTTGCTCTCGGCGAAATC
>NZ_JAKSYD010000084.1 GCF_022829605.1 Methylobacterium sp. E-065 | reverse complement strand
CCACGACGATCACGGCCACGACATCGAGCCGGCGCACCAGAGCGACCTCGTCGCCGATGACCATCACGGGCACCATGGCGATCAGACGCCCCACGAGAGCCCGCTGGTGATGACCCTGCCGTTGGCGATCCTTGCCTTCGGTGCACTGTTCGCCGGACTCATCTTCCACAACCGCTTCATCGGCGAGGGAATGGATGCATTCTGGGGCCATGCCCTGGCGCATGGGCCGAACAACCACATCATGCACGAGATCCACGAGGTCCCGGCCTTGGTCTCCTATTCGCCGCTGATCATGCTGATCCTCGGCTTCGTCCTGGCCTACTGGATGTATATCCGCCGGCCGGAACTGCCGGGTGCGCTCGCCGCGCAGCAGCCGTCGCTGTACCGGTTCCTGCTCAACAAGTGGTACTTCGACGAGATCTACGACCGAATCTTCGTCCGCCCGGCCAAGGATTTCGGCCTGTTCCTGTGGAAGCAGGGCGACGGCAGGATCATCGATGGGCTCGGTCCCAACGGCATCGCGGCGCGCGTCGTGGATGTGACCCGCGGGGTGGTCCGCCTCCAGACCGGCTACCTCTATCACTACGCCTTCGTGATGCTCATCGGCGTCGCTGGCCTGATCAGCTGGTACCTGATGTCCGGCCTGCCCAAGGGGGCTCACTGACATGCTCGGCCTCGGCATCCTCTCCGGCCTGCTGATCGTGCCGCTCTGCGGCGCGGCTTTCATCCTGACGCTGAACGGCGACGAGGCATCGGTCGCGCGCAACACCCGCTGGGCTGCGCTCGCCACCACGATCGTCACCTTCCTGCTCTCGCTGGTCGCCTGGAACCGCTACGACACCGCCTCGTCGAGCTTCCAGCTGGTGGAAAGCCATGCGTGGCTCACCGAGACGATCCGGTTCAAGCTCGGCGTCGACGGCTTCTCGATGCCGCTGATCCTGCTGACCACCTTCCTAATGCCGTTCTGCATCGGCGCCTCGTGGAACTCGATCAACGTCCGCGTGAAGGAATACTTCGTCGCCTTCCTCGTCCTCGAGACGACGATGATCGGCGTGTTCGCCTCCCTCGATCTGCTGCTGTTCTACCTGTTCTTCGAGGCCGGCCTGATTCCGATGTTCCTGATCATCGGGATCTGGGGCGGCGCGCGCCGGGTCTACGCGAGCTTCAAGTTCTTCCTCTACACCCTGCTGGGCTCGGTGCTGATGCTGCTCGCCGTGATGGCGATGTACTGGCAGGCCGGCACCACCGACATCCCGACCCTGCTCCAATACCGCTTCCCGGTGGAGATGCAGACCTGGCTGTGGCTGGCTTTCTTCGCCTCCTTCGCGGTGAAGATGCCGATGTGGCCGGTCCACACTTGGCTGCCCGACGCTCACGTCGAGGCGCCCACCGCCGGCTCGGTGATCCTGGCCGGCATCCTCCTGAAGATGGGCGGCTACGGCTTCATCCGGATCTCGCTGCCGATGCTGCCGGTGGCGAGCCAGGATTTTGCGCCGCTGGTCTTCGCCCTCTCGGTGATCGCGATCATCTTCACCTCGCTCACCGCGATGATGCAGACCGACATCAAGAAGCTGATCGCCTACTCGTCGGTGGCCCATATGGGCTTCGTGACCCTCGGCCTGTTTACCCTGAACGAGCAGGGCATCCAGGGTGCGCTGTTCCTGATGATCTCCCACGGTATCGTGGCGAGCGCGCTGTTCCTCTGCGTCGGCGTGGTCTACGACCGGATGCACACCCGCGAGATTGCCGCCTATGGCGGCCTCGTAAAGCGGATGCCGCTCTACGCGGTGGCCATGATGGTGTTCACCATGGCCAATGTCGGCCTGCCCGGCACCTCCGGCTTCGTCGGCGAGTTCCTGTCGATGCTGGGCGCCTTCAAGGCGAACCCGAACGTCGCGTTCTTCTCGACCTTCGGCATCATCCTGTCGGCGGGCTACGCGCTCTGGCTCTACGCGCGGGTGATCTACGGCAAGCTGGACAAGCCCAACCTCCAGGGCATCCTGGATCTCGATACCCGCGAAAAGATCATCCTGGCGCCGCTGGTGGCGCTGACGATCTATTACGGCGTGCACCCGGCTCCCGTGCTCGACGTGTTCGCGCCCTCGACCGACGCGCTGATGACCAGCATGAAGGCCGCCCTGTCCAACACCCAGACCGCGGCCGCCGCGCTGCCGGTCCTGCGCTGAGACGGACCTTATGACCACCGTCCACTCCGTCCTGCCCTCGCTGGCGCCGCTTCTTCCCGAGCTGATCCTCGGCATCGGCGTTCTGCTCCTGATCCTCTACGGCGCGTGGCGCGGCGACCGCTCCGCCGAGGCCGTGAGCGTCGGCGCCCTGGTGCTGCTCCTCGTCGCCCTCTCGGTGGTGATCTCCCAGCCGGTGAACGGACGGATAACGACCCTGTCGGGGGCGTTTGTCTCGGATTCCTTCTCCAAGGTGATGAAGTCGCTGGTGCTGCTCGGCTCCTCGGCGACGATCCTGCTGGCGCACGACTTCTTCAAGCGCGAGCGCATCGACCGGTTCGAGTTCCCGGTGCTGATCGTACTCTGCACCATCGGCATGATGGTGATGGTCTCGGCCAACGACCTGATCGCGCTCTATCTCGGTCTGGAGCTGCAATCGCTCGCCGCCTACGTGATCGCCGCCTTCCACCGGGACGACATCAAATCCACCGAGGCCGGCCTCAAGTACTTCGTCCTTGGCGCGCTCTCCTCCGGCATGCTGCTCTACGGCGCCTCGCTGGTCTACGGCTTCACCGGCACGGTCTCGTTCCCCGGCATCGTCTCGGCGCTGAACGAGAATGCGGGCCTGGGCATCGTGCTCGGCATCGTGTTCCTGGCCGCGGGCGTGTGCTTCAAGATGTCGGCGGTTCCCTTCCACATGTGGACGCCCGACGTCTACGAGGGCTCGCCCACTCCGGTGACCGCCTTCTTCGCCACCGCGCCGAAGATGGCGGCGGTCTCGATGACCGTGCGGGTCTTCATCGGCGCCATGCCGGACGTGACGGCGATCTGGCAGCAGATCTTCATCTTCGTCGCTGTGGCGTCGATGGCGCTCGGCTCCTTCGCGGCGATCGGCCAGAGCTCGATCAAGCGCCTGATGGCCTACTCGTCGATCGCCAATGTCGGCTACGCGCTGATCGGGCTGGCCTGCGGCTCGGAGGAGGGGATCAGCGGGCTCGTCACCTACATGATCATCTACCTCGCAATGACGCTCGGCACTTTCGCGATCATCCTGTCGCTCCGGCGTCGGGACGTGATGTTCGAGAAGATCGAGGATCTGTCGGGCCTGTCGCGCACGCATCCGTGGCTGGCCTTCTGCCTCGCCGCGATGATGTTCTCGCTGGCCGGCATCCCGCCGCTCGCTGGGTTCTTCGCGAAGTTCTACGTCTTCGCCGCCGCCATCAAGGCCGGCCTCGTGACGCTGGCGGTGATCGGCGTGGTGACCAGCGTGGTCGGCGCCTACTACTACCTGCGGCTGGTCAAGATCATGTATTTCGACGAGCCGAAGGAGCCCTACGAGGCGATGGCCCCGGGCCTGCGCGTGGTGCTCGCCTTGTCGAGCGTGGTGGTGGTGCTGTTCTTCCTGCTACCAGGGCCGCTTGTCGGTGCCGCGGGGCGGGCCGCCAAGTCGCTGTTCTAGGACGGCCTTGCCCTATCGACTCGGACCCAAGGCGCGCAGCCAGGGCCACCGCCTGCACGTCCACGAGACCCTCGGCTCCACCAACACGGAGGCGATGGCGCAGGCGCGCGCCGGCGAGACCGGGCCGCTCTGGGTCGCGACGCATCGCCAGGAGGCGGGGCGAGGCCGCCGGGGCAACAGCTGGGCGTCCCTGCCGGGCAACCTCGCGGCGAGCGTGCTCTGGCCGGTGGCCGGGGTCGCGCCTGAGCACCTCGCCGAGTTGGGCTTCGTGGCGGGCCTCGCGCTGATTGAGGCACTGGAGGCGGCCTGCGGCACACTGCCGGATACCGCTTCCGGCATCGCCGCCCGATCTCTGAAGCTCAAATGGCCGAATGACGTGCTGCTAGGCGGAGCGAAGCTGGCCGGCCTCTTGCTGGAGGCGGAGACGCTGCCGGGTGGCCGGCGGGCCGTGGTGGTCGGCTTCGGCGTCAACGTCGCGGCGGCCCCGGACGGGTTGCCGGCAACAAGCTTGGCGGCGACGGGTTACGCCGGCGGCGCGGAGGCGCTACTGGATCACCTCTCGGACCGGATGGCTGCGCGCGCGCGGGCCTGGGACCGGGGACGGAATTTCGCTGCCCTGCGCGCCGATTGGCTGGCGCGGGCCGCCGGTCTCGGATCGGAGATCGCGGTGCACAGCGGCGGACACATCCTGCAGGGCGTGTTCGAGACGATCGACGAGGGGGGGCGGCTCGTGATCCTCGCCCCCGATGGGAACCGGCATACCGTGACGGCGGGCGAGGTGCATTTCGGAACGGCCGCGACGGCGGCCTGAGTTTGGACGACGATACAGATGGCAATGGGACAGGAGGAGCTGGTCTTCCTGCCGCTCGGCGGCGTGGGCGAGATCGGAATGAATGCGGCGCTCTACGGCTTCGGGCCGGAGAAGGGCCGGAAGTGGATCATGGTCGATTGCGGCATGGGCTTCGCCGGCGAGGAGAACATGCCGGGCGTCGACCTGATGTTCCCGGACCTCTCGTTCATCGAGGAACGGCGCAAGGACCTGCTCGGGATCTTCATCACTCACGCGCACGAGGACCATATCGGGGCGATCTCCGAGCTGTGGTCGCGCGTCAAGGCGCCGGTCTACGCGACGCGCTTCGCCAAGAACCTGCTGGAGACCCGCCGCCTCTCGGATCCGGGTGCCCCGAAGGTCGACCTGCGCGAGGTCAAGCCTGGCCGGCGCATCACCGTCGGGCCGTTCGAGCTCGAATACGTCCCGGTCTCGCACTCGATCCCGGAGTCGAACGCCATCGCGATCCGTACGGCGGCGGGTCTCGTGGTCCATACCGGTGATTGGAAGATCGATCCGACGCCGGTGGCCGGTGAGATCACCTCGCCGGAGGCCTTCACGGCGCTCGGCGACGAGGGCATCCTGGCGTTGGTCTGCGACTCCACCAACGTGGTCCGCGAGGGCTTTTCCCCGAGCGAGCGCGAGGTCGCCGCGACCCTCAAGAGCCTGATCGCCGAGGCGCCCCACCGGGTCGCGGTAACCACCTTCGCATCGAACGTCGCCCGCATCCGTGCCGTCGCCGAGGCGGCTGTGGCCTGTGGCCGCGAGATCGTGGCGGTCGGCCGGGCTATGGACCGGGTGATCGATGTCGCGCGCGAGTGCGGCTATCTCGACGGCCTGCCCGATTTCCGCCGCGCCGATTCTTGGAAGAGCCTGCCCCGCGAGCGGGTCGTGGCCCTGCTCACCGGCTCCCAGGGCGAGCCGCGGGCGGCCTTGGCCCGGGTCTCCCGCCGCGACCATCCGGATATTAGCCTCGCCGCAGGCGATCAGGTGATCTTTTCATCGCGCGCCATCCCCGGCAACGAGCGCGATGTCGGGTCGATCATCAACGACCTGATCGAGCAGGGCGTCGAGGTGATCACCGACCGCAGCGCCCTCGTCCACGTCTCGGGCCACCCGCGCCGGGACGAGATGGTCGAGATGTACAAGTGGACCCGCCCCGGCACCGCGATCCCGGTCCACGGCGAGGCACTTCACCTCGACGAGCATGCCCGCTTTGCCCGCGCGCAGGGCGTTCAGAACGTCGTCAAGGCCCGCAACGGCAGCCTGATCCGCCTCAGCCCTGGCACGCCCGCGGTGATCGACCACGTGAAGGTCGGCCGCCTGTTCAAGGACGGCGACGTCCTGATCGACGAGAAGGACCGGGCGATCCCCGAGCGGCGCAAGCTGATGCAGGCGGGCCTTGTCTCGGTGGCGATCGCCATCGACGAGGATGGCGTCGTGCTGGGCGAGCCGGCGGTCGACATCATCGGCCTGCCGAACCGCGGACGCTCCGGCGACCCACTGATCGAGACCATCGTGGATGCGGTCTCGCGCAGCTTGGCGGGCCTGTCGCGGGGCAAGCTCAAGGACTCGGAGGGCGTCGAGAAGGCGGTCGACCGGGCCGTGCGCACCGCGGTCAACGAGGTCTGGGGCAAGAAGCCGGCCTGCCACGTGCAGGTTGTGGAAGTTTGAGACTGGCTGCTGATCTCAAGTCGTCATAGTCTGTAGCGACTTGCGCCGGCTGATCTTGCTGATTGGCTGCCGGGCGGAGACTCAAGTCCCCTCTCCCGTGCGGGAGAGGGTGCATGTCGCCCCCACACGGTGGCTGAGCCCTGTCAACGAATGAACAAAGCTTCCGGATAGGGAGCGAGCACGCCGGGGAGGATACAACCATGATCGGCCGTCTCAACCATGTGGCCATCGCCGTGCGGGATCTCGACGCCGCCTGTGCGATCTACCGCAATACGCTCGGCGCCACGGTCACGCCGCCTCTGCCGCAGCCGGAGCACGGGGTCACCGTCGTGTTCGTGGAGTTGCCCAACAGCAAGGTCGAGTTGATGGCGCCGCTCGGCGAAAATTCGCCGATCGCGTCCTTCGTGGACCGCAATCCCGGCGGCGGCGTCCACCATGTCTGCTACGAGGTCGACGACATCCTGGCGGCCCGCGACACGCTGAAGGCGCAGGGTGCCCGCGTGCTCGGCACCGGTGAGCCGCGGATCGGCGCCCATGGCAAGCCGGTCCTGTTCCTCCACCCGAAGGACTTTTTGGGCACCCTGGTCGAGCTGGAACAGGTGTGAGCCGATGATGTCCGCCCTAGCCCGCTCGACGCCGATCACACTCGGCGTGATCACGGTGCTGGTCGCTGCCTTCGTGGCGGCGGGGGTTGGTCTGTTCAAGCTGACCGTGGGGGGGGCGATCGCCCTCTACTTCGTGGTGTGGTGGACGCTGCTCTTCGCGGTCCTGCCGCTGCGCAACCAGCCGGAGACGCGGCCGACCCATGTGGTACCGGGGCAGGATCCCGGTGCGCCCGCACGCCCGCGGCTGCGCGAGAAGGCGATCTGGACAACGCTGGTGGCCGGGGCGGCCTTCCTGCTCGCGCTGGCGATCTTCCCGCTGACCGGGCTTTAGCGCGGTCTCAGAACAGGGTGCCGGAAGACGGCCCCACCAGATGGGCGAAGGCCAGGGCCGCCGCGGAGACCTCGGCAGCCGACGGATAAGTCCGATCCGCCTCGGCGATCGTCGGGTCGGCTTCGCTACGGAGATCCTCGGCCCAGAGGGTGTTGGCCCGGCGGATTTCGAAGTGCATGGCGGGCTCACCCGGGCCGATCCAGGCCAAGCTTGCCGTGCGAAACAACCGTGACGGGCTGAGGGCTTGCCGACGCCGCGCATAAATGCGGCGGCACCGCCCGTTCTCCGCGCAATCATCGCTGCTCACAACGGCCACCCCGCCGCGAGCCCAGAGCGCGCATAAAAAAAGCAAGGCCCGAGGCCTTGCTTTCAAGCTTAAGATGGCTCGGCCTTGAATATCCTCCGCATTGCTTGCGGGGCGGCCGTTTTTCCTCCCGAGACTCGGACCTTGCGCCGCCTCTTCCGGGCATCGCAAACATCGCCGGTCGCTTATAGGAACAACAATTCGTGTTGTCACCGGGTCTGCGAGAAAAAACTGCGCTTTCTTGCCGGCAAATAGGCAGACCGCTCTCCCATCGGGCATTGCCGCTCCGCAGAGAGGCCCGTGCCACGGCTTCGCCGCGATTACGCCGCGTCGTGGTCGCGCAGTGCTTGTAATTTGCGGCTCCCACGTGTTGTGTGCCGACGCGCCGCGGCTCCTCCCGGCCGGCCCCCTTTCCAAGACTTTGGCGACATGCGTCTCTCCCGCTACTTCATGCCGACCTTGCGCGAGACGCCCAAGGAAGCCGAGATCGTCTCGCACCGGCTGATGCTGCGTGCCGGCCTGGTCCGCCAGGAATCGGCCGGCATCTACGCGTGGTTGCCGCTCGGCCTGCGGGTTCTGGAGCGCGTCTGCGCGGTGGTCCGTCGGGAGCAGGATCGCGCCGGCGCCATCGAGATCCTGATGCCGACGGTGCAATCGGCCGAGCTGTGGCGGGAATCCGGCCGCTACGACGCCTACGGCAAGGAGATGCTGCGCCTGAAGGACCGACACGACCGCGAGATGCTCTACGGCCCCACCGCCGAGGAGATGGTCACCGAGATTTTCCGGGCGAGCGTGCGCTCCTACAAGGACCTGCCCAAGAACCTCTACCAGATTTCGTGGAAGTTCCGAGACGAGGTGCGGCCGCGCTTCGGCACGATGCGCTCGCGCGAGTTCCTGATGAAGGACGCCTATTCGTTCGATTTCGATCAGGCGGGTGCCCGCCATGCCTACAACCGCATGTTCGTGGCGTACCTGCGCACCTTCGCGGGCCTCGGCCTGAAGGCGATCCCGATGCGTGCCGATACAGGACCGATCGGCGGCGACCTGTCCCACGAGTTCATCATCCTGGCCAAGACCGGCGAGAGCGAGGTCTTCTGCGACAAAGCCTATCTCGATTTCGACATCCCGCCGGAAACCGTCGATTTCGAGGATATCGCCGGCCTCCAGGGCATCGTCGATGCCTGGACCTCGCACTACGCCGCCACAGAGGAGATGCACGAGAAGGAGGCCTTCGCCGAGGTGGCCGAGGAGAGCCAGCTGGCGGCCCGCGGCATCGAAGTCGGACACATCTTCTATTTCGGCACCAAGTATTCCGAGCCGATGGGCGCCAAGGTCGCCGGGCCGGACGGGATCGAGCGCCCTGTCCATATGGGCTCCTATGGCATCGGCCCGAGCCGGCTGGTGGCGGCGATCATCGAGGCGAGCCACGACGAGGCCGGGATCATCTGGCCGGACTCGGTCGCGCCGTTCGACGTGGCGCTGATCAACCTCAAGACCGGCGATGCCGCCACCGACGGCGCCTGCGCGCAGATCCAGTCGGATCTGGAGAATGCCGGCCTGTCGGTGCTCTATGATGATCGCGACGAGCGGCCCGGCGCCAAGTTCGCCACCGCCGACCTCATCGGCCTGCCCTGGCAGGTGATCGTCGGCCCGAAAAGCCTGGCCGAGGGCAAGGTCGAGCTCAAGCGGCGCGCCGGGGGTGAGCGCGAGAGCCTCGCCATCGTCGATCTGCTGGCACGCATTCGGCGCGTCTGAGCCGTGCCGATGGCGGCATCAGCGGCGCTGGACCGGGTAAAAGGCTTCGCGGCTGCGTTCCGCCAGGGCACGGGCACGGCACCCTTCGCGCCCTTCGAGTGGATCCTCGCCGGCCGGTATCTGCGCGCCCGCCGCCGGGGCGGCGGCGTCTCGGTGGTGGCGTTCTTCTCGGTGCTGGGTATCGCGCTGGGCGTCGCCACGCTGATCATCGTGCTTTCGGTGATGAACGGGTTTCGCGCGGAGCTGCTGTCCAAGATCGTCGGCATCAACGGCCACCTGTTCGCGACGCCGATCGACCGGCCGTTCAACGACTGGACCGACCTGTCGGAGCGCCTCTCCAAGGTCGCGGGCGTGCGTGCCGCGGTGCCGCTGGTCGAGGGGCAGGCCTTCGCCTCGTCGCAGTATGGCGGCTCCGGCGTCATCATCCGCGGCGTGCGGGCGGCCGATCTCGACGCGCTCGCGGCGGTCTCGGCCTCGATCCGCGGTGGCACCCTGGAGGGGTTCGACGACGGCACCGGCGTGCTGATCGGTCGGCGGCTTGCCGACACGCTCGGGTTGCAGGCCGGGGATACGATCACGCTGGTGACGCCGAAGGGCTCTTCGACACCGTTCGGCACGGCACCGCGAACCAAGAGCTACACCGTCAAGGCGGTGTTCGAGGTCGGGATGACCGAGTTCGACCAGACCTTCGTGTTCATGCCGCTGACCGAGGCCCAGGCGTTCTTCAACAAGGACGGCGACGTCAGCATGATCGAGATCTACGTCGACGAACCCGACCATGTCGGCGACATGCGCGAGCCCCTGGAGATGGCGGCCGAGCGCCCGATCCTGCTGACCGACTGGCGCCAGCGCAACCGGACCTTCTTCGGGGCGCTCGAAGTCGAGCGCAACGTGATGTTCCTGATCCTCAGCCTGATCGTGGTGGTGGCGACGCTCAATATCGTCTCCGGTCTGATCCTGCTGGTGCGCGACAAGTCGAGCGACATCGCGATCCTGCGCACGATGGGGGCGACGCCGGGCACGATCATGCGGGTCTTCCTGATCAACGGCGCGTTGATCGGCATCGTCGGGACACTGGGCGGGCTGGCACTCGGCGTCCTGATCACGCTGAACATCAAGCCGATTCAGCACGTGCTGTTTCCGGGCGCCTGGGATCCGACCGTGCGCTTCCTCGCCGAGATCCCGGCCCAGATGAACCCGAAGGAGATCACCGCCGTGGTGATCACCGCGCTGCTGCTGTCGCTCGCGGCGACGCTCTATCCCTCTTGGCGCGCCGCCCGGCTCGATCCGGTGCAGGCCCTCCGCTACGGCTGACGGGCGGTACCCAATGAGCGATACGACCCAGCCCGCCGGCGATCCGCCGGTGCCGGCCCTGTTCTTTTCCCGCGTCGAGCGGCGCTATCCCCAGGCCGAGGGCGCCCTGGAGATCCTGCGCGGGGCCGACCTCGCGATCTGGCCGGGCGAGTTGGTCGCGCTGGTGGCGCCGTCCGGCGCCGGCAAGTCGACGCTCCTGCACCTCGCCGGGCTCCTGGAGCGGCCGGACGGGGGCGAGGTCTATATCGGCGGCCATCCCACGGCCGCCATGGTGGATGCCGAGCGCACCCGCCTGCGGCGCGGGGAGATGGGCTTCGTCTACCAGTTCCACCACCTGCTGCCCGAGTTCTCGGCGCTGGAGAACGTGGTAATGCCGCAGCTCATCCGCGGCCTGAAGAGCGCCGAGGCGAAGGCCCGCGCCACGGAACTGCTCAGCTTCCTCGGCCTCAAGGACCGGCTGCCGCACCGCCCGGCTGAATTGTCGGGGGGCGAGCAGCAGCGCGTCGCCATCGCCCGTGCGGTCGCCAACGGCCCACGGCTGCTGCTTGCCGACGAGCCGACCGGCAACCTCGATCCCGGCACGGCCGGCCACGTCTTCTCGGTGCTGATGGCTTTGGTCCGCGCCTCGGGCCTGGCCGCCCTGGTGGCGACCCACAATCTGGACCTCGCCGCCCGCATGGACCGCCGGGTAACGATCCGCGACGGGCTGATCACGCCGCTCGACTGAGCCGGATTGCCCGGACTACCCAGGCGCTTTCGCGCGCAATCCCTTTGACCTCTGTACGCCCCACGTTGCCGGATCCGGCCGGGGGCATCTCACTCCTCGTATGGAAGGGGAGGGGTCGCGTTCGGCCGGATCGGCGGCTGTTCCGGAGCGCCGCGAGCGCCCGTGCCGTCAGCGCCGGCGCGCGGAAATGCCCGTGTCTTTTAATCCATCGCGTCGCGTGCGGCGCGTCACGTCCTGAAGAGCATTCGGCCACTATATTGCAATCACGCAAGCATAACTGCGAAAGACGACCCAGAGCCACTTCACTTCATCAGGGAAATGTCCATGAAGAATCGCTTTGCCGCCGCCTGCACCGCTTTTGTCCTGGCCGCTGCGCCGCTGTCCTCCGCGTTGGCCGCCCCCGAGGCCCGCTGGACCGGCTTCAACACCCACGCGCCCGAGACCACCGGCGCGCTCGGCCTCGGCGTCCACGACGCCCCGTTCTACGAAGGCTGCCCGATGAGTTCGGCCGCCGAGGGCAACGCCGACCAGCAGACCCGGCCAATCAAGCAGTACGGCCAGACCACCGGCGGCTACCGCTGCTGATCCGACGCCACCACGGATGAAGCTCAAACCCCTCTCCTACGTCATGATCGGCGCCTTCGTGAGCGGCATCCTCATGACCCTGGTCGGCTCGGCAGGCGTGCTGCTGGGCCCGTGATCCCGGGATGACGCCCCGGAGCCGGCGGCTGCTCCCCGAAGCGGCGGCCGGCTTTGGGTCTGTTGAAACGTGGCTTCGGTGCTTGGGCGGTCGCAGGTTTTTCATCGCAAAGCCGGCGGCCACTCCGTGGAGACCGCGTTCAAGATCCATGCCCGCCAGCCAGCGCCTCGATCTGGTCGCAGGCGTCGGCGATCGCGTTGCGCCCCCCCGCCATCCGCGCCCGGGCGGCCGCCGTGGCGCGCGCGACCGTGGGATCGGCGAGCAATCGTCTCAGGACCCGCGCCGCGCGGGCAGGCCGGAACGCGCGACGGTTGAGCGTCGCGCCGAGGTTCCTGTCCTTGAGCCGCCGGCCCTCGTCGAAATGGTCGAAGGCCACCGGGACCACGAGTTGCGGGATGCCCGCGGCCAACGCCTGCGCCACCGTCCCGACGCCGCCGTGATGGACCAGGGCGGCGCTGCGCGGCAGCAGCGTGCTCAACGGCGCGTAGGCCAGGTGAATGAGCCCCGCCGGCAGGGGCTTCGGGATCTGCCCGCCCTGAGGCGCGAGCAGGACGCCGCGCCGGCCCATGCGCCGGCAGACCTGCACAGCGGTGTCGAAGAAGGGCGCACCCTGGCGCATGGCCGAGCCGTAGGTGAAGACGACCGGTGGCTCGCCCGCCGCCAGGAAAGCGTCGAGCTCCGGCGGCATGGCGGGCACGTCGCCGAACCGGTCGACCAGCGGGAAGCCGAGTTGCACCGCTTGGGCCGGCCAGTCGGGCTGCGGCGCGGCATACCAGTCGGGGAACATCAGGAGCATGCGCGACGGGCTGTTCCACCAGTGCCGCAGCCGGTTGACCGGATCGAGGCCGAGGCGCGCGCGCAGCGCATTCAGCGGCGGCAGCGTGAACGGGCCGACCGCGACGGCATCGACGCCGAGATTGACGTAGGCCCGCAACGACGCCGGCAGGATACGCGGCAGCGGCAGGCCGGGCAGCCGGGGCGGGTCGAAGCGGCTCTCGATCAGGAACGGCATCACGTGCAGCGTGGCGGTCGGAAGTGCGTAGAGATCCTGAGCGAGCCGCGCGCCCCAGCCGAGGGGCGAGGCGACCACCCGCAGGTCGACTCCACGCGCCCGGGTTGCCCCGAGCCACAGGCAGGTGGCCTCCGCGACCTGCAGGGCGAAGTCGAACATGGGCCGGAAGCCCTGCTGCGGGTGCCAGAGTTCCGGTTGGCGGATCACCGCCTCGTAATCCGCCACCGTGCCGAGCGGTTCGAAGGCGAGACCGGCCCGGCGGGCCATCGCCTCGAACGGCGCCGGCGCCGCCAGCGAGACGCCATGGCCGCGCTTGGTCAGCTCGTACCCCAGGGCGATAAACGGCAGCACGTCGCCGTGAGTGCCGACGGCCACGAGGGCGACGTCGCATCGCTCGGCCGTCTGGTGCGCGGTAATGGCGTGCTCCTTCGAACCCCCGTTCAGATGACGAGCATGTTCTCGGCGCGGGGCATGCCAGCCTGCCCGATCCGCATCAAGATACTTTTTACCATAACTATAGGCGCTAGCAGACGTGTTACTCGGAGGCCTTTTATTCGGAACAAAACATGAACATACTCAGCCAGGAACACGGAGGCGCGACGATGCTGAAGCGGTTGGTCCTGACCGGAATGCTGGAGTTCATGGCCTTCGGAACGCTATTCGCGGCGGTGGGCGCCTGGGCGATAGCCTTGGCACCGGTGCGTTAGCCCACGGCTGCGATTTCCTGTCCGGTTCCGGTCGCGGGCAGGTTATGCACAGGCGATCCGCCCTTTGGTGCCGATTGTCCACAGGGGACGCCCAAACTGGTGCTTCCGGGGCACGACCGGTGGATATCGTCCGGCGCCGGCTCCGGTTCCGTCGACTTGGAAAGGCCGAGCGGGGATGCTGTGCGTCCCCGGAACAAGGTCGGTCATGCCACGGCAGCTCAAGGAGGTCGGATTCGTCCACCTCCACGTCCACTCGTCGTACTCCCTGCTCGAAGGCGCGCTGAAGGTCGGCGCCGTGATCAAGGCTGCGGTCGCCGACCGGCAGCCGGCGCTGGCGCTCACCGACACCAACAACCTGTTCGGGGCTCTCGAATTCTCCGAGAAGGCGGCGGGCGATGGTGTGCAGCCGATCGCCGGCGTGCAACTCTCGGTCGCCTTCGAAGCGGCGGATCCGCATCAGCGGAACGCACCGACGAGCCACGGCGTCGTGCTGCTCGCCCAGGACGAGACCGGCTACGCCAACCTGCTGCGGCTTGCGAGCCATGCCTATTTCGATACGGCGCTCGGTGAATCGCCCCGCCTGGATGCCGCGGCCCTTGTCGGCGGCTCGGACGGGCTGATCGCGCTCACCGGTGGTCCCTCCGGCCCCCTCGACACAGCCTTCCGGGCCGGCCGGCCCGAACTGGCGCTCGCCCGCCTGAAACGCCTCAAAGAGGCGTTCGGGGAGGATCGGCTCTATGTCGAACTTCAGCGTCACGGCCAGCCCGAGGAGGGACGGATCGAGACCGCGCTCCTCGACCTCGCCGGCCGCCATGGCCTCGGGATCGTTGCGACGAACGAGCCCTACTTCGCCAAGCCCGACGATTACGACGCCCACGACGCGCTGCTCGCCATTGCCGAGGGCCGCATCGTCTCGGACGACCGCCGCCGCCGGGTGACGCAGAGCCACGCCTTCAAGACCCGCGCCGAGATGGGCGAGCTGTTCCGCGACCTGCCGGACGCGCTTCAGGCCAGCGTCGAGATCGCCATGCGCTGCGCAGTCCGGGCACGGACCCGCAAGCCGATCTTGCCGAACTTCTCGAAGGTCGCGGCGGGTGAGACACCGCCGATGGCGGAGGCGCTTGCGGAGGCGGCTGAGACGGGCGTGCAGACGGTTGCGGCCGACGAGCCGACCGAGCTGCGCCGGCAGGCCGAGGCCGGGCTGGAATTGCGCCTGAAGCAGCACGGCACCGCGCCGGGCTTCTCGGAGGACGATTACCGCAAGCGCCTCGCCTTCGAGCTCGACGTCATCGTCTCGATGAAGTTCCCGGGCTACTTCCTGATCGTCTCGGACTTCATCAAGTGGGCCAAGGACCACGACATCCCGGTTGGTCCGGGCCGCGGTTCCGGTGCCGGCTCGCTGGTCGCGTGGTCGCTGCTGATCACCGATCTCGACCCGCTGCGCTTCGGCCTGCTGTTCGAGCGCTTCCTCAACCCCGAGCGCGTCTCGATGCCGGATTTCGACATCGACTTCTGCGTCGAGGGCCGCGAGCGGGTGATCAAGTACGTGCAGCAGCGCTACGGCGAGCAGCAGGTCGGGCAGATCATCACCTTCGGCACATTGCTCGCCCGCGGCGTGCTGCGCGATGTCGGCCGCGTGCTGGAGATGCCCTACGGGCAGGTCGACAAACTGACCAAGCTCGTGCCGCAGAACCCGGCCAACCCCGTGACGCTGGCCCAGGCGATCGAGGGCGAGCCCAAGCTCCAGCAGGCCATGGAGGAGGAGCCGGTTGTCGGCCGGCTGATCGACATCTCCAAGAAGCTGGAGGGTCTGCACCGTCACGCCTCGACCCACGCGGCCGGCGTGGTGATCGGCGATCGACCGCTGGAGGAGTTGGTCCCGCTCTACCGCGATCCGAAGACCGGCATGCGGGTGACCCAGTTCAACATGAAATGGGTCGAGCAGGCCGGCTTGGTGAAGTTCGACTTCTTGGGCCTAAAAACCCTCACCATGCTGCGGTGCTGCACCGATCTGCTGAAGAAGCGCGGCATCGACATCGATCTGGCCGCCTTGCCGCTCGACGACGAAAAAACCTACGGGCCGATGGGCCGGGGCGAGACGGTCGGCGTGTTCCAGGTGGAATCGGCCGGCATGCGCAAGGCGCTGTGCGAGATGCAGGCCGACCGGCTGGAGGACATCATCGCCCTGGTGGCGCTCTACCGGCCGGGCCCGATGGCCAACATCCCGGTCTATTGCGAGCGCAAGCTCGGCCGCGACGCCGGCAACGAGGCGTCCTGGTATCCGGATCCCAAGCTGGAGCCGATGCTGAAGGAGACTTTTGGCATCATCGTCTACCAGGAACAGGTGATGGAGATCGCCAAGGTTCTCGCCGGCTACTCGCTCGGCGAGGCCGACATGCTCCGGCGCGCGATGGGTAAAAAAATCCGTGCCGAGATGGACGCGCAGCGCGACCGGTTCCTGAAGGGCTGCACCGAACGCGGGCTGAACAAAGCCAAGGCCAACGAGATCTTCGACCTGCTCGCCAAGTTCGCCGATTACGGCTTCAACAAGAGCCACGCGGCGGCCTACGCGCTGCTGACCTACCAGACCGCCTACCTGAAGGCGAACCATCCGGTCGAGTTCCTGGCCGCCGCCATGACCCTCGACATCGACAACACCGACAAGCTCGCCGAATTCCGTCAGGACGCGCAGCGGCTGAAGATCGTGGTCGAGCCGCCCTCGATCAACACCTCGGGCGAGGTGTTCGAGGTGCGCGACGGCCGGATCTACTATGCGCTCGCCGCCATTAAGGGCGTCGGCCGCGAGGCGGTGCGGGCGCTGGTGGAGGCGCGCGGCGACCGGCCGTTCAAGGACCTCGCCTGCTTGGCCCGCCGGTTGAACCCGCGGATGATCAACAAGCGCACGCTGGAAAGCCTCGTCCAGGCCGGCGCGCTCGACTGCATCGAGCCCGACCGGGCGCGCGCCTTCGCGGCGGTTGAGCCGATGATGAAGCTCGCCGCCAGCGCGGCGGAGGCCGAGACCGCCGGCGTCACCGACATGTTCGGCGGCGTGGTGGCGGACGATGTCTCCCTGCGCATCCCGCCCCACGAGATCTGGCCCATGGCCGATACGTTGAAGCGCGAATACGCGGCGATCGGGTTCTTCATCTCGGGCCATCCGCTCGACGAGTATGGCGACCTGCTCGACAAGCTTCGGGTGCAGAGCTGGACGGATTTCTGCCGCGCCGTGCGGGCCGGAACCTCAAGCGTCGGCCGGGTGGCGGCCTCGGTGCTCGACCGGGCGGAGCGGCGGACCAAGACCGGCAACAAGATGGGCATCGTCACCCTGTCGGACCGGACCGCGCATTTCGAGGCGATCATCTTCTCCGAGGGACTCGGCCAGTACCGCGACATCCTGGAGCCGGGACGGCCGCTGGTGCTTCAGCTCCAGGCGAATCTCGAGGGCGAGGACGTGCGCGCCCGGATCCTCACCGCCGAACCGCTCGATCAAGCGGTGGCCCGCCACCAGAAGGGGATCCGCATCCATCTGAGCGATCCGCGTGGGGTCGCCCCCGTGCAGCAGCGGCTATCCATGCGCGGCGAGAGCGAGGTCTCGCTGATCCTCAAACTCGACGGCGGCGAGCGCGAGGTGGAGATCCGGCTGCCCGGTAAATTCCAGGCGAGCCCGGCGCTGGCCGGCCAGCTCCGGACCGTGCCGGGGGTGGTGCAGGTGGAGGTGAGTTGAGGGGCTGCCTAAACCGGGCGGTACCCGTCAAAGGTACTGCCTTTGTGGGACAACCCCTATCCCGGGCGCATGGAGCGTCAGCGGAATGCGACCCAGGATCCAGCGCGAGACGTTGCGAAGCGTCCAGCTGGATCAAGTCGTGCCGCCAGCGCGGCGCTTCACATGCTGGATTTCGGATCACCGTTCACTGCGTTTCAGGTGCCCGGGAAAGGGCGCGGTTCATAAGACAGAGAGCACCGAGCCGTTGGCTGCCCGCACAACCGCCCGCGTCCCCACCGGCACCCGCGCGTTCAGATCGATGATGTCTTGGTTCAGGAAGCGCACGTAGAGGCAGAGCGCCCGCGGCTCGCGGACCCCACCCGGCACGCCGCAGCCCCCGGGTTCGGATGCCCGACGGTCAGGCGCGTGCCCAGTCCGGCAGCCACGCGCCGTGGGCGTCCGTCAGCTGGTCGACGAGGCTCCAGATCTGGTCGAGGTCGAGATCGGCCGCCGTGTGGGGGTCCATCATCGCGGCGTGATAGATGTGCTGGCGGTTTTCCGTCATCAGCGCCGTCACGGTCAGTTCTTGCACGTTGATGTTGGTGCGGATCAGTGCCGTGAGCTGGAGCGGGAGCGCCCCGACATGGGTCGGCTGGATGCCGTTGGCATCCACGAGGCAGGGCACCTCGACCGCGCAGGCATCGGGCAGCGAGGTGATGCAGCCGTTGTTGCGCAGGTTGCCGTAGATCACCGCAGGCTCGCCGGTCCAGACCGCGTTCATGATCGACGAAGCGTATTCGTGGCTCGGCTTCACCACGATCGTTCCGTCGCCGGTGAGGTCCTTCGCGTGCTCCTTCCACTGGGCGATCTGCTCGATGCAGCGCTTCGGGTACTCGTCGAGCGGGATGCCGTATTTTTCGATCAGGTCCTCGCGCCCCTGCTTGATGAACCACGGCGTGTATTCGGCGAAATGCTCCGAGCTCTCGGTGACGAAGTAGCCGAGCCGCGCGAACATCTCGTAACGCACCGTGTTCGAGCAGCGGGGATTCCAGCTCGACGGCTTCGGGATACGACCGGCGCGGTAGCCTTCGAGAAGATCGGGATACAGGTCGCGGAAGGAGCCATCCGGCAGCCGGCGCTCGAATTTCAGGTAGAACGCCATGTGGTTGATCCCCGCCGTGCGGTAGCGCAATTCGGCGACGGGAATGTCGAGGTCGCGCGCCAGTTCCTCGGCGGTGTGCTGCACCGAGTGGCACAGGCCGACCTGCCGGATCTGCGGGAATTTTTCCGCGATCGCCCAGGTGTTGATCGCCATCGGGTTGACGTACTGAAGGAGGACCGCCTCCGAGCAGACCTCCAGCATGTCGGCGCAGATCGCCCAGAGCTGCGGCACCGTGCGCAGGCCCCGCATGATGCCGCCGACGCCCAGCGTATCGGCGATGGTCTGGCGCAGGCCGAACCGCTTCGGGATCTCGAAGTCGGTGACCGTGCTGGGCTCGTAGCCGCCGATCTGAAACGCCACCACGACGAAATCCGCCCCAACCAGCGAGGCGCGCCGGTCGCCATAGGTCTCGATCGTGGCGCGGGCGTCGAGGGCGCGCACAAGCTTGCCGGCGACGATCGCGCTCTCCGCGAGGCGTTCGGCATCGATGTCCATCAGGGCGATGATGGCGTCCTTGAAGGCCGGGCGATGCAGCACATCGCCGATGATGTTCTTCATGAAGACGGTCGAGCCGGCTCCGATGAACGTGATTCTGGGGCGGCGCATGGGAGTCGTTCAGGCCTCGGTCGGAAGAGGGACGGGGATAGGTGCCTCCGGCTGGCCGGCGATGCCCACCGCGCGCAGCCAGACGGTGCGCGTGACGCCGGCCAAACGCCGGGAGTTCACGTCCACCAGAAGCAGCAGGGCGTCATGGTCGAGGCCGATGGTGTTCGGCGCCCGCATCATGGTCCTGCCGGTCGGACCGATCGCGCCCGCGCTGAGCCTGGGCAGGCGGTGGAACAGCGGGGAGCCCAGAAGAGCGGAGACGACGGCGGACAGGCCGATGAAAGCCTCCCTCTGCCGCCGCTGCATCAGCGAAACGGATCGCGTCGTCCCCACCATGCCAACCACCCCCCAGAGGTTCGCATTGACACGTGCCAGCTCGCGCCAAAGCGCTAGCTAACACGTGTTATCAATGTCTCATCATGAGAATTTTGCGTTGTCAACGGGCTGTCCGAGACCTAAGTCGCGTACCGGCCGAACCGAAGGTTTCGCGGCGGGCCGATCGCGAGCCACGGCCTCCCCGGGCAGATCAGCGGAGGCGACGGATGCCGACGAAACGCGTGACCAGCCACGATGTGGCGCGCCGGGCCGGTGTCTCGCGGGCGACCGTTTCCCTCGTTCTCAACCGGTCCGAGAGCATCGTCATCGCGAAGGAGACGCGGGAGCGGGTGCTGCAGGCGGCGGACGAACTCGGCTACAAGCCGAACTCGGCCGCGCGCATGTTGGTCAGCGGCCAGAGCGAGACGATCGGCCTGATCGTCTCCGATCCCTCCATCCTCTTAGTGGATCAGTTCGTCACCCAGGTGCTCTACGGGGTCGAGAAGGCCAATCGGCAGCTCGGGCTGCATGTACTCGTGGCGGGGCTGGAGAGCGGCGGCCCGGGAAGCACCTACGACGATCTGGTGGAGTCCCGGCGGATCGACGGCCTGATCGTGCTCAATCCAAGAGCGGGGGATACGGCGCTCGTCTCATTGATCGAGAAGGACTTTCCGCTCGTCCTCGTCGGTTCCGTCCGTCACCCGGGTGAAGTGTCGGTGACCTTCGCGACACGCCCCGTGCTGATGAAGGCGGTCGATCACGTGGTCAGCCTCGGCCACCGACGCGTCGGCGCCATCACCTTCTCACCGCGCAGTTTCATCGCCACCGAAGCGCGCCTCGCTGCGCTTGAGGCCGGCCTGCACGCCCATGGGCTGGCGCTGGACGCGGACGCGATCGAGGTCGGGGATTTCAGTTCGGAAAGCGGTCACCGCGCCGGCCTCGCGCTCCTGAACCGACGTCCGGACGTCACCGCGATCTTCGCCGGCAACGACACGATCGCGATCGGCGTGCTCAGCGCGGCGCATGCCCTCGGCCGCACTGTGCCCCAAGATCTATCCTTGGTGGGCTTCGACGACCTGCCCTTCGCCCCCTGGCTGACGCCCGCACTCACGACCATCCGCACAGATGGCGTGCACCAGGGTCAGATCGCGACGCAGATGCTGTTCGAACGGCTGAACGGCCGCAGCCCGGCTATCCCGCGGGTCCGTCTGGAGCCGGATTTCATAATCCGCGCCTCGACGGGGTCCGCCAAGAACTGATCACCGCTGGCGGGCTCGGGCGGGTCGGATGGCCGTCCTACACGGCGCGGTGGTATCAGAACGGCGCCGCGAGGCACCCGCCGAGGGCCCCCTTCAGCGCGGCGGCCTCGCTCTCCGACGGCGCGAAGGTCGCGGTCAGGGCCGGGTCGCCGGAACGCGGGCTCGCCTGAGTCCATGTCAGCTTGGCCCTGGGTTGCGTAAGCGCCAGCGCGATTCCGCGCAGCGGATCCTCGCCGCGGCGGGCCCCGGTCACCGTCAGGGTAAAGCCCGCATCCGCACCGGTCGCCGCGCCCTGGGCCGGCATGCGCACAGAGCGCACGCTGCCGGCGCCGGAAACCAGGATTCCGGTAAGCGGCGTCTCGCCGCCGGAGCCTTCGAGCCCGCCGAAATCGAAGCGCGGCGCCAGCTCGGCGAAGCGCGGCACGGTCAGCGCAGCCGACAGGCCGGTACCGCCTGGATCGCAGGCGACGTGCAGGGTCACCGACCTCTGGTCCGTTCCCAGGTCGGCGGCACCGGTGAGGTCCGCGCTGCCTCCCGGTGGCCGGCTGACGCCGTTCAGCAGGGGCGTCCGCCCGGTGAGGATGTCGGACAACCGCTCGCCGCGGCGCAACGGTCCTGCGAGGAGGGCCACGGCCGCGATGATCACGATTGCCAAGCCCACGCCGATCCGAAGCCGCATCCTGTCCTCGCCTGTGGAGATCTCGGGCCGGCGGCATAGCGCATCGCCCCGGAAACCGGAACCCGGCCGTCCCGCTAGGGTCCTGATCCGCATCGCGTTTTGCCGGTTGATCGACGCAACCTCTTGGCTCGTGGCATCTGGAGATCGAACTCCCGCGGCAACGCTCTATTCACCATGATCGCGCGAACTGCGCGGCATCGGCACCCGCGTGCGTTGCAGCAACTCCGTAAAAACCGATCGATCCTATGCACTGGTGCTCAAGCTTGAGCGTCGCCAATGCGTACGAAAATCCTGCTCGTCCTGACCCTGTTGGTCTACGTCACCACCGGCCGCGCCCCCGGCATCCGGGAGCCGCGCAACCCGGATGCGGAGCACGCGGGCGGTCGTGTCGCCCTCGTGATGAAGCGCGCCTGGGCCTGAGCCTCACGCCGCCGGGACGCCGGCCCTGAGCCGCGCAGCCACCAGGGCCTGCAGGCTCCAGAGGTGCCGGTCGCGGATGCCGAGCCGTTCGCAGGCTTCCACGGTCCGGAACAGATACTCGGCGCTCGGCCCCTTATGGCCGCATGCAACCGCGATCTTTTCGGCGATCTCGGGATCCGACAGGCGGCCGGCGTAACGGTCGCTGGCGCGGTTCGCCAGGAACGTCAGGGCCGAGACGGTCCCCTCCTCGGTGGCGACCGGCAGCCAGCGGGCGACGTAGCCCCGACCGCGCATCTCCCGACGCCACACCGGCGTCAGCGCCTCGCGGATCTCCGAATCGGGCAGGCGGAACGCGACGCCCCGGCACAGGCCGCCGCGGTCGAGCGCCAGGACGAAGCCCGGCCGCTCCGGCGTCCCGCGGAAGCGCCGCTGGAGCAGGCAGAAGCGGCGGTGGAAGCCACGGACCGTCCCGATCCGGCGCTCAGCCACCGGGAATTCCGGATTCCACATCAGCGAGCCGTAGGCGAACACCCAGACCGCGCTGCCCGCACGGCCGTCGACGATCGCGTCTAGGCCCGGCCCCAGCTCAGCGTCCGACAGCACCGCGAGGGCGTCCGGGTCGTCGGGCACAGGGACGGAATGGGCGCGGGCGATCAGGTCGAGGCTGAGATCGAGGGTTCGGGCATTCTGAAACGGCATCACCCTCAACGCGGCGGCCTCAGCGCTTGTTGCCCAAGGCGTCGAGTTCGGGGAAGGGGCGAGTGCGGTGCCCGGTGCAGACCTCGTCGTCGTCGAGCACCGTGAGCCGGTCGTCCGCGTAGCGCAACACCACCTTCGGCTTCTCGGGCTTGCCGAAGGTCCGGCCGTACATGTGACCCGACACGCAATAGATCACCCGGCTCCCATCCTCGATCGGCCCGGCGATCCGGCTGCCCTCGAACCGCACCGGCAGCAGCGACACCGAACCGAATTCGACCTGCTTCAGCGCCAGCGTGGCGATCCGCTGGAGCAGGGCCGGGGAGGGGGCCGCGTCGGCCGCCGGCTTCGACGTCCGCGGTGCGGCCTGCGCACCGACGGCGACGAGGGACAGGAGAGCGACGAGGGCGGCGCGGGGCAGCATTCCGCTTGGCTACACCGCCAAGGCTGCCCGGGGCTGGACCGGGCGCAGGATGCCGGAACATCCTATATGAGGGCTTCCACTGGATCGCGCCCGCCGCGAGCCGCCCCCTCCCACCGTATGACGTGACTCGATGCAATGGACCGACGACGCCCTGGTGCTCGGCCTGCGCCGGCACGGGGAGAGCGGCGTCATCCTCGAAGCGATGACCGAGGCTCACGGGCGCCATCTCGGCCTGGTGCATGGCGGCCGCTCGCGCCGGATGCAGCCGGTGCTGCAACCCGGCAACCGCGTGCGCCTGACATGGCGGGCGCGCCTCGACGAGGGTCTCGGCGCCTTCGCGGTGGAACCCCTCGAATCACAGGTCTCCCGGCTGATCGGATCGGGCTTGGCGCTCTACGGGATGGGCCATCTGGCGGCGCTGCTGCGGCTCCTGCCCGAGCGCGATCCGCACCCGGCGCTTTACGCGGCGGCGGGGATCCTGGTCGAGCACCTTGACGACCCCGCCATCGCGCCGCCCTTGATGGTGCGCTTCGAGCTGGAGATCCTGTCGGAACTCGGCTTCGGCCTCGATCTCACCGCCTGCGCGGCCACCGGCGGCAACGACGCCCTCGCCTACGTCTCGCCGAAGAGCGGACGGGCGGTCAGCGCCTCGGCGGGCGAGCCGTTTCGCGATCGCCTGCTGGCGCTCCCGACCTTCCTGCACGCGGGCGGTTCCCCCGGCCCGGACGGCGTTGCACAAGGGTTTACCTTGACGGGATACTTCCTCGACCGGCACGTCTGGGGGCCGCGTGGCCTCGGAGCCCCCGAAGAGCGGACGCGATTCGTTGCGCTCGGCTGCGAGGCCGGCTAGTGTTCGCGTTCTGTTCCAGATTTTCGCGGCCTCGGATTCGGGTTGTCGGCGCTGTTGCGCGGCCCCCGGCTGACGGGCCGCGGTGATGACGTTGAATTGAGGAGTCGTCATGGGCCAGCCCTTCGAGCCGCCGTCCGGCGACGGGATCGAGAGCGTCGAGCTGAAATCCGCGCTGGAGGAGCGCTACCTCGCCTACGCGCTCTCCACGATCATGCATCGGGCCCTGCCGGATGCCCGCGACGGGCTGAAGCCCGTGCATCGGCGCATCCTGTACGGCATGCGGCTGCTCCGCCTCGACCCGAACACTGCACATAAGAAGTGCGCCAAGATCGTCGGCGACGTGATGGGCGACTTCCACCCGCACGGCGACCAAGCGATCTACGACGCCCTGGTGCGGCTCTCCCAGGACTTCGCCCAGCGCTACCCGCTGGTCGACGGCCAGGGCAATTTCGGCAACATCGACGGCGATGGTCCAGCGGCCTACCGCTACACCGAGGCGCGCCTCACCGAGGTCGCGCGCCTGCTGCTCGACGGGATCGACGAGGATACGGTCGATTTCAGGCCCTCCTACAATGGCGAGAAGGACGAGCCGATCGTTCTGCCGGCGGCCTTCCCGAACCTGCTGGCGAACGGCAGCCAGGGCATCGCGGTCGGCATGGCGACCTCGATCCCGCCGCACAACGCCGCCGAGCTGTGCGACGCGGCGCTCTACCTGATCAACCATCCCGAGGCGACCTCGGCGCATCTCGCCAAGTTCGTGCAGGGGCCGGACTTCCCGACCGGCGGCATCCTGGTCGATTCGGCGGAATCGATCGCCGAAGCGTACCGCACCGGCCGCGGCGCCTTCCGGGTCCGCGCCCGCTGGGCCAAGGAGGATCTCGGCCGCGGCACGTGGAACATCGTCGTCACCGAGATCCCCTACGGCATCCCGAAGGGCCGGCTGATCGAGAAGATGGCCGAGCTGCTGCAGGAGAAGAAGCTGCCGCTCTTGGCCGACGTGCGCGATGAATCCGCCGAGGACGTGCGCGTCGTGCTGGAGCCGCGCTCGCGCACGGTCGATCCGGTGATCCTGATGGAATCGCTGTTCCGGCTGACCGAGCTGGAGGCGCGGATCCCGCTCAACCTCAACGTCTTGGTCGGCGGCCTCGTGCCGAAGGTGATTGGGCTTACCGAATGCCTGCGGGAATGGGTCGATCACCGCCGCGTGGTGCTGCAGCGCCGCTCGCGCTACCGCCTCGGGCAGATCGACCGGCGCCTCGAGATCCTGGGCGGCCTGCTCATCGTCTATCTCGATCTCGACGAGGTGATCCGCATCATCCGCGAGGAGGACGAGCCGAAGCCCGCCCTGATGGCCCGGTTCGAACTCACCGAGATCCAGGCCAACGCGATCCTCGACACCCGCCTGCGCTCCCTGCGCAAGCTCGAGGAGATGGAGCTGAAGCGCGAGCTGGACGCGCTCACCGCCGAGAAGGCCGAGATCGACGCCCTGTTGGCCTCCGAGCCGGCGCAGTGGAAGGCGATCCAGGCGCAGATCCGCGCCGTGAAGAAGACCTTTGGGCCCGAGACCAAGCTGGGCAAGCGCCGTACGGAATTGTCGAGCCCGCCGGATGTCGGCGGCATCGACTTCACGGCAGCTTTGGTCGAGCGTGAGCCAATCACCGTGCTCGTCTCGACCAAGGGCTGGATCCGGGCGCTGAAGGGCCATGTCGCCGACCTGTCGGGTGTGGCCTTCAAGGGCGACGACACCCTGAAGATCGCCTTCCCGACCGAGACCACGCAAAAAATCCTGCTGCTGGCCACCAACGGCAAGGTGTTCACGCTGGAAGCGTCGAAGCTGCCGGGCGGGCGCGGCTTCGGCGATCCGGTGCGGCTGATGGCTGACCTCGACGACGGCACCGAGATCGTGGCGGCTCTGCCCTACCGGCCGGAGACCAAGCTGCTGATCGCGGGCTCCGACGGGCGCGGCTTCATAGCGCCCGCCGACGCGCTCGTGGCCAACACCCGCAAGGGCAAGAGCGTACTGGGCCTCGACGGTGACGCCAAAGCGGCTGTGCTGGTGCCGGCGGACGGCGACCACGTGGCGGTGGTCAACACCGAGAAGCTGCTGCTGATCTTCCCGACCTCCGAGGTAGCCGAACTCGCCCGCGGCAAGGGCGTCCGGCTCCAGCGTTGCCGCAGCGGCGGGCTCATTGACGCGCACGTGTTCAAGCTGGCGGATGGTCTGCCCTGGCAGGACGGCTCAGCCGAAGGTCGGCTCGCCAACGCGACGGTGCTGGAGAAGTGGATCGGCCACCGCGCCGAGGTCGGACTGATGATGGCGCGCAGCTTCCCGAAGTTCGAGCGGTTCGGGCGGTGAAGCGGGGAGGGATGGTGACGGGCTTCCAACCCGCGCCCTTACCCTGAGATGCTGTGCAGCAGCCCCGAAGGAGGCTTACAGGGATCGCGCGACTGGTTGGAGGGCTCCTTCGAGGCCTCCGCTACGCCCCGGCATCCCAGGATGAGGGCGCGGGTGGGACAGATCCCGTCTCAGTGCGAGCGGTGATTGAGCCAGAGCGCGCCAAAGGCCAACACACCGCCACCAATCGGGACAGCAAGCAGGAGAAGGAACTGGGCTGTCGTCATGGCCAAGATCCCGAAGCGTGCGCCTCACAAACCAATGTATGGCACCACTCATGATCCAGCAAACCACCATGGCGAAGAGCACGGGCTCGAAGTGCGGACGGTCCGATAGGGCGGTCGATATGAACGGCGCAAAACCGCCCACGGCAAAGATTGCGATAGCGAGGCCGTTGGCATAGGTGGCGGAGAATTTAATGCGCTCGTTCACGACGAGCTTGTCGCGCGCTTCGTAGTCCAGTTCCGACATCAACCAGGCCCCCCAGCCGGCCCATAAGTTAAACCGCCGTCACCATGCGGAAAAGGAAGCCTACCGCTCGCCTCACCGCCCCTTCACAGCCGCCTCATCCGCCGCCCAGAGGTACTGAGCCGCGTAGGCCCGGAACGGCCGCCATGCCTCAGCGCGCGCCAAAAGTTCAGCAGGGCTCGGCCGCCCGACGCCGGCCTCAAGCGCCCGCAGCAGTCCGACATCGCCCACCAGCAGAGCATCCGGCAGCTTGAGCGCCCGCATGGCGATGTACTGCGCGGTCCAAGGCCCAATTCCGCGGATCGCCGTGAAGCGCAAAACCGCAGCGTCCAGCGACACCGCCGGGGCGAACAGGTCCGGATCGTTCAGCGCTGCCGCCGCGAGCGCCCGGATCGCCGCGCCGCGGGCCCGCGGCATGTTGAGCGCCAGGGCGATATCCGCCTCGACCAGCGCCGCCGGGTCCGGAAAGACGTGGGTCAGGCCGCCCACTGGCGCGGCAAGCGGCGTCCCGAACGCCGCGACCAGCTTGCCGGCGAGCCCGATCGCAGCCGTCACCGAGACCTGCTGGCCGAGGATCGCCCGGCAGCCGGTTTCGAACGGCTCCCAGGCGCCCGGCAGGCGCAGGCCCGGCCGTGCCGCTACCATCGGGGCCAGGATCGGATCTGCATTGAGGAACGCCGCGATGGTGGCCGGATTCGCGTCGCAATCGAACAGGCGGCGCAGACGCTCGGCCACCGGGGAGGCGTGGACGGGATCGATGCTGCGCAATGCGACCCAAAGGTGATCCCCAGCAGGCTCCACCGTCAGGATCCCGTGTCGCTCCGCGACGCGGATCGTGCGCCTGTAGGCCGAGCCATCAGGCGCAATTGACTCTAGGCCGGCGATCGCTCGCTTGCCCAGGAAGGCGTGGATCGCCGCCCAGTCGTAGGGCGGGTGGTAGGGGAGGCGGAGGCCGAACCCGTCCGGCACCTCCACGAACACGAAGGGCGGCCTCTCGGCCGCCCCGTCAGTGTTCTCCGAGGACAGGTCCGCCTCAGCCGCGCTGATCGACCGCCACGTAGTCGCGCTGGGCCGGACCCACGTAGAGCTGGCGCGGCCGGCCGATCTTCTGCGAGGGATCCTCGATCATCTCGGCCCACTGGGCGATCCAGCCGACCGTGCGGGCCACCGCGAACAGCACCGTGAACATGTCGGTCGGGAAGCCCATCGCCTTGAGGGTAATGCCCGAGTAGAAATCGATGTTCGGGTAGAGCTTCTTCTCGATGAAGTACTCGTCCTTCAGGGCGATTTGCTCCAGCTCCATGGCGACGTGAAGCAGCGGATCGTCGGTCTTGCCGAGTTCCTTCAGCACCTGGTGGGTGGTGTGCTGCATGATCCGGGCGCGCGGGTCGTAGTTCTTGTAGACTCGGTGGCCGAAGCCCATCAGGCGGAACGGATCGTTCTTGTCCTTGGCCTTGGCGACGTACTTGCCGACGTTCTCCGGCGTGCCGATCTCCATCAACATCTTGAGCGCCGCCTCGTTGGCACCGCCATGGGCCGGCCCCCACAGGCAGGCGACGCCGGCTGCGATACAGGCGAACGGGTTGGCGCCCGAGGAGCCGGCGAGCCGCACCGTCGAGGTCGAGGCGTTCTGCTCGTGGTCGGCATGCAGGATGAAGATCTTGTCGAGCGCCTTGGCGAAGACCGGGTTGACCTCGTACTCTTCACACGGAACCGCGTAACACATCCGCAGGAAGTTTGATGTGTAATCGAGGTCGTTCTTCGGATATACGAAGGGCTGGCCGATCGAGTACTTGTAGGCCATCGCGGCGAGCGTCGGCATCTTGGCGATCATGCGGATCGATGCGATCAGCCGCTGGCTCTCATCCGTGATGTCGGTCGAGTCGTGATAGAAGGCCGAGAGGGCGCCGACCGAGGCGACCATGACCGCCATCGGGTGTGCGTCGCGCCGGAAGCCGGTGAAGAACCGGTTCATCTGGTCGTGCACCATGGTGTGGCGCGTGACGCGATACTCGAAATCGGCCCGCTGGCCGGCGGTCGGCAGGGCGCCGAACAGCATCAGGTAGCAGGTCTCGAGGAAGTCGCCCTTCTCGGCAAGCTGCTCGATCGGGTAGCCGCGGTAGAGCAGCACGCCCTCGTCGCCGTCGATGTAGGTGATCTTCGATTCGCAACTCGCCGTCGAGGTGAAGCCCGGATCGAAGGTGAAGGCGCCGGTCTGGGCGTAGAGCTTGCCGATATCGATGACGTCCGGTCCGATCGTGCCGGTTTTCACCGGCAATTCGATCGACTTGCCGTCCACGGTGATGGTGCTGGGTGCGCTCATGGATCGTGGACCCTTCTCTGGCGACGTGGCGGATGCCGGACTCGGGCTGCGCCGAATCGGCCCCGGGGGCCTCAAGCACACCGCGTTATGCTGCGGGTGCTCACTGGCATGGGTTACCCAAACGGCACTGCAGCAGCAACGGGGTCGGTGACAACCGAACCCCGACGCCAAGCGAATTCGTCAAACGAATTGCATCATGCGAAATCCGGGCCGGAACCCGCGGTTCCCAAGAGGCCTCAGACCTGCGGGGCCTGATCACCGAGGCGAGCCAGGGTCTCGTCCCGACCGAGCACCGCCATCACGTCGAACAGAGGCGGGGAGGTGGTGCGTCCGGTGAGCGCCGCCCGCAGGGGCTGGGCGACCTGCCCGAGCTTGCAGCCGGCTTCTTCCGCGTATTGGCGCACTGCGCCCTCGGTCGAGGTCGCGCTCCACTCGGGGAGCGCCTCCAAGGCCGGCTTGACGCCGGCAAGGCGCGCGCGACCCTCATCGGAGAGAAGCGCGCGGGCCTTATCGTCGAGCCCCAATGGGCGCTGGGCATACAGGTAGTAGGCGCTGTCGAGGAGTTCGATCAGGGTCTTGGCCCGCTCCTTCAGCCCCGGCATGGCCTGAGTGAGCTTGTCCTTAAGATCCGACGGCAGCGGCGCCGACAGGCCGCGCTCGGGCCCGACCTGTGGCAGGATCGTCTCGATCGCCGCAACGAGGTTGGCATCGGCGCTGCCGCGGATGTAGAGGCCGTTGAGGTTGGCGAGCTTGGCGAAGTCGAACCGGGCCGCCGAACGCCCCACCGCTCCGAGATCGAAGGCCGCGATCATCTCCTCGGTGGAGAACACTTCCTGGTCGCCATGGCTCCAGCCGAGCCGCACGAGGTAGTTGCGGAGCGCCGCCGGCAGGTAGCCGAGATCGCGATAGGCCTCGACGCCGAGCGCCCCGTGGCGCTTTGACAGCTTGGCCCCATCCGACCCGTGGATCAGCGGGATATGGGCCATCTTGGGGATGTCCCAGCCGAGCGCGGAGAAGATCTGGGCCTGGCGGGCGGCATTGGTGAGGTGGTCGTCGCCACGGATCACCTGGGTGACGCCCATGTCGTGGTCGTCCACCACCACGGCGAGCATGTAGGTCGGCGTTCCGTCCGAGCGCAGCAGGACGAGATCGTCGAGATCCTTGTTGGCCCAGGTCACCCGGCCCTGGACAGCGTCCTCCACCACGGTCTCGCCCTCGGCAGGCGCGCGCAGACGGATCACCGGCTTGATCCCGGCGGGTGCGTCGGAGGGGTCGCGGTCGCGCCAGCGGCCGTCGTAGCGCGGGGCCCGCCCCTCGGCACGGGCGGACTCGCGCATCTGCGTGAGCTCCTCGGCGGTGGCGTAGCAGTGATAGGCGCGCCCCGCGGCCAGCAACTCCTCGGCCACGGCGCGATGGCGCTCGGCGCGGGCGAACTGGAACACCACGTCGCCGTCCCAGTCGAGGCCCAGCCAGGTGAGCCCATCGAGAATCGCGTCGATCGCGCCCTTGGTCGAGCGCTCCCGATCGGTATCCTCGATGCGCAGCAGCATCCGGCCGCCCGTGTGACGGGCATAGAGCCAGTTGAACAGCGCTGTCCGGGCCCCGCCGATATGCAGGTAGCCGGTAGGCGAGGGGGCGAAGCGCGTGACGACGGCTGAGGACATCGGTCCGGTATGTTCGGGGGCGAGGCGGGGAGCGCGGGACGGTGAGCTCGACACGGGCACGCTCGAAAGGGCGCCCGTAGCACGAAGCGCCGCCTGTAGCACGGGGCTGCGGATGCGTTAAGAATCGCCCGGGGAATCGCCCGGCCGCCGAAGACAGGTCGCGCGGATCGGGGCAGGGGCAATGCGGCGGATCGGCGCGAGGCTGACGGGGGGCACCCTTGTGCTCGCCGCTCCGCGTGCGCCCGCGCTTCCGGCTTTCCGGCATTGGGTGGCCGAGGGCCTTGCCCGAGAGGCCGAGCAGCGCCGCCTGTTCCCCTGGCTGGCGGTGGCGTTCGGGGCCGGGATCCTGCTGTATTTCGGGGTCGTGGACGGCACGCCCGTCCTGGCCGCCCCGCTGATCGGGGCCGCGCTGGCGCTCGCGCCGGTGCCGTTCCTGGGGGCCCGGCCGGTGGCAATGGCGCTGGCGCTCGCGGCGGGCTTCGCGTTCCTTGGCTTCGCGGCGGCGACCTGGCGCGTCGCGCAGGTGGCCGCGCCGATCCTGGCGCGGACCACGATCGGGCCGCTCACCGGGACGATTGAGGCGCTCGACGAGCGCGAGGTCGGCGCCCGGCTGGTGATTCGGGTGGATAGCTTTGCTGGGCTCAGGCCCGAGGTGCGGCCGGCCCGGGTGCGCGTCTCGTTCCGCAAGACGCCGATCCCGAGGCCGGGCGAGACCATCGCGGCGACCGCACGCCTGCTGCCACCCCCGGAGGCGGCCCGACCCGGCGGCTACGACTTCGCCCGGGATGCGTATTTTCAGGGGATCGGCGCGGTCGGCTCGCTGGTCGGCGCGGTCACGGTCCGGCCCCCCACGGAACCGCCGCCCCTGCGCCTGCTACTCGCCGCGATGCTGGACGAGGCCCGCAACGTCCTGACCCGCCGGATCGCCGAGGCCGAGGGTGGCCAGGCGGGGGCCGTGGCGGCCGCCCTGGTGACCGGCAAGCGTGGGCTGATCGGTCCGGCGAGCAACGATGCCCTGCGCGCCGCCGGGATCTACCACGTGGTCTCGATCTCGGGCCTCCACATGGTGCTGGCCGCCGGCGTGGTGTTCTGGCTGGTGCGGGCTTTCCTCGCTTTGGTCCCCCACTGCGCCCTGTTCTGGCCGATCAAGAAGATCGCGGCCGGCTTCGCCATGGTGGGGGTGAGCGGCTATTGCGCCTTCTCGGGCTGGGACATCGCCGCCGAGCGCTCGCTGATCATGACCCTGATCATGCTGGGCGCGATTCTCGCGGACCGGCCAGCCCTGTCAATGCGCAACCTCGCACTGGCCGCCCTGATCGCCCTGGCCCGTGAACCGGAAGGGCTGCTGGGCCCGAGCTTCCAGATGTCGTTCGGCGCGGTGGCCGGGCTGATCGCCTGTGCGCGGCTGATCGACGGGCGCCTGTTCGTACGGCCCGGGGCGGGACGGATAGGCCGGTTCGTCGGGACCAGCCTGTCGGCGGTCACCGGCACCCTGGCGACGACGCTGGTGGCGCAGATCGCGACCGCGCCCTTCGCCACCTACCACTTCCAGACGATCCAGCCCTTCGGCCTTATCGGCAACGCTCTGACCCTGCCGCTCGTCTCGCTGGTGGTGATGCCCTCGGCCGTGATCGGGTGCATTGCCTATCCCTTCGCCCTCGACCGGCCGGTCTGGTGGCTGATGGGACAGGCGGTGGGCGGCATGCTGGCGATTTCGCATTGGATCGCCGGGTTCGAGCGGGCCAGCGTGGTGGTGCCAGCCTTCGGCACCGGGGCCCTCGCCGCCCTGACGGCAGCGCTGCTCCTAGCAACGCTACCGGTTTCGCAGCTCCGCTGGCTTGCCCTGCCACCCGTACTGCTCGGGCTTGGCCTGATGGCCCAACCGGAGCGCCACGATCTCTATGTCGACCGGCAGGGCTGGGGCGCCGCGGTACGCGGCCCGGATAGCCGGCTCGCGATCCTCGGCAGCCCCTCGGGCTTCGTGCTGGAGCAATGGCTGAAGGCGGATGGCGACGGGCGGCGGCTCGACCGCGGCTCCGGTGCGGCGCCGGGCGGCCGCTGCGACCGGCTCGGCTGTACCGCGCTTCTCCCGGACGGACGGGCCGTTGCCCTGGTCCGCGATCGGCGCGCCTTCCCGGAGGATTGTGCCCGGGCCGCCGTGCTGATCACGAGCCTCGCGGCGCCGCCGACCTGCACGGGGCCTCTGGTGATCGATCGCCGGATGCTGGCCATGAACGGGGCCGTCGCCCTGCGTGCTGATGGAAACGGGTTTACGATGCGCACCGCCCACGGCGACGGCCGGTCCGCCCCCTGGCGTCCGAGGCCTGCCCGTACGCGTCTCGAATCGACGGATTCCCCCATCGGAGCAGCCGGCGGCATGGCGTTACCCGAAACGCCACAGGCCCCGGCGACGGACGTCGTGATCGACGCCCCCGCCGAACCCCTTCAGTAGCGGCGAACGAGGCTGACCAGCCGGCCTTGGATCTGGACCCGGTCGGGGCCCAGGACGCGGGTCTCGTAGGCCGGGTTGGCAGCCTCCAGGGCGATCGAAGAGCCGCGGCGGCGCAGGCGCTTGAGCGTCGCCTCCTCGTCGTCGATCAACGCCACGATGATGTCGCCGGTATTGGCGGTGTCCTGCTTGCGGATCACCACGAGGTCGCCGTCGAGGATCCCGGCTTCAACCATCGAATCGCCGCGCACCTCCAGGGCGTAGTGCTCACCGCCCGCGAGAAAGTCCGGCGACAGCGTGATGGCGTGGCTCTGGTTCTGGATCGCCGAGACCGGTGTTCCGGCCGCAATCCGACCCATGACAGGGATGGAGATGGCCCGACCGGAATCGTCGATCATCCGTGCGCTCGCCGGCATGGGAGGCGCCGCCGGCTGTCGGGACTTGCCGCCCTCCACCACGCTTGGGGTGAAGCGGCGCGGCTCCGGAGTGGGCGCCGCCGCCTGCGCCAGGCTTTCGGGGATGCGGATCACCTCGATGGCGCGCGCCCGATTCGGCAGCCGGCGCAGGAAGCCGCGTTCCTCCAAGGCCGTGATAAGCCGGTGGATGCCCGACTTTGACTTGAGATCGAGCGCATCCTTCATCTCGTCGAAGGACGGGGGAACGCCGCATTCCTGCACGCGGCTCTGGATGAACCGCAGGAGGTCAAGCTGCTTGCGCGTGAGCATCGACGGGGGCCTCGCGACTTTGCGGACCGCCCCGAGGCGGCCTCTGAAACAAATCGCGAACAGGTTAAACGTTCCGCAAGTGTTCTGCAAGCGCGTTATGGCCACGCTGTCCGGTCGATCGACGATCTTGTCGATCCTCGGCCGGTTCGAACGCGGTGCGCCCCCGGCCTGCCGCACCTATGTTGTGACGCACACCGTCGTTGCCGGTCAGGCCTCCAGGCCCGGGACGAAGGACATGCCGAACCCGTGCCGGACGCCAGGGAGCTGAGTCCCACCCGGCGCGGGCGATGCGAACCACAAACGCATTGACGGCACAAGCGGAGCCGTTTCAATGCTCGCGCGCCTCGCCGGGGAGCGGGGCGGTATCGGGCTTGGGATGACGAGGATGCGGAAGCGCGCGGCTCCAGGGCACCTCCGGCTCTCCCTCGGCGCCCTGATCCTGGGTTCGGCGCTTGCCGGCTGCACCACCGGGTTCGCCTACATCTCCCGGAACTACGTGGCGCTGACGCCGCAGGTGGTCACGATCGGCTGCAAGGAACCCTACGAGGTCTACGACAACCGGCAGCTGCGCCGGATGCTGGTCGTCTCCAACGCCCTGCGCGAATATGCCGGCTGCAACCTGAGTGAGGTCCGCATCGATCCGGAGCCGGGTGCGACCCGGGTGACGCGCTTCCGCACGGCCGCCCGCGCCTATCTCGACGAGACCGTGCGCGAGGATTGCCGGATCACCGGCGAGACCGTGTTCGATTCGCTGAAGTCGGAGTTCGCCTACGCCTGCGACGTGCCGGTCGAGCGGCGCGGAACGGTGGTGCCGCGCCTGCCGGGCCGCAACCCGGGTGCAGCCCAGCGCTGAGCCGGCCCGCTCAGGTCCCCGGCTTCGGGAAGGTGCGTTCTGTCGCGTCGCCGGCCGCGGCCAGGAGGGCACGCGCGAAGGCGCGGGCCTCGGCCCGGTCCAGCACGATTGCGGCGGTAACCGGCCCGCCGCCAAGGTCGGACAGGGCGAGTTCGAGCCGCACCCCATCGGGCACGGCGCTCGCCTGAAGGCTCCAGCCCGAGCCCCGATCCGTGCCCTGTGCCATCGCATACTCCTCCCGCGTGCCGGGAAAACGCCGCAGGCGCCCGCCGGAACCGCCCTGACCCGGGCCTGTTCCCGAGCCGTGCCCAGCGCCTCCCTGCCTCGCCTGAACGCGTTCCTCAAGACCGCAGGCCCCGGACTTGTCGTGATGCTCGCCGACACGGATGTCGGAAGCCTGATCACGGCGGCCCAGAGCGGCGCCCGCTGGGGTTACTCGCTGCTGCTCCTGCAGATCCTGCTGATCCCGATCCTGTACGTCGTCCAGGAGCTGACGGTCCGGCTCGGCACCGCCACGGGCCGTGGCCATGGCGAGCTGATCCGCGCGCGTTACGGGCCGGTCTGGGCCTGGATCTCGTATGGCGGCCTCGTGGTCGCCGGGATCGGCGCCATCGTCACCGAATTCTCCGGCATCGCCGGGATCGGCGACCTGTTCGGGGTGCCGCGGCTCGTGTGCCTCGGGTTGCCGGCCCTTCTGCTCCTCGGGCTCGTCTTCACCGGCGGCTACCGGCGCGTCGAGGTGGTGGCGCTGGCGGTCGGCCTGTTCGAGCTGGTCTTCATCGGCCTCGCCATCGCGGCGCGGCCGAATCTGGGCGAGATCGCCACGTCGTTCGCCCACATACCGCTCGGTGATGGTCAGTACCGGGTGCTGATCGCCGCCAATATCGGCGCGGTGATCATGCCGTGGATGATTTTCTACCAGCAATCGGCGATTGTCGACAAAGGCCTCGGCTGGGACCACGCGCGGAACTCGCGGATCGACACCCTCGTGGGTGCGGTAATCTCGCAATGCGTGATGGGGGCGATCCTGATCGCGGCGGCCGCCACGATCGGCAAGGCCGGGCAGGGCACGAGGAACGGGCTGGAGACCGTGGGCGATCTCGCCGGCGCCTTCACGCCGGCGCTCGGGCCGTGGCTCGGGCAGATGGTGTTCGGGGTCGGGATCATCGCGGCGGCCTTCGTGGCGCTGAACGTGGTCGCCCTCGCGCTGGCCTGGGGCTTCGGCGACGTGATGGGAAAGCCGCATTCCCTGGAGCAATCGCTCCGGGAGGCACCGGCCTTCTACGGCGCCTTCGCGCTGGTGGTGGCGGCCGGCGCGGTGGCCGTCCAGCTCGTGCCGAATCTGGTTGCGCTCAACATCGCCGTCGAAGTGATGAACGCCCTGCTCCTGCCGCTCGCGCTCGGCTTCCTGATCCTGCTCGCCACCCGCGCCCTTCCGGAGGGCAAGCGTGTCGCGGGCGCCTACAAGTGGGTGGTCTACGTCGTCTCGGGCGTCACCATTGCCTTCGCGCTGGTCGGTGTGCTCGACGCTGTCGGCCTGCTCTGAAGCGATTGACGCGCGCGGCCCGATGATGTCTCCCCCGGGTCTTCCGAGACGGTGGAGTCGACACATGCAAGAGATCTGGTTCCGTACGGGCGAGGCCACGGTGCTGGCGGCCGAGGGCCAGTACACCGACGCGATGCCAGAGGTGCTGATCGGCTCCGTGCGCGGTCCGGTGGGCCAGGCCTTCGCGTCGATGATGGGTCAGGTGCAGGGCCACACCCGGATGTTCGTGGTCCGCGACCTCAACCAGCTCGTGCGCCCCGCCACGATGATGACCACCAAGGTCACGATCCACACGGCCGAGTATGCCGAACTCCTCGGAGGGGTGGTCCAGGCGGCCACCGGCGACGCGATCGTGGACTGCATCATCGAGGGTATCCTGCCGAAGGACGGGCTCGACGAGCTGTGCATGATCATCATGATCTGGCTCGATCAGCGCTGCGCCGAGGACGATAACCTCGACCAGAAGGACCTCTACCGGACCAACTACGAAGCGACGAAGCTCGCCATCGCCCGCGCCCTTAAGGGCGAGCCGACGGTGGACGAGCTGATCGCCAACCGGAAAACCGTGAAGCACTACGCGCTGGACGGCGTGATCGAATATTGATCAGCGCCGCGCCACGGGCGTGCGGGCGCAGAGATCGGCCACTGCGCAGTTGAGACCGAAGCCGGGGAGGACCAGACGGTCATCCCCGGTCAGGCGAATGAGGGTCCAGGTCTGGCCGATTTGCACCGACAGGGTCAGTGCGGGGCTCTTCTGTTCGATCAGGAGCACGGCCTGACAGAGCGGCAAGGCCTCGTAGCCCACACGCTAGACGTCGATCTTCGTCTGGCGCGTGCCGGGGAGCTTTCGGTGGTCGCTCGGCGAGAGGATCTCGGCAGCCAGATAGCAGCCGTCGACGACGTTCTGGTCAGCCTCGATGGTCGCCGCATCGATGACCGCGACATCAGGGACGTAGGTATGTCCCGTGATGAAGGGTCGGAGGTCGATGGCCGGGTCGTGAAGGGCGATCCACGTCGAGCCCGACTGTGCCAGCCCCTCGTTCAGGAGGCGCTGGAGATTGACGACCATGACCTGATGCACGAGGCTCGGCTGGGCCTGCATCACGATCTGGCCCTCGATGAGTTCCCACTTCTCCTCGTTGGGACGCGTCACGATGAAGTCCCAGAACCCCCGGTGGGGATCGGTCCTGTGGACGGGCTGCGTCTCGAGAATCGTCATGGGATAGCCCGAGCAGACTCGACAGATGCGGAGCGTCCCGCCGGCCGCTCGCCCGGTCAAGGGCGCCTTATCCCGGCGGGATGCGCCCCACCGAGCACAGGGTGCGCATCGTGGTGCTGCCCGAGTCGGTGTAGCAGGAGGCCGACCAGCCGTTCTGCTGGATGAACGACTTGCGCCGCTCCGACAGGGACGTCCGGTAGGCGTTGGCGATGATCGGCTCGACCGTGGCGGCCGCTTCTCCGATCAGGATCTCGGAGGCCACCGACAGGTCGCGGAAGAAGGTCGCCGAGGGGGCGGGCTCGGCCGAGGTTGCCTGCACGATCGGCTCGGCCCGGCAGGTCACGTCGAACTTGATCAGCCCGGCGAGGCGGATGTCGATGCTGGGGCCAGCGCGCTTGCCGACCTTGCCACCGATCGCCCCCGCGATCTGCCGGGCGAGGTCGTCGCAGGTATCGGCCCGGGCTGCCGCCGCGAGGAGCGGCAGGCAGGCGAGGGCGGCCAGGAGGCGCGTCACGGTCAAGCTCGGCATGACAGCACTCTAGCTGCGGCGCGGCCCCTGTCGAGGGGTCGAATCGGCCCGCATCCGGGCAAAATTCGCGAGCCACGCCTCGGCGACGCGCATCCCCGGCGGCACGCTCGCGGTTGGCGGCGGCCGGCGCACGCAATCCTCCAGGTAGGTCAGAGATTCTTCCAGTACCGTACCGGTAAACGGCTTGGCGATCACCGCCGTGGCTCCCGCCATATCCTCGCTGAGCGCCTGGGCGTTGGCGGTCATGAACGCGGCCGTGATACCGCCAAGATCGCGCACCGCTTGCGCCACGTCGAGACCCGAGGAGCCGTCGCCGAGGCGCAGGTCGATGAGAACCAACTCGGGCCTTGTCTCGTGGACGAGGGCGATGGCCTCCCGGGCGGTCATGGCCGTGCCCACGACGCAGTGGCCAGCGTCCTCCAGCATCATCTCGATCTGCATCAGGATGAGGGCTTCATCCTCGACCACGAGGATCTTGAGCGGCTCGGTCACGCAGCCTCCAGACCGCCGGCCATCTCGCGCGGCAGGCGTATGGTGACGATCGTTCCGGGATCGTTGGTCATCCAGGCGATGCTGGCATTGAGCTGGCGGCAGAGTGTGCCGATCAGGCGCTTCCCGAAGGAGCGCTGCTCCATCACCTGGAGGGGCATGCCGATGCCGTCATCGGCGATCTTGATGGTGAAGTAGGCCTCGTCCGGCGCCACCGTCACGGAGAGCCGCCCCGGGCGGTCGCCCGGGAAGGCGTGCTTGAGAGCGTTGGTAATCAATTCGTTCATCATCAGCGCCACGGGCGGCGCCTTGGCGACCGGGATCTCCACCGCCTCTAGGTCGAGATGCAGGCGGATCCGGTCGCCGGAACCGCGGACGAGATCGGTGGCGAGGTCGCGGGCGAACTCGGCCACGTCGAACCGCTCGACATTGTTGGACTGGTAGAGCCGCCGATGGACCGTCCCCAGCGCCTCGACCCGGGTCAGCATCGCCTGCATGGCGGTGCGGGCAGCCGGATCGGTGATCGCCCGGGTCTGCATGGACAACAGGGCCGCGATCATTTGCAGGTTGTTCTTGACCCGGTGATCGACCTCATGGACCAGCATGGTCTGCGTGGCCAGCGCCTCGGTCAGGTCACGGGTGCGTTTGGAGACCTCCGCCTCGAACCGGTCCTTCTCCTGCTGGACCCGCAGATGCGCGTCCACCCGGTCGGTGACGTCGAGCTGCGAGGCGAAGAAGAACAGCACCTCGCCGGCCTCGTTGACGACCGGGCTCAGATAGAGCGCGTTCCAGAACGGCACCCCGTCCTTGCGGTAGTTCAGGATGTCGATCGCGATGTCGGTGCGGGCCGTGACCGCCTCGCGGATCAGCGCGATGGCGCCGCGGTCAGTCTCCTTGCCCTGGAGGAAGCGGCAGTTGCGGCCCATGACCTCGGCGCGGTCGTAGCCAGTCATCCGCAGGAAGGCGTCGTTGGCGAAGACGATCGGGTTGTCGGCAAGCCGCGGATTGGTGATGATCATCGGCATCCGCGTGGCGCGGACCGCGGCGGCGAAGGGATCGCCCTTGCCCTGTTCGGTATCGAGCCGGTCCGTCTGATGCCAAGCGTCGGGCTGTTCCATCGAACCTGCTCTCTTCTGCCCGGCGTTCGTCACCTCCGGCAATCGGGTCGTGGCTGCGCTTCCGCAATCGCGAGCTTAACCACCTAGTCATGGGATCGGTTCGGGGCCAATGCGCGGAAGGTTCATATTTCGGTAGACAGAACGCCGCACCTTGGGTGATCAACCCATTCGGGTGACCAGAATAGATCCAAGGGGATAATGTCGAAGGCAACATCCTAGAGTCGCGCCAGAGGGACTCAGTGGAAGTCCCGGCTGGGATACATCCGCCGGTCCGGGGGCACGCCGAAATCCGTCTTCTCGGGGGGCAGCGTCATCCCGGCCTCGCGCAGGTCGCGTAAGGAAGCGGTGAGATCGCGAAACCCCTCCGCCACGAGGTGGACCACCCCATCCGCCTGCTGGATCCGGCCACGCACGGCCAGGAACCGGGCCTGCATGGCGGCCCGGCGATTGGCCTCGAACACCGTCTTCCAAATAATCACGTTGGCGATACCGGTCTCGTCCTCCAGGGTCAGGAACACCACGCCCTTGGCGGTGCCCGGCCGCTGGCGGATCAGCACGAGCCCCGCCACCGTGACCCGCGCCCCCTGGGGCAAGGCGGGATCGAGATGGGCCCGGGCCGGGATCGCGCCGATCCGGGCGAGCCGCACCCGGAAGAAGGCGACCGGGTGCCCCTGGAGCGAGAGGCCGGTGGCGGCATAATCCTCGGCCACCGCCTCGGACGGGGCCAAAGCCGGTAGCTCCACAGCCGGCTCGTGCCGGAACAGGCCGTCATCGGCGTGCCACGCGAAGAGCGGCAGGGGCGCATCGAGGAGATGGGCGCGGCGCTCGGTGCCGTCGGCCTTTGCGGCCTTGCGGGATGACGTCCCCTCCAGGGTACGGACCATCCATAGGGCGGCACGCCGGTCGAGGCCGAGCGACCGGAACGCATCCGCCTCGGCCAGCCGCTCCAGGGTGTTGCGGGGCAGGGCGAGGGACGCCTGCAAGCCTTCGATGCTGGCATAGCCGTTGGCGCGCAGCCGCACGAGCCGGCGCATCGCAGCCTCGGGCAGGCCGCGCACGACGCGCAGGCCGATCCGCACGGCGTGCATCTCCGGGTTCGCGGCCGGCTCCAGGGTGCAGTCCCAGTCGCTGGCATTGACGCAGACGCCCCGCACCTCGACCCCGTGGGCGCGGGCGTCGCGCACGAGCTGCGCCGGCTGGTAGAAGCCCATTGGCTGGGCGTTGAGGATCGCGGCCAGAAAGACGTCGGGGTGCCGGCACTTCATCCAGGCCGAGGCGTAGACGAGGAGTGCGAAGCTCGCCGCGTGGCTCTCCGGGAAACCGTAGGTTGAGAAGCCTTTAATCTGCGCGAAGCAGCGCTCGGCGAAATCCTTCGGATAGCCCCGGCGGGTCATGCCGCCGATGAATTTTTCCTCGAACCCGCCGATCGTGCCGACATGGCGGAAGGTCGCCATCGCTCGGCGCAAGCCATCGGCCTCGGCCGGGGTGAAGCCCGCGGCCGTGATGGCGATCTGCATGGCGTGTTCCTGGAACAGCGGCACACCGTAGGTCTTGTGCAGGACCTCCTTCAACTCGTCCGCCGGGCCATAGTCCGGATGCGGGGCGGGGTACTCTACCGGATCGATCCCGGACCGCCGCCGCAGGTAGGGATGGACCATGTCGCCCTGGATCGGGCCGGGGCGCACGATCGCCACCTGCACCACGAGGTCGTAGAATTCCTTCGGCTTCAGGCGCGGCAGCATCGACATCTGCGCCCGGCTCTCGACCTGGAACACGCCGACGGAATCGGCCTTCGCCAGCATCGCGTAGGTGGCGGGATCCTCCCGGGGCAGGTCGGCCAGCGTCTCGTAGAAGGTGTTGTGGTCGCGCTCCAGAAAGTCGAGGCCGCGCTTGAGGCAGGTCAGCATGCCGAGCGCCAGCACGTCGACCTTCATCAGGCCGATGGCGTCGATGTCGTCCTTGTCCCACTCGATGAAGGTGCGGTCCGCCATGGCGCCATTGCCCACCGGCACGGTCTCGTCGAGGCGGCCGCGGGTCAGCACGAAGCCGCCGACATGCTGCGACAGGTGGCGGGGGAAGCCGATCAGCTGATGAGCGAGGTCGAGTGCCTGCCGGATCGCGGGGTTGTCGGGATCGAGCCCGGCCTCACGCACGTGCTGGTCCGGCATGCCGGTGCCCCAGGAGCCCCAGACCGTGTCGGCGATCGCCGCCGTCACGTCCTCGGTCAGGCCCAAGACCTTGCCGACCTCGCGGATCGCCATGCGGGGGCGGTAATGGATCACCGTGGCGCAGAGGGCGGCGCGCTCCCGGCCGTAGCGGGCATAGAGGTGCTGGATCACCTCCTCGCGGCGCTCGTGTTCGAAATCGACGTCGATGTCGGGGGGCTCGCCCCGGTTCTCCGAGATGAAGCGGGCGAACAAAAGCCGGTGCTTGGACGGGTCCACCGCGGTGATGCCGAGGCAGAAGCACACGGCGGAATTGGCCGCCGAGCCACGCCCCTGGCAGAGGATGCCCTTGCTGCGAGCGAATTCGACCACGTCGAACAGGGTCAGGAAGTAGCGCGCATAGTCCATCTTGGCGATGAGCCGCAGCTCCTCGTGGAGCGTTGCCGCGACGGCGGCCGGAACCTCACCGCCGTAGCGCCAGCGTGCCCGCTCGAAGGTCTTTTCCGCCAGATAGTCCTGCGGCGTGCGACCGGGCGGCACCGGCTCATCGGGATATTCGTAGCGCAGCTGGGACAGGCAGAAGTCGCAGGCCTGCGCGATCTCGATGGTGCGGGCCAGCGCCCCCGGATGGTCGGCAAACAGCCGGGCCATCTCGGTGGGGGGCTTCAGGTGGCGCTCGGCATTGGCCTCCAAGCGGTAGCCGGCCTCCCCGATCCGGCAGCCTTCCCGGATGCAGGTGACCACATCCTGGAGCGGGCGCCGTTCGGGGTGGTGGTAGAGCGCGTCCGAGACCGCGACCATCGGGGCGCCCGAAGCCGCGCCCAGTTCGGCGAGCAGGCCGAGGCGCCGCCGTTCGTCGCCGCGGCGGGTGTGGCTCGCCCCCAGGAAGGTCCGGCCCGGGGCGGCGGCGGCGAGCGCCTCCAGCCGCGCCCGGAACCCCTCCTGCAGACGCCTTGCCGGCGGCATGGCGATGAACATCTGCCCCTCGGCGGCCTCCAGCATCTCGGCAAAGGAAAAGCGGCACTCCCCTTTTCGGACCCGCCGGTTGCCGAGGGTCAGCAGCCGGCAGAGGCGCCCCCAAGCAGCCCGGTCCATCGGGTAGGTGACGGCTTCGAACCCCTCCTCGGTGACGAGGCGTACGCCGGGCAGAATCCGGATCGCGGTGCCCTCCAGCGCCAGCGCCGCCGCATGGGCCCGCACCACGCCGGACACGGTGTTGCGGTCGGCGATGCCGATCGCGCGCAGGCCGTAGGAAGCCGCCTGCACGACGTAATCCTGCGGGTGCGAGGCGCCGTGCAGGAAGGAGAAGTTCGTGGTGACGGCGAGTTCGGCGTAGGCGAGATCGCTCACGCGAACAGCCCGTGGACGTACCACGCGGCCGGGCGGTCGGGGGCATGCGGCCCGTCGCGGTAGAGCCAGAGGCGGTGACCGGCCTCGCACTCGATGCGGTAATAGTCCCGGTCGTTCCCGGGCGCGTGCCACCACTCGGCGGCGACCCGCTCTGGCCCCTCGGCATGGGTGACGCGGTGGATCTGCGCGCGCCAGCGGAACCGCCTTGGCGGCCCCTCCGGGATGGTCGAGAGCACATCGCAGGCGGCCTCGCCCCGGGGGAACAGCACCAGGGGGCGGGGCGGGAGATGATCGGGCCAGGGGGTATCGACGAGGGAAGTAAGGGCGTGCGATTTCCCTCCCCCCTCTGCGGGGGAGGGTGGCCCGCGCGTCAGCGAGGGTCGGGAGAGGGGAGCGACGTTTCCGGAAGGAACGCGACAGTCATGAAGGCCGGCGCCTTCTCTTGGATCGTGGTCGATCTCTCACGGCACATGAACCGCATCCTCGCGATCAACCCAGTGCGCGGCACGGCGCGCGTCGAGGCGGGGGTAGTGAAGGACCAGCTCAACGCGGCTCTGGCGGAGTATGGCCTGTTCTTCGCGCCCG
>NZ_JAKSYD010000069.1 GCF_022829605.1 Methylobacterium sp. E-065 | reverse complement strand
CTTCTCGGTGGTCGCCTCCGAGATGAAGCTGCTGGCAGATCAGGCCAAGGCGGCGACCAGTCAGGTGCGCGGGATCCTGGGGGAGATCCAGCGGGGCATCAACACCTCGGTGATGCTCACCGAGGAGGCGGTCAAGCGCGCCGCCGCCGGCAAGACCCGCTCGGACACGACGCAGCGGACCATCGAAGAGATCACCGCGAAGGTGGAGGAAAGCGGTCAGGTCTTCCAGCAGGTGATCGCGTCAGCGAACCAGCAGCAGCTTGGGATCGAGCAGGTGATGGGCGCGCTTCAGAACATCCGGCAGGCGAGCCAGCAGACCGCGGCCGGCACGAGGCAGGTCGAGTCCGCCTCGGCCAACCTCACGGAGCTGGCCCAGGCGCTGATGGCGCTCGCTGAACGCTACCGACATTGACACTGTCACCGGTCGAGTTGGTCCCCAAACTGCCCTGTCGGGACTGCTCCCTCGGCATAGGCCTGGGCCTGTGCGACGAACAAGTCGATCTGCACGATGCCCTGATTGATCGCCGTGATGAGGTTGGCGTTGGCCTCGTCGATCTCGGCTTCGCCAGTCGGCTCCCGTCCCCGCAGGTCAGCGAGCACCACCGCCATTTGGTCCCGATGGTCGCGCAGGTCCTCCAAGATCACCTTGGCACGTGCAGCTTGGAGGTTCGTCGCTTGACCGGCGGCGAGCAATTCCACCGCAGCAACATCGACCCGGGCAAGCGCCGATCGCTTCTCGCCTCTTCGGTGTAGCGGGACGATGCCTTCGCTCATGATCCTGCGCCCGTGGGTATCCGGCCTTGCAAAGGCGAGCGTGTCCCAGTCCCTGGGATACATGTCTGGAACGCAATACCGTCGATGGTGGTGGCCATCACGCCAGCTCGACTTGGCTTGCCAACTGCGCCGCTCGTCGCTTTGCCTTCAGCTCACGCTCGGCCATGACCCAGAAATGCAGATCATAGCCAACAGGCCGATGGTGTCGGTCCCATAGATCGTAGGCGCGTTCCCGGATCGCGTCGTGTCGGATCACCGGCTCAGCCGTAGATACAACGCCCGGATCCGAGCTCATCCGCCACCCTCACGCGAGCTGCTGAGCGCCGACAGCATTACCCCGTCAGTTCCGATCTCAGCACCGGTGTAGCCGAGCGCTCGCATGAGCTGGTCCCGCGCGCGCCAGACCCGGCTCTTCACGGTGCCGATCTGGCATTCCATGACCGCAGCGGCCTCCTCGTAGCTCAGGTTCTCGATCGCCACGAGCACTAGGGACTCACGCATGATCGGCGCGAGCCGGTCGAGAGCGGTACGCATATCTTGGACGTCAAGACGCCCGATCTGATCAGGCGGGATCGATAGGTTGGCCGTGTGACTGCCGTCCTCGTCCTGGATTTCGCGGTGTTTGCGCTGACTGCTGTAAAAGGTGTTGCGCAGGATCGTGAAGGTCCATGCCTCGAAGTTCGTGCCCGGTTGAAAGCGCGTCCGGCTTCGCCACGCCCGCAGGAGGGTATCCTGCACGAGGTCGTCAGCCGCAGTGAGATCGCGGGCGAGCGAGACGGCGAAGCGACGTAGAGGCGGGACTACGGCAAGAAGCAGCCTTTTGAACTCAGCTTCATCACGCTCGCTCGCTGTCTCAAATGCCACATCGAGCTTGGCCAACAGCTCGGCGAAGCGATCTGCGGCTCTCAGCTGGGCCTCATCCTGAGTGTAGGCGGCCGCCAGGAGGCCGCCGAGGTGTCTCTGGATCTCATCCGAGAGAGCGGGCTCGGATTCGCGCGACATCGTTCGAAACCTATGTGTTCGATAAACCGGTCGACCACATACACTCACGGCATAGCTCGGCCAGTGCGACCAACCGCGCGGATTCTCATTTGAGCTGATCGGTCGAGGTCGCCCGCTGCC
>NZ_JAKSYD010000067.1 GCF_022829605.1 Methylobacterium sp. E-065 | reverse complement strand
TCACCTGGGCGTATCCCCGCGATCCCGCCACCGCGGCGGTGACGGCCGGGTCCTACAAGGATTGCAAGTTCGAGAAGGTCGAGGACCTCGGCGTCCGGTTCGTTTTGACCAAGCCGCCGCCTTACTGGTGCGACGCCTTCTTGGGCATGGTCGGGAGGGTGTTGCCGCAGCACCTTTCCGGCCCTATAGCGGCGCCAAATCCCGTGACGCGCCGCAGAACCTCGCCCCGGTGGGCACCGGCCCGTACCGGTTCGTGGAGTTCCGGCCCGGCGACATCGTCCGCGGCGAGCGCAATCCGGATTACCACCTGCCGAACCGGCCGTATTTCGACACGATCGAGATGAAGGGCGGCGGCGACGCGGTCTCGGCCGCCCGCGCGGTGCTCCAGACCGGCGAGTACGACTACGCCTGGAACATGCTAATCGAGGACGAGGTGCTGAAGCGCCTGGAGACCGGCGGCAAGGGCCGGGTCGACGTGGTGTATGGCGGCAAGCTGGAATTCCTGCTGCTCAACGCCACCGACCCGAACGTCGAGGTCGACGGCGAGCGGTCTTCGATCACGACGAGGCACCCCGCCTTCTCGGACCCGAAGGTCTGCCGGGCGCTGAATCTGCTCGTCGACCGCAAGTCGATCCAGACCTACATCTACGGACGCACCGGCAAGGCCACCGCCAACACGGTCAACGGCCCGGAGCGCTTCGTCTCGAAGGATACCAGCTTCGCCTTCGACCCGGCACGCGCCAACGCGCTGCTCGACGAGGCCGGCTGGACCAAGGGTTCGGACGGCATCCGCGCCAAGGACGGCAAGAAGCTCAAGCTGGTCTTCCAGACCTCGATCAACGCCCCGCGCCAGAAGACCCAGGCGATCATCAAGCAGGCGGCCGCCAAGGCCGGCATCGAGATCGAGCTGAAATCCGTGACCGGTTCGGTGTTCTTCTCGTCCGACCCGGCCAACCCCGACACCTGCACGCATTTCTACGCCGACATGGAGATGTACGCCTACAGCATGACCCAGGCCGATCCGGCGATCTGGCTGCTGATGTACGCCTCCTGGGAGGTCGCCCAGAAAGCCAACAAGTGGCAGGGCCGCAACGTCGTGCGCTGGCGCAACGACGCCTACGACAAGGCCTACAACGCCGCCCAGAGCGAGCTCGACCCGGTCAAGCGGGCGGCGCTGCTCATCACCTGCAACGACCTCGCGGTCTCCGAGAACGTGCTGCCGCTGATCCACCGGGCCGAGGTCTCGGCGGTGGGCGCCACGCTGACCGCGCCCCGCAGCGGCTGGGACAACGACCTGTCGTTCCTGCCCGATTGGTACCGGGAGGCCTGAGCGGGAGCGGGGCCATGGGCGCCTACATCCTGCGACGCCTCCTGATCGCGATCCCGAGCCTGCTCGGCATCAGCCTGATCCTGTTCACCGTCCTGGCGCTCGCGCCCGGCGACCCGTTCGGCGAACTCGCCAGCAACCCGAACGTGCCCCCGGAGGTGCGGGCCGCCCTGCGGGTGAAGTTCGGCCTCGATGACCCGATCTTCACCCGCTACCTGCACTGGCTCACCGCCATGCTGCACGGCGATTGGGGCTTCTCCTTCGCCAGCCGGGTCAACGTCGATGCGCTGATCCTGCAGCGGCTGCCGACGACCCTGTTCATCGTCGGCTCCTCCCAGGTGCTGGCGCTGCTGATCGCGGTGCCGGTCGGCCTCTATGCGGCGCGCCGGCCCTATTCGCTGGCCGATCAGGTCGCCAACACCCTGGCCTTCGTGGGCTTCTCGCTGCCGACCTTCTTCACCGGCCTGCTGTTCATCCTGCTGTTCTCGATCAAGCTCGGCTGGCTGCCCTTCGTCTACCAGGCCGACCTGCCGGGCTCCGGCCTGCCCTGGGTCTGGGCGAACATCCGGCAGGCGATCATGCCGGTGGCGGTGCTGGGCTTCTTCCAGGCCGCCTCCTACACCCGGTACGTGCGCGCCTCGGCGCTGGACGTCGCCCGGCTTGACTACGTCACCACGGCCCGCGCCAAGGGCCTCTCCGAGGGCACGGTGACCCGCCGGCACATCGCCCGCAACGCCCTGATCCCGGTGGTGACGCTGGTCGCCCTCCAGATCCCGGCGGTGTTCGGCGGCGCCATCGTCACCGAGCAGATCTTCCGGATTCCCGGCATCGGCTCGCTGCTGATCGACGCGATGCTGGCCAACGACACGCCGGTGGTGATGGCGGTGACCTTCGTGTTCGCCGGCCTCGTCATCCTGTTCAACCTCGTCGCGGACCTGCTCTATGGCTGGCTCGACCCTCGCATCGCCCTCCGATGAGGCGATGGCCCCTGCCCGCGCACCGGCCTCGCCGGGGCGGGAGACCTGGCGGCGCTTCCGGCGGCATCGGCTGGCGCTGGCGAGCGTCGGCGTGCTGGCCGTACTGGTCGCCGGCGTGGTGTTCGGCGGCCTGCTCTGGCCGGTCGCCATCGACGATATCGACTTCGCGGCCCAGCTCCAAGGCCCGTCCTGGGATCACCCGTTCGGCACCGACGACCTCGGCCAGGATCTCTTGGCCCGGATGATCCATGGCGGCCGGATCTCGCTTGCCGTCGGCTTCGCCGCCATGGCGGTGGCGAGCCTGATCGGGGTGCTGGTGGGCGCGCTGGCCGGCATGTCGCGCCGCCTCCTCGACCCGGTGCTGATGTGGCTGACCGACCTGTTCCTGTCGCTGCCGCAGCTGCCGCTGCTGCTGCTGGTGATCTACCTGTTCCGCGACAGCCTGAAGGCCGTGTTCGGCACACAGGGCGGCGTGTTCCTGATGATCGTCGCGGTGATCGGGGGCCTGCGCTGGATGCCGGTCGCCCGGCTGGTGCGGGCGCAGTTCCTGACCTTGCGTGAGAAGGAGTTCGTGGAGGCGGCCCGCTCGCAGGGGGCGACCACCGGGCACCTCGTGCGCCGCCACATCCTGCCGAACGCGCTGGGACCGGTGATCGTGGCCGCCTCGATCGAGGTCTCGGCGGCGATCATCGCGGAATCGACGCTCTCGTTCCTGGGGCTCGGCTTCCCGCCCGACATCCCGACCTGGGGACGCCTGCTGTTCGACGCCAAGGACCACCTCGACGTGGCGCCGCATTGGGCGCTGTTCCCGGGGGGCGCGATTTTTTTGACCGTCCTGTCGATCAACTTCATCGGCGACGGTCTGCGCGATGCGCTCGATCCGCGACGGGTTCTGTGACGGGTCGAGGGGCGCGCGGTCATCGAGGCCGCTTCACGGCACGCGTGTCTCCCTCCCCCCTCCGCGGACGACGATATTCACATTTCGGGTTTGATGCGCGCGACACCCCCCTCTCCCCGCACGCGGGGAGAGGCCCGCACGGACCTCGTCGTCCGTGCGGGAAGCGGAGGCGAAGCCGCAGCGGCGGTGAGGGGGCGGCTCCGGAAGGGACTCCTCCATTCGAGCCCCCCTCACCTTCGGCTGCCGCCTCGCTCCGCAAGCGGGGCGAGGGGGAAACTGCGTCCAGCCTCGGCGCAGTCGGCACAGCGTGAATTCGCAAGCCCCTGCGGAGAGGGAAACCTGCGGCCCGGTCAGCCCACCTGCCGCAGATGCCCGCCGCGCGCGGCCGGCACCGCCTGCATGGCGCGGATGAAGGCGGCGATGCGCGGTGCGATCACCGTGCGGTAGCGGGAGCCATTGAACACCCCGTAATGCCCCACCCCGGCCTGGAGGTGATAGGCCTTGCGCGCGTCGGGCAGGTTCGGCGTCAGGTCGAGCGCCGCCTTGGTCTGGCCGACGCCGGAGATGTCGTCGTTCTCGCCCTCGACCGCCAGGATCGCGCAGCGGCGGATCGCCCCGAGATCGACCGGAGCGCCCCGGTGCTGCATCTCACCCTTCGGCAGGGCGTGGTTCACGAACACGGTCTGCACCGTCTGGAGGTAGTACTCGGCGGTGAGATCCATCACCGCGAGGTACTCGTCGTAGAACTCCCGGTGCTTCTCGGCCGAGTCGCCGTCGCCGCCCACCAGATGGTCGAACATGTCCGAATGGGCGGTGACGTGCCGGTCGAGATTCATCGCCATGAAGCCCGAGAGCTGCAGGAAGCCCGGATAGACCCGGCGCCACGCCCCCGGGTAGATCGGCGGCACGAGGCTGATCGTGTTCTGCTCGAACCACTTCTGGCCGCGCTCCTGCGCGAGGCAGTTCACCGCGGTGGGCGAGCGGCGCGTGTCGATCGGGCCGCCCATCAGGGTCATCGAGCTCGGCACGGCGGGCTCGTCGGCCGCCTCCATCAGCGCCACCGCGGCGAAGACCGGCACCGCCGGCTGGCACACCGCCATGACGTGCAGATCCGGCCCCAGGACGGCGAAGATCTCCTGCAGGTAGTCGATGTAGTCGTCGAGGTCGAAGCGGCCGGCCAGCAGCGGCACCATCCGGGCGTCGGTCCAGTCGGTGACGAACACCCGGTGGTTCGGCAGCATCGCCTCCACGGTGCCGCGCAGCAGCGTGGCGTAGTGTCCGGACATCGGCGCCACGATCAGCAGCTTCGGCTGCGCCTCGGTGGGCGGCGTCGGGAAGGCGCGGTCGAAGGCGATCAGGCGGCAGAACGGCCGCTCCCACACCACCCGCTCGCTGACCGGCACCGCTTGGCCGTCGACCATCGTCTCGGTGAAGCCGAAGGCCGGCTTGCCGTACTGGCGGGTGACGCGCTCGAACATCTCGCAGCCGGCGCTGACCGCCCGCGCGTAGGGCCCGTAAGCCAGGGGATTGCCGGGAATCTGGAGGCCGTAACGCGTGAGATCCGCGGCAACCCGGGCCGGCGTCATCAGGGCGCGGGCGCCCTCGTACATCGAATAGGCCAGGAGCATCGTTACCTCACGGTCTGCCGCCGGCCTTCGATGTTGCGTGCCAACCGGCACCGAACACCCCCGACCAGAATCGGCAGGATAATGTTCCACCCTGAACGATAATGGAACATCCCCAGGTGGGGACGATTTCCCTGTGACGATGACGCCTGTGACGATTCGGCCCGGATGACTTGCCCCGGATGACGTTCACCGGAGAACTTGCCCCGGAAGACTTGCCGGCCTCCCGGATCCGCGACATCGCCGGCCTTGAACGTTGCCGGCTGTCGCGAAACGTTCGTACCGGCCCAGTCCGTCCGACGCCTCACCGAAGCAGTGCATGCCCGATTCCGATCTGAACGGCCTCGTCCGCGACGCGCGACACCTGCGGCTCGACACCTTCGTCCGCCTGCGCTGGCTCGCCATCACCGGCCAGAGCGCGGCCGTGGTCGGGGCGCAGTTCGGCCTCGGCCTGCCGCTGCCCTTCGGCTGGTGCTTCCTGGTGATCGCCACCTCGTCCTGGCTGAACCTCGCGCTGCGCATCCGCTTCCCGGCGAGCTACCGGCTCAGCGACGATTCCGCGGCCTTGCTCCTCGCGTTCGACATCGTGCAGCTCGCCGCCCTGCTGTTTCTCACGGGCGGGCTGCAGAACCCGTTCTCACTGCTGTTCCTCGCCCCCGTACTGATCTCGGCGACCGCCCTGCCGCCGGAGCGGACGCTGGCGCTCGGCCTGCTGGCGGTGGGTCTCGCGACCCTGCTGGCCCTGGTCCATCGGCCGCTTCCCTGGTTCGCGGACGGGCGGATCGAATTGCCGTTCCTGTACGTCTCGGGCGTCTGGACCGCGATCCTGCTCGGCACCGCCTTCACGGGCGTCTACGCGTGGCGGGTGGCGGAGGAGACGCGGCTCCTCGCCCAGGCGCTGGCCGCCACCGAGCTCGTGCTCGCCCGCGAGCAGCACCTGTCCCAGCTCGACGGGCTGGCGGCCGCGGCCGCCCACGAGTTGGGCACCCCGCTCGGCACCATCATGCTGGTCACCAAGGAGCTGATCCGCCAGCTCGGCCCGACCGCCTCGCCCGCGGTGGCGGAGGATCTGAATCTGCTGCGCGAGCAGGTCGACCGCTGCCGCGGCATCCTGGGCAAGCTCACCTCGCTCGACGGCGACGGCGCCGGCGCCGGCTTCCTGGAGACGGTCACGTTCAGCCACCTCGTCGAGGAGCTGGTGGCGCCGCAGCGGGCGCTCGGCACCGCGCTCGACATCACGAGCCTCGGGGACGGGCCCGAGCCGGCCTGCCGCCGCAACCCGGGGGTGATGTTCGGTCTCGCCAACATCCTCGACAACGCCGCGGACTTCGCCGAGGCGCGGGTATCCGTGGAAGGGCGCTGGAGCCAGGAGCGGGTCTGGCTCGAGATCCGGGACGACGGCCCGGGCTTCTCCAGCGAGGTTCTGCTGCGGGCCGGCGAGCCCTACGTAACCACCCGCAGTCAGGACCGGCCGCAATCGGGCGGGACCGTCGGGGCGGGGCTGGGGCTCGGGCTGTTCATCGCCAAGACCCTGATCGAGCGCTCAGGCGCCCAGCTCGTGCTGATGAACGTGCCCACGCCGGAATCCCACGGGGCGGTGGTGCGCGTGTCCTGGGCCCGCCACATCTTCGAGCGCGGGGCAGCGCCGCGTCATTCGCCGGAACTCAATATCCAACACCCCCTGCCCCCGCGCGATGTCGTTCCTATATAAGGGACAGACCAAGAACTGACGATGAAAACCTGAAAGGAACGCCCGATGCTTACGCAGCCCGGGACCGCGGCGGCGACCGACGCTGCCGTACTCAGCGACGCCGATCCACTGGCCGCCTTCTCCGACCGCAGCCTGCTGATCGTCGATGACGACAAGCCCTTCCAGACCCGTCTCGCACGCGCCATGGAGAGCCGCGGCTACCACGTGCAGGTGGCCGACAGCGTCGCGGATGGCGTCTCGGCCGTCGAAGCCCGGGCCCCGGCCTTCGCGGTGATCGACATGCGCCTCGGCGACGGCAACGGCCTCGACGTGATCGCCCGCCTGAAGGAGCGCCGCCCGGAAGCACGCGGCGTGATCCTGACCGGCTACGGCAACATCGCAACCGCGGTCACCGCGGTGAAGCTCGGCGCCTTCGACTATCTCGCCAAGCCCGCCGATGCCGACGAGATCCACGGCACGCTGATGGCGCAGCCCGGCGAGCGGGCCGATCCGCCCGAGAACCCGATGTCGGCCGACCGGGTCCGGTGGGAGCACATCCAGCGGGTCTACGAGCTGTGCGGCCGCAATGTCAGCGAGACGGCCCGGCGCCTGAACATGCATCGGCGGACGCTGCAGCGGATCCTGGCGAAGCGCGCGCCGCGCTAACAGGGGTGCGCTTGGTTGCATCGGCGGCCCTGCCGGGCTAGCTGCGCGGGTCTCGGACGGTTTTCGTCCGGGACCCGTCCTATTTTCAGGGGTCGATCGCGTGAACGGGCGCAACGCCATCACCATCGTGAGCATGATGGTCCTCGTGGGCACCGAGGTGTTCGCTGTGGCCATCGCGGCCGGCTGGGCGCTGGCCGGCCTGTTCGATCTTGGGGACCGGGTCGGCCATGTCCTGATGGGTCTGTTCAGCCTGTTCGCGGCCTGGATCATGCTGCAGCTCTGGCGGCGGGCGATCAGCATCGAGCCGCTGCGCGCGGGTGCCGCCTCGCCCCGTCGATGACGCGACCCGCGTTCGACAGGCTGGCGGCCTTCCTGCTACAGAGAACCGCGGCAGCCTGTGAAACGTTGCCGCAGGTGAGACCCTCGTCCCGGCGACGCGCGAGACCCGAGAATCCATGAAAGCCCGTATTATCGTCACCCTGAAGACCGGCGTGCTGGACCCGCAGGGCAAGGCGATCGAGGCCGCGCTCAAGTCGCTGGCGATCCAGGGGGTCGAGGGCGTGCGGCAGGGCAAGGTGTTCGACATCGAGGTGGCGGCCCCCGACGCTGCCGCCGCCGAGGCGACGCTGCGCACCGCCTGCGAGAAGCTCCTGGCCAACACGGTGGTCGAGAACTACACGATCGAGATGCTCTGATGCACGCCGCGGTCATCGTCTTCCCCGGCTCGAACCGCGAGAGCGATGTCGTCCGGGCATTGCGCCGCTCGGGCGCGCGGGTGAGCCTCGTCTGGCACGCGGATCACGAGCTGCCGGCCGGCACCGACCTCGCCGTCCTGCCGGGCGGCTTTTCCTACGGCGACTATCTGCGCTGCGGAGCGATCGCCGGACGGGCGGCCGCCATGGATGCGGTGCGGGCGCATGCGGCCCGGGGCGGCCTCGTGCTCGGCATCTGCAACGGCTTCCAGATCCTGTGCGAATCCGGCCTGCTGCCGGGCGTCCTGATGCGCAACGTGAACCGGCGCTTCATCTGCCACCGGCAGACGCTCCGGGTCGAGCGCACCGATACCCGCTTCACAAGCGCCTACCGGCAGGGTCAGGTCATCGACGTCTGCGTCGCCCACGGCGAGGGCAACTATTTCGCCGATCCCGAGCCTCTGGCGGGGATCGAGGGCGAGGGCCGGGTGGCCTTCCGGTACTGCGACGCGGCGGGGACCATCACCGTCGAGGCCAACCGCAACGGCTCGCTCAACGCGATCGCGGGCGTCCTGTCGGAGAACCGCAACGTGCTCGGCATGATGCCGCACCCGGAGAACTTCGTCGAGGATCTGATCGGCGGCACCGACGGGCGCGGGCTGTTCGACAGTCTGGCGGCGTGATCGCTCGCGAAGACTGGTATTTACGAGGTATTAAGGTTTTTGATTGATAAAGAGGCATCCAGTTTTCTGGATGTGGAGTTGGACCTACTCGTCCGCTCTGTTTGATGCCTCCCTGAAGACTCCTCCAAGCCGCTCCCTCCGGGGCGGCTTTTTTCTGTGCGGGCTCAGGAGCGCGCAGAGCTGCGATGGTCGCACATCGCTGGGCGGGGTGCCTTGTTGGGCGGCCGTTTCGAAGATGATTCTTCGCGTCCGCCGCGTCTCCCTCCCCCGCAGAGGGGGAGGGAGACGCGCGGTTCTCGTGGGTTCCGTCCTCAGTACAGCCCACCCGCCTGCGCGGCCCGATCGGGATCCGCCGGCACCGCCGCCGCCGCGGGGGCCGGTGCCTGGCTGCCGCCGGACGGGGCCACGTAGGAATCCGGCGGCGCGGTGCCGGGCTTGAACGCCTCCAGGATCGTCCCCGCCCCCTCGCTCGAGCCGGCCCGCGTGCCGCTGGCGAGGTTGATGCGGATCAGCTTGATGCCCGGGGGTACGCGGAACGGGGTCGGCGGCTTGTCCTTGAGGGCGGTCTTGAGGAACTCCAGGGCGATCGGCGCGGCCAGCCCGCCGCCGGTGGCGCGGTCGCCGAGCGAGCGGGGCTTGTCGAAGCCGAGATAGATGCCCACCGCCAGATCCGGCGAGAAACCCACGAACCACGCGTCCTTGGCGTCGTTGGTGGTGCCGGTCTTGCCGGCGAGCGGCTTGCCGATCTGCTTCAGCAGGGTCGCGGTGCCGCGCTGGACCACGCCCTCCATGATCGAGACCATCTGGTAGGCGGTCAGCGGGTCGAGCACCTGCTCGGAATCGTCCACCAGCTTCGGCTCGTCCTGGCCCGACCACTTCTCGGCGTCGCAACCGATGCACTTGCGGTTGTCGTGCCGGTAGATCGTCTCGCCGATGCGGTCCTGGATCCGGTCGATCAGGGTCGGCCGGATGCGCCGGCCGCCATTGGCCAGCATCGAGTAGGCGGTGACCATGCGCATCACCGTGGTCTCGCCCGCGCCCAGCGACATCGGCAGAACCGGCAGCATGTCGTCGTAGACGCCGAACCGACGGGCATACTCGGCGATGAGCGGCATGCCGACATCCTTGGCGAGCCGGACCGTCATCAGGTTCTTCGAGTGCTCGATCCCGTAGCGCAGGGTGTGCGGGCCACCGGACTTGCCGTCGTAGTTCGAAGGCGTCCAGGCCTCCTGGCCGGGGCCGCCCTCGATGGTGATCGGCGAGTCCTGCACGATCGAGGCGGGGGTGTAGCCGTTGTCCAGAGCCGCCGAGTAGACGATCGGCTTGAACGAGGAGCCGGGCTGGCGCATCGCCTGGGTGGCGCGGTTGAACTCGGATTCGTCGTACGAGAAGCCGCCGACCATCGCGTGGACGCGGCCGGTATTCGGGTCCATGGCCACGATGGCGCCGGAGACCTCGGGCTTCTGGCGCAGGCGGAACTGGCCCTTCCCGCCCTCGATCGCCTCGACATACACCATGTCGCCGGCCTGGAGATTGGCGCGGCCGGCCCAGCGCATCCCGTCCGGGGTGATCACGCCGGTCTCGCGGTCCTTGCCGACCTGGCCCGACGCCTCGCGCTTGGGCTGGAGGCCGACCTGCACGCCGCCGCCGCCGTTGCCCAGCACCACGGCGAGCCGCCAGGGCGCCACGTCGCCGAGCGCCGGCACCTCGGCCGCCGCCATGCCCCAGTCGCGCCCGGTCAGGTCGACCTTGGTGACCGCGCCGCGCCAGCCATGGGCCTGATCGTAGCGGACGAGGCCGTCGACCAGGGCCTTGCGGGCCCAGGCCTGCATCTTCGGATCCAGCGTCGAGCGCACCGAGAGGCCGCCCTCGTAGAGCTTCTTCTCGCCGTAGCGCTCGGAGATCTCGCGGCGGACCTCCTCGGTGAAGTAGTTGGCATTGGCGGCGTTCGGGAAGGCGACCCGCGGGTTGACCCCGAGCGGCATCTTCTTGGCCGCGTCCGCCTCATCCCGGGTGATGTAATTGTTCTCCGCCATCAGGCGGATGATCTCGTTGCGGCGGTCGAGCGCCGCCTGCGTCTTGCGGTAGGGGTGGTAGTTGTTCGGCCCCTTCGGCAGGGCGGCGAGGTAGGCCGCCTCGTTGATGGTCAGCTCGTGGACCGACTTGCCGAAATAATCGAGCGCCGCCGCGGCAACCCCGTGCAGGTTGCGGCCCGGGACGATGGTGCCCAGGAAGATCTCGTTGAGGTAGAGTTCGAGGATCTTGTCCTTGGAGTAGGCCGACTCGATCCGGAGCGCCAGCAGCGCCTCCTTGACCTTCCGGTCGTAGGTCTGCTCGGAGGACAGCAGGAAGTTCTTGGCGACCTGCTGGGTGATGGTCGAGGCGCCCTGGCGCTTGCCCGACTTGGCGTTGGTCAGGAAGGCGCGCACGATCCCCTCGGGGTCGATGCCGCCATGCTTGTAGAAATTCTTGTCCTCGGCCGACAGGAAGGCCGCGACCACGATCTTCGGCATCGCCTGGATCGGCAGGTAGAGCCGGCGCTCGCGGGCATATTCGGCCAGCAGCGAGCCGTCGGCCGCGTGGATGCGGGTCATCACCGGCGGCTCGTAATTGGCGAGCGCGGCGTGGTCGGGCAGGTCCTGGCTGTACTTCCAGTAGAAGTAACCGCCCGCCGCCGCGCCGATCACGAACAGCACCGCGGCGGCGCTGAACAGGATCCCGAAGAAACGAAGGATCAGACGCATCCGGTGTTCCGCTCGTCGCTGGCCCGGCCGCATGCCGGAATCGGCTCACCCGGCGCGCAGCTCCGCTCACGATGCGGTCGGCCCCCGGATGGTCACCTGAGGCCCCCTCGGATTGCCGGTTGCGACGGCGGTGCGACGGGGCGTTCGGACAGCCCGTATCGACACTTACTCTATGGTAAAACTGGGGCGACGGCGGCCGAGCGACGCGTCATCACGGGCCGCCCCAGGCTGGCACGATTGGAGAAGAACACGTCGATCGCCTTGGCCATGGAGCCGGTGACCCCGGCGCGCCACTCCGGCGATTGCAGCATCTCCAGGTCGCGCTTGCTCGACAGGTAGCCCAGTTCCACCAGCACGCTCGGCACATCGGGGGAGCGCAGCACCACGAACCGCGCCTCCCGGTGGGGCTTGGTACTCATCTCCATCACCGGGCCGAGCTGGCCCATCAAGGTCCGGGCGAAGCCCGACGAGAACCCGCGGGTCTCCCGCAGGGTGAGTTCCTGAAGGATGTCGGCGATGTCCGGCGGCGCCTCGGCGGACTCGGCGCCCGCGGCGGCGTCGGCCCGGTTCTCGCGCTCGGCGAGCTTGGCGGATTCGAGATCGGTCGCCTTCTCGGCATTGGTGTAGATCGTGGCGCCGCGCACCTGCGGGGCCGCCGAGATCGAATCGGCGTGGATCGACACGAACAGGTCGGCCTTGGCCTCGCGGGCGAGGCGGACGCGGTCGGCCAGAGGCACGAACACGTCCCGGTCGCGCGTCATCCGGACCCGGTAGCGCCCCCCCGCCTCCAGCTTCTCGACGAGCGCCTGGGCGAAGCCGAAGACGATGTCCTTCTCGAACACGCCGCCCACCGCGATGGCGCCGGGATCGGTGCCGCCATGGCCGGCATCGACCATGATCAGCGGGCGCTGGTCGGTGGGTTCGGGCGCGGCGGCCCGGGCCTGCGCGGGGGCGGGATCGGCCGCAGCTGCCGCCTTGCGGAAGGCGTCACGGTCGGCGCGCTGCAGCGGGATCGTGAGCAGCACGGCGCCGTCCTTGGCCCGGGTCGTCGTCTCGATCTTGCCCACGGTGGCGGGGCTCGCGAGGTCGATCACGATGCGGGACCGCCCGGGGGCGAACAGGCCGTAGCGGAAGGATTGCACGAGGCCGTCCCGGCGGCTGCCCGCGCCCGATTCGAGCTGGAAGTTGACCTCGGGCAGGTCGATCACCGCCCGGTCGGGCCGCTCCATCACGAAGCCGCGGGCCTCCACGGCCCGGGACAGGGTCAGGGTGAGGCGGGTCGTGCCACCCTGGCTGGCGAGATCGGCCCCAATGGCGATGGCGGGCTTGTCACCGTTCTGCGCGGTCGCGGGCGGACCGGCCATCACCGGCATGAGCGCCAGGGCGAGGCAGAAGCAGGCGGATCGGATCAGACGTGCGCAGTTCGGCATCGGTGCGGTTTGGTTTCCCGTACCCTCCGATACGGCATGGGACCGGCTTGGTTAACGGAGCGTTGTCGCACCCGGTTCGATCCGGCAACCCGTTTTGCGAGGGGGCGACGAGTCCGGTCTCAACGGAATGCGACGACGCGGCTCGCCTTGCCCATCACCGTGACCCAGCAGGTCAGGGAGGCGTCGGCGGCACGCTGGGCCTCGCCGACCTGGAGGCGAATCAGATCGGCCGGCGTGCGGACATCCGAGAGAGCCCGGAAATGCTCCAGGGCGGCGGTGCCCTCGCCCTGCATGTAGCGGGCGATGGTCGAGCCGATCTCGATCATGTCGATTGAGTCGGGTGCGAACGCGAACCGGTTCAGCGGCGCGGGCTCCGCGGTGCGCGGCATCGCGGTGGGGACGAGATCCGGCGCCGGAGCCGCGGCGAACGCCGTCTCCGGCTCCGCGCTTTCGGGCGCATGACGATCGTCGTGGGAGTCCTGATCGGCCTCTTCGTCGCGCTCCGCCTCGGGGGGATTCACGGCGTGGGCAACGCTGTCAGGGGTATCGGTTTCGGGTGCGAGGCGGGGTTCGACCCGCACGGCCTGCGCCACCAGCTCGGCCGGGGCGACGGGATCAATCTCCGGGGCTGACGCCAAGACCGGCGCGTCATCCGCGAACCCGGCGCGTGACAGGGCCACCACGGACACGTCCGACTCGTCCACCGGGGCCTCGGACAAGGACGCGAGCGAGGCGGGCATCCCCGTATTCAGGGGCGGCTTCGGCTGCCAGTTGGAACGGCCTACTCTTGGCCGACGCGGCTTTCCCATCGCGCGATCTCCTCCTGTCCGCTCACGACCCGCAGAAGCGATAATCGGTCTGGCGGCGCCGTCCAGGGTCGAGCCCGTGACGCTCGGGCGTCGTATCGTTGGATCCGGGCGGTCCGAAGCGGCCACCCGGATCTTTTTAGAACACCCCCGATCCGTGAGGACCGGGGGTAGACCCACCCTTAACGGGCGACGTTCTGGACGAGGGCGCCGTAATCCTTGGCCTGAGCCTGGAACGCCGCGAACTGGCTGCGGACGAACTCGGACTGAAGCTCGAAGGCCTCGCGCAGGTCCTTCGTGCGCGCAAGCTTCTGCGCGAAGTCGAAGGTCGCGTTGGCATTGGCCTGGGCGTGGTCGAAGCCCTTCGCGAGGGCCGCGCTGACGGTCGACTGGAAGGTCTGGCCCGAGACCTGGGCCTGCTCGGTGACCTTGACGGCATTGGCCATCAGGGTGCCGACGGCGTTGCGGGCCTGGTCGACGCTCTTCTCGGCGAAGTCGCGCATTTCGGTCGGCATCTCGAAATTCGGGGTCTGCATCTGTGTCTCCAGAACGATCATTGGAGCGGGACGCCAGCTGCGTCCGCCGTGACGCGCCTCTATATGTTGCAGTGCAACAAGAAGTCAAGTGCATATTGCGGGGCTGGATACCCCCTCGGCAGGATCGATAAAATGCCGGATCCAGGATCTCGGAAGATTTATCTCCGGACCCGGGCCGATACACCAGACCATCGGCGAAGCTTTGCCGTTTATAGAGGCCGCCTGGATTGGTGATTCGGAGCGCGCATCCGTTTACAAGAAATCGTCCTGTTGTCCAGAGGGGCTGAACGGGTCGTGTATCCTAAATACATATTACCGGATCGATGGGCTTCACGGGCGTTCCAGCAGAGCCGGCAACGGGTGATGCTGCACCGCACCCGCATCGCCTGCGAGCTGGCCGTACAGCGTCCGGAGTGCGGCCGCATGAGTCGCCAGCGTCATGGGCGCATCGCGGGCTTCGGCATAGGCCCGCGCGCCGAGGCTTCGGGCGCAGGCATCGTCCCGCAGGGCCGTGAAGGCGGCCGCCAGGGCCCCGACCTCCGGGGCGACCACGAAGCCGGTCTGCCCGTGGCGGACCTTCTCGGCGGCCCCGGATCGGCCGGAGGCGACCACCGGGATTCCGGCGGCCAGCGCCTCGTAGACGGTGAGCGGCCCGGTCTCGTACCAGCGTGACGGCGCGGCGAGCGCCCGGGCCCGGCGGCGCAGGATCTCCCAGACCGCGGCGGGGCTCTGCCAGCCGATGATCTCCACGCCGTCCCGGGCGCGCAGCTCGGCCTCCAGGGGACCGGCGCCGATGAACAGGGCGGGCAGGCCCGCCGCGCGGGCGGCCTCGGCGACCAGATCGGCGCCCTTCTCCCGGGTCAGGCGCCCGACATACGCGATCGTATCGCCGCGGTGGGGCTCGGCCGGTGGCCCCTCGGCGACCCGGACCGGATTGTCGATCCGGTGGTGGGTGACGGCGTAGGTGCCGAGAAGGTCGCCCATCCGCCGCTGGCTGGCGTCGCTGACATGGACCACGTGGAGCGGCAGCCCCCGCACCGCCTGCCGCAGGGCCACGGTCCGGGCGACGCGCACCAGCTTGTGGGCGCGGCTGCGTGCATCGCAGGGCGCCGCGATGCAGGCGGCCGACAGGGGCTTGAGTCCGCAGGGCTCCGCCCGGTCGAAGCGGTAATAGACCCCGTTCGGGCAGGCCAGGGCGTAGTCATGCAGGGTAACGATGATGGGCACGCCCGCCCCCGACAGGACCGGGAAGATCGCCGGCGACAGGGCTCGGGTCCATTGATGCAGGTGGATGCAGTCCGGCCGCTCGGGCAACGCGGCGAGCGCCGCCGCGAGGCTGCGCGCCGCTGCCGCGTGCCAGATCCCGGCCGCCGCGGCCTTCGCGCCGCCGAGCGACCAGATGTCCGGCAAGCCGAGCACCACCCGCCGGATGTTTGCGTGATCGAGCAACGGGTCGGCCGCGCCCGCAACCGCCTGGAGGTAGGTGACCGAGACGCCGGCCTCCGCGAGCCCCCGGGCCGATTCCAGCGCGACCTTCTCGGCCCCACCGCTGGCGGACGCGAACTCGGCCAGGATCACGACGTGCATGGAAACGGCCCCGGTCTCGACAGCCGGGATCATGGCGAAAACCAGTTTACGGGGGATCAACCGCGGGTCGTTACAACGCTCAATCCCGAACTAGAGCGTCGGAAACCCGACCATGCACGTCGTCCTCGTCGCAGACCACGCCTCGATCAATGGCGGACAGGCCAAGGTGGCGATCGAATCCGCCCTTGGACTCGCCGCTCGCGGGGTCCGGGTGAGCCTGTTCGCTGCCGTCGGCCCGGTGGATCCGCGGCTCGCACCCGCCGGCATCCGGGTCGTCTGCCTGGAGCAGGACGATATCTCGACGACGCGCAACAAGCTGGCGTTTGCCGCGCAGGCGATCTGGAACGGCGCGGCGAGCCGGGCGCTCGCGCGGGAACTCGCCGCCTGCGACCCGCGCGACACCGTGGTCCATGTCCACGCCTTCGCCAAGGCGCTCTCGCCGTCGATCGGCACGGCGCTCCGGGCTTCGGGCCTGCCCTGCCTGTACACGATGCACGAGTTCTTCCTGGTCTGCCCGACCGGCGGATTCTACGCCTACCCGGAGCAGCGGATCTGCCACCGCACGCCGATGTCGGCCTCCTGCATCGTGGCGAATTGCGACGCACGCAGCTACCCGCGCAAGGTCGCCCGAATGGTCCGCCATGTCGGCCTCACCCAGGTGGCCCGGCTGCCGGAGCTGTTTTCGCACGTCATCACGATCAGCGACCTGCAGGAGCGGGTCGTGCGGCCGCTGATGCCCCAGGGAACGGCGTTCCACCGGATCGACAACCCGATCGCGGTGGCACAGGCGCCGCTGCGGGACGGGCCGCCGGGCGATTTCCTGTTCGTGGGGCGGATCTCCACCGAGAAGGGCGCGCCGATCTTCGCCGAGGCGGCCCGGCAGGCGGGGGCGCGGGCGGTCTTCGTCGGCGACGGGCCCGAGCGGGCCGCGCTCGCTGCGCGCTATCCCGAGGCCGTCATGCTGGGCTGGCGCGCGGCGGACGCCGTGCAGGAGCTGATGCGGCAGGCCCGGGCGCTGGTCTTCCCGAGCGTCTGGTACGAGGGCCAGCCGCTGACCGTCTACGAGGCGCTGGCCTGCGGCGCGCCGGTGATCGTCAGCGATGCCTGCGCGGGCCGGGAGGCGGTGGTCGACGGCGAGACCGGGTTCTGGTTCCGCTCGGGCGACCCGGAAGCGCTGGCCGAACATCTGCGCAGCCTGTCGGACGATGGGCTCGCCACCCGGATGAGCCGGGCCGCCTACGAGCGCTACTGGGCGGCGCCGCTCAGCCTCGACGCCCATCTCGACCGCCTAGCGCGGGTCTACGAGACCGTGATGCGCGGCGCCGATGCCCGTGATCCAGTCGCCGCGGCGGCGGCCGAGCGGTCGATCCCGGCGACGTGAGCGATCGGGGGCCGGATTGCCGCGCGGTCCCCGAAAGATCGGAAACACCCGCCGCCGCCCGCGTTGATGCGCACTGGCACCTTGCGTGCCCCCGTCACGGACGAGTGAGCGACATGGCCGACGAGCAGAAGCAGAACGAGACCAAGCCGGGCATCCAGCAGGGCAGCGCCAAGCCGGGCGACAACGCGCATCCCGACAACAAGCAGGAGAAGCTCAACGAGCGCCTGGACGACGCCCTGGAGGAAACCTTCCCGTCGAGCGACCCGGTCTCGGTGAAGATCACCAAGTAGATTTGGGTTTCCAAAGGGCCTGAGGCCCTTTGGCGGGGTGTCGGGGCGGAGCCCCGACGATGCCGGGCGGCCGCGGAGCCGCCCGGTCCTTACGCGGCTTCGAGCAGACGCCGCGCGATCACCTGGGCCTGGATCTCGGCCGCACCCTCGAAGATCGAGAGAATGCGCGCGTCGCACAGGATCCGGCTGACCGCGTATTCCAGCGCGAAGCCGTTGCCGCCGTGGATCTGCAGGGCGTTGTCGGCCGCCGCCCAGGCGACGCGGGCGCCGAGCAGCTTGGCCATTCCGGCCTCCAGGTCGCAGCGCTTGCCCTCGTCCTTCTCGCGGGCCGAGAAGTAGGTCAGCTGGCGGGCGATGTTGATCTCCACCGCCATCATGGCAAGCTTGTCGGCCACCCGCGGGAAGCTGACCAGCGGCTTGCCGAACTGCACCCGCTCCTCGGCATAGCGCAGGCCGACATCGAGGGCCGACTGGGCGACGCCGACGGCGCGCGCGGCCGTCTGGATGCGGGCCGACTCGAAGGTCTGCATCAGCTGGGCGAAGCCCTTGCCCTCGACCTCGCCGAGGAGGTTCGCGGCCGGGACCTCGAAGCCCTCGAAGGCCAGCTCGTATTCCTTCATGCCGCGGTAGCCGAGCACCTCGATCTCGCCGCCCGACAGGCCCTGGACCGGGAAGGGATCCTCATCGGTGCCGCGGGGCTTCTCGGCGATCAGCATGGAGAGGCCCTTGTGGCCCTTCTCCTCGGGCTTGGTGCGCACCAGCACGGTCATGATGTCGGCGCGGACCGGATGGGTGATCCAGGTCTTGTTGCCGCTGATCTTCCACGTGTCGCCGTCCTTGACGGCCTTGGTGCGCAGGCTGGCCAGATCCGAGCCGGTGTTCGGCTCGGTGAAGACGGCAGTCGGCAAAATATCGCCCGAGGCGATCTTGGGCAGGAAGCGCTGCTTCTGCTCCTCGGTGCCGCCGCACAGGATCAGCTCGGCGGCGATCTCCGAGCGGGTGCCGAGCGAGCCGACGCCGATATAGGCCCGGGACAGTTCCTCCGAGACCACGCACATGGCGGTCTTGGGCAGGCCCATGCCGCCGTATTCCTCGGGGATCGTCAGGCCGAAGACGCCGAGTTCGGCCATCTTGGTCACGATCTCCATCGGGATGTAGGCGTTTTGCAGGTGCCATTCGTGCGCCTGGTCGACCACCTCGGCCTTGCCGAAGCGGCGCATCTCGGAGCGGATCGCCTCCATGTCCTCGTCGAGGCCCGAGGCGCCGACGGTCGCCGAGCCGCTGCCGTCGCGCATCTGGGCGACCAGGGCGGCGCGGTTCTCGAGGGTATTGCCCTCGGCGATCAGGGTCTCGACCGCATCGGTGCGGTACTGCGCCACCTCCTTGGCGGTGAGGCCGAGCGAGCCGATCGGGCGGACCATCTCGCCCTGGCTCATCGGGATGCCGGAGAAGAGCTGGTCGAGATACTCGCCGGCGCCGATCCGGACGAGGAGCGACTCGGTCTCACCGAACTTGCCCTCGCCCTGGAGGCGCTCGGCATAGGCGCCGAGTTCACGCACGGCCTCCGCGTAGGTGGCGAGCCACGCGAGCCCGTGGGCGGCGTGCTGCTGGCCTTCGAGCTTGGCCGCGTCGATCCGCCCGTCCGTCCCGAGGATCCGCGTGCGGACCCGGCGCGTGGCCTCGGCGGCCAGCGCCTTGGCGCTCTCACCGGCGGCCTTGGTGAGGGACACGAGATCCTGCGGCTCGGTCTGGATGGCGGGGGATGCGGACATGGTTTTTTGCTCGCGTGGCGTTTCTCTGGATCGTGTCTTTTAACCTGTTCGCGGCGCAAGCCGAAGCAGATTTCGTTTGCCGCGTCTTGAACTGAAGTTGAAGAGCGGGGGACTTCGGACACAATCCGGCCGATGCGGGCTGCCTGATCACGTCCGGCTTTACGCGACGATCCTTGAAAACCGGACTGCATCAGAGCCACGCGTCTCATTCCCCCTGCTGCGGACCAGGAAGAGCGCGCGGCGAGCCCGGTCGATCAGGTCTGGAAGAGCCCGCCCAAGCTCAGCGTTTCTGCTCGCAGCGCGTCTTCAAGTAGGCGCCATCCTCGCCCTTGAAGCCGGCATTGGCGGCAAGCACCGGGCCCTGGATCAGGCATTCCTGGAGGGTGTGGGCCGGGCCCGTGACCACGTCGATGGCGGTGTCGCGCGAGCAGTCCGGGGCCTGGACCGAGGCGGCACAGATGAGGGCGACGACGAGGATCTGGTTCATGGGGCCTCCCGGCTCGGCCCGGCTTGTCGGACGGCGGGCAGCGTCAAGCGAAAGGCACAGGTGGGGGCGCAGGTTCCATCACACCTGTGCGGCCAAATCGGCGCCGCCCTCGATCGCTTCCGGACCCGGCACCCGGCCCTCGCCCAGCAGATGCAGGAACGCCGTGAAGGGCTTGTTGCGGCCGATGCTGCAGGCCGCCACCGCGCGGCCCTCCCGGACATAGTAGGCGATGAAGTCGAGGGCGGCCGGATCGCCCTGCAGGATGATCCGCTCGAAATCCGGCGCGTAGCCGCCGTAGTCGAGGCGCTTGTCGCCCTGGTTGCTCCAGAAGAACGGCGCACCGGAGAAATCGCCCTGTGCGCCCAGGATCGCCCGGGCCGCGTGCGTCCCGTGCTGCTGAGCGAGCCGCCAATGCTCGATCCGCGCGGTCACCCCGCTGCCCTGCTCCGGGAAGGCGGCGATATCGCCCGCGACCCACACCCGGTCGGCGAGCGTGAGGTCCCCGCCGACCCGAAGGCCGCCGTTCTCGTCCGGCTCCACTCCGGCGACGATCCCGGTCTCGGGCGACGCCCCGGCACCGATCAGGACGAGGTCGGCCGGCAGGTTTTCACCCGCCTCGGTCTCGACCGCGGTGACATGGCCGTCACCGGCGAGCCGCGCGACTTTGCCGGTGAGAAGGGTGATGCCGTTGCCGGCATGGTAGCGCTTCAGCGCCGCTCCAACATCGGCGCCGAAGCGCTTGGCGAAGGGAATCTCCTCCCGGGACAGGACCGTCACCGACAGGCCGCGCTTGGTCAGGAAGGCCGCGGCCTCCAGGCCGATGAAGCCCGCCCCGATCACCACCACGCGCTTGGCGTGCCCGGCAGCCTCGCTGAGCCGCACGGCGTCGTCGAGGCTGCGCAGGGTCATCACGCCGTCGAGGTCCTTGCCCTCGAAATCCGGCACCGCGGCGCGGCTTCCGGTGGCGATCAGCAGGGCGTCGCCGGTGAGGGTGCGCCCGTCCGCCAGGGTGACGCTACGGGTCGCCGGATCGACCCGGGTGGCCTCGGCCGCGATCCGCTCGACTGCGTGGGCCGCGGAAAAGTCCGGCTCCAGCAGGGTCTTCTCCGGCGGCGTCGGCTTGGCCAGGAACTGCTTGGACAGCTTGGTCCGGTCGTAGGGCGGGTGCGCCTCGCGGCCGACCATGGTGATCCGGCCTGAAAACCCTTCGCGACGCAGGGTCGTCACGCAGGCGGCCGCCGCCGCGCCGGCGCCGACGATCAGGACGGTCTCGATGGAGGTCGCGGCGCGCTTGGCCGGTGCGGGTTCGGGCGTGAGCGTCGCCACCGCCTCGCCGCCCTCGATCCGCACGGGATAGCGGGTCAGAGGCTCGAGGGCCGGCGGCTCCTCCAGGCTCCCGTCGGCGACCGAGAAGGCGGCCTTGTGCCAGGGGCAATAGAGCCGTCCGCCGCAGATCTCGCCCTTGGCGAGCGGCGCGCCGAGATGTGGGCACTTGGCCTGGAAGGCGCGCACGCCGTCCGCGTCGCGCACGAACAGGACCGCGTCATCGCCCGCCTTGCCCTCGGCTTTGCCGCCGAGGGGAATCGCGTCGAGGGCGAGGCGGATCTCGCGGGGCTTGTCCTGATCCATGCGTGTCGCGCTCGGTGCCGGCCCGGGCCATCCAGCCCGCGCGCATCAAACCGCGAGGCGGCGAAGGGTTTCCGGGCCCTGCAGTCGCAGGCCCAGGTCATGGTATCGAAAGGTCGAGACCTTTCGCGGGTCCAGGGCGGAGCCTGGGAAACCCGGGCCTCGGGCCGGAGGGTCTCAACCCCGGCTCGCCACCGCGACCCCGAGGGCGGCCAGCGCCATCCCGGCGCCCTGGAGCGGCGTCAGCACCTCGCCGAACAGGAGGTAGCCGAGCACGGCCGCCACCGGCGGGACGAGGAAGAACAGCGCCGCCACCCCCGCCACCGCGCCGCGCCGGATCAGCGCCAGCAGCAGCAGGATGCCGGCCACCGAGTTGATCAGGACCGCCCAGGCAAGCCCGAGCCAGACCGGCGCGACGGATTCGAACCGCGCGCTGCCGAAGGCGAGCGCCAGCGGGATCGCGCAGGCCATGCCGCCGACGAACTGGAGCGTGGCCCCGGCGAGCAGATCGACCCGCCCGCCGGTGCGCTTCTGCCAGAGGGTGCCGAGGGTCAGCGACAGGACCGCCAGGAAGCTCACGCTCAGCGCGAGCGGCGGGATCCCTGACGGATCGGCGGCGCCGAGCTTCGGGGCCAGCACGAGGCCCGCGCCGGCAAAGCCCATCAGGATCCCCAATGCCCGCCGTGCGCTGACCCGCTCGCCGAGCAGGGGTTGCGCCAGAAGCGCGGTCAGCAGGGGCTGGAGGCTGCCGACGAGGGCCGCGATCCCCGCCGGCAGGCCGTGGCTCACCGCCCAGAACGTGCTCGACAGGTAGACACCCTGCATCAGGAAGCCCGCGATGACGGGATCGCGCCAGCCCGCCCGGTCCGCCGGCCAACGCACGCGCGACGCCAGCGCGATCCCCGCCAGCACCAGGGCGACCGCCGTGAAGCGCACGGCCGTGAAGCCCAGCGGATCCGCGTGCGGCACCACCGCCCGGGCCGAGATGAAGCCGGTCGCCCAGATCGGTACGAACAGGGCCGGGAGGAGGCTGGCCGCGTGCGTTGGGGGTCGTGAGGATGTCGGCATAGCGGTATCTAAGGCGCATCCGGCCCCCGAGTCGCAACGGCGATCCGGCGCATCCCAGGAGCGTGGCATCCGCGCGTCACCGGTTCGTGTTCGGGACCGGATCGCGTCGGCTGCGTTGACGGGCCGCCATGGAACGCTCTCCACCGAGGTGGATACCAGCTCGGCACAGGAGAGCGCGTCACAAGAAGGCTCGAGCCGTTCATCAGCGAGCCGTTCCGCCAGAGGATCGTCAGAGCATCGTGAAACCCATCCGCAACGGATTCCAGATCATGGGCGTGGCGGCGCAGCGCTTCGTCTCCCACGACGGCTGGGCGATCGCGAGCCACATCGCGCTCTCGACCCTCACCTCGCTGTTCCCGTTCCTGATCCTGCTGGCGGCCTTGGCCGGCCTGTTCGGCACCCAGTCGCTCGCCGACGAGGCCGGGGTGCTGATCTTCGACGCGTGGCCCCGGGAGATCGCCAAGCCGATCGTCGGCGAGGTGCACCGGGTGCTGACCGAGCAGCGCCGCGGGGTGCTGACGCTCGGCGCGCTGTTCGCCCTCTACTTTTCCTCCTCGGGGGTCGAGAGCCTCCGGGTCGGGCTGAACCGGGCCTACGGGCTGCGGGAGAGCCGGCCCTGGTGGCTGACCCGGCTCGAATCGATCGGCTACGTGATCTGCGGCGCCTTCGCGATGCTGGCCTTCGCGCTGCTCGTGGTGCTGGGGCCGCTGATCTGGCGCGCCCTCGTGCTGGTGGCGCCGGGGCTCGAGCCCCTGAGCCTGACGGTGGCGATCGGGCGGATCGGGATCACCGCGCTGCTGCTCGCCGTGATCCTGGTCATCGCCCACAAGTTCGTCGCCGCCGGGCGGCGCTCGATCCTGTCGGTGCTGCCGGGGATCGGGGTGACGCTGGTCCTGTGGTTCTTCGCCGGCCTCGGCTTCGGCTATTATCTCGACCGATTCTCGAACGCCTACGCGTCCACCTACGGCGGCTTGGCCACCGCGATGGTGTTCCTCGTGTTCCTCTACTGGCTCGCCGCCATGTTCCTGTTCGGCGGCGAGATCAACGGCACGGTGATCGCCGCCCGCCGCAGCCGGTTGCAGGCGAAGATGCTGGCCCGCCGGGCCGAGATGGAGGGGAAATGGACGGCCTCGAACACCTGACGGTTCCCGTCGCGGGCGCCGACCTGCACGTCGCCCGCTGCGGCACGGGTTCGCCGCTGCTGCTGCTCCACGGCTGGCCGGAATTCTGGCTGACCTGGGAACCCGTGATGGCGCGCTTGGCGTCCCGCCACACCCTGATCGCCCCGGACCTGCGCGGCTTCGGCGACAGCGGCACGCCGGTGGGACCCTTCGGGCCGGCCGATCACGCCGCCGACATGGTGGCGCTGCTCGACGCACTGGGGATCGAGCGGGCCGGCATCGTCGGCCACGATGTCGGCGGGGCGGTGATCCAGGCGCTCGCCCGGGCGAATCCGGAGCGCTGCGCCGGCCTGGTCCTGTTCGATTTCGTGTATCCGGGGATCGGCCCCCGCCTCGCCGCGCCCGACCGTCTCACCGAGATCTGGTACCAGTCGTTCAATCAGATGGATCTGGCGGTGCAGCTGGTCGGTGCCAGCCGGGCCAGCTGCGCCGCCTATATCGGGCACTTCCTGCGGCACTGGTCGCACCGCAAGGACGCGTTCGATCCGGTGCTCGACGCCTTCGTGGACGCGTATTGGAAGCCCGGAAACCTCGCGGGCGGCTTCGCGCATTACCGGGCGGCCCATGCCGGGCGGGTGGCGATGCTCAAGGGCGAGGCCCCGCCCCTGCCGCCGATCACCGTGCCGACCTGCGTGCGCTGGGCCGAGCACGACCCGATCTTCCCCTACGCCTGGACCGACCGCCTGGGCGAGACCTTCTCGGATCTCGATCTGGCGCCGTTCCCGGGGGTGGGGCACTTCCCGCACCGGGAGGATCCCGACCGGGCGGCGGAGGAGATTGCGGGGTTCTTCGCGCGGATCGGGTGGGTGTGAGCCACCGCGTGTCTGGCGTGCGCGAGACGCCCTCTCCCGTGGGGCTACTCGATCGGCACGCCGTGCGCGGCACAATGGCGGCCGAATGAAGCGCGGGTCCCCTCTCCTGAAGGAAGAGGGGACCCGCGCCTCGTCCCGAAAGACACGGCGTGCAGCCAGCGGCAGCCCAACCTCACGCGGCCAGCGCCAATCCTTCATCGGCCTCGGCCGCCATGAACTGCGCCCGGGCGAGTTCGGCGAAGCGGCCATCCTGCGCGACCAGCTGGTCGAAGGTGCCGGCCTCGACGATCCGGCCCTCGTGGAACACCAGGATCCGGTCGGCGTCGCGGATCGTGGCCAGCCGGTGGGCGATCACGAAGGTGGTGCGCCCCTCCATCACGGTCTCCAGCGCGCCCTGGAGCTTGCGCTCGGTGGCCGCGTCGAGCGCCGAGGTCGCCTCGTCGAGGATCAGGATCGGCGGATTCTTCAGGAGCGCCCGGGCGATCGAGAGCCGCTGACGCTCGCCCCCCGAGAGCGACCGGCCGCGCTCGCCGATCACCGTGTCGAGCCCGGCGGGCTGGCGGGCCATGAAGGTGCTGGCCTGGGCGCGCTCCAGCGCGTCGAGCATCTCGGCGTCGGTCGCGTCCGGGCAGCCGACCTGCAGGTTCTCGCGGATCGAGCGGGCGAACAGCATCGGCTCCTGGAACACCACGCCGATGTTGTGGCGCAGGCTCGAGAGGCCGACGTCGCGGATGTCCATCCCGTCGATCCGGATCGAACCGGCGGCCGGGTCGAAGCTGCGGTGCAGGAGGCCCAGCGTCGTCGACTTGCCCGAGCCGGTGGTGCCGACCAGCGCGATCGTCTCGCCGGGGCGCGCCGAGAAGGACACGCCGTCCAGCGCCCGGCGGCGGCCATCGTACGAGAAGGCGACGTCGTCGAACGTGACCTCGCCCTCGAACCGCGCCACCTGCCGGGCCTGCGGCCGGTCGGCCACCGCAGGGACGGTGTCGTAGATCTCGAAGAACTCGGCGATCTTCGGGGCCTGCTGGAACAGGCCGTTGACGAAGCCGACCACGTGGTCGAGCCGGGCCACGAAGGCGGTGGCGAGGCTCATGAAGGCCACGACCTCGCCCACCGTGGTGGTGCCGGCCTGATACAGCCAGATGCCGGTGACGAAGATCGCCGTCATGGTGATGGTGGCGGAGGCGCGGGTCGCCACGTTGGCGAGCGCCCACCAGGACAGGACCGGGATCTGCGCGGCCAGCAGATTGGTGATGATGCCGCGCATCGCGTCCTTCTCGGCCTTGGCGCGGGTGAACGACTGGATCACCGCGACGTTGCCGAGCGCGTCCGAAGCGTGGGCCGCGAGGCCGGAATTGAATTCCTCGACCTGACACTGCAGCGTCTCGGTCCGGCGCATCACGAAGGTGGTCAGCGCCGTGAAGGCGAGCACCAGCACCACCAGGATCGAGCCGAGCTGCCAGTTGATCAACAGGGTCATCGGCAGGAGCACGCCCAGCGAGACCAGGGCGACGAGGTGGTCGCGGAAGAAGCCGAGCCACAGCCACGCCATGCCGTTCGTGCCCTCCAGCATCGCCTTCAGCACGCGGCCGGAATGGTTGGCCGAGTGGAAGGCGAGCGGCAGGTCGAGCACGTGCTCGAAGTAGCTCGCCATCGAGGACAGACGGTTGCGGTGGGCCAGCCGGTCGGCGTGGAGCGCGATGAACACGCCCGCCGCGATGGTGAAGAACCCGAACGCCACCCAGGCGGCCAGCAGGGGCAGCATCGTGCCCATGGCGTCGCCGCCGCGCTTGAGATGAGTCAGCTGGTCGATGATGCGGCCCATCAGCAGCGGTTCGGCGAAGGCCGCCACCGCCAGCACGACGTTGGTGGCGGCCAAGCCGATCGCCAGCCGCCGCTCCGCCTTCAAAAATCCCAGGACCCGCCCGTACAGACGAACCATCACGACCGCTCCGCCACCCCTGGCGCGGCCCGTGTGACCCGGGTCCTACGCCGTCTCTTAAGAAGGTCGCTTGGCCGGCGGCGTCGCCGCCTCTGCCGTCAAACCCCTCGTACGACAGGCGTATGCCAGGTTCTGCCTGAACGCGCGATGACGGATCGATACAGGTTGGAAACATCCGCGCTTACTGTTCGTTCAGCAAGATATCCTAACCTCGCGGGTTACCCGGTCGTTCTCGGTCCCGACAGGCCGGCCGGCGGGTGACGGTCGCGCGGCTCCGGGCGCCCGTGCCGAACGCGAGGGGACTGCCGTAGCCCGCCCCTTCCCTACTTGGCGGTGAGCAGCGCCCAGTAGACCTTGTACTTCGAGCCCGGCGCGTAGGCGGTGGCGATGCCCATCTTGGTCGCCTTCGGGTCGAGCATCGTGGCGTTGTGCGGGGGACTGTCGCGCCAACCGGAAAAGGCCTCGGCCAGGGTGTGGTAGCCTGCCGAGAGGTTGGCGTTCACGTCCGCGTAGCCGAGCCGCTCCACCGCGGCCTTGACGGTCTGCGCCCGGCTCGGCCGGTCGGCCAGCGCCATGGAGGCCGCCTCGGCCTCGGCCAGCCGCTGCAATTCCGGATCGACGGTGAGCGGCGCCGCGCCGCGGTTGCGGCGGTACGACGAGATCATGTCGCGGGCCGCCTCGACATCGATATGCGCGCTGTTGTTGGCGAGCGGCAGGTAGATGCTCGGCAGCGCCGAGGAGGTCGGCGCCTGGGCGGCGCAGGAGCCGAGAAGCGCCAACGCCGGCAGGCAGAGCACCCGCGGCAGGGTCCGTCTCTTGTGTCGTGCGCCCACGTTTCCTGGTCCCCACCCCGGCAGCCGGCTCGGATGCCGGAGCCATATAGGCATTGTCGGACCCGCCTGCATCCGCGCTGCAGAATCACCAGCTCGACGTGATATGACGTTCGGTGTCATAACGTCCGAGGCTTTTTCGTCTCCCATGGCACGCGCGCGGCTCCTGCTCGATGACAAGAGGGTCTTCGCGGATGGTATGATCCTTCAGCTCAAACTGTGGGAACTTCAGCCTCCCGACCGGGTGCGTGGTTCAGTGCACGGCTTCAAATATTCGCTGTTCTACGGTGGCGAGGGTCAGCGGATCCTGGCTTACGACAATGAGGCGGGGAAGGGTGATCACGTCCAGCGCGGTGCGGAGGAAACGCCCTACCTGTTCACGACGTTCGAGACGCTGCTGGATGACTTCCTGACCGAGGTCGGTGTGCTGCGCGGAGGTGATCGATGAGCGATGAAGTGACCGTCGTCATCGGCGGGCCGGTGGAGGATATGCGGGCGCGTTTCCTCTCGGCGGTGCGGCGTGCGGAGGCAGGCGAAGCCGTGGAGCCGGAACGTGTTGTCACCTTCGAGAACTGGACGACCTTCCTCAAGACCTTCTCGACCGCCCGCATCGCGGTGCTGGAGGCCCTGGCGGCAGGGCCGGCCGACTCCATCACCGCGCTGGCAGGCTCGCTCGGCCGGAATTACCGACGCGTGCACGACGACGTGGCGGCTCTGGAGAAGGTGGGCCTGCTGAAGCGGACCGGGACACGGGTGATGCTCGCCGCCGAGGGCGCGTGTGCGCATCTCGACCTGAGGCCCGCCCAAGCGCGCCCGTAGGGGCGCCCTCCTCCTGAAGGCAGAGCCCGGGGTTCGTCGCCTCAGCCCCCAGCGCTCCGCAGGCTCCGGTCCCGCTGCGCCCGGCTCCCCTCCCCGGCCTCGGCGGCCGGCGCCGCCAGCCCGAACCGGCTGGCGATCTCGCCCATGGCGGTCTGCATCGAGTCGAGGCCCTGCACGGTCACGATGCTGGAGCCGGGGCCGAGCGGCGGGATGAAGCCCGCCTCGCAGAGGCTCGCGAACACGGAAAAGTTCAGGTCGGTCAGCACCTTCTGGCCGAGGCTGACGTCGGTGATCCAGACCAGCAGCTCGAATTCGAGGAACGGGTCGCCGATCTTCTTGAACACCACCCGGGGCGCGGGCTCCTTCAGCACGTCGGCATGGGCGATCGCGCAGCCCGTGATCATCTCGGCGGCGCGCACCGGGTCCTGATTGCGCAGGACGCTGACCGTGATGCTCACCCGCCCCGAGCGGTCGCCCCGCACCCGGTTCTTCACCACGCCGGAGATCAGGTTGGAGTTCGGCACGATCACGGCCGAGCGGTCGAAGGTCTGGATCTCCGTGGAGCGCACCGAGATCCGCTTCACGATGCCCTCGGAATCACCGATCACCACCTGATCGCCGACCCGGATCGGCCGCTCCCACAGGAGCAGCAGGCCCGAGACGAAGTTGTTGACGATCGACTGGAGGCCGAAACCGATACCGACCGACAGGGCGCCGGCCACCAGGGTGAGCTTTTCGAGGCTCAGGCCCAGATACGAGAAGGCGAGCGCGAGCGCGAGCAGGAAGCCGCAATAGCCCGCCACCGTGGTGATCGAGTTGCGCAGGCCGGCGTCGAGGTCGGTGGCCGGCAGGTAGGTGTTCTCGAGCCAGCGCTGCACGCCCTTGGTGATGAACACGCCGACCGCCAGGATGCCGATCCCCAGCGCGATGCTGGACAGCGAGATCGTGACGTCGCCGACCTTGAAGCCGAAGAAGGCCTGCCGGACCGAGGAGACGATGTCGGTCGAATCGAGCCCCCAGGGCGCCAGCACCAGCAGGGCCGCCACCAGGAACAGCACGACCCGGGCGCCTCCGGTCGCGAGGACCGAGATCTGGTTCAGCGAGCGCTTGCGCAGGCCGGTATTGGCCTGGAGCGTGGTGGCGAGGCGCGTCTCGTCGGAGAGCGCGCGGCCGATGAAGATATCGACGCTCTGAACCAGCAGGTAGAGCAGCACCAAGATGCAGGCGGCCCAGATAAACTGATCGATCAGGAAGGTCGCGAAGGCGACGTAGCCCACCAGCGCACCAAGCCCGATCACCGCCACGGCGGCCCAGCCGAGGAGGCGGGCCGGGCCGCCGATGCTCGTGGTCGACTTGGTCGGCACGTAGGGGCCGAAGCAGGCCTCTTCCTCCTGCTCGGTATCGGCGAAGCGGTGCAAGCCGATCGCCAGGATCAGGGCGGTCGCCACGGCGCCGAGGCCGCGCGTCGCGATGGAAATCGGCAGCGCGGCCGAGATCCCGGAATTCAGGGCCTCCACGGACTTCACCACGGTCACCACCGTGGCGATGCCGACCGCGAGGCGCGTCAGGCGCGTGGCCGCCGCGTCGCCCACGGGGGCGGGACGCCAGGCGGGCTTTTCCGGGCTCAGCAGCCCGTCGCAGAGCGCCTCCACGAAGGCGATGAAGGCGAGCCCCCCGGAGATCGCGGCCGCCACCGGCAGGAGCCGGGACGGCAGGAGGTTGGTGGCATCGAGCGCGTAATAGACCGCGTAGGAGCCGGCCACCGCCGGCACCGTCCCGAGCAGGATCACCCGCCAGGCGGCGAGCAGGCGCGCGCGCCGCGACGGATCGGTCGTGCCCACGTCCCGGTGGGCGCCCCGGGGCGCGATGTTGCGCCGCCCGAAATACAGCGCCACCGAGATTCCGAAGGCGAGCCCCAGGAACAGCAGATTGCCCAGGCTGCCGTTGCGGGAGAACAGCAGGCCGATATCGGAGACCGCGCTCTGCAGCGCGCGGGTGTCGCGCGGCACGTCGGCCATCACCTTGGCCCAGAGGCCCGGGCCGATCAGCGGCTGCGAGCGCTGGAACAGGTCGCGGGTGAAGGATTCGCGGCGTCGGTTCGAGACGCGATCGACGATCTGGTCACCCTGGACCACCAGGGAGCGGGCCAGCCGCTGGCTCTCGTCGATCCGGGTGACCGCGGCCTCGCGCTCGGCGCGCTGCTCGGCGACCTCCGGGCTCTCCTGCGTGTCCTTGGGCTTCGGTCCGAGCTGGGTCAGCCGCTCGCGGGCCGCCTCGAGGGGGCCGTCGAGCCGCGTGACCAGGCCGCGGATCTCGTCGGTGACCGCGGCGGCGCTGTCGCGGATGGCGGTGAGATCGGCCACCGTCAGGTCGGTATGCCCGAGCTGCTTCTCGCGGGCGTCGAGTTCGGACTTGGCGGCGTCGAGCTTGGCCCGAACCGCCTTGTACTGCTCGGGGACGTCCGCCGGGACCGGGGCGGGTTTGGCCGCGGTCGGTTTGGCCCCAGCGGGCTTGGTCTCCGCGGGCTTGGCCTCCGAGGGCTTGGCCTCCGCGGGCTTGCCGGCAGGCGCCTGAGCCTGGGCGGGGGCCTGAGCCGGCGTCGGGGCGGGCGTCTCGGCACAGGCTGGCGGGGATGCGGCGGCCAGGCCGAGCATCAGGGCGGCAAACAGGGCGGGCAGGCGGGACGGGCGCGCGCCGCCATCCAGCTTGCAGGTACGCTCTTGCGTACGCGTCATGGGCGACCTCGCGTCGGGCGCGCCGGACGCACGGTCGGCATCCGGCATCGGCGAATCGGCGGCGATTAGGGGACCGGGCGGCCCCCTGGCAGCCCCGCGCTCTGCGGGAGCAATGGGGCGAAACCGTGCCCCTGCCCGCCCTGCGCCGGATCCGGCGGCCCCCCCGGGGGCTTGGCCCGGGGATGGCTTTCGGAGGCCTCGTGTGGGTGCGTCCCCAGGGCCTGCCCGGAAAAGCTTCACAAGGGCGTCATGCTGGGATTACATGAACGCCTCATGGACAGGGCCTTTTCGTCATCACGCGAAAGGGCTTGGCCGGCGATCGTGCCGGCTCGGCCCGGCCGCGTTCCGGATCTGATCGCCCCGACTGGCGCCCCCGCGCGCCGGCCCGCCGCCCTGTTGCTCCCTCCGCCGCTCCCCCCAGGTCGCCGCCCCGTGCGCCGGCCCGCCCGCTATCGGCTTTTGGCCGGTTCGGACGGACCGGTGAGGCGTCGGCCCGGTCCCGCGCGTTATCCGCGTCAGAGCTAGTGTTGAAGAGTCGCGCCGATGATGGATCTCCAAACCCTCGTCCTCAACGCGGATTATCGGCCGCTCTCGTATAATCCGCTCTCCCTCTGGTCGTGGAAGGACGCCTTCACGGCCCTGTTCCTCGACCGGGTCACCCTGGTGGCGAGCTACGACGTCGAGGCGCGCTCGCCGTCACGGTCGCTGCGGGTGCCCAGCGTCGTCGCGCTGAAGAACTATGTGGCGCTCGCCCGCAGCCCGGCCTTCACCCGCTACAACATCTACCTGCGCGACGGCTTCAGCTGCCAGTATTGCGGCCTGCGGCTGCCCTCGGGGGGCCTGACCTTCGACCACGTGGTGCCGCGCTCCCGGGGCGGCCTGTCGAGCTGGGAGAACGTCGTGGCGGCCTGCTCGCCCTGCAACCTCCGCAAGGCCAACCGCACCCCGGCCGAGGCCGACATGCCGCTGGCGATCGAGCCCCGGCGGCCGACCCGCTACGAACTGCACCACCGCCAGCCGGAGTTCGACCACAAGCAGTATCACCACACGTGGCTCGACTATCTGTATTGGGACAGCGAGCTGGAGAGCTGAGGCGGGGGCAGCGCATCGCTGCATCGAACACCGTCGCCCGCCGCCATGAGTGTGCAAGGCCGCGGATGTCCCGCCCGAACCGCGCGATGACAGGCCGGACACACGTCGCAGGCAGGGACCCGGCCGGTCAACGCCCGGCGTCCCGGCGGTTGCCTCACCAAGCCGGCGTGGTGCGGGGCGGCTCGTTGTACATCGGGACGTTGTGGTTGCGCGGCAGGTAGTCCCGCACCAGCACGGGCGGCCGGACCAGGGGGACGATCGGAATGGGTCGCACCCGGACCCTGTGGCGGATGACGCGCGGCTCGGGCCGATCCCCGGGCCAGGCCACGGGGGACGCCAGGGCGGGCCCTGCGACGAGCAGGGCCGCGGCGACCGCGAGACGACGACGACCACGCATGAACAGGCTCCCGCCGACAACCAAGACCAGACCGTGCCGTATCAGAACTTGATGGCCGCGCCGGCGCGGACGGTGTTCAGGTTGACCTTGTGCCCGTCGAAGCTGTCGAACAGCACGTACTGATACTCGGCGCGCAGGAGGATGTTCGGCGTGATTGCGTATTCGATGCCGGCCCCCAGCGCGACGCCGGCGACGACCTTCGTCTTCGACCGCTGATCGTTATGCGTGGCTCTGAACTGATTGACGAAGGTGTTCGTCCCGGCCAGGCTGGCGTTGTACGCGCTGACGTCGAAGCCGGAATCGGAGTAGCTGAGCGAGTCCGCGACGCGCGCGCGGCCGATTGCGACGCCGCCCGTGACATACGGCATGAGGCTGTCGATGGCGTAGCCGAGGCGGGCCCGCAGCGTCCCGTAATCGGTGATCCGCGTTGCGGAGGTCCCGTTCAGGTTGAGGGTCTCCTGGAGACCCAGCGAATTGGTCTTGATGCGGCCGACGCTGTCGGAGGAAGAGCCCAAGCGGCCGAAATTCGTGTAGTCGCCCTCGATGCCGAACACGAAGCTGTCGTACTGGACGTTGTAGCCGACATAGCCACCGAAGCTCGCGGAGCCGACGCGCCGCGATGGCGGGCTCAGCAGGCCCGAGGCACCGAAATCCGACTCGGCGGTCGAGTTGTGCGAGCGCTCGTAGACCAGCGGCGAGAGCGCGTTCTTGAACCCGAGCGCCGCCGAGGTGTAGCCGCCATGGCCGCCGACATACACGCCGCTCCAGTCGATCACCCGGACCGGGGCCGGAATCGGATCGTAATCGGCACCGCGCAGGTAATCGTAATCCAGGTCTGCAGCCCGGGCGGTGTTGACACCGCAGAGACCGAGAACCGCCAGTAGCGGAAAGGTGACGGTACGCATCGGGATCGTCCTGGAACTGACGTGACAAGCGGCGGATCGAGCCTCAACACCGTGATAGTCGAGTAACCTTAATCATCCGTTGATCGAAACGAGTTTCCAGGTCGCAATGTTGATCTATCGCTGTTGTCAGCGGTCTCTCGAACGACATCGAACGGCATCCGACATGTCTTCGGCTGCATCCGCGGCCCGCGCGGCAGCACCGAAACGCGAAACGGCGCGGAGGGCATCCGCGCCGTCGCCGTCCAGTGATGAGATCGGGGTGCGATCAGTACTTGCGCACCAGCGGGCCGGGGATCGGCTCCGGCATCAGCGGCGGCAGCGGGGCCGCCACGATACCGCCGAGGTAGTAGCGCAGGCCGATCTTCACGTCGTGCGCCTCGATGTCCTTCACCTTGATCGCCTGGAGGCTGCCGGTGCAGCACGGCACGTAGCCGGCGCCGGTCTCGGCCTTGCCGAGGTTCAGGTAGCGGTAGGCCAACTCGATCTTCAGCGCGTCGGTCACGTTGTAGGCGAGACCGGCATGGAGCGCCCAGGCGAAGCTGCCGCTCGACTTGTCCTTGTAGAACTTGCTGCCGCTGTTGGTGTTGTAGACCGCGTTGCCGTTCGAGTCGTAGACCGGCTTGTAGTTGTAGGAGGGCGCGCCGCAGTCGCAGCCATAGACCGGGTTGCCGTAATCGTAACCGTAGGTCGGGCTCGTGAACTGCTGGTTGGTCGAGTAGGACGAGATGTGGTTGAAGGCGTAGCCGACGCCGCCGCCGATGAACGGCGTGATGCCGTACCACGTGCCGAGGTCGAAATACGCGTTGGCGAGCACGACGGCGGAGTCGAAGTTGCCGCTCGACTTGTTGACGCCGTAGGAGCCGAGGCCGTCATCGTAGTCCGGGCCGCGGTAGTACTCGCTGCCGCGCAGGCCGGTGGCGTAGCGATACTCACCGGTGATGTCGCCGCGGAGGAACGGGGTGAACTGGTAGCCGACACCGACGCCCGCGAAGCCGCCGCCGCCGATCACGTTACCGAAGGAGCGGTTGGCGTCCGGGTAGCCGGTGTAATCGTAGGCTTCGCTGTACTTGGGGCGGGTGTAGACACTGGCGCCCACGTCGCCGCGCAGGTACCAGCCGCCACCGACCTCGATCGGCTCGGGCGGCGGAGGGGGCGGCGGAGGCAGCAGGTCTGCCGCAGCGGCGAGGCAGGGCGCGCCGACGCTCGCCGCGAGCGTCAGGCTACGCACCAAAGCGTTGAGCTTGGAGCGGGCCATAAGAATTCCTTTACTGGAGCCGTGAGCCCGACGCTCCGCGTGCGTGCTCTGTGGTTAGCCTGTGAAGAATGCGCGCAACGTCTTAAATCCGGCTTAACGTTAAGTCTTAGCCTTGCGTGTTCTCGACCCCCCGGCGCAAACCGTTGCTCCACAAATATTGGCCGGCCTCCATTGAGGCATGCAGTGGCCTCTTCGGGGATCCACTGTACAGGGAGAAAGACTGCATGAACCGGATGCTCCCCGCCGCTTGGGACCGCCTTTGGGTCGGGCCTCGGATGGTCGCGGGTCCGGGCCGAGCGGGCTGAGTCGCCCATGCTCCCCGAGGACGTGCGCATCCTAGCGCTGATGCTGCCCGAGGCGGTGGCGGGCGCCCATAGCGGCAATCCGGATTTCCGCGTCGGCGGCCGTGTGTTCGCGACCCTGTGGGTCGAGGAGGCGCGGGTGGTGCTGCGGCTCGCGCCCGACGATCAGGCCGCTCTGTGCGAGGCCGAGCCGGACCTGTTCACGCCCCTCGACGGGGCCTGGGGTCGCCGGGGCTGGACCAACCTCGATCTCGACCTGTGCGAGGAGGAGACGCTCCGCACCGCCCTCCTGGCGGCCTGGCGCATGACGGCGCCGCCGGACCTGAGCGCCGCCTACGATTGATCCTCAAAGTCCTGGTTTCAAAAGGTCTCCGACCTTTTGCGGGTCCAGGGCGGAGCCCTGGTATCGGGCCTTGCCCGAACCTCAGGGGCTCCGCCCCCGAACCCCGCCAAAGGGCTTGCCCTTTGGAAACCCCGGACTCAGGCCGCGGCCTTGGTGACGGCGTCGACCACCTCGTCGACCACATCGTTGACGAGGCCGCGGTCGTCGCCCTCGGCCATCACGCGGATCACCGGCTCGGTGCCGGAGGGGCGGATCACGAGGCGGCCGCCATTGCCGAGGCGCTCGCGGGCATGCTCGATGGCGCTCACCACGCTGTCCTGGCGGAGCGGCTCCCCGGCCTTGTAGCGCACGTTCTTGAGGATCTGCGGCAGCGGCTCGAAGCAGTGGCAGACCTCGCTCACCGGCCGGTTCTGACGCTGCACCACGCTGAGCAGCTGGAGCGCCGCCACGAGTCCGTCGCCCGTGGTGGTGTAGTCCGACATGATGATGTGGCCGGATTGCTCGCCGCCGAGGTTGTAGCCGTGCTCGCGCATATGCTCGAGGACGTAGCGGTCGCCCACCGCGGTGCGGGCGAGCGTCAGCCCGAGGTCGCCGAGATAGCGCTCCAGGCCGAGATTCGACATGATCGTGGCCACCACCCCCGGCTGGGTCAGGCGCTCGTCCTCCTTCCAGGAGCGGGCGATCACCGCCATGAGCTGGTCGCCGTCGACCACCTGCCCCTTCTCGTCGACGATCAGCACCCGGTCGGCGTCGCCGTCCAGCGCGATGCCGATATCGGCCCGGCGCTCGCGCACCTTGGCGACCAAAGCCGCCGGCGCGGTGGAGCCGACGTCGCGGTTGATGTTGAAGCCGTCCGGCTCGGTGCCGATGGCGATCACGTCGGCGCCGAGTTCCCACAGGGTCTCGGGGGCGACCCGGTAGGCGGCGCCGTTGGCGCAGTCGACCACGACGCGCAGGCCCTCCAGCGTCACCTGCCGCGGCAGGGTGCGCTTGGCGAACTCGATGTAGCGGGCATGCACGCTCTCGATCCGCTTGGCCCGGCCGAGATCGTTCGAGCCGGACAGGCGCTTGTGCATGTCGGCGTCGATCAGGCCCTCGATCTCGTGCTCGATCGCGTCGTTGAGCTTGAAGCCGTCGGGCCCGAACAGCTTGATGCCGTTATCCTCGAACGGGTTGTGCGAGGCCGAGATCATCACGCCGAGATCGGCCCGCATGGAGCGGGTCAGCATGGCGACGGCCGGCGTCGGCACGGGGCCGAGCAGCAGCACGTCCATGCCGACCGAGGTGAAGCCCGCGACCAGCGCGGTCTCGATCATGTAGCCCGACAGGCGCGTGTCCTTGCCGATCACCACCCGGTGGCGGTGGTCGCCGCGCTGGAACACGAGGCCCGCCGCCTGCCCCACCTTGAGGGCGAGTTCGGGGGTGATCACCCCGTTGGCGCGACCGCGGATACCGTCGGTTCCGAAATACTTTCGCACGAAGTCGTCTCCGAGGCGCGGTCTCACCGGCCGGACAAAGCTAGCAGATAATCGTTTACGCCGGATGCAGCGCTGCCGGCCGGGTCCATCCGGTGCTTCCCGACAAAGGCGGTCGAAATGGGGCCGAGCGCCCGACGGTCGCTACAGGATCCGCGGGAGCGCCGCGCCGACCAGGGCGAGGCCCGAGAGGGTCAGGAGGCTCAGCACGAGGGTGCGGAACGCCGCCTCGCTGATGCCGAGATAGACCCGCGCGCCGAGCAGCGTCGGGATCAGCATCGCCGGCAGCACCACGGCCAGCATCGGCAGCATGGCCCGGGTGACGAGGCCGGAGGCCAGGTAGGTGACGATCGTGACGCTGAGCATGGCGAGGTTGAAGTTCTGGATCACGGCGCGCTGCACATCGCGCTCGTAGCGCCGCAGGGTGCACCAGAGAGTGGGCAGCACCCCCGTGAACCCGCCGAGCGCGCCCATCATGCCGCCGCCGAGGCCGACCAGCGCGTCGGCGAACCGGCCGCCGACGGTGATGCGGGGTAGGTTCTGGGCGAACAGCATGGCCGGGCACCAGACCAGCAGCAGCAGGCCCAGGATCGCCTTGAACCAGTCGGCGTCGAGCCGCGGCAGCAGGAGGATGCCGAGGGGGATCCCGGCGAGACCGCCGAGCACGAAGGGCGCAAGGCGCCGAAGGTCGAAGCCGCGCCGGACCGAGATGGCGGCCACGACCTGTCCGGTGAAGGCCCCGGACACCGCCAGGAACGCGCCGAGCTTCGGATCCAGCACCCAGGCCCAAAACGACAGGGAGACGAGCCCGAAGCCGAAACCCGAGAGCCCCTGCACGAAGCCGGCGGCGACGGCGCCGAGGGCGACGACGAGATAGGTCGAGACCGGCATGAGGGTTGGCAGCGCCTTGTGGAGAGGCCTGTGTTTCCGATTCGATGGGATGGGCCGAGTCTACGGCCAAGCTGGCGGCGCCGAATTGCCGACAGCGGCTCCGGTTTGTCAGGCACGAAAAAGGGCGCCTCGCGGCGCCCCTCTCGATCGTCGTCTTGTCCGGCGCTTCAGGCCTGCGGCTGCGGCTCCAGGCCACCGTCGCTCTCCTTCGGCCGGCCGCGGCCTGCCGAGGGGACCGAGGAACCCCGGGCCGGGGTCGGCGGCACGTCGCCGCCGTCGCGGACCGGGGGTTTACCCTTCAACAGGTTGCGGATCTCCTCGCCCGAGAGGGTCTCGTATTCGAGGAGCCCCTGGGCCAGGGCCTCCAGATCGTCCTTGTGCTCGGCGAGGATGCGGCGGGCCTCTTCCAGCCCGGTCTCCACCAGACGGCGCACCTCGGCGTCGATCTTCTGGGCGGTCGATTCGGAGACCGATTGCTGCCGGCCCATCGACATGCCGAGGAAGACCTCGTCGTTGTTCTCGCCGTACGCGACGGTGCCGAGTTCGGGCGAGAAGCCCCAACGCGTCACCATCATCTTGGCCAGCCGCGTCGCCTGCTCGATGTCCGACTGCGCGCCCGAGGTCACCTTATCCTGGCCGAAGGTCATCTCCTCGGCGATGCGGCCACCCATCATGATCGCCAGCCGCGAGGTCATCTGCTCGAAGCTCATGGAGAGCTTGTCGCGCTCGGGCAGCTGCATGACCATGCCGAGCGCCCGGCCGCGCGGGATGATGGTCGCCTTGTGGACCGGGTCGGTCGCCGGGACGTTGAACGCCACGATGGCGTGGCCGCCCTCGTGATAGGCGGTGAGCCGCTTCTCGTCCTCGGTCATCACAAGGGTGCGCCGCTCGGCGCCCATCATGACCTTGTCCTTGGCGTCCTCGAACTCGTGCATCGTGACGATGCGCTTGCCGCGGCGGGCCGCCAGCAGGGCCGATTCGTTGACGAGGTTCATCAGATCGGCGCCGGAGAAGCCGGGGGTGCCGCGAGCGATCACCTTGAGATCGACATCGGGGGCCAGCGGAACCTTGCGGACGTGGACCCGCAGGATGCGCTCGCGGCCGGTGACGTCCGGGTTCGGCACCATGATCTGGCGGTCGAACCGGCCGGGGCGCAGCAGCGCCGGATCCAGCACGTCGGGGCGGTTGGTCGCCGCGATGATGATGACGCCCTCGTTGGCCTCGAACCCGTCCATCTCCACGAGGAGCTGGTTCAGGGTCTGCTCGCGCTCGTCGTTGCCGCCGCCGAGGCCGGCGCCGCGATGGCGGCCGACCGCGTCGATCTCGTCGATGAAGATGATGCAGGGCGCGTTCTTCTTGGCCTGCTCGAACATGTCGCGCACGCGGCTGGCGCCGACGCCCACGAACATCTCGACGAAGTCGGAGCCCGAGATGGTGAAGAACGGCACGTTGGCCTCGCCCGCGACCGCCCGGGCGATCAGGGTCTTACCGGTGCCGGGGGGGCCGACCAGCAGCACGCCGCGCGGGATCCGACCGCCGAGGCGCTGGAATTTCTGCGGGTCGCGCAGGAATTCCACGATCTCCTGAAGGTCTTCCTTGGCTTCCTCGACGCCGGCGACGTCATCAAAGCTGACGCGCCCGTGGGCCTCGTTCAGGAGCTTAGCCTTCGACTTGCCGAAGCCCATGGCGCGGCCGGCGCCGGACTGCATCTGGCGCGAGAGGAAGATCCAGGCGCCGATGAAGACGAGGATCGGCAGCCAGCTGACCAGCAGCTGGATGAACCAGGGGGTGTTGTCGGACGGCGGACGGGCGGTGATCTGGACGCCCTTGCCCTGAAGCTTGGAGACCAGGCCCGGGTCGTTCGGCGCGTAGCTGGTGAAGTTGCCGCCGCCCACGTAGGTGCCGGACACGTCCTGCCCGGAGATCACCACCGACTGGATCTTGCCGGCATCGGCATCGTTCAGGAGCTGGCTGTAGGCGATCTCGCTGCCGCCGCCCCGATGCCCCGGGTTCTGGAACAGGGTGACCAGGGCCAGCACAAGCAGGAAGATGACGACCCACAAGGCAAAGTTGCGAAAATTCGGGTTCATCGATCAATCCTTGGCGTGTGCGACCCCCAGGACGGACGCGTCGTCCGGCGCGACCGGTCCATCCGTGCACACAGCGCCAATGTAAGCGGGGGGGCCTCCCTTGCCAAGTAATCGCGACGCCCCTGCGGCGAGGGCAGCACTCTTCGCCCTCGGCCGGCGTGGCGGCGCGGGGGCGAGGCTCACCGTACCGGCGGGCTCCGTTGCGATCAGGAAACCCGCGAGGCTGCGCCGGACCGCCACCCGGCCCCGCAGGGCCGGCAGCAGCCATCCGAGGACCAGGGTTTCGAGCCGCTCGAGCCGGCGGGGCGCCGCCCCCGCCCGGGTCAGGGCGCGGTCGAGGCAGCGCAGGACGATCGCGTCCGGCAGGGCGGCCAGTACGGTTCCGTCGAGGCGCAGGGCCGGGCCATCCGCCGACAGGCAGGCGGCTTCGAGGGCCTTGTCGGCAGCGATGCACAGCGCCGCCTCGTCGCGGGCGGCGCGCTCGGCAAGGCGGGCGAGACGCGCGGGGGTCAGGCCCTCCCGCTCCAGGATCGGCCAGGCCGCGCGCAGGCGGCCCCGGGCGAAGCGCGGGTCGGCGTTGCTGGGATCGCGCAGGTAGGGGATGCCGCGGGCCTCGCACCACGCGACGAGCGCGGCCTTGGGCAGGGCGAGGAAGGGCCGGCCCAGGGAGATTCCGGGTGCCAGCGCCCGCTCGACGCGCATGCCGGCGAGCCCCGCGGGACCGCTGCCGGCGGCGAGCCGCATCAGCACGGTCTCGGCCTGATCGTCGAGGGTATGGCCGGTGAGGACGCGGGCCGCGCCGATGGCGGCGGCATGGGCGGCGAGCAACCGGTAGCGGGCGGCCCGGGCCGCTGCCTGAAGGCCGGTGCCGGGCTTCGCGTCCGCCCAAGCGAGGATCGCGTGCGGCAAGCCGAGCGCCCGGGCGGCGGCGGCGACGCCTTCGGCCTCCGCGCGCGCATCCGGGCGCAGGCCGTGATCGACGGTGGCGACCTGCACGGTCGCGCCCAGAGCGGCGGCGGCGTGCATCAGCGCGCTCGAATCGGGGCCGCCCGAGACGGCAAGCAGCACCCCGCCCCCGAGCCAGGGTTCAAGGGCTTGAAGAACAGAATCGTCCGCAGAGCCCGTCATGGATCCAAAAGGTCCGAGACCTTTTGCGGGTGCAGGGCAGAGCCCTGCTGGGCTCGGGCAAAGCCCGATTGTCGGTCTTCGACCGATCTCACGGCCCCGTCCCGATACCCCGCCAAAGGGCTGAGCCCCTTGGAATCCCGAATACGATTCAAGCGCCGCAGCGGGCGCGCTTCTGCTCGCGCGTGACGCCCTGGCGGACGCCCGATCCGGCGTTCGGGAACTTCCGGTCGAGCTCGGCCAGCGTCGCACAAGCCTGCTCGCGGGCCCCGAGCGCGGCGAGCGTGACACCGAGCTTCAGCATGGCATCGGGCGCCTGCGCGGAACGGGCGTAGTCGGTCGAGACCTTCAGGAACTGCTCGGCCGCCTCGCGGTTGCGACCGCGGGCGAGGTAGCTCTCGCCGAGCCAGTAGGTGGCGCCGGCAACGCGGTTGTCGCGGGGATGCGACTGGATGAACTGGCGCAGGCCCATCTCGGCCTGCTCGTACTGCTTGCCGCGGTACAGCTCCACCGCAGCCTCGTAATCCGTGGTCGGATCGCTCGTCCGCGTGGCGGCGACGCTCTCGGAGGGCCGGGCCGGGATCGCACCCGTGCGGGCCGGCGGGCGGAGGTCGACCGGCTGGTCGTAGCCGGGGGCTGCCGCCTCGGCGTCGTCCTCGCCCTCGACGGTCCCTTCCATGGCCCCTTCGATCGCCCCTTGGGGCAAACGCTGCGGCCGCGGCGCGGCTTCGGCCGCTTGGGTTGTCTCTCGGGTCGTCTCTCGAGTTGTCTCTTGGGTTGCCTCGATGGCCTCCCGCGGCGGCAGCGGCGCGGAGGGCTGGGTGCTGCCGAGCTGCATCGGCGCGCCCGGCGCCCCGGGCGTTTGCGACGGGTCGAAGGCGTCGCCGCGCTTGCCCGGCCGACCGGAACCCGGATTGACGCCGTTGACGGTGCCGGCCGGTCCGGAGGCCGGCGCGGCCGCAGGCGCGGGCTTGCCGGCGCCTCTACCCTCGCCCTTGCTCTCGGCTTTGCCCTTACCCTCGTTCAGCCGGAATTCGACATCCTCCTGGAACTTGCGCAGCTGCTCCTTGAGCTGGCGGTTCTCGTACTGGAGGGTCTCGATCTGCCCCGCCATCACGCGGGACTGGTTCTCGATGCGCCCGAGGCGCACCACCAGTTCCGAGGCGTCCTGCGCGGCGGCGGGTTGGCCGAGGAGCGCGGTGCCGAGGGCGGTGGCGAGGGCGAGACGGGTGCGAAGGCGGGCGAGCATGGGGCAGCTGCGGTCCGATGGCGGCGCGTGGCCGTAACAGATGCGCCGGTCCGCGGCAAAACTGGGGCGGAAATCGATCTCCGCCCCAGCGAACCTGCCTTGCGTTACGCCCCGGCGCCGCGGTCCAGCACGATCACCGCGCGGCGGTTCTGCGACCAGCACGAGATGTCGTTGCACACCGCCACCGGCCGCTCCTTGCCGTACGACACGGTGCGCATCCGGTTGCCCGTGATGCCGCGGGTGGCGAGGTAGTCGTTCACCGACTGGGCGCGGCGGGCGCCCAGGGAGAAGTTGTACTCGCGGGTACCGCGCTCGTCGGCATGGCCCTCGATGATGAAGGTGTAGCGCGGGTAGCGCTGCAACCAGGCGGCCTGCTTGTCCAGCGTCGCGGTCGCGGTGGGCGTCAGGTCGGTGGAATCGGATTCGAAGAAGACCCGGTCGCCGATATTGACGACGAAGTCCTGGGCGCTGCCCGGGGTCGCGGCACCGGCGCCGAACGCGGAGGCGTCGGCGAGGTCCTTGTCGTTGCTGCAGGCGCCGAGGCCGAGACCGGCGACGAGGGCGAGGCCGAGGGCGGCGGCACGGAAACGCTGGGGCATGATCGTCAAAACTCCTCGAGCGGTGCCGAAGGCCGGCTGCGGGTCTTCGAGGCGGGTCCGCGTCGTTCTGATGCCGTTGGTAGGCGCGGATGGTTAAGCGACGGTTCCACCGGGCGGCACGGGCGCGTGGTGGCGATCCACGCCGCTCGACGCCGTGCGCTGACGCACCCGGGACGCGCCCGGAATGCGGCAGCGCCGGGGCGGCGCGACCGAACGGGTGATTTCACGCGGATCGGTTGCGGCGCTGCAACAGCATCGCTCCGGTGTGGCAGCGTCCGGTACCAGACCGACGGGGACGATTAAGACATCATCAACCCTATCGCGCCCCTAATCGGCAGCCCGAACACCGGACATCCCGCCATGCGCCCCGTCCAGAGCGTCCTCATCGTCGAGGACAGCTACCTGCTCCTCGAGATCATCGCGAGCCTGTGCGAGACGCACGGCATCCGGGTGGTCGAGGCCTCCACCGGCGAGGCGGCGCTGACACTCCTGCGCGCGCAGGGCGCGGCCATCGACTGGCTGTTCACCGACATCCATCTACCCGGCCTGATCGACGGCTGGACGGTGGCGCACGCCTTCCGGACGATCCATCCGGACCGGCCGGTGGTCTACACCTCGACCGACACGATGGGCCGCACCGGCGTTCCGGGCAGCTTTTTCCTGCGCAAGCCGTTCCAGGTGCAGGAGGTCAACCGGCTGGTTCGCGCGATGGTCGAGGGGCTTGGTGAGGCGCATCGCGGCGCGCCGCTCTGCGCCACCGGCTGAGCGGGTTCAGCCCGCCCGGAACAACGCCACGATCTCCGGCGCGGCGAGCCAGGCCTCCACCCGCGGACAGGTGAGGTCGCCGGCCGGCAGGGCATCGTAGATCGAAAAGCTCGCCGCGATGAAGCCCGGCAGGTCGTAGAGCACCGGAAACGCCTCACCCACGACCTTGGATCTCACCGCCTTGGCCTTGAACAGGTACGATCCGGTCAGCCCGAACTGCTCGGCGACCGCCGGGTAGATCGGCCAGATCACGTCCTGGGTCAGCTCGTCGCCGAGGTAATCCTCGATCTCCACGGGCTCCGGGGCGATCCCGCTCTCCACGAGCAGGCGCCGGGCGATGTCGCCGACGACATGCGCCTTCGGGTGGTTCATCAGGTGCATGAAGGCGCCCCGGCGCGCCCAGCGTGTCAGCTCGCGCTCCAGGCCGAAACCCACGGCCTCGGCGGCGCCGACGAGTTCCCGCACGGCCGGATCCCAATGGTCGAGATAGCCGAGGCGCCGGAAGACATCCTCGCGGAACAGAGCGGCGGTGCGCTCAGGCGCGAGCCCGAGCCGATGAGCGGTCAGCACGATCGCCGAGTGGTACTGCCCCATCGGAGACGGCGCGAGCTTCAGCGCGGCGAGGTCCGAGGCTTGGCCGGCATAGACCATGTCGGGGTGGAAGGCCGAGAACACGATCGACGGGAACAGCTTGAGCCGCGGGTCCGCGGCCCGCAGGGTGGCGGCGTCGCCCCCCGGGATCAGCCCGGCCGGGAAGGTTTGCGAGAAGACGTGATCGTGGGCCCGCAGGGTTCGGACCAGAGTGTCGATATGGCCGTGGTCGCGCTTCAGCGAGCCCATGGGCAGGTAGCGGACCGGGCTCTTCGGCGCGAGCAGGCGCATCGCCTGGGCGACGCCCCGGGCCTGGCAATTGCCCAGCACCGCGATGCTCGGCCCGTCCCGGCCGGTGGCGGCGCGGGCGCGGTTCCGCCATGGTGTCGCCCAGGTGGGGGCCCAACTGGACGTCGGAAACGTGAACGCGCTGCGGGCGCGCCGGGGCAGGTCGTTCAGGGCCACGTCGCGTGCCGGTGTCAGCAGACGGGTCAGCGGTCCCGAGGGCCGTCGCCGTCGTGAGGAAGAGGGTTCGAAGATGGCGTTGAATCCGTATACGGGTCTACCGGCCGAGCGATTCTGGCGCAAGGTCGTGACCAATGTGCCGCCCTTCGCGGTCAATCCGCACCCGAAGGACACGTTCGTGATCGCGCCGACCGACAAGGTCGCCACCGGCGGCTCCTGCTTCGCGCAGCGGGTGGCCGAGGCGGTGCGCGGCGCCGGGTTCAACTACTATCTGACCGAGCCGCCGACTCCCGGCATGAGCGCCGAGGAGGCCAATGCCCGCCAGTTCGGCACGTTCTCGGCGCGCTACGGCAACCTCTACTACACGCGCCAATTCGTGCAGCTGTTCGACCGGGCCTACGGGCAATTCGAGCCGGAGCTGAAGGCGTGGCTGCGCGACGACGGCCGCTACGTCGACCCGTTCCGCCCCACGGTCGAGCCGGCGGGCTTCGCCAGCGAGGCCGAGGTGATCGCGGCCCGCGACGCGCATCTCGCCGAGGTGCGCCGCCTGTTCGAGACGCTCGACGTGTTCGTGCTGACGCTCGGCCTCACGGAGGGCTGGCGCTGGCGGGCCGATGGCGCGGCGCTGCCGCTCGCCCCCGGCGTCGCGGGCGGCACCTTCGATCCGGACCTCTACGCGTGCGTCAACGCGGGCGCGGGCGAGGTGCTGGGCGACCTCAACGGCTTCCTCGACCGGCTCTGGAGCGTGAACCCGAAGGCGCGGGTGATCTTCACGGTCTCGCCGGTGCCGATGATCGCCACCTACATGGACCGGCACGTGATGGAGTCGAACAGCTACTCCAAGTCGGTGCTGCGGGTGGCGGCCGGCGAGGTGGTCGGCCGGGGCGATCCGCGGGCGGTGTATTTTCCGGCCTACGACATCGTCACCAGCAACGTGAATGCCGGGCGCTACTACAACGAGGACCAGCGCACCATCAACGACGCGGGCGTCCGCCACGTCATGCGCCTGTTCCTGGCGACCTTTGCGCGCGACCGGGTCTCCCCGGCCCCGACCCACGCGCCCGTGGACCTCGCCGCGGAATTCGAGGGCAATGCCGGCGTGATCTGCGACGAGGAGGAGATCGAGCGCAGCGTGGCGTGAGGCCGCCGTTGCCTCCGACCGGCCGTTTCGGGCAAGCTCGGCCAGCCGGGCGCCCACGCCCTCCGGAGACGAAGCCTTGAGCCTGCCCCCGCCCCGCCAGCCCGACCACGCCATCGATCCGGTCTTCGTGAAGCGGCACTCGCCCCGGGCCTTCACGGGCGAGGCCGTGCCCGAATCCGAGCTGCTGCGGATGATCGAGGCGGCGCGCTGGTCGCCCTCGGCCTACAACTCGCAGCCCTGGCGCTTCCTCTACGCGCTCCGGGGCGATGCCCATTGGGAGACGTTCCTCGGCCTGCTGGTGCCCGGCAATCAGAAATGGGTCTCGGGCACCGGCGCGATCCTGTTCCTGGTCTCGAACGGGTTCATGAAGGTCGGGGATGAGCTGAAACCCTCCTACAGCCACTCCTTCGATGCCGGCACCGCCTCCCTGGCGTTCCAGCTCCAGGCGATCCACCAGGGCTGGCACGCCCACGGCATGGTCGGCTTCGACCATGTCCGCGCCCCGGAAGTGCTGCGCCTGCCCGAGAACCACCGGATCGAGGCCGCCTTCGCGGTCGGCCGCAAGATTCCGGAGGCCGAGCTCACCGAGGAGCAGCGGCCGCGGGAGACCCCGAACGGCCGCCGGCCGATCACCGACTTCACCATCGCGGGGCCGTTCCCGCCGGCCGCAGGCTGACGCGGGCCGGAACCGGCGCCAGCAACTGCGGATTGTGTCCGCATTGCAGATCCGTCCTGAGCCCGGCCGGCGTCATCTTCGAGCCGAGCCCAGGCATGTCCTATCCGCCCTACGACATTCGGGAGCTGGCTCATGGGTTCGTCCGACAGCGGCACCACGGCCGCCGCGTTCCTCGATGACGGGCGGTTCGACCATGCCTCGGGCCTGCAGAGCGTCGCCGAACGCCACGGGGTCAGCCTCGATGCGGTGCGTCACCTCGTGCGGGCGCTGGAGCGCGGCCACGGGACCATGGCGCAGTTCGACCATCCCGACCTCGGGGGGATGGGCCAGTGGTTCTCGGGCGGCATGGTGATGGTCGGCCGGATGTTCGACAACGGGCTGAAGGCGCAGGTCGATGCCCTCTGCACCGAACTCGCCGCCGCGCTGCCGGCGAGCGGCTTTTCGGAGACGGCCCCGGCGTCGCGGCGCGGTGGCGGCGAATGGTGGCCGGCGGATCTCGGGTTCCCGGCGAGCACCGGCTCGCAGAACGGGATGCGCTACGCCTATTTTCCGGAGAGCCGGCGGCTTGCCGTCGAATCGGGGGCAGGCGTGGCGGTCTACGACACGGGCGAGCACCACATCACGGGGGTCTCGCAAGCGAACGGCAGCCTCGGCTTCACCGGGCAGGCCGGCGCCATCGATCTCGCCCGGCTGCGCCGCATCGAGGCGGAGACAGCTGCCCCGCGGCAGGCGGATCCGGCGGAGGCTCCGACACCGGCACCCGTGCCGGATCAAGCTCCGCCGGGCGACGTGCTCGCCACCATCGAGCGGCTGGCCGAGTTGCACGCCCGGGGCGTGCTCACCGACCGGGAATTCTCCGACAAGAAGGCGGAGCTGCTGGCGCGGCTGTAAGGCTTGTCCCGATTTCGCGCTCTGATATCCGGGATTCCAAAGGGCGTCGCCCTTTGGCGGGTCGCCAGGACAGAGCCCTGGCCGGTCAGGCGATGCCGGCGCGCAACAGGTCGTGGACGTGGACGATGCCCACCGGCCGCCCGTCCGTGACCGCGAAGATCGCGGTGATGAGCCGGCGGTTCATCACTTCCAGCGCCGCCTGGGCGAGCTTGTGCGGCTCCACGGTGACCGGATCGCGGGTCATGATCGTGGAGACCTGCGTGTCGAGGAGCGCCGGGCCCATGTGGCGGCGCAGGTCGCCGTCCGTGACGATGCCGACGAGGCGCCCGGCCCCATCGGTGACGCCGACGCAGCCGTAGCGCCGCGCCGCGATCTCGATCAGCACCTCGGACATCAGCGCGGTCTCGTGGACCAGCGGCATGTCCTGCGGCCCGTGCATCACCTGCTGCACGGTCTTGAGGCGGGCGGCGAGCGTGCCGCCGGGATGGAGCGTGTGGAAGCGCGCCGAGGTGAAGCCGCGCCGCTCCAGCAGCGCCACCGCCAGCGCGTCGCCCAGCGCGAGCTGGACCAGGCTGGAGGAGGTCGGCGCGAGGTCGTGCGGGCAGGATTCGCGGACCCGGGGCAGCTCCAGCAGCACGTCGGCGGCCCGGCCGAGCGTGCTCTCGCCGTTGCGTGTGATGGCGACCAGCGGGATCGAGAAGCGGCGGCTGAAGCCCACGAGGTCCGACAGTTCCGCGGTCTCGCCCGACCACGACAGCGCGATGATCACGTCGTCCCGGGCGATCATCCCGAGGTCGCCGTGGCTTGCCTCGGTGGGGTGGACGAAGAACGCGTGGGTGCCGGTGGAGGCCAGCGTCGCGGCGATCTTGCGCCCGACATGGCCGCTCTTGCCGATGCCGCTGACGATCACCCGGCCCTTGCTCTGCAGGATCGTCTGCACCGCTTCCTCGAAGGCCACGCCGAGCCGGCCTTGGAACGCCGCGCTCGCCTCCTGGAGGGCTGCGATGCCGAGCTGCAGGCTGCGGATCCCGAGATCCCGGGTGGTGGCCAGATGCGGCGCCGGCGCGTCGTAGAGGTCGTCGCGCAGGGCGCTGGAGGCGGGAGCGTTCATCGGTTCCGTTCTGAACCCGGCGGCCGGGCCGGCGATGCGAAGCGTGAACGCCGACGCTAGGCAGCCGTCGTGGTTGAAATGTGACGCCGGGACGACGCAGCGCCGCAGGTCGGCCGCCCGCAACGCGGTTGAAGCCGCGCCCGCCCGGGTCCATGCTGCCGGCACGCCACACAAATCGAGGGCTCCAGCCCCATGTCGATCCGCTTCCCCGACCCCGATCCCGCCATCCTCGCCCGGCGCGAGGCGATTTTGGCCGGCCTCGCGCCCCTGGTGGCGCCGGAGGCTCTGGTGGTGAGCGAGGACGAGCGCCGGGCCTTCGAGACCGACGGGCTGACCGCCTACCGGCAGATGCCGCTGGCCGTGGTGCTGCCCTCCACCACCGCGGAGGTCTCGGCGATCATGGCGTATTGCCACGCCAACGGCGTCCGGGTGGTGCCCCGGGGTGCCGGCACCTCGCTGGCGGGCGGCGCCATCGCGCAGGCCGACGCGATCATCCTCGGCGTCGGCAAGATGACCAAGGTGCTCGACCTCGATTTCGCCAACCGCACCGCCCGGGTGCAGAGCGGCATCACCAACCTGGCGATCTCGGGGGCGGTCAGCCACGAGGGCTTCTTCTACGCCCCCGACCCGTCGAGCCAGCTCGCCTGCACCATCGCGGGCAACATCGCGATGAATTCCGGCGGCGCGCACTGTCTCAAATACGGCGTGACCACCAACAACCTGCTCGGCGTCACCCTGGTGCTCAACGACGGCACCGTGGTGGAGATCGGCGGCCAGCACCTCGATGCCGGCGGCTATGACCTGCTCGGCCTCGTCTGCGGCTCGGAGGGGCAGCTCGGGATCGTCACCGAGGCGACGGTGCGGATCCTGCGCGCTGCCGAGGGCGCGCGGCCGGCGCTGGTCGGCTTCTCGAAGGTCGAGGATGCGGGCGATTGCGTTGCGGCGATCATCGCGGCCGGCATCATCCCGGTGGCGATCGAATACATGGATCGCGAGGCGATCCTGATCACCGAGGACTTCGCCCAGGCCGGCTATCCCCGCGACGCCGAGGCGATGCTGATCATCGAGGTCGAGGGCTCGGATACCGAGTGCGGGGCGATGCTGGCGCGGATCGAGCGCATCGCGGAAGGTTTCCGCCCGACCAGCCTGCGGGTCTCGCGCTCGGAAGCGGAATCGGCCGCGATCTGGAAGGGCCGCAAATCGGCCTTCGGGGCCACCGGCCGGATCTCCGATTACATCTGCATGGACGGCACGATCCCCACCGGCCAGCTCGGGCCGGTGCTGGAGCGGATCGGCGCGATCTGCGCCGGGAAGGGTCTGCGCGTCGCCAACGTGTTCCACGCCGGCGACGGCAACCTGCACCCGCTGATCCTGTTCGACATCAACAAGGCCGGCGAGTTGCAGAAGGCCGAGGAAGCCGGCGACGAGATCCTGAAGCTCTGCGTCGAGGTCGGCGGCTGCCTGACCGGCGAGCACGGCGTCGGCATCGAGAAGCGCGAATTGATGCGCTTCCAGTACGATCAGGTCGATCTCGATCAGCAGATGCGGGTCAAGGCGGTGTTCGATCCGGACTGGATGCTGAACCCCGCCAAGGTCTTCCCGCTGGAGGGACGGCTCGCGGCCTGAACCGGAGCCGACCCTCCTGGCGAGCCCTCAGGCCGCCTCGTTCTTGCGGCGGCCGCGGCCCGCGGCACCCTGGCGCCGGCCCTGCGGGGCGGCGGAAACCGTATCGTCAGCGGCCTCATCGTCCTGATCGGCCTGCTGGCCGCGGCCGGGCTGACCGAGGCCGAGGCTCTTGGCCAGTGCCGAGCGCTGCGCCGAGTAATTCGCCGACGTGGTCGGGTAATCGGCCGGCAGCCCGAAGCGCTCGCGATAGGTCTGCGGGTCCAGGCCGTGCTTGGTGAGGTGGCGCTTCAGCGTCTTGTACGACTTGCCGTCGATGAAGCTGATCAGGCCGTCGGGCCGGATCGACTTGCGGATCTGGGCCGGGGTCGGCCGCTCGACCGTGTCGACGACCGGGGTGACCGATCCGGAGGCGATCGAATTCAACGCGCCGTGGATGCTCGCGATCAGGCTGGGCAATTCGGCCGAGGGCAGCGAGTTGTTGGAAACGTAGGCCGCGACGACGTCCACGGTCCGTTCGATGTAATCCAGTTGGGCTGTCAGCACAGCGTCAGACATTTTCTCTTCCTTGCTTCAAAACCTGGTGGGAACCGCTCTTTTCGCGAGTTAAGACACCGGTCGGAAAAAGCAAGCTCACCCTTATACGGATCTGCGCGCGGACATAAGTCTAAGTGTGCATTAAGAGCCCGTCTCTACAGGGTGCGGTTGCATTGGCGACAACGGGAAGGCACTTCGCAGTCGCTTTATCGCGGTCTGACGCGCGAATGCTGGGCGGATCCTGAAAGCTAGTTTTCGTAGATGGGAGAGACCTTTACGCCCCGAGGCGATCGCAGTCTCGGACGGTCCAGCGTTCGGGTTTAGCGCTCTGCACAGAACATCAGCAGTCTCCGCGCAAGATTTCGTGAAACCCGCGGGCCGCAGCGACATTCGGCCCCGTCGGGCATCCGACTGATTCGCGCGCCGATAACCTCAAGTCCTGCCAACCCGAGGGTCAGGCAAAGGTCTTGCGCGGGTCGAATGCATCGCGCACGGCTTCGCCGGCGAAGACGAGCAAGCTCAGCATCACGGCGATCACCAGGAAGCCCGTGAGCCCGAGCCAGGGTGCCGTGAGGTTGTCCTTGCCCTGGGCAAGGAGTTCGCCCAGCGAGGGCGAACCCGGCGGCAGGCCGAAGCCGAGGAAGTCCAGCGAGGTCAGGGTCGTGATCGAGCCGTTCAGGATGAACGGCAGGAAGGTCAGCGTCGCCACCATGGCGTTCGGCAGCAGGTGGACCGTCATGATCCGAATATTCGACAGGCCGAGCGCCCGGGCGGCGCGGACATACTCGAAGTTCCGGGCGCGCAGGAACTCGGCGCGCACGACGCTGACCAGCGCCACCCAGGAGAACAGCAGCATGATCCCGAGCAGCACGAAGAAGCCCGGCGCGATGAAGGCCGAGATGATGATGATTAGGTAGAGGGTCGGGATCCCGCCCCAGACCTCGATGAAGCGCTGGAAGGCGAGATCGACCCAGCCGCCGAAATAACCCTGCACGGCCCCCGCCACCACGCCGATGGCCGACGAGACCGCGGCCAGGATCAGGCCGAACAGCACCGAGATGCGGAAGCCGTAGATCACCCGCGCCAGCACGTCCCGGGTGGTGTTGTCGGTGCCGAGCCAGTGCTGGGGGATGTCGGCGCAGGTCGTGCCGCCGAGCTTTTCCGCGACCGGCCGGCACTGCGCGTCCGTGAGCATCCAGGTCGGTGGCGACGGCGAGGGGGTCGGCAGATCCTCGTTGATCGTGTCGTAGGAGAAGCGGATCGGCGGCCAGAGCGCCCAGCCGTTCTGCGCGATCTCCTTGCGGATCTCGGAGGAGCGGTAATCGGTCTGCGCGAGGAAGCCGCCGAACTTTTCCTCCGGGTAGTCGACCAGCACCGGCACCAGCCACTCGCCCTTGTAGGACAGGAGGATCGGCCGATCGTTGGCGATGAACTCGGCGAACAGGCTGGCGACGAACAGGATCGTGAAGATCAGGAACGACGCGAAACCGAGGCGGTTGCGGCGAAAATTGTCGAGCCGCCGCCGGTTGATCGGCGACAGGCCACGGCGCCCGGCCGGGGCGAGCGGCGGGGGGGCGCCCTCGTCCGGCCGCAGGACGAGCGGTTGGGCGCCCGGCATCGGAGCGGGCACGGCCATGCCGTCGCCGGGGCGGGCAAGTTCGTTCATGGCTGGAGGCTCCCAAGCCGACGGGGGCTCGGCCACCCCGCGCTATGGATGGCGCGACCGACGCATCTGGGTCGGAGACGTGGATAGGTCTCTCCACGTATCCCCCTCTCCCCTCTGCGGGGGGAGGAAGAGAAGCGGAAGCGCCCAGTCTCGGTTTTCAAGCGCGCCGGGCCCGTGGGCGGAAGGACGGTGCCCGTCCCTCCAACACCCCTCAGCCGTCGAGCCGGGTCGCGGTGCCCTCGATCTCGCTCGGGCGCAGGCCGCCGCTGCGCTCCATCCAGCGGCGCAGCAGGCCGACGTTCCGGCGGTTGGCCTTGAAGGCCGCGTCGAACAGGTCGCCCGCGATCGGCACCGCGCCGATCAGACCGTCGAAGGCCACGTTGAGCCCCATCCGGGCCACCAGCCAGCCCGGCGCTCCAAGGCGCTTGGCCTCGTAGACGATGAAGGACGAGATCACCATGCCGGCCACGTCGCCGATCACCGGCACGAGGCCGATCAGCGCGTCGAACCCGACGCGCCGGTTGATCCCCGGGATCACGAAGGCCGTGTCCATCAGGTGGGCCAGCGTCTCCAGCCGGGCGAGGCTCGCCTCCCGGCCGAGATCCGCCGACAGGAAGGGCGGGCGGGCGCCGAGGCGGTCCTCGCCGCCGGGACGGGTCTCGGTCCGGGCGAAGCAGCCGGTCGGGGGGGCCTGGGTAAAATCCATGGTTGCGGTCCGTGCGGAAGCCATCACTTTCAACGATGTGGCCCCACGGTCGGATCCCCGCAAGGAATGGCCCCGCGTCCATCATGGCCGGCTCCGGGTGAGCCCGCTCATCCGGTCGAGGGCGGTGTCGAGGGTGGCGTCGTCCTTGGCGAAGCAGAGGCGCACGAGGGTCCGCATGGAGGTGTCGGGGTAGAAGGCGCTCACCGGGATCGCCGCCACGCCGTGCCGCGTGACGAGCGCCTCGCAGAACGCGGCATCGTCCCCGAGGCCGAGGCCCGCGATGTCGAGGTTGAGGAACCACGTCGCCTGGGCCGGCAGGACATCGAAGCCGAGCGCCCGCAATCCGCCGGCCAGCCGGTCTCGGGACCGGGCATAACCCGCCCGCATGGCGTCGAACCAATCCGGGGGCTTGGCGAGGCCGTACGCTACCGCCTCCTGGAGGTTCGGCGGCGTGGTGAAGGTGAGGAACTGATGCGCCTTGGCTAGCCCCTGCATCAGCCGGGCATCGGCCATCACGAAGCCGACCTTCCAGCCGGTGAGCGAGAAGATCTTGCCCGCCGAGCCGATCTTCACGGTCCGCTCGCGCATGCCGGGCAGCGCCATGAGCGGCGTATGGCGCGCGCCATCGAAGACCACGTGCTCCCAGACCTCGTCGCACAGCACCGTCACGTCGAAGCGGCGGCAATAGTGGGCCAGAAGCGCGAGATCGTCCTGTCCGAACAGGGTGGCGCTGGGGTTGAGCGGATTGTTCACCAGCACGACCCGGGTGCGGTCGCTGAAGGCCGCCTCCAGGGCAGCCTCGTCGAGGCGGAACGCCGGCGGCGTCAGGGTCACGACCCGCGGCACGCCGCCGGCGCGCCGGACCAGCGGCAGGTAGGCGTCGTACATGGGCGCGAACAGCACGACCTCGTCGCCGGGCTCGACCAGAGCCAGCAACGCACCGGCCAGCGCCTCGGTGGCGCCCGATGTCACCATCACCTCGGTCTCCGGATCGAGGGCGAGACCCTGATGCGCCGCGTAATGCGCCGCGATCGCCTGACGCAGGGCCGGCACGCCCATCATCGGCGGGTACTGGTTCCAGCCGTCGACCAGGGCCCGGGCACCGTGCTGGCGGATGTCGGCGGGCCCGGGATCGTCGGGGAAGCCCTGGCCGAGATTGACCGCGCCGTGGGCCCGGGCGAGCCGCGACATCGTCTCGAACACCGTCGTGGGCAGCGTCGCGAAGACCGGATTCATGCGGCGTGAAACGGGTGGTCGGGCCGGGACGGGCTCAGCATGGCCGGCCTGTAGCATGGCCACCGATCCTTGCGGAATGTGCGCATGCGCACAGACGCATCGCGCCTCCGAAATCTGACGGCTGACGAATGTTGACTTTCATCACTCGTATCGTAGTTTCTCGTCACGGCCGGTGCGGCACACCTGCCGGCAGGGCTTCGCCCCCTCGCTCTGCCATCAGGAAGCCGCCCCGGTCCTCTCGAAGGACCATCGACTTGCGGGTCGGTGGTCCTTTCGACGTTTTGGGGCTAGGCTTTCGACCGGAACTCCGCCGCCCGATCGCGAGCGGCCGATCTCGCGGTCGCCGTGCGAAGCCATGATCGCCAGCGACCGTTCGGAACCGACGATGCGGACGGCCTCACGCTGCCTTCTCCTCGCACTGCTGATCGCGGGTCTTGGCGTGACCCTGCGACGCGCCCTGCCGGTGACCCCTGTGGACGGGGCGCTCCAGGCAGTGCTGCGCGCCTATGCGGCTCCGCAACAGGAACACCAGCAACACGACTGAAACCTCACCGCCCTAGTGACGGCGCATTGGGCGGGCATCGCTTCGACACTGTCCCGGTGGCGAAGATGTCGCCGCAGTCAGGAGCCGTACAGGCCCCAGATAACATCATGGGCTTGGACTCCGCGTCAGGTGTCGTTTCCGCCGCGCCACGACACGAATCGGCAACGATCTCAGACTCAGCCTCCGGGACCGGCGTCGCGGGGGCCGGCACAGGGGTTTGGACACGCGGGGCTAGGGCCTTCCATGGTCGCCAGTGCGGCGGGCCCGGGCTGCCGTCAGACACGAGTCAGACATGAACGAGAGTTCACCGATCCGGACCGACACCGCCCGCGCCTACCAGCCCGGTGAGACGCCCGCGCGCGATGTCGGGCGGCGGCGGTTCCGGCCGATCCGCTGGCTCGTGATCCTGGTGCTGCTCGCCGGCGCCGGGGCGATCGGCCATCGCTGGTACGAGGCCCGGACCACCAAGGGGGCCGAGCCCGCGACGGCGCAGCATACCGGCGGCCATGGCGGCCGGCGCGGCGGGGCCGACATGCCGCAGGCGGTGGGGATCGCCTCGGTGACGACCGGCGACATGCCGGTGATCCTCCAGGGCCTCGGCACGGTGACGCCGCTCGCCACCGTGACGGTGAAGTCGCAGATCAGCGGCTATCTCATGCAGGTGAAGTTCCGCGAGGGCCAGACCGTCAAGGCCGGCGACGAACTCGCGCAGATCGATTCCCGGCCCTACGAGGCGCTGCTCGCCCAGTACCAGGGCCAGCTCGCCCGCGATCAGGCGCTCCTCCAGAACGCGAAGCTCGACCTCCAGCGCTACCAGACGCTGAACCGTCAGGATTCGATCTCGAAGCAGAACGTCGACACCCAGGCCGCCCTGGTGAAGCAGAACGAAGGGACGATCGCGGCCGACCAGGCGCTCGTCGACCAGCAGAAGCTCAACATCGCCTACACGCACATCACGGCGCCGGTGGACGGGCGGGTCGGCCTCCGGCAGGTCGACCAGGGCAACTACATCTCGGCCGCCTCCACGGCGATCGTGGTGGTGACCCAGCTCCACCCGATCTCGGTGATCTTCACCCTGCCGGAGGACGACGTCGCCCGGGTGATGCGGCAGGTGCGGGCCGGGACCAAGCTCACCGTGCGGGCCTACGATCGCGGCGACGCCCACGAGATCGCCACCGGCCGGCTCGACACGGTCGACAACCAGATCGACACGACCACCGGCACGGTGAAGCTGCGCGCCCTGTTCGACAACGCCGACGAGGAGCTGTTTCCGAACCAGTTCGTCAACGCCAAGCTGACGGTCGACACGGTGCGGGAGGCGACACTGGTGCCGAATGCGAGCCTGCTCCAGGGCACGCCCGGCACCTACGTCTACCTGATGGACGGGGACAACAAGGTCACGGTCCGGCCGATCAAGACGGGCGAGACCGACGGGACCAACACGGTGGTGGCCTCGGGACTGAAGCCGGGGGATCGGGTCGTCACGGACGGCACCGACCGGCTCAAGGACGGCGCGCCGGTGCGGATCACCGAGGGCGCCGCGGCTGCCGGCGACGGCAAGGCCGCCGAGGCGAAGCCGGACGGCAAGGGTGACGTGAAGTCCGCTGCGCCGGCCGATGGCACGACGACGGATTCGCAAGGGACAGCGGAGGGCGGTCGTCGGCACCGGCGCCGTCAGGCGCAGTGAGGGCGCGGTTGGCACGCGATAGCCGCTTCATTCCCTCCCCCCTCTGCGGGGGAGGGTGGCCCCTGCGTCAGCAGGGGTCGGGAGACGGGAGCGACGCTTACAAAATGGGCGCAACCTTCATGAAGGCCCGCGTCCTGTTCTGCACCGTCGCTCCCCTCTCCCCCCCTGCTTCGCAGGGTACCCTCCCCCGCAGGGGGGGGAGGGGAGGGTCCCGCCCATGAATCCGTCCCGCCTCTTCATCCTCCGCCCGGTCGCCACCACACTGCTGATGCTGGCGATCCTGATCGTCGGCGGCGTGTCCTACCTGAACCTGCCGGTCTCGGCGCTGCCGGCCGTCGACTATCCGACGATCCAGATCCAGACCTTCTATCCGGGCGCCAGCCCCGAGGTGATGACCTCCTCGGTCACCGCGCCGCTGGAGCGGCAGTTCGGCCAGCTCGCCAACCTCAACCAGATGACCTCGCAATCCTCCGCGGGCGCCTCGGTCATCACCCTGCAGTTCAGCCTGGACCTGTCCCTCGATATCGCCGAGCAGCAGGTCCAGGCGGCGATCAACGCCGCCGGTAATTTGCTCCCTTCGGACCTGCCGGCGCCGCCGATCTACGCCAAGGTCAACCCGGCCGACGCGCCGGTGCTGACCCTGGCGCTCACCTCCAAGACGCTCCCGCTGACCCAGGTGCGCGACCTCGCAGAGTCGCGCTTGGCGCAAAAAATCAGTCAGGTGGCAGGGGTCGGTCTCGTGAGCATCTCGGGCGGCCAGCGCCCGTCCGTCCGGGTGCGGTTCAACGCGCGGGCGCTCGCCGCCTACGGGCTCAACATCGACGACCTGCGCACCACCATCACCAACCTCAACGTCAACACGCCGAAGGGCACGATCGACGGGCCCAAGCAATCCTACGCGATCAACGCCAACGACCAGATCCGAGACCCGAAGGCCTACAATGCGGCGATCATTGCCTATCGCAATGGCGCCCCGGTGATGCTCTCGGAGGTGGCCGACGTGGTCGAGGGACCGGAGAACACCAAGCTCGGCGCCTGGGCCGACGCGACCCCGGCGGTGATCCTCAACATCCAGCGCCAGCCGGGCGCCAACGTCATCGCCACGGTCGACAAGATCAAGGCACTGCTGCCGCAGATGCAGGCGAGCCTGCCGGCCGCCGTGGCGGTGGCGCCGCTCACCGACCGGACCACCACGATCCGCGCCTCCGTGGAGGACGTGCAGTTCGAGCTGGGCCTCGCCATCGCGCTCGTCGTGCTGGTGATCTTCCTGTTCCTGCGCAGCCTGTCGGCGACCCTGATCCCGAGCCTGTCGGTACCCCTGTCGCTGGTCGGCGCCCTTTCGGTGATGGACCTGTACGGCTTCTCCCTCGACAACCTGTCGCTGATGGCGCTGACCATCGCCACCGGCTTCGTGGTCGACGACGCCATCGTGGTGATCGAGAACATCGCCCGCCACGTCGAGGCCGGCGATTCACCGCTCGAGGCGGCGCTCAAGGGCTCCCGCGAGATCGGCTTCACGATCATCTCGCTGACCGTCTCGCTGATCGCCGTGCTGATCCCGCTTCTGTTCATGGGCGACGTGGTCGGGCGGCTGTTTCACGAATTCGCCATCACGCTGGCCGCCACCATCGTGATCTCGGCGGTGGTGTCGCTGACCCTGGTGCCGATGCTCTGCGCCCGGCTCCTGAAGCACGTGCCCGAGGCGCAGGTCCGCCGTCGCGAGGGTGCGATCTCCCGGCTGGGCCGGCGCGCCATCGACGGCACGATCGAGGCCTACGGCCGGGCGCTGCGGGTGGTGCTGAACCACCAGGGCCTGACCCTGCTGGTGGCGGTGGGGACGCTGGGGCTGACCGTCTACCTGTTCGCGGTGATCCCGAAGGGCTTCTTCCCGGTCCAGGATACCGGCGTGATCCAGGGCATCACCCAGGCCGACCAATCGGTCTCCTACGCCGCCATGGCCGAGCGCCAGCAGCGCATGGCCGAGCTCGTCCTGAAGGACCCGGACGTCGCCAGCCTGTCGTCGTTCATCGGGGTCGACGGCCAGAACGTCACGCTCAATTCCGGCCGGATGCTGATCAACCTGAAGCCCCGGGACGCGCGCACGGCGTCCGCCAGCGCGATCATCCGGCGGATCTCGGCAGCGGCCGCCAACCAGCCCGGCATGCGGCTCTACATGCAGCCGGTCCAGGACCTGACAATCGACACGGCGGTCTCGGCGACCCAGTACCAAGTGATCCTGGAAAGCCCGAACATCGAGGATTTCGAGACCTGGGTGCCCCGCTTCACCGAGGCGCTGGCGCAATCGCCCGTGGTGCGGGACGTGGCCAGCGACCACCAGGGCGAGGGGCTCGCCGCCTACGTGACCATCGACCGGCCCACAGCCGGCCGCTACGGCATCACCCCGGCGACCATCGACAACGCCCTCTACGACGCTTTCGGCCAGCGGATCATCTCGACGATCTTCACCCAGTCCAACCAGTATCGGGTGATCCTGGAGGCCGATCCGAAGCTGCACACGACGCTCCGCAGCCTCGATTCGATCTACCTGCCCTCCTCCACGGCGACCAACGGGCAGGTGCCGCTCTCCGCGGTGGCGCGGATCAGCGAGCGGCGGGCGCCGCTCTTGATCTCGCATCTCGGCCAGTTCCCGGCCACCACCGTGTCGTTCAACCTCGCCCCCGGCGCGGCCCTGGGACAGGCAGTCGAGGCGATCGACGCGGTCAAGGCCGAGATCGGGCTGCCGCCCTCGTTCCGGGTGGTGCCCCAGGGTTCAGTCTTCGCCTTCCAGTCGGCGCTCGGCAACGAGCTGTTCCTCGTGCTGGCGGCGATCGTCACGGTCTACATCGTGCTGGGCGTGCTCTACGAGAGCTTCATCCACCCGATCACGATCCTCTCGACCCTGCCGTCGGCGGGGATCGGGGCGTTGCTCGGCCTGATGCTGTTCGGCTTGTCGCTCGACATCATCGCGGTGATCGGCATCGTGCTGCTGATCGGCATCGTGAAGAAGAACGCGATCATGATGATCGACTTCGCGCTCCAGGCCGAGCGCGAGGACGGGCTCGATCCCCGGGAGGCGATCTTCCAAGCCTGCCTGCTGCGCTTCCGGCCGATCCTGATGACGACCCTGGCGGCTTTGTTCGCTGCAGTGCCGCTGATCCTCGGCACCGGGGTGGGCTCGGAGCTGCGCCAGCCGCTCGGCATCTGCATCGCCGGCGGTTTGATCGTCAGCCAGGTGCTGACGCTGTTCACGACACCGGTGATTTATTTGGCGTTTGACCGGCTGGAGCGGCGGATTTCCGGTCGGCGCGATCCTGATCTGGCAGGCGGCGAGGCGCTGCCGTGAACATCTCCGAGCCGTTCATCCGGCGCCCGGTCGCGACCACGCTGCTGACCATCGGGGTGCTGCTTGCCGGGCTGTTCGCGTTCCTGAAGCTGCCGGTGGCGCCGCTGCCGCAGATCGACTTCCCGGTCATCCTGGTCCAGGCCCAGATGGCCGGCGCTTCCCCCGACACCATGGCCACCACCGTGGCGGCGCCGTTGGAACGGCGGCTCGGCGCCATCGCGGACGTCAACGAGATGACGTCGACCAACACGCTGGGCTCGACCCGGATCGTGCTGCTGTTCGGCCTGAACCGCGACATCGACGGCGCGGCCCGCGACGTCCAGGCGGCCATCAACGCGGCCCGCGCCGACCTGCCGACTGCGCTGCGGCAGAACCCGACCTACCGGAAGTTCAACCCCGCCGACACGCCGATCATCATCCTCGGCATGACCTCGGAGACGCTGACGCGTGGCCAGGTCTACGATTCCGCCGCCACCGTGGTGCAGCAGAAGCTGTCGCAGCTCCCCGGGGTCGGCAACGTCGATATCGGCGGCTCCTCCCTGCCGGCGGTGCGGGTCGAACTCGATCCCACCGCCCTGTTCAACTACGGCATCGGCCTCGAAGGCATCCGGGCGGCTCTGGCCTCGGCCAATGCCAATTCGCCGAAAGGCGAGATCGACGCGGGTGAGCGCCGCTACCAGCTCTACGCCAACGACCAGGGCCGCAAGGCCGCCGATTATCGCGACATCATCGTGGCCTACCGCAACGGGGCTGCCGTGAAGCTCACCGATGTCGGGCAGGTGCTCGACGGCGTCGAGGACAAGCGCAACCTCGGTATCGTCAACGGCAAGTCCGGCGTGCTGCTGTTCGTCTACAAGCAGCCGGGCGCCAACGTGGTCGAGACCATCAACGCCGTGAAGCAGGCGCTGCCGCAGATCACGGCCTCGCTCCCCGGCGGCATCGACATCAAGCTCACCGGCGACCGCAGCGCCACGATCCGCGCCTCGCTCTCGGCCACCGAGGAGACCCTGCTGGTGGCGGTCGGCCTCGTGATCCTGGTGGTGTTCGGCTTCCTGCGCTCCTGGCGGGCGACGCTGATCCCGGCGGTGGCGGTGCCGATCTCGATCATCGGTACCTTCTCGGCGATGTATCTGCTGGGCTACGCGCTCAACATCCTGTCGCTGACCGCGCTGATCCTCGGCACCGGCTTCGTGGTCGACGACGCCATCGTGGTGCTGGAAAACGTCCAGCGGCACATCGAGGAGGGCAAGCCCCGGCTCCAGGCGGCCTTGATCGGCGCCCGGGAGGTCGGCTTCACGGTGATCTCGATGAGCCTGTCGCTCATCGCGGTGTTCCTGCCGATCCTGCTGATGGGCGGCCTCGTCGGCCGCATCTTCCAGGAATTTTCCGTCACCCTGTCGCTGTCGATCCTGATTTCCCTGGTGTTGTCCCTTACGACGACGCCGATGATGTGCGCCCGGCTGCTCCGGGCCGAGGGGCACGGCCCCCACGGCGAATCCCCGGCGGGCCGCCGGCCAAACCTTCTAATCCGGATGCTGGAGGGCGGCTTCTCCCGGCTGCTCGGCGCCTATGCGCGGACGCTGGAGGTGGCGCTCGCCCATCCGCGCCTTGTGCTGCTGACCCTGCTCGCCACGGTGGGGCTCAACGTCTACCTCTACATCATCGTCCCGAAGGGCTTCTTCCCCGAGCAGGATACCGGCCAGATGATGGGCGGCGTCCAGGCCGACCAGCGCATCTCGTTCCAGTCCATGGAACAGAAGCTCAAGCAGGCGGCCGCGATCGTCGGCGCCGACCCGGCGGTGGAGAGCGTCGTCGGCTTCACGGGCGGGCGCGGCACCAACTCGGCCAACGTGTTCATCGGCCTGAAGCCGCTCAACGAGCGGGCGCCGATCTCGGCCGTGATGGCGCGGCTGCGGCCGAAGCTCGCGCAAGTCGCGGGCGCGCGGCTCTACGTCTTCCCCCGGCAGGATTTGCAGATGGGCGGCCGTCAGAGCTTCGCCCAGTATCAGTACACCCTCCAGGGCGACACGCCCGAGGAGCTGTTCGCCGCCGCCCCGAAGCTGGTGGCGGCCCTCCAGAAGGACCCGACCTTCGCGGACGTGACCTCCGACCAACAGGAGGGCGGGCTGGAGAGCCGGGTGGTGATCGACCGCAACACGGCCTTCCGCTACGGCATCACCCCGAACAAGATCGACAACACGCTCTACGACGCCTTCGGCCAGCGCCAGGTCTCGACGATCTACAACCCGCTGAACCAGTACCACGTCGTGATGGAGATCGCCCCGCGCTACCTGGAGACGCCGGAGACGCTGAAGCAGATCTACGTCTCGACCTCCGGCGGCAACGCGGCCGGCTCGGCGACCACCAACGCGGTGGCCGGTACCGTGGCGACGGCGGGCGGCGTCAACACCAATGCGGCGACCGGCACCAGCAGCCCGGGCAGCGGGCCGTCGGCGACCGTCGCGGGGGCGACCACCGGATCCGGCGCGGTCGGCGGCAGTCCCGGCGGCGGCGCGGCTGCGACGGCTGCCGCCTCCGCGAGTACGGCCGACACCGCCTCGAATGCCGCCGCCATCGCGTCTGACTCCGCCCGCAACGCCTCGGCCAACGCCATCGCGGCCTCGAAGGGCGGCGCCTCGTCGAGCGCCCCGGTCTCGGCCGCCAAGGAGACCATGGTCCCGCTCTCGGCCTTCGCGCGGATCGAGCCCGGCAACGCGCCCACGCAGGTGAGCCACCAGGGCCTGTTCGTGGCGACCACGATCTCGTTCAACCTCGCCCCGGGCAAGAGCCTGTCGGACGCCACCGAGGCGATCGACCGGGCCATGGCCAACCTGCACCTGCCGGCCACGATCCACGGGGAGTATGCGGGCGCGGCCAAGAACTATGTCGCCTCGGCCTCGCGCCAGCCGCTGCTGATCCTGGCGGCGATCCTGGCGGTCTACGCGGTGCTGGGAATCCTGTACGAGAGCTTCGTGCATCCGCTCACGATCCTCTCCACCCTCCCCTCGGCCGGCGTCGGCGCGGTGCTGGCCCTGTTGGTGACCGGGACCGACTTCACCATCATCGCGCTGATCGCGGTGTTCCTGCTGATCGGCATCGTGAAGAAGAACGCGATCATGATGATCGACGTGGCGATCGATTCGGAGCGGACCCGGGGCGCGAATCCCGTGGATGCGATCCGGGAGGCCTGTCTCCTGCGCTTCCGGCCCATCATGATGACCACGCTGGCGGCCATGCTCGGCGCCGTGCCGCTGATCCTGGCCAACGGCGAGGGCGCGGAACTGCGCCGGCCGCTTGGCATCGCCATCGTGGGCGGGTTGATCGTGAGCCAGATCCTGACCCTCTACACCACCCCCGTCGTCTATCTCACCCTTGACCGACTCAGGCACAGGGTGCTCGACCGCCGCAGGGGCGCCGGACGGGGCGGAGAAGCGGCCCTGCCGGCCGGAGAATGATGGTTAAGGTTTCACGTGAAACATCGGCGGCCGCGGTCGTGCGCGAGGGTTTGTCCAGCCCGCGCCCTCATCCTGAGGTGACCGAGTCAGCGGGCCTCGAAGGAGGGCTCAAAGAATCGCGGCGTCTTCTGGAGGGCTCCTTCGAGGCCTGCGCTGCACTCTGGCACCTCAGGATGAGGGTACGGTTGGGACGTGTGTCCGCCAACAATCGTCGGCTCCCCATCTTCGCCACCCTCCTCTTCGCCGCCCCCCTGGTGACCGGCTGCGTGGTCGGCCCCGACTATTCCCGGCCCTCCGTGGAGACGCCGCTCGGCTACAAGCAAGGCGGCGTCCGGGAGGACAGCCCGGCCTATGTCGCGGCGCGCAAGAAGGGGTTTCGCGAGGCGCGGCCGAGCGATGCCGTCGAGCGCGGTGACTGGTGGCGGGTCTTCCGGGATCCGAATCTCGACCGGCTGATCCGCCTCGTCGATGTCGACAACCAGTCCCTGCGGCAGGCGGTGGCGAATTACCGGCAGGCCCGGGCGCTCGTCGCCTCGGCCCAGGCCGCCCTGTACCCGACGGTGATCGGCGCCCCGAGTATCACCCGCGCCGGCAGCGGCAGCACCGTCCGCACCAGCGAGTCTCTGGTCGGTCAGGCGAGCTGGCAGCTGGACCTGTTCGGCGGAACCCGCCGCACCATCGAGAGCGAGGCGGCGCTGGCGCAATCCGACGCCGCCACCATCGCGCTGACCCGCCTGACCATCCAGGCCGAGGTGGCGGCCGATTACCTGACCGTCCGCTACGCCGATTCGCTCCAGAAGGTGCTCGACGAGAATGTCGAGAACTTCAGGAAGACCGCGGCGATCACCGAGAACCAGTATGCCGCCGGCGTGGCGGCCCGCTCCGACGTCATCACCGCGCAGACCCAGGTCCAGACCATCGAGGCCCAGGCCATTGCGGTGCGGCTGACCCGGGTGCAATACGTGAACGCCATCGCCACCCTGATCGGGCGCCCGCCCTCCGAGGTGTCGGTCCCCGTGGGCGGCATCAACCGCAATCCGCCGGCCGTGCCGGTCGGCATCCCGGGCGATCTGCTGGAGCGGCGCCCGGACGTCGCCCAGGCCGAGCGGCTGGTTCAGGCCCAGAGCGAACGCATCGGCGTCGCGGTGGCGGCTTTCTTCCCCACCGTGACGATCTCGGCCCAGGGCGGCGTTTCGGGACTCACCCGCAACGGTCTGTTCTCGGCGGCCAACCAGTTCTGGTCGGTGGCGGGCTCGGCCAGCGAGGTGCTGTTCGACGGCGGTGCCCGCACCGCGGCCCTGCGCTCGGCCGAGGCCGCCTACGACGCGCAGGTGGCCAATTACCGGCAGGTGGTGCTCGCGGCCTTCGCGGAGGTCGAGAACCAGATGGCGGCCCTGCGCATCCTTGGCCAGCAGCAGTCCGCGCAGGACAAGGCCGTCGAGCTGTCGCGCAAGGCGGTGGAGATCACGCTCAACGAGTACCGGGCCGGCACGCAGAACTTCACCACCGTGGTGACCGCGCAGGGCTTGCTCGTGTCCAACGAGATCAACGCCCTGCAGGTGCGGCTGAGCCGCTTTACCGCGGCGGTGACGCTGATCCGGGCGCTGGGCGGCGGCTGGGACGTGCGGTCGCTGCCGAGCGATTCCGAGCTGAAGGGCCCGAGCCTGCCGATCGACCGGGGCGGCCAGGCGGTCCGCCCCGACGAATAAGGCTCGGCAGGTCATGGGTTTCAAAGGGGATGAATCCCTTTTGCGGGTGCAGGGCAGAGCTCTGCTGTACGGATCCTGGCCCCCCTCTCGGGGGTCCGGGATCTGTATGCCGGGGTTTCACCCCGGCTACCCACCAAAGGGCTGAGCCCTTTGGGATCCCCTTGATCGGAACGGACCTCCGGCAGGACGGGTTGTCCCGCCGGTTTGCTGCACCGCAGATGGACGGGAGTCGGGGATGGCCGAGCAGACGACAGCCCTCAAGAACGATGCGGCCTGCGGCACCAAGCCGGCACCGCCCTGCACGCTGGTGATCTTCGGCGCGGGCGGCGACCTGACCAAGCGCCTGCTGATGCCCTCGCTCTACAACCTTTCGGGCGCCGGGCTGCTGCCGGAGGGCTTCTCGATCCTTGGCGTCGACCACAACGACGGCACCGACGAGGGCCTGCGCGACACCCTCACCAAGACCCTGGAGGCGTTCAGCAAGGACCCGACCTCGGAGTTCCACGCCGACCATATCGATCCGAAGAGCTGGGGCTTCATCCGGGAGCGCCTTCACTATCTGAAGGGCGATTTCGAGAAACCGGAGACGTTCGCCGCCATCAAGGCGAAGGTGACGGGCAACGCGGTGTTCTACTGTGCGGTGGCGGCCCGGTTCTTCGGGACGATCGTGGACGGGCTCGGGCAGGCCGGCCTGCTCAAGCAGGAGGGCGACAATTTCCGCCGGGTGGTGATCGAAAAGCCGTTCGGCTCCGATCTCGCCTCGGCCCGGGAGCTCAACGCCCGCATCCTCAAGCAGGGCGACGAGAGCCAGTTCTATCGGATCGACCACTTCCTCGGGAAGGAGACGGTCCAGTCGATCATGGCGTTCCGCTTCGCCAACGGGCTGCTGGAGCCGGTCTGGCGGCGCGAATATATCGACAGCATCCAGATCACGGCGGCCGAGACGGTCGGCGTCGAGGAGCGCGGCGGGTTCTACGAGCCCACGGGCGCGCTGCGCGACATGGTGCCGAACCACATGTTCCAGCTCCTCTGCATGGTCGGCATGGAGCCACCGAACTCCTTCGACGCGGAGGCCGTGCGCACCGAGAAGGCCAAGCTCGCTGAGGCCGTGCGGCCGATTCCGCCGGAGGATGCGGTGCGCGGCCAGTACACGGCCGGCACCTCCGAGGGGCGCGACGTGCCCGCCTACCGGGACGAGCCGCATGTCGCCAAGGACTCGGTTACCGAGAGCTACATCGCGTTGAAGCTTCATATCGAGAACTGGCGGTGGGCCGGCGTGCCGTTCTACATCCGCACCGGCAAGCGCATGACCGGGCGGCGCACCGAAATCGCGGTTCTGTTCAAGCCGGCCCCGTTCAAGATGTTCGAGGACACGCCGACCGCCGATCTCGGGCCGACCGTGATGCGGATCCAGATCGACCCCGACCATGGGGTGAGCACCGAGTTCAACGTCAAGGTGCCGGGGCCGCAGATGAAGATCGGCCGCGTGCGCTCCGGCTTCCGCTACAAGAACTTCTTCGCCGACACGCCGAATGTTGGCTACGAGACGCTGCTGTACGATTGCATGACCGGCGACGCGACGCTGTTCCAGAGGGCCGACAACATCGAGGCCGGCTGGGCGGCGGTGGACCCGCTGCTCCAGGGTTGGCCGCAAGCGGACGTGAAGTTTTACGCCGCCGGCAGTCCTGGTCCGAAGGAGGCCAACGATCTCCTGACCCGCGATGGCCGGCACTGGCTGGGGCTGGACGGGACGACGGATTGAGAACCGAAGAGCCGTGCCGGATCTGACGACCGAGGGCTCGAATCCGGCTATTTTCCGGCCCACCGCAGCATGGTAGTCTCCAACCATCCTGAAGATCTTCCATCAAGCAGGGGACGGTGACTTTGGGCGAGGCCACGTTCACCTTCCAGGTCGATGAAGCCCTGAAGACTGCGTTCTCTCAGGTCGCGCGGGAGCGCGACCGCAATGACGCTCAGCTGTTGCGTGATTTCATGCACGCGTACGTTCAGCAGCAACGGGACGAAACCCAGCATGACGCTTGGTTTCGTCGGCAAGTTCAGATCGGCCTGGACTCGGCCAAGAGTGGCCGCGTGATCCCCACCGAGGATGTCGAAGCCCGGTTCGCCGCCAAGCGGTCAGCCACGCAGCGACGGCTTAATGCCTTAAAATGAGGGCCTTGGTCTGGACGCTTGAAGCGCTTCAGGACCGCGACGCAATCTACGATTATATCGAGGCCGATAATCCAGCCGCTGCCATGACGCTCGACAAGCGGTTCGCCGAGCGCGCCGCGTGCTTGGTGGAGCATCCAGCCCTTGGCCGGCCGGGCCGCGTCACGGATACCCGTGAACTGATCGTCCACCGGCGGTACATCATCGTCTACGACGTGGACGAGACTGCCGTGCGGATCCTTCGGATCTTGCACGCCGCTCTGCAATGGCCGCCCTGGTCGAGCTGAAAGCGTCTCCGGAAGCTTCGGGGGCATCGTTGCCGCGTACGGGAGGAAGGATTTTGGCGATTGGGAGTCCTCGCCAGTCTCGATCTCAGAGCCGCTTGAACGGCAGCATCGCCGCCACCGCCAGCGCATCGACCCGGTTGTTCAGCGGGTCGCTGGCATGGCCCTTGACCCAGTGCCACGCCACCTCGTGGCGTTCCCGGGCGGCGTCGATGCGGTGCCAGAGATCCTCGTTCTTCACCGGCTTCTTGTCGGCGGTGCGCCAACCCTGCGCCTTCCAGTTGTGGATCCAACTGGTGACGCCCTGGCGCAGGTACTGGGAGTCGGTGAACAGGTCGACCCGGCAGGGACGCTTCAGCGCCTCCAGCGCCTCGATCGCCGCCAGGATCTCCATGCGGTTGTTGGTGGTGTGGGCCTCGCCCCCGGAGAGTTCCTTCCGAGTATCGCCGAAGATCAGGATCGCGCCCCAGCCGCCCGGCCCGGGATTCCCCGAGCAGGCGCCGTCCGTGTAGATCTTCACGCGCGTCGGCTCGGCCGCGGGTTCGGTCACGTCGGTGCTCATCCGGTCCTCAGCCCTGCCGCCCGTAATCCCGCGCGTCCCGCGCTTGGCGATGGAAGGTGAGCCGGCGATCGAATTCCCGCGGATCCTTCGGCTTCACCAAGGCGCCGGGCGGCACGTTCAGCCAGTCCACCAGCCGGGTCAGCATGAACCGGAGCGCCGCCCCCCGGCACAGGATCGGCAGGGCCGTGACCTCGGCGGGCTCAAGGTGGCGGACAGCCTCGTAGCCGGCAAACAGGGCTGTCGCCATGTCGTGGTGGAAGGTGCCGTCGGGGTCGAAGCACCACGCGTTCAGGCACACCGCGATGTCGTACGCGAAGGCGTCCGTGCAGGCGAAGTAGAAGTCGATCAGCCCCGACAGGGCATCGCCGATGAAGAACACGTTGTCGGTGAACAGATCCGCGTGGATCACGCCCCCCGGCAGGCCTTTCGGCCAGTGTGCCTCCAGAAAGGCGAGGTCGTCCCGGGTGCGCGCCGCGAGACCGGGCTCGACCGTGTCGGCCTGATCTTCGGCCTGCGCGAAGAGCGGCCGCCAAGCCGAGACCGAGAGGCTGTTGTCCCGCACCATCGGGAAATCGCGGCCGGCAGCATGCAGCGCGGCGAGCGCCCGGCCGAGTTCCCGGCAATGCTCGACGCCGGGGGTCTTGACCGAGACGCCCTCCAGGAAGCTCACGATGGCGGCGGGCCGGCCGCAGAGCTGCCCGAGGGCCTGACCGGCCCGGTCGCGCACCGGCTGCGGGCAGGCGAGACCGCGGGCCGAGAGATGCTCCATCAGCCCGATGAAGAACGGCAGGTCGGCTTCCCGCACCCGCTTCTCGTAGAGCGTCAGGATGTAGGAGCCGCCGGTGGTCTGGAGAAAGAAGTTCGAGTTCTCGACGCCCTCGGCGATGCCCTTGAAGGAGAGCAGGCTGCCGATCGCGTAAGCCGACAGGAAGTCGGCGAGCGCCGTGTCGGATACCTCGGTGTAGACGGCCACGTGTTCGCGCTCTGAATTTTTGGAACTTCGATACGACGAGGGGCGCCGAAGCGCCCCCGCATAAAGCCTGCTGCGCCTGTGTCCAGGCTGCCTATTCGGCGGCCTCGCTGCGCAGTTCCCGCGGCAGCGGGAACACCATGTCCTCGATCACGGTCGAGACCGTGTCGACCACCACGTCGTAGCGGGCCGCGAAGGCGTCGATGATTTCCTCCACCAGCACCTCGGGCGCAGAGGCGCCGGCGGTGAGGCCGAGCTTGCGGATCCCCTCGAAGGCCGGCCAATCGATCTCCTCGGCGCGCAGCACGAGGCGGGTGATCGGGCAGCCGACGCGTTCGGCGACCTCGCGCAGGCGCTGCGAATTCGAGGAGTTCGAGGAGCCGACCACGATCAGGGCATCGACCAGCGGCGCCACCTGCTTCACCGCCTCCTGGCGGTTGGTGGTCGCGTAGCAGATGTCGTCCTTGTGCGGCCCGGTGATGGTCGGGAATTTCTGCTTGAGCGCCTCGACGATGTGCCGGGTGTCGTCCACCGACAGGGTCGTCTGGGTCACCCAGGCGAGGTTGTTGGGATTCTCGGGGTTCAGGGCGCTGATCTGCTCCAGATCCTCCACCAGGGTGATCGAACCCTTGGGCAACTGGCCCATCGTGCCCACCACTTCCGGGTGGCCCGAATGGCCGACCAGCAGCACATGGCGGCCGCGCTTGTGATGGATCTCGGCCTCGCGGTGGACCTTGGTCACCAGCGGGCAGGTGGCGTCGATCGTGGTCAGCCCGCGCGAATCGGCGTTGGCCGGCACGGTCTTCGCAACGCCGTGGGCGGAGAAGATCACCGGGGCGGCGCCATCCGGCACCTCGTCGAGTTCGCGGACGAACACGGCGCCCTTCCGCTTCAGGCTCTCGACCACGTACTTGTTGTGCACGATCTCGTGCCGGACGTAGACGGGCGGCCCGTAGATCGCGAGCGCCCGCTCCACCACGTCGATGGCCCGCACCACGCCGGCGCAGAAGCCGCGTGGGGCACAGAGCAGGATCTCCAGCGGCGGCTTGCCGGTGGTGCCTGCGACGGGCTCGGAAGGCGTGATCGTAGCGGTCATGCGGGCGATGTGGCGAGGGTGGGGCTGTCCTGTCAACAGGATTGCCCTACGAACCGGGCAGAACAGGGAAGCGGACGGGCTCTGTAGCACGTTTGCCGCGGGAATTGGAGCCGCGTCCGCTCCGAACCTCACGGGGTGCCGCGAGACCGGTCCCGACCCTGCGGGGGAGCGAGGCCGCACGGACGCCTGCGGCAGCCTGTCAGAGCCGCCGGATTCCCGTCACCGCGCCGAAACTGTTCGCCTGGATCCGCTCCACCGCCCCGGCCAGGGGCTCGACCGCCACCGCCATGTGGTGGCCGTTGGCGTGGATCAGCGTCTCCGGGTCGAGCATCAGCCCGACATGGCCGCGCCAGAACACGAAATCGCCCCGGCGCAGGCCGGTCAGAGCGAGGGGTAGCGCCTGCCCGAGATCCCGCTCCTGCAGGTCGGCATCACGCGGGCAGGCGAGCCCCGCCGCATCCAGGCAGAGCTGCACGAGGCCCGAGCAGTCGAGCCCCAGCGTCGTCCGGCCGCCCCAGAGATAGGGTGTTTCCACGAGGCGCGCGGCCGTGCCGGCGTAGTCCGGCGCATGGTCCGCCACGGGGGCGCAGTGCCGGGCGAACACGTAGCCGCCCGGGGTCTCCAGATACGCGCCCGTCGCTCCAGTCACCACCAGACGCACCCCGAAACTCAGATGGGCGAGAACCGGCCGCTTCAGGTCGGGTTCCGGATACAGGAAGGTGCGCAGAGCCGTGACCCGGTGGGTCGGCTCCGGCCCGGCCGGGCCGAGGCTGTTGGCGGGCAGGTAGCCGACATAGCCGTCACGGGCGAGCTGCACGAAGGCGAAGCCGTTTGCCGCGTCGTACAGGGTGACGGCGTCGCCGAGCAGCGCTTCGGTGTCGAGCCCGGCATCCGGGGCAGGCGCGCGCCGCAGGGGAGCGAAGGGCGCCGTCACCCGGCGGGGGCTGCCGGCCACGAAGCGCGCGGCGGCCACCCGGCCGCGCAGGCGCTCATCGGCGATGTCGGCGCGGGCGGGCGTCAGCCGGGAATCGAGGGAGTCGGTCATGGGGAAATGCTACCAGACCGGGTTCACGATGGGATGAACGCCCGGCGGCATGGGCGGGAATCCGTTGCGCGATCCCGTCTGCGCTTCTATGTCGCACGGGATGCCCAATGGGAAAGGATGCGGGTCCGAGGTTTTCGCGTGCTCGACGGCCCCGCCGAACCGATGCGTCGCGGGGGGCAAAGCTTGATCAGCCATGCGCCGTCATGATCCGTCACAGATCTTTGATGCACTGCACAACCGCCCTGGAAAGCGCTATGTCTGTCCCATGAAGACCGCGAGTCGCCCCGTGAAGAAGACACAGAAGAGCTTCGCCGACCTCCCGCCGATCCGGGTGCGCCGCGAGCCGCCGACGGTGAACGAGGCGGTCGCGGCCGCCCAGGACCTCGCCGACGATGTCGAGCAGCAGGCCGAAATCGCGGCCGGCCTGATCGGCCTGCCCGTCGACGAGGTCCGCCCGCATGTCCTGGCGGCCAAGAAGATGAAGCCCGAGCGCATGCCGGAGCGGATCATGACCCAGGCCAGCCCGAGCCGGGCCCCGCGCACCGTCGTGGTCGAGCGCCGCACCCGCCCGACCGTGGTGATCGAGCGCCGCACCCGGCCCCTCGCGCCCCCGCGCTGACGGGATCCGGCCCTACCAGGGCAGCGTCGCGCCCCGGTAATCGAGATACTGCGCGCCCGGCTGGCCGAGCCGGGCCGTGATGACGTCGGCGAGGCCCGTGACGCTGGTGGCGACGTCGATATCGGCCTCCGCGCCGCCCATGTCGGTGCGCACCCAGCCCGGATGCAGGATCAGCACCGAGACGTTCTCCGCCCGGTGGCGGATCTCGAAGCTGCGCGCCAGGGTGTTGAGCGCCGCCTTGCTGGCCCGGTAGTTCTCCCAGCCGCCGGTCTCGTTCAGGCTGACACTGCCGAGAATCGAGCTCATCAGCGCGAGGCTGCCGCCCGGCGCCAAGCGATCCAGGAACGCCTCGGCGAAGCGGATCGGGCTGACCGCGTTGGTAAGATAGACCTGCGCGGCGACATCCCGCGGCACCGCATGCAGCGGGTCATGCGCCTGCGTGGCAACGCCGGCCACCACGAAGATCAGGTCGAAGTGCTGGTCCGCCAAGCGGTCGTGCAGGGCGGCGACGCTCGCCTCGTCGTCGATATCGGCGGTCTCGACGCGCAGCGTTTTCGCGTCGAGGCGGGCGAGGTCGGGGGATGGGGTGCGCTGGGTCGCAGTAACGGACCAGCCGCGCGCCAGGAACGTCTCGACGAGGCCGAGCCCCAGGCCCCGGGAGGCTCCGACGATCAGCGCGTTTTTTTGAGACTGGGTCATGGTCGGCCTCCGGATATCGGGCGGATAAGAGGGGATTGGGTCCGGAGGTTTCGCGCGGGGCCGGGATTCGGGCGAAATCCTATACCGCGCGGGATGCAAGCCGACACAGTCAGGCCGCCCGCACGGTGGCGAGGAAGCGCCCGACCTCCGCGCGGAGATGCTCGGACTGGCGCGCCAGTTCGGAGGCGGCGGACAGGACTTGGCTCGCCGCCGCCCCCGTCTCCTCCGAAGCCTGCGCGACGCCGGCGATATTGCCGGTCACTTCGTTCGTGCCGGTCGAGGCCTGGGCGACGTTGCGCACGATCTCCTGCGTGGCCGCGCCCTGCTGCTCCACCGCCGCCGCGATCGAGGTCGCCACGCTGTTGATCTCGCGGATCCGGCCCGTGATACCACCGATGGCCGAGACGGCCTGATCGGTCACGCCCTGGATCTCGCCGATCTGGCCGGCGATCTCCTCCGTCGCCTTGGCGGTCTGGCCGGCCAGGTCCTTCACCTCGGCCGCCACCACCGCGAAGCCGCGTCCCGCTTCGCCGGCGCGGGCCGCCTCGATGGTCGCGTTCAGGGCGAGCAGGTTGGTCTGGCTCGCGATGTTCGAGATCAGCCCGACCATGTCGCCGATCCGCGCCGAGGTTTGACGCAGCGCCTGAACCAGGGTGGCGGTCTGGTCCGCTTCGCCCACGGCCGCCTGGGCCAGCGTCGCCGAGCCCCGGACCTGCCGGCCGATCTCTTGCACCGACATGCCCAACTCCTCCGCGGCGTAGGCGACCATGTTCACGTTCGCGGCGGCTTGTTCGGACGCGGCCGCGACGGCGGTCGACCGGCTCGTGGTCTCGGTAGCCGTGGAGGTCATCTGTTCTGCCGTCGTCTGCAACTCGGTGGCGGACGACGACACCATGCCGATGACGCCACCCACCGCTGCCTCGAAGCCGTCGGCTATCTGGCGCAGGGCCGCCTTGCGCTGCTCCTCGGCGGTGCGTCGCGCCTGAACGGTCTCGGCTTCGAGCTGAAGGGTGCGGATCGAACTTGCGCGCGATGCCTCCAGGGCGAGGGCGATCGCGCCGATCTCGTTGGCCCGCCCGGTATAGGGAATCTCTGCCTGATGGTCGCCGGCGGCGAGGTCCTTCATGCGCTGGATGAGGCGGTCGATCGGACGCGTGACGCGTGCGATCAGGTATCCGAGTGAACCGATGCCGACGGTGAGGGCAAGGCAGCAGAGGAGCGTCGTGAGCCCGATCGAACGCGCATAGGTCTCACCGGCGCTCGCCGTGGACTGCTCGCCGCCCGCGACGTTCAGGGCGGTGTTACGGTCGAGACAATCCAGGGCCTTCTCGAAGGGTATGCGCGAGGCCTGGAACAATGCGTTGAGGGCAGGCTGATCCTTGGCTTGCGCCGCCGCGATCAGTTTCGCGCGATACCCCTGGTATTCGCTCCAGTGTTGCTTGAACCCGGTCCAGAGGGCCCCCTCCTCCGTGCTGGAGATCAGGGAGACGTAACCCGCCGCAACCGCTTCGGCTTCACCGAGACGGTGATCCGAGATCTCGACCAGATCGTTGACGGGCTCGACCGCGGTAACCAGGCGCGCATCGACAAGACGCAAGCGCGTTATTTTATATTTGATTTCACCAAGTTTTGATACGCTTGGTAACCAGTTCGTCGATAAATCGAGCGCATTGTCGTGAACCGATCGCAGCTGAGAAACACCGAGCACACCTTGCGCCGAGATGGCGGCCACGAGCGCACAAACAAGCGCGATGAGAATGTGCTTGACCGTGAATGCCATGGCGCTGCCTCAGACGGGAGTCGATGTTCTCCATAGTGGCGCTGATAAGCACTTCATGTACTGACTATGTGACACTGTTTTGCTGCGGCAAGTCTCTATCGCCTTACCTCCAATTTATTCTTACTGCGATTCATATTTTCAATTTACAAGCACATTGATTTTATGATGCCACCGTCAGATCTGAATTACATCGTTCACTCATGAAAGCGCGGCCTGCGGCTGAACGGTGTCGGCAGGCGCTCTGACGTTCAAGCCGCAGCCTCCGCCCCCCGATCGACACGATCGGGTGCGGAATGACGGCTCCAGAGCGAGAGCCACCTCCGCTACGGTCGAGCAGACCAAACCTCGAAAAAAATCAATCCGCCGTCTGCACCGACCACGTGGCGTGGCGGATGCCCGGGGCGCGGGCGAGCGCGTTGGTCACGGCGTCGAGTTCGTCCGCCTTCACGGCGCTGGCCGTGAGCGTCGCCACCACGTCGACCGCGCTCTCGCCGCGCTCCTCCACCTCGACGTTGCCGACCGGGTAGTTGGCCGCCTCCAGGAGTTCCACCAGCAGGTCCTGCGCCGGGCCGGCCTCGCCGGGCGCTGTGGTGACCTGGACCTCATAGGTCGCCTCGGTGGCGGATTCGCGGATCGGCGCGCGGTTGATGGCGTTCACCAGCGGCCGCAGCGCCGTGTTGCAGGCCAGCACCGTCACCATCACGAACACCGCCTCCAGGGGCAGGTCGGCGCCGCAGAACGCGCCCACCGCGGCCGAGCACCAGAGGGTCGCGGCCGTGTTGAGGCCGCGGACGTTCATGCCCTCCTTCATGATCACGCCGGCCCCGAGGAAGCCGATGCCGGAGATCACGTAGGCGACGGTCCGGACGCCCCCGTCCGGGCCGCTCAGCCGCATGCCGAGATCGACGAAGGCCGAGGCCCCCACCGCCACCAGCACGGCCGTGCGCAGGCCCGCGGTGCGCTGCCGGTACTGGCGCTCGGCCCCGATGATCGTGCCCAGCACGAAGGCCACGAGCAGGCCGATCGCGGATTTCGCTTCTTCGGGGAGGGCAGCGTAGCTGGTCATCGGCGGTTCTTGCGAGCGGGGCGGTGACGAAACCGTGACATCGTGGACCGGCCCGGGCCCGAAAGCCCAAGGAAACCGGGATTGACGGCCGTACCGGGCAGCAGGCACACCGGCAACAGACTGAGGATCCCTTAAGAATTCGGGACCCGGCCGAGGAGGCGTGCAGGATGCAGGACAGAGCCCAGGCGGCGGATACGGTCCGCGCAGGATCTCTCCACGCGAAATCTTGTCGCTCATGAGCGGCGCCCTCGCCGAACGCCGGCCCGAGACGATCCCGGATGCCGCCCTGCACGGCCGCGTCATGGCGCTGCGCGAGGGGCTGGAACGCGGCCTGATCGGCAGCGCCGGCCTCGTCGAGCGCCTGCTGATCGGGCTCCTCACCGGCGGCCACCTGCTGATCGAGGGCGCGCCTGGGCTGGCCAAGACCCGCGCGGTCAAGCGGCTCGCCGACGGGCTCGACGGCTCCTTCGCGCGCATCCAGTGCACCCCCGACCTGATGCCGGCCGATCTGACCGGCACCACCGTCTGGCGGCAGGACAGCGGCACCTTCGAGTTCCTGCCCGGGCCGCTGTTCCACGCCCTCGTGCTGGTGGACGAGGTCAACCGCGCGCCCCCGAAGGTGCAGTCGGCCCTGCTCGAATCCATGGCCGAGGGTCAGGTGACGGTCTCAGGATCGACGCACCGGCTGTCCGACCCGTTCATGGTCGTGGCGACCCAGAACCCGATCGAGCATGCCGGCACCTTCCCGCTGCCGGAGGCGCAGCTCGACCGCTTCCTCCTGCACGTCGTGGTCGACATGCCCGACGAGGCCACCGAGCGGGCGATCCTCGACCTCGTGGAGGGCGAGATCACCCATCACGTCGACGCCATGACGATGCGGCTGTCGCTGGCGGACGTGCGCGCGGCCCGGGAGGCGGCGCTTTCCACCTACGTGTCGCCGGCGCTCAAGGATTATCTCGTCCGGCTGGTGGCGGCGACCCGCACCGATGCGGCGGCGCCGGACCTGCGCGCCCTGATCGAGCATCCGGCCTCGCCGCGCGGTACCCTGGCGCTGATGATGGCCGGCAAGGCCCGGGCGTGGCTGCGGGGCCGCGACCACGTCACCCCCGAGGACGTGACCGAACTCGCCCGCGACGCCCTCGCACACCGGATCGGCCTGACCTGGCGGGCGGCCGCCGAGGGCAAGACGGCGCGCGGCGTCGTCGGCGAGCTGGTGCAGCGGGTGCGGGCGCTCTGACGGTGTTCGGGCTGAAGATCCCGCGCCGCGCGCCCCCTCCCCCCTCTGCGGGGGAGGGTACCCTGCGCAGCTGGGGGGGCCGGGACAACGCCCGCCAAGAGGGGAGCGACGGTGCGGGTTTCGGCACGCGTCGCGACCTTTCCGGCACCGATCACGGCATCCATCTCTCGGGCGAGGCCCTGATGGGCCTGCGCCACCTCGCCCGGCGAGGCTCGGCGCCCGCCACGCGGACGCTGGCGGGCCTGCCGGGGGGCATCGTCACCCGCCGCCGCGGGCGCGGCTCGGAGCCGGAGGATGTCCGGCTCTGGTCGGAGGGCGACGACCGCCGCTTCATCGACCGCAACGCCACGGCCCGGACCGGGCAGCTGCATGTCCGCACCCACCACGACGAGCGCGACCGGGCCGTGGTGCTGCTCGCCGATTTCCGGCCCTCCATGCTGTTCGGCACCCGCCGGGCGCTCCGCTCGGTGGCGGCCGCCGAGGCCCTGGCGCTGCTCGGCTGGCGGGTCGCGGCCGATGGCGGCCGGGTCGGCTTGGCTGTGGCCTCCGCCGGCGCCCCCACGGTGCTGCGGCCGGCGGGCGGCGAGCGCGCCATGATCGCGGTGACCGGGGCGCTGGCCCAGGCCCATGCCGACGCGCTGGCGGCCGAAACCGGTTCGCCGACCCGCACGGAGCCCCCGCTGGAGACGACGCTCGGCCTCGCCCGCGGCCTGCTGCCGGCCGGGGGCCATCTCGTCGTCGCCAGTGCCCTGGACGATCCGGGCCCGGGCTTCGACGAACTCCTGACCCTGCTGGCCGAGCGGATCGCGATCCGGCTGATCCTGGTGAGCGACGCCTTCGAGCGCGCCCGGCCGCCGGGCTACTACCCCTTCGCCCTCGCGGACGGGCACCGGGGGACCGCCCTGTCGGCGACGGCCACCGGACAGGCCGAGGCCCGGCTCGCCGACTATGCCCGCCGCGGCATCGCGGGGGTGCGCCTCGACGTCGAGACCGGGCCTGAGGCCTACGCGCCGCTGATGGAGCGCCTCGATGCGGTGCTGTGAGGCCGGACCCGGCGGATCGCCGCGATGAACCCCGCCACGATCCCCACAGAGACCCCGCTCGGCCTCGATCAGCTCCGCGGTCTCCATCTGCCGGGCGGTGCCGCCGGAGCCGTGCAGAGCGAGATCGTCGCGGCGGCGCTCCTGGGCTTCCTCGCCGCCCTGCTGGTGGGGCTGGTGCGCTATGGGCGCAGCCGGTCCCGGGCCACGGTACGCCGGGCGGCGCTCACCGAACTCACCCGGAGCCGCAGCCTCGATCCGGAGGCGCGGCTGCTGGCCCAGGCCCGTCTGCTGCGCCGCCTCGGCCGGACGCTCGGCGGCGAGGTTGAGAGCCGGGCCGTGGGGGCGGACTGGGCGGCCCGCCTCGACGGGCTGTTCCGGACCGATTTCTTCGCGCGGGGCGCCGGGCGGGTGCTAGCCGATGGTCTGTACCGCCGGCAGACGCCGGATCTCGACGCCCTGGATGCCGAGCTCGGCCGCCTGATCGGACGGCTGCGGACATGAATGGTGTTCTGCCCGCCTGGCTCAGCGCACTTCTGTCGGCCTTCGACTTCGCCGCGCCCTGGGCGCTCCTGGCCCTCCCCCTGCCGCTGCTGGCCACGCGCCTGATCCCGGCCGAGCCGGAGGGCGGCAGCGGGGCGCTGCGCGTCCCCGGCACGGTGGTCGGCGAAGGTCGCTCCGGCGCCGACCTTGCCGCCCGCGGCCGGCGCCGGGCCGCGCTGACCTGGACGCTCTGGGTCGCCCTGGTGGCGGCGCTGAGCGGCCCGCGCCTCGTCATGCCGGCGACCGCGCTTCCGGCCTCGGGCCGCGAGATCATGATCGCCATGGATCTCTCGGGCTCCATGGAGCGGCGCGACTTCACCCTCGACGGCGAGACCGTGAACCGGCTCACCGCGGTCAAGCGCGTCGGCACCGACTTCATCCGGCGCCGGGCCGGGGACCGGATCGGCCTCGTGATCTTCGCCGATCAGGCCTACGTGGCCGCCGCGCCGAGCTTCGACACTGCGGCGGTCGCCCGGGCGCTGGACGAGGCGACGATCGGCATCAGCGGCCGCTCCACCGGCATCGGCGACGGCCTCGGTCTCGCCCTGCGGCGGCTGGACCCGCGGGATGCCGGGGACGACGCCCCCTCCGTCCCCGCGGGCGGCAAGGCCGCCAAGGCCGTGATCCTGCTCTCGGACGGCGCCAACAATGCCGGCCAGACCGCCCCCAAGGACGTGGCCGAGCTCGCCAAGGAACTCGGCATCAAGGTCTACACGATCGCGCTGGGTCCCCGGGACATGGCGGATGCCGACGGGGAGCAGGATGTGGTCGACACCGAGACCCTGCGCGACATGGCGCAGGCCAGCGGCGGCGAGGCGTTCCGGGTGCGCACCACCGACGATCTCGTCCGCGTCGCCGACGCCATCGACCGGCTGGAGGGGGGCCGCGCCCTGGCACCGCCCCTGCCGCTGCGCCGGGACCTCTGGCCGTGGCCGGCGGCCTTGGCGCTCCTGAGCGCGGCCCTGTTGCTCGCCAGCCGGAGGGGGGCGTGATGGGACAGGGAAGGGCTTTGACGCAGTTTTCTCCAGGTGTCCGGCACGAATCCGATGCGATATCGCGCGTTCGTTCCCGCGCGGTCCCTTTCCCGGGCGCATGCAGCGTCAGCGGAATGCGACCCGGGACCCAGCATGGGACATTGCGAAGCGCCCGTCTCGATCAACCCGCGCCGCGATCGCGGCGCGTCCTGTGCTGGGTCCCGGATCAGGTTCCGCTGGCGCTCCACCTGTCCGGGAAAGGGCTCGGCTTCGATCGTCAGGAAGGCTGCGCCATCTCCGGGTCGCCGCGATGAGCGCCCTCGACGCATTCGCGCTCCTGCGCCCCTGGTGGTTCCTGGCGATCCCGGTCGTCGTTCTGCTGGCCCTGCGGGCCGCGTCGCGCTCGGCACCGCTCGGCGACTGGGCCCGGGCGGTGGATCCGGCGCTGATGGCCCATCTCGCCCGCACCGGCGCGGTGCTCGGCGGACGGCGGCAGGCCAACCTCGCCGCCGCCCTTGCGGCCGGGCTGATCGCCCTGGCGCTGACCGGACCCGCGGTGGAGCGCGCCGACGCACGCACCTTCCGCAACCTCGACGAGACCGTGATCGTCGTCGACCTGTCGCGCTCGGTCACCGAGGGCGGCAATCTCCAGGGGGTCCGGCAGGCCGCCGCCGCGGTCGCCGAGGCCGCCGGGACCCGAGCGGTCTCCCTCGTGGTCTACGCGGGCGACGCCTACCTCGCCGCCTCCCCGACCACCGACCGCGACAGCTTCGGCACCACCCTGTTCGCGCTGGACGCCGACACGGTGCCCGACCGCGGCTCCCATCCCGAGCGCGGGTTGGCGCTGGCCCGCCGCACCCTCGCGGAGGCCAACGTGGTGTCGGCCGACGTGGTGCTGATCAGCGACGGCGACGGCATCGGCGAGGCCGCCACCCGCGAGGCGCGCGCGATCGCCGGGCAGGGCTGGCGGCTCCAGGCCCTGTTCGTCCCCGCCGACAAGCCGCTGCCGTCGAACGCGCCCAAGCCCGACCGGGCCGCCCTCGACGCCCTCGCCCGGGCCGGCGGTGGCACGACCGCCGACATCGCGGCCCCCGGCCCGGTGCTGGACGCGGTCGGGGCTGGCCTCGCCCAGCACCTCGCGGCGGGCGGCTACGGCGTGCTGGCCTACGCGGATCTCGGGCGCTGGCTGCTGCTGATCGCGGCCCTGCCGGCCCTGATGCTGTTCCGCAGGAGTGCTTGATGAGGCGCGCGTGATGCGGCTGACCCTGCCCGAGACGGGCTTTTCCGCTCCACTCCGCGCCGGCCTCCCGCCGCGCTGGCGGCGGCTGGCCCGGATCGCTGGCCTGGCGCTCGCCGGCCTCGGCCTGCTTGCACTGCTCGCGGTCTCGCAGCCCCGCACCGGGTTCGGGCGCCTGTTGATGGGGATCGGCCTACCGGGGCTTGCCGCAGAGGTGTTCGCTGATCCGGCCTGGCGGGCCGCCGCGCTCTACGAGGCCGGCCGCTACGACGCGGCGATCGCGCTGTTCCGCTCCGGGGGACGCCGGGCGAGCTACAATCTCGGCAACGCGCTGGCGCGGGCCGGCGATCTCGACGGGGCACTCGCCGCCTACGACGAGGCCCTACGCTTCAACCCCAGGGACGCCGACGCCCAGGCCAACCGCTCGCTGATCGCCCGGATGCGCGCCGAGGTGATCGACCGTGGCCCCGGCGGCGGCATCGCCAACGGCACGGCCCAGTACGGCGCCCGCTACAACAACACCGCCAACCAGGACCAGAACAACGACATCAACGCCGCCTCCAGCGGCGAGGGTCTGGCCGGCAACAAGGAGTCGAACGCCAGCGCGTCGCTGCCCGGCAACAGCAAGGTCGCCCGCCGCGGCAAGGCCGAGCAGCAATCGATCGACGCCGGAAAGGGCCAGGCTCGGGGGTCGGCCGGCGACGCGGCCGGCCGCGGCCGGACCGGCGGCGGTTCCGCCATGGTGGCCGAGGCGCCCGAGCGCGAGGTTCGCCGGGTGACCAAGAGCTTCGAGGCCCACGAGATCCGCCCGGACCGGCTCTGGCTCCAGACCCTGCCGGACGATCCGGGCCGCTATCTCAAGCTGCGCCTGCGCGCCGAGCAGACCCGCCGGGTCGAGGCCGGCACCGCGATCCCCGCCGGGAGCAACCCGTGGTGAGTTTTTTGGCGTTTCCGAACCGCGTGCCCTCCCTCCCCCCTCTGTGGGGGAGGGTACCCTGCGCAGCAGGGGGGGAGAGGGGCAGCGCGACGCTGCAGGATTTCACGCCCGTCGCGACCTCTCCGGCACCGGCGCTCCCCCCTTGCGGGACTTCGTCCCGACCCGACCGCCTTCGGGGGCCACCCTCCCCCGCAGGGGGGGGAGGGAGGAGCCGCATTCTGCTGACGGGTTTGTTCCTCGCCCTCACCCCCCTCGCCGCCCAGGCCGAGATCGAGCCCGGCGACCTCACCCTCACGGTCACCGCCGAGCGCAACGGCAACAGCGCCCCCTTCCCCCGCGAGATGGTGCTGTTGAAGATCCACGGGGTCTACAAGCAGCCGATCCTGCTGGAGGAGGTGGTTCAGCCCTCGCTCGCCAACTTCTCCTGGACGCAGCTCGGCCGCGATCATTGGAGCAAGGCCAAGCTCCCGGACGGCCAGAGCGCCATCGCGTTCGACCGCACCGTGGCGATCTTTCCCCATCATGCGGGCCAGTTCACGATCGAGTCGTTCACCCACAAGCTCACCGTCAACGATGTCGGCGAGCGCCGGGTGGTCGAGGTCCACTCGCAGCCGATCCCCTTCCCGGTGGCGCCCTGGACCGCCGCCACGGGCGGCCCGGACGCCAAGGAGCCCTGGTGGCTGCCCGCCCGGGACGTGGCGGTCACCGATTCGTGGAGCCCCGATCCCGAGACCATCAAGGTCGGCGAGACCGCCCGTCGGATCGTCACCCTGGAGGTCCAGGGCATGGTGGCCGAGGGCCTGCCGCCCCGGCCGGTGATGCGCACCCGCGGTATCATCACCTTCGCGGGCCCCGTCACCCGCGAGACCCTGCTGACCCCCTCGGGCCCCGTGGCCCGGGCCACCTACCAGTGGGACGTGAAGCCCGGCGTGCCGGAAATCATCCCCCTCGACGCGATCGCGATCCCCTGGTTCGACACCAACACCCGCACGATGCGCGAGACCGAGATCCCGGCCCGGCAGATCGGCGGCGGATTGCCCGACCGCGAGACCGACCGGGCGCCCCCGCCGGTCCCCGCGCCCCTCGCGGTCGCCGCGGCGGCGCTCGCCGCCTTCGGGCTCGGGCTGGCGCTGATCGGCTTCGGCCTGGGCCGGCCGACCCTGCGCCTGTCCGGGCCGATCCGGCGGCGCCTGCGGGCGGCAGCCCGCGCCGACGATCCGGCCGGGTTCCGCGCCGCCCTCGATGCGGCGATGCGCGAGGCGCCGGAGCTGGCCCGGATCTGGCGGGCGCAGCCCGACCTCGCCGCCGCCTTCGCGGCCCTCGACCGGTCGGTGTTCGGCGCCGCGGGCGCGGCCGGACCGGATCTACCGGCCCTGGCGCGCAGCCTGTCACGCGCCCAACCGGTGGCCGCCGCACCGGGGCCGGACCGGCTGGCGCCCCTCGACGGACCGGCCCGCTAGAGCGCTCTCCGCCGAAGTGGACGCCGGTTCGGCGCACGAGAGCGCGTCACACCAAAGGCTTAGAGCCGCCGGGGTCTTGGCCACGGTACACGACAGCATCCCGTGGCTGGGTCATGAGCGATCCCACCCAATCCCCCTCATCCTGAGGTGCGAGCGCAGCGAGCCTCAAAGGAGGGCTCCAGCCAGCCGCGCGATCCCTGGAGGGCTCTTTCGAGGCCTCCCCTGCGCTCCGGCACCGCCGGATGAGGGGGTGGGTTGGAGGTTCTGTTCAACCGCCCGTGGCGGGTGACTGCCTCAGGCCACGCTGCCGTACAGGTCGTAGGCCTCGGCCCGCTCGATCTTCACGGTGATGATGTCGCCGACCCGCACCGGCCGCCGGAAGGCGGCGTGGACGGTGCCGTCGATCTCCGGCGCGTCGGCCTTGGACCGGCCCCGGGCGACCCCGCCCTCGACGGCGTCGACGATGATCGGCATCCGCTTGCCGACCTTGGCCCGCTGGAGCCGGAGCGCGATGCCGTTCTGGGTCTCCATGAACCGGCGCTTGCGCTCGGCCTTCACCGCCGGCGGCACGAGATCGCCCAGAGCGTTGGCGGTGGCGCCGGCCACCGGCTCGTATTCGAAGCAGCCGACCCGATCGAGCTTGGCCTCCTGCAACCAGCCCAGAAGCTCCTCGAACTCGGCCTCGGTCTCGCCCGGGAAGCCGACGATGAAGGTCGAGCGGATCGCCAGATCCGGGCAGATCTGCCGCCAGCTGCGGATCCGGTCGAGCTGGCGCTCCTGATTGCCGGGGCGGCGCATGCGCTTGAGCACGGAGGGGCTCGCATGCTGGAGCGGCATGTCGAGGTAGGGGAGCACCTTGCCTTCGGCCATCAGCGGGATGACCTCGTCCACGTGCGGGTAGGGGTAGACGTAGTGGAGCCGCACCCAGGCGCCGAGCTCGCCGAGTTCCTTGGTGAGGTCGTAGAACTTCGCGCGGACCTGACGGTCCTGCCACGGGCTCTCACTGTAGCGGATATCGACGCCGTAGGCGCTGGTGTCCTGGCTGACGACCAGCAGTTCCTTCACGCCGGCTTTGACCAGCTTTTCCGCCTCGCGCAGCACGTCGGCGGCGGGGCGGCTGACGAGGTTTCCGCGTAGAGAGGGGATGATGCAGAAGCTGCAGCGGTTGCTGCACCCCTCCGAGATCTTCAGGTAGGCGTAGTGGCGTGGGGTGAGCTTGATCCCCTGCGGCGGCACGAGATCGAGGAACGGGTCGTGGGCCGGCGGCACCGCCTCGTGGACCGCTGCCACCACCGACTCGTAGGCCTGGGGCCCGGTCACCGCCAGGAGGTCCGGGTATTTCGCGCGGATCTCCTCGGGCTGCGCGCCCATGCAGCCCGTGACGATCACCCGGCCGTTCTCCGCCATGGCCTCGCCGATCGCCGAGAGCGACTCCGCCTTGGCGGAATCGAGGAAGCCGCAGGTGTTGACGATCACCACGTCGGCGCCGTCGTGCCGGCGGGCCAGCTCGTAGCCCTCCGCGCGCAGGTGGGTGAGGATCCGCTCGGAATCGACCAGCGCCTTCGGGCAGCCCAGAGAGACGAACGAGATCTTTGGGGCCGAAGCCTTGAGATCCGAAGCCTTCGGAGCGGGCGTGGGGGCTGGCGTGGCGGTCATGGGCGCATTCGACAGATCGGACGCCGCCCGCGCGTGTGGCCGATGAGACAGCCATACGGAGCGCGAGGACGAGAATTCGGGATCATGATCTTATAGCGGTTCTCAACCGCCCGCGCGAGGCCGGCCGCCGCAGGGGTGTCCGGCTCCAGGCACGAGGCTACCGGATCACAACGGACTTCTGTTTACTATCATATCCTTACCGGCGGATCCTGAGACCGCGCATAAGGGTTTGGGGCCGTCGTCCTGCACCCTGGACACATCCCGCCCGCACCGCGCGGCGGTGCCTGCGTGGAACTGCCGCTTCCCCCGCGGCATCGCCTGTGCGACGGCAACGGGTAACGCACAGCCAGAGATAGCGGCCCCGAACCCGGTCATGTGGACCCGAGAGATCCCCTTCATCGATCCCGTCGCGGCCGCCGCCCGGTTGCGGTCCCTGCCGGGTCTCACCTTCCTCGACAGCGCGATGCGGCACGACCCGCTCGGGCGCCATTCGATCGTGGCCGCCGACCCGTTCGCGCGCTTCCGCTTCCGCGACGGCGTCGCGACCCTGAATGGCGAACCGGTGCCGGGCGGCCCCTTCGCGGCCCTGCGCGCCTGCCTCGCCCCCTACCGGATCGAGCCCAGCCCTGAAAATCCCTTCCCGGGCGGGGCGATCGGCTACCTCGCCTACGACCTCGGCGCGGCGTTGGAGCGGGTTGCGCCGCCGGCCCGGCGGGCGGGGCTCACCGACGACATCGCCCTGAACCTCTACGACACGGCCCTGGTGATCGACCACGCCGCCGGCACGGCCCGACTCGTCGCCACCGGCTTTCCGGAGACGGAACCGGCCGCCCGTCAGGCCCGCGCCGCGGCACGGCTCGCCGCCTTCGCCGACCGGCTCGGCACCGAACCGCCAGAGGCACCGGGCCAATCCGGGAAAGGCCTCACGTGGCGCTCGAACTTCGACCGGCAAAGTTATGAAGATGCTGTCGAAAAGGTCCGCCTCTATATTCGGGCGGGCGACATCTACCAAGCCAACATCGCCCAGCGTTTCAGCGCCGATCTACCGGCGGATTTCGACCCGTTCGCCCTCTACCGGCGCCTGCGCGCCACCAACCCGGCGACCTTCGGGGCCTATCTGGAGCTGGAGGGGCTGAGCATCGCCTCGTCCTCGCCCGAGCGCTTCATCCGGCTCGACGGCCGGCACGTGGAGACGCGGCCGATCAAGGGCACCGCCCGCCGGCTCGACGATCCGGAGGCCGACCGGGCCGTAGCCGAAGCCCTTCTGGCCAACGTCAAGGAGCGGGCCGAGAACGTCATGATCGTCGACCTGCTGCGCAACGACCTGTCGCGGGTGTGCAAGCCGGGCAGCGTCGCCGTGCCCACCCTGTGCGGCCTGGAGACCTACGCCAACGTCCACCATCTGGTGTCGGTGGTGACCGGACAACTCCGCGACGGGCTCGACGCCCTCGACCTCCTGGAGGGGACCTTTCCGGGCGGCTCGATCACGGGCGCCCCAAAAATCCGCGCCATGGACATCATCACGGAGATCGAGGGCGACGCGCGGGAACTCTATTGCGGCGCCATCGGCCGGATCGGCTTCGACGGGACGATGGACACATCGATCGCGATCCGCACCGTGTTCATGGACGCGCACCAGGCGGTGCTGCAGGCGGGGGGCGGGGTGACCCTGCTGTCGGAGCCGGGCCCGGAATACGACGAGACCCTGGCCAAGGCCGCCCGGGTGTTCGAGGCCTTCGCATGATCCTCGTCCTCGACAATTACGATTCCTTCGTCTTCAACGTGGTCCGCTACTTCGAGGAGTTGGGCGAGGACGTCCGGGTCGTGCGCAACGACGCGCTGGATGTGGCCGGCATCCGGGCGCTCGAACCGGAGGCCCTGGTGGTCTCGCCCGGCCCCTGCACCCCGGCGGAAGCCGGGGTCTCGCTGCCGGCGATCCGCGACCTCTCCGGCACGGTGCCGATCCTCGGGGTCTGCCTCGGCCATCAGGCGATCGGCGCGGCCTTCGGCGGCACGGTCGGGCGGGCGCAGCGCCCCCTGCACGGGCAGATGACGCCGATCGCCCATACCGGCGAGCGCCTCTTTTCCGGGTTGCCCGCGCCGATGCCCGTGGGGCGCTACCACTCGCTGGTGGTCAATCCCGGCCCCGACATGGAACGGCACCTCTCGGTCGACGCGGTCTCGCAGGAGGGGGAGGTGATGGCGCTGTCGCACCGGACCCACCCGACCTACGGCATCCAGTTCCACCCGGAATCGGTGCTGACCGAAGGCGGCCACGCCCTGTTCGCCAATTTTCTGGACCTCGCCCGCGCGTGGCGGGAACGGCGTGATGGGCCGGGGGGACGCCGCGATGCTGTGGCGTGACGGGGCGCTCGCGCCCGGGACCACGGCCCCCCTCGACCACACCGACCGCGGCCTGACGCTCGGCGACGGCCTGTTCGACACGGCCCTGGCGCTCGGGGGCCGCGTGGCCTTCGAGGGCGCCCACATCGCCCGGCTCGTGGCCTCCGCGGAGATTCTTGGGATTCCCGCCGAGCCGGAGCAGATCCGCGCCGCCATGCGGGCGCTGGCCGGGCAGGGGGGGCCTCTCGGGGAGCGGCTCGCGATCCGCACGACGCTGACGCGCGGCTCCGGCCCGCGGGGCCTCAAGCCCCCGGAGGATCCGCACCCCACGCTGTTCGCCACCGCGGCGCCGAGCGCCCGGAGCGCAGCCTTCGCGCCCCTGCGCCTGTGGCCGACCGCCATCGCCCGCAACGACACATCGCCCGCCAGCCGCCTGAAGACGCTGGGCTATGGCGACGCGGTGCTGGCCGCCCGGGAGGCCGCCGCGGCCGGCTTCGACGAGGCGTTGTTCTGCAACACGAAGGCGTGCGTCACCTGCGCGGGCACCGGCAATCTGTTCGCCCTGTTCGGCGCGACCCTGGTCACGCCGCCGCTCGAAGACGGCGTGCTCGCTGGCATCATCCGGGCGGAGGTTCTGGGTCTCGCCGCCGGCTGCGGGGTGCAGGCCGAGGAGCGGTCGCTGACCCTGTCCGAGTTCCTGGGGGCGGACGCCGTGTTCCTGACCAACTCCCTGCGGCTCCTGGCCCCCGTGACGGCCCTCGGCGACAAAGCCTTCCCGGGCGCCGGGCACCCTACTGTGGCCTGCCTGATGGCGGCCCTCCGGGCCCGCGTGGCCCAGGCCTGCAACGTGACGGAGGATAGGGTCGCGTGACCGAGCAGACGATCGAGACCGGGCGGCGCTGGCTGCGCTACGGGCTCGCGGCGATCTACCTGTTCATTGGCGTGGTCCACCTCATGGCGACCGACGCGATGCTGCCGCTGATGCCCGACTGGGTGCCGGAGCCCCGCCTCGTCATCCAGGCCACCGGCCTGTGCGAGATCGCCGGTGCGCTCGCCCTCCTGACGGACCGATTCCGCCGGGCCGCCGCGATCGGCCTCGCGCTCTACGCGGTCTGCGTCTATCCGGCGAACCTCAAGCATGCCTTCGACCACATCCACGTCGACGGCATCCCGGATTCCTGGTGGTATCACGGGCCGCGGCTCGCCTTTCAGCCGGTCTTCGTCTGGGCGGCCCTCTGGGCCGGCGGGCTGATCGACTGGCCGGTCCGCCATCCCGGACGATCGGCCGGGAGCCCACCCGGCGCCACCCGCTGACGGGATCACGTGATCCAGGGATCACGGCGGCCCAGGATCCGGCAAACCCTGGATCACGCCGGCCCTGGATCACAGGATCACAGGCCGCGCATGCCGCGGCGCAAAAAAAGTTCCTCCCCAGGGCCGAGAGATCGGGAAAAGATCGGGCGGATACGCCCGGCGGGACCGGCGTTTGCCGTCCGGAGGCTGCGCACCTGGCAGCTTGCCCAAAGGAGATAGACCGCCATGGCCAAGCAGAAGACGCTGCACGACGCCTTCTACGAGACCCTGAAGGACGTCTACTACGCCGAGAAGCAATCCGTGAAAGCGCTCAAGAAGTCCGCCAAGGCGGCGGAGCACGACGAGTTGCGCCAAGCCTTCGAGACCCATGCCGAGGAGAGCGCCCAGCAGGTCGAGCGGCTCACGCAGGTGTTCGAGCTGATCGGCAAGCCGGCCCGGGCCAAGACCTGCGAGGCGATGCAGGGCATCGTCTCCGAGATGGAGGAAGATCTGGAGGATTTCGAGGATAGCCCGGCCGCCGACGCGGTGCTGGCCGCCTGCGCCCAGGCGGTGGAGCATTACGAGATCGCCCGCTACGGCACCCTGAAGACCTGGGCCGCCCAGCTCGGCTACGCGGACGCCGCCAAGCTCCTCGACGAGACCCTGCAGGAAGAGAAGAAGACCGACGCGCTGCTGTCCAAGATCGCCGAGTCGATCAACACCGACGGCACCCCTGAGGATGCCGAGCCGTCCAAGAAGGGCAAGAAGGCCACTTGAGCGGAGGCCGCCGCCCCACACGGCGGCGGCCCGGCCGCCGCCGCTCCAGAAGCGGCGGCGGGCCCGGTGCCGTAAACCGTATCCCGACAAAGTCCTGCCGTTGTCTCCGATCGCGTCCATACGCAGCCAGAACAATCTTCGCTTCTAGAGCAGCGTGATCTCTTATTTCGCGCCGAAGCAGACACGAAAATCGATAACGCCGCGCATCAATACATTAAATCTTTGAACTCGGATTTTTGCATCCATACCGAAACATGCATTGAGAACAAATCGTCGGCATGCTACGGCCGAAGCACGTCAAAGATCGATCGTCTGTAAAAACAGTTCTGTTTCATCGAACGTATTGCACATATTCTGCTGGATGCATTCGAGATGAAAATCCTCAATAATATAAAAATTCTGACCAAGATTGCGATACCTCTGCTTATCACGATGCTGGTGAGCGCGATCACGGTCGTTTACGCGCTCAATACCATGCACGTCATCCAGGAGCGCAGCGGCTACGTCGCGGAGTATCTCACCGTCCGGCTGGCCGGTCTGCAGAGCGCGCGGATCCATCTCGGCGACGCCGCGCTCATGAACCGCAACCTCATGATCGGCGAGCCGAAATCCGATCTCACCACGTTCGAGGACCGCTACAACACGGCCGCCAGGGCGACGCTCGACGATCTCGATCGCATTATCGCCGCGTCGCGGTCGACCGACGATACCGAGAAGGTCCAGAAGATCCGCCGGATCGCCGCTCCCGTGCTCGAGATGGTCGCGAACAGCAACACCGCGGCCCTGGACGGCGACCGCGATGCGGCCATCCAGATCTCGTACAAGGACGCAGCCGGGTTGCGCGCGGCCTTCCACGCGGCGATGCAGGCCCAGATCGCCGACTTGGAACGCCGGATCGACGACGGCAAGCACGCCACGCAGGCCGATGTCGAGCGCGGCACCACCATCCTGATCGTCACGGCCGTGGCGGGGCTGCTCGCGTCCCTCGCGACGGCCGGCGCGATCGCGGTGTTCGGAATCACGCGCCCCCTCGACAGGCTGGTCGCCGCCCTGCAGCGCATGGCGGGCGGCGCGAGCGACATCACCCTCGAGGCCGCGACCCGCCGGGACGAGATCGGCGCAGTCGGCCGTGCCGTCGAGGGGATCAAGGCCATGGTGGCCCGCAGCGCCGCCGAGGAGGCGGGGCGCCGGCACGCGGACGAGGCCGCCTCCGCCGCCGAGCGCAAGCGCGCCATGGTGGAGTTGGCCGACGCCTTCGAGCGGGCCGTGGCCGGCATCGTCGGGATGGTGTCGAGCGCGGCCGCCGAGCTGCAGGCCACGGCCGGACGGATGTCGGCCAGCGCCCAGGAGGCCGCCAGCCAGTCCACCACCGTGGCGGCTGCCGCCGAGCAGGCCGCCGCCAACGTCAACACGGTGGCGGCGGCCACCGAGGAACTCGGCAGCTCCATCCAGGAGATCAGCCGGCAGGTGACAGGCTCGACCGACCTCGCCCGGCGGGCCGTCGGCGAGGCCGACCAGACCGCCGCCCAGGTCTCCGCCCTGAGCGAGGCCGCGAGCCGGGTCGGCGACGTGGTGCAGCTGATCTCGACCATCGCGGCCCAGACCAACCTGCTGGCGCTCAACGCGACGATCGAGGCGGCCCGGGCCGGCGAGGCGGGCCGCGGTTTCGCGGTGGTCGCCGCCGAGGTCAAGGAGTTGGCCGGCCAGACCGCCAAGGCCACCGAGGAGATCGCCGGCCAGATGGCCCGGATCCAGGGCGCGACCGGCGAGACGGTGGGGGCCATCGGGACGATCACCGGGCGCATCCGCGAGATCAACGCCGTCGCGGCGACGATCGCGGCGGCCGTCGAGCAGCAGGGGGCGGCGACGCAGGAGATCGTGCGCAACGTCGGTCAGGCCACGGCCGGCACCCAGCAGGTGACCGACAACATCGCCGGCGTGGCCCAGGCCTCGGAGCAGACCGGCCGGGCGGCCGACCGGGTGCTCACGGCAGCGACCGACCTGTCACGCCAGTCCGAGCAGCTCGCGTCCGAGGTCGAGCGGTTCCTCAACACCGTGCGGGCGGCGTGAGGGCCGCGGTCAGTTCGGCTTCTCGACCGCGCTGAGGGGCGTCCAGTAGCAGCGCTCCTGCCCGGCCGCCGGCGCGAGGCAGCCATAGGTCGTCGTCCGGCTCTCGAGCCGGACCGCCTCGCCGGGCGTCCAGTTCCGGCACTCGCCGCTCGCGAGGCTGCCCCGCAGGAGCTGCCCGAACCCCGATTCGTCGCCGGCCATGACCAGCTTGAACAGGCGGTCCGTGACCTCCTGGGTGTGACAGCCGAACCGGCCCTGAACGATCGTCTCGGCCCGGGCGGGCCGGGGCAGGGCGGTCGCGGCGAACAGGGCCAGGACGGGCAGGGTGAGGAGGGGGAGAGCGAAGCGCATGGGCGGCACCATATCCGCCGGTTGAGGTCTGTCGAGCCCCCGGACGCGCGGCACCCCGCGCAGGATCGTCGCGCCGGCTATCCGGCCCGCTCCGCCTCGTCGCGTTTCACCGCCTGCCATGCGGCCTCCATGGCGGCGAGATCCGAGCGGCCGAGTTCGCCCCCGGCCGCCGCCAGATGCGCCGCCATCGCGGCGAAGCGGCGCTCGAACTTGGCGGTGCCGTCCCGCAAAGCCGTCTCCGGGTCGATCCCGGCATGCCGGGCGAGGTTGGCCACCGAGAACAGCAGGTCGCCGATCTCGTCCGCCACGGCCCGCCGGTCGCCCGCCGCCAGGGCCTCGGCGACCTCGTCGGTCTCCTCGCGGACCTTGCCGATCACCTGAGCGGCGTTGTCCCAGTCGAAGCCGTAGCCGGCCGCCCGCCGGGAGATTTTTTCCGCGCGAGCCAGCGCCGGCAGCGCCAGGGCGACCCCGCCCAGCGGGTCCGGCGCGGTTTGCGCTTCGCCGCGCGCGGCGCGTTCCTGCGCCTTGATCGCCGCCCATTGCGCCTCGACCTGCGCCGGGTCGCGCAAGGCGGAGCCCTCCGGCAGGAGCGACCCGTCCGGCGCGAAGACGTGCGGGTGGCGGCGGATCAGCTTGTCGGCGATGGCGCGGGCCACGTCGTCGAACGCGAAGGCGCCCTGCTCCTCGGCCATCCGAGCGTGGAACACCACCTGAAGCAGCAGATCGCCGAGTTCGTCGCGCAGGTCGTCGCGGTCGCCCCGCGCCACCGCGTCGGCGACCTCGTAGGCCTCCTCGATCGTGTAGGGCACGATGGTGGCGGATGTCTGCGCCACGTCCCAGGCGCAGCCGCGGACGGGGTCGCGCAAGGCCGCCATCAGGCGCAGCAGCCGGCTCAGTTCCGTCTCCGCCACCCCGTCGCCCGCGCGGCCCGACTCGTGTGTCTCGCTCATGCCGCTGGGGTTAGAGCCGTTCCCGACCGCGTGGCAACAAGGATCCTGGGTTTCCAAAGGGCAAGCCCTTTGGCGGGTTCTCAGGGCGGAGCCCTGCGTGTCGTGGCCCTGAGACGACGACCAGGGCTCTGCCCTGGACCCGCGAAAGGTCGAGACCTTTCGAAACCAGGATCCGATAGACTTTCACCTCACCACTTGTAGCTGACCTTCGCCAGCACCCGCCGGGCGTCGCCGTAGAAGCAGGACACGCTCGACTGGCAGGAGGCGACGAAGCGCCGGTCGCCGATATTCGAGGCGTTCACCTGGAAGCGCCAGTTCTCGTAATCGTAATGCACCTGCGCGTCGAACAGCACGTAGTCGGGCACCCGCAGGGTGTTGGCCACATCGGCGAACGAGCTGCCGACGTAGCGCACGCCGCCGCCGAAGCCGAAGCCGCGCCACGGCCCGAGCGGGATGGTGTAGTCGGCAAACAGCGAGGCGAGCGTCTGCGGGATGTTGACCGGTGTCTTGCCGACCCGCACCGGATCGGGGTCCCGCAGGGTGGAGAAGTCGAACTTGGTGAAGGACGCCACGAGGTTGAGCCCGTCGGCGACGTTGGCCACCAGCTGTGCCTCGAAGCCGGTGGAGCGCACTTCGCCGACCTGCGTCTGGAAGATCGTGTTCAGCGGGTTGGGGGTGAGCACGTTGTTGCGGTGGATGTCGAAGCCCGCCAGCGTCAGGAAGTAGCCCTGGCCCGGCGGCTCGAACTTGACGCCGCCCTCGACCTGATCGCCCGTATCGGGCTTGAAGGCCCGGTTGTTGATGTCCACGCCGATCTCGGGCTGGAACGAGGTCGCGTACATGATGTAGGGCGCGAGGCCGAAGTCGAAATTGTAGATCGCCGCCGCCCGGTAGGTGAAGGCGCTGTCGTTGCGGCCGTTGGTGTTGGACGGCGTCAGGCGGTCGTAGACGGTGTTCTGGACGAAGTCCTGGCGGCCGCCGAGGATCAGGGTCAGCTCCGGGGTGAGCTTGATCTGGTCCTGGAAGTAGAGGCCGACCTGCTGGAACGAGTCGGCGTTGATCAGGTAGGGCGAGGCCGAGACCGTCTGCGGGCCGTAAGCGGGCGCGAAGATGTTGAGGCTCGGGGCGGGGAAGCCCGAGGCTTGGTTGTCGTGGATCTGGAAGTTCCGGTACTCCACGCCCATCAGGAAGTCGTGCCGGAAGAACCCGTCGGAGAACTTGGCCTCGGCCTGGGTGTCGACGTCGAGCTGCGCGATCTTGGCGCTGTCCCGGAACAGGTAGCGGCCGAGCTGGGTCTGGAGCGGATCCGAGTAGCCGAGCTGGCCGATGTAGGAATTCTGGTAGCTCTGCGTGTAGGCGTAGCGGGCGTTCTGGCGCACCGCCCACGTGTCGTCGAAGACGTGCTCGAACTCGTAGCCGATGAAGGCCTGATCGCGCTGGTAGGTGTTGAAGCCGGCATCGCCGACGTTGAGCGAGCGCGGGATGCGCAGGCCCAGCACGGTCGGCCGCGCCGTGCCCTGGTAGGGCAGGAAGTTCGCCGTCACCGCCGTGTTGTCGTGCTGGAAGCTCGACAGCACCGTGAACTTGGTCGAGCCGTCCGGCTTATAGGTGAAGGCCGGGGCGATGTAGTAGCTGTCGTCCGGCGCGCCCTGGACCTGCGTGCCGCCGTTGCGGGCATAGCCGGTCAGGCGGGTGAACCAGTGGCCCTCCCGGTCGGCCGGGCCGCCGACGTCGAAGGCGGCGTAGCGCTGGTCGAACGAGCCGCCGCCGACCTCGATATAGCCGAACGGATTCTCGGTCGGGCGCTTGCTGATCTGGTTGATCAGGCCGCCGGGATTGCCGGCGCCGAACAGCACCGCGGAGGGGCCGCGCAGCACCTCGACCCGCTCCAGCCCGAACGTGTTCACCCGGCTGTAGGCGAAGCCGTAGTTCAGGAGCTGCAGGCCGTTGAGGTAGAGGCCGTAATCGCTGACCACGAAGCCGCGCAGCTGGAAGAAGTCGAGCCGCGTATCGGCGCCGAAGGTGCCCGCATAGGTGCCGGCGACGTACTGGGTCGCCTGCGTCAGGGTCTGGGCGTTCTGGGTGTCGAGCTGCTGGCGACCGACCACGGTGATCGATTGCGGGGTCTCGATCAGCGGCGTGTTGGTCTTGGTCGCGGTGGCCGAGCGCTTCGCCACGAAGCCGTCGATCGGGCCGGTCGGGCTCTCCACGGCCCGCGCGCCCGCGCCGGCCCGGGCCGCGACCGGGGCGCCGCCGCCCTGGCTCTCGACGCTCAGTTCCTCGAGCTGCACGCTGCCCCCGGCCGGGGGATTGTTCAGCGCCCCGCGGCGCGGCGGCGTCGCGTCCTGAGCGAGGCTCGGCGCGGCCTGGGCCAGGACGGCGAGCGAGGCGCCGGCCAGGAGGGCGCGCAGGGTGGCGCCACGGGTCTTCGAATGGGGGTAAGCAACGCGCATGGGACCTGGCCGTGTCGGGCGAAGCGGGCAGCCGACCGCGTTCGCCGGGAAGGGCTCCGGCGTTGCTGTCGCGCTGTTTAGAATTGTGCTAAACTACTGTTGGGATTGTGTTTTCTTACGCCTGGCGTACGCGCGGCCGTGCTTGGCCGCAAGCCGCCCTCGCGCGTCTGGCGACGGCTGTTGCCGCGGCGACACGCTCTGGTAGTGGGCCTGCGAGGGCGCGGATCGTGGTTGGATCGGTCTGACGGGCGGCCGCGCGTCTCCCTTCCCCCTCTGCGGGGGAGGGAGGGCGCGCCGCGGCCTTCGACCCGGGTCAGCTGGAAACCGGGTCTCTGATCGCGCTGTGGACATCGCAGGATAGCAGGGGAGGCCCGCCGCCTACTTCACGCGCCCAGCGAGCCACTCGGCCAGCACGTCCGCCACGGCGTCGCTGTTGGTCTCCAGCATCATCATGTGGCCGTTGCCGCGCAGGCCCCGGTCGGAGAGCGCGATCACGTCGGGCTTGGCTCCGGCCTGGGTCAGGAAGGCGGCCGTGCAGGCATCGTAGGTGGCGTGGAACGAGGCCTCGGCGGTCACCAGCACGGTCGGCACCTTGGCGAGGTTCGGCAGGGCCCGGGCGGGCTCGCCCTGGAGCCAGCAGCGGATCCGCCCGTCTCCCGCCTTGGGTTCGGAACCCTTGGCGTCCGACCCCTTGGATTCCATCCCCTTGGCGTCCTGTGCCACCACCAGATCCTCGGGCGCCTTGACGGGCGGGTCGAAGGTCAGCGGCATGCGGGTCAGCCCGTAGGCGCGGGCGCGGCCGTCGCCGCTCTTTTCCCAGAACTCCTTGCCGCCGCGGAACTGCACGTCGAAGAAGGGCGGCCCGCTCGGCTCGACCGCCACATGCGCCTTCACGAGGTCGGGCCGCGCATCCGAGGCCGCCCAGCCGAACAGGGATGCCTGGCCGTGGGTCAGCAGGATCGCCGGTCCGATCTTCTCCAGCAGGGCCAGCAGCGCCGGATCGACCAGCTCCTCGGTCTGCTGGGTGTTGGCGAGGAACGGCACTTGGCTGGCGAAGAACTGGTCGAAGCCGACATTGCCCTGCACCCCGGGTCCCCCGGGCCAGCGGGTGTGGAGCTTGGCCTGCGGGTACAGGTCGTAGACCTCCGGGGCCGTGTGGGTCCGCTCCAGGCTGCGGGTCCCGAGGCGCTCATAGGGGCCGTAGACCTCCGGGTTGGTGCCCGAGCGACCGCGCCCGACCTGATCGACCACGTAGACCTGATAGCCCTTCTCGACGAAGTGCTGGACCCAGCCCGGGCGCCCGTCCGCGGTGGCGAGGTAATTCACGCCGGTCTGGGCGAGCCCGTGCACCATCACCACGGGGTAGGGCTGCGTGATCCGGGCCGGGGTCCGCGACTGCACGAACATCTGGCCGACCATCACGGTCTTGTCGCCGAGCTTCTGGTAGCGGCCGCCGATGTAGAAGTAGCCCGCCCGGGTCACCGGCTCGGCCGGGGCCGGCCCGGGGGACGACGCCGTGGGCGGGGCGGCTGGCTCGGATGCCGGCCCCAGAGCCGGCCCTTGAGCCGAGCGCTGCACCGGCACCGCAGACGGCACCGTCCCCTGTGCCCGGGCGGCCCCCCCGGCCAGGGCCGATACCTGAACGGCGAGCAGCGCCACGAGGGCGCCGTTCGCGATGCCGTTGCCGGCCATGCCGTCTCTCCCGGGCGCACCCTGCTCCGCGCGGGCGCTTATTGCGGGAAACGCAACGCGCCGCCACCTCAGAAAGCTGCACGCAAGCCGGTTGCGCGGCCCGGAATCTCGGGTGTGATACGCGCTCGTGTAACGAACCCGTCACCACGTCCGCAGAAAGTGCTTCGCCGAGCCCGAACCCAGGCGCATGCCAGGCGCGACCTTGGCGGTGCTGGCGCCGCGAGGCCCGCGCGCCCACCTTCTGATGGTGCCGACGCCGTGCTCGCCGGCCCCTCGCCCGGATCGCTTCGGGCGAGACCTGAGTTAAGGACCTCCACCGTGGACCCCGCAACAGCCAAGACCCTGGTCTCTGCCGCCCTGGTCGCCTCCATCACCCTGTTCAGCCTCGTGTCGTTCCAGGCGTTCTTCGCCCAGATCGCCGCCGATCTGCGGGCCGCGCGGGTCCCGGTGCGCACCGACCGTCGGGATCCGCCGCAGGACTGACGACGGTTTCCAGGGCTCTGCCCTGGACCCGCGAAAGGGCTCACCCTTTCGAAACCGGACGTTGTCCGCGTGGGCCGGACGCCCTTCAGGCCTCGTCCTTCCGGGCGCGTTCGCGCAGGATGTACTTCTGCACCTTGCCGGTGGAGGTCTTCGGCAACTCGCCGAACACCACGTGGCGCGGCAGCTTGTAGGACGCGAGCCGGCCCCGGCACCATTGGATCAGCTCATCGGCGCTGGGTGAGGCTCCGGGTTTCAGCTCCACGAAGGCGCAGGGCGTCTCGCCCCACTTGGCGTCGGGCTTGGCCACCACCGCGGCGCTGGCCACCGCCGGGTGCTTGAACAGCGCATCCTCGACCTCGATCGACGAGATGTTCTCGCCGCCCGAGATGATGATGTCCTTCGAGCGGTCCTTGAGCTGGACGTAGCCGTCCGGGTGCTTCACCCCGAGGTCGCCGGTGCGGAACCAGCCGCCCTTGAAGGCGGCCTGCGTGGCGGAGGGATTCTTGAGATAGCCGCGCATCACCACGTTGCCGCGCATCATCACCTCGCCGATCGTGGTCCCGTCGGCAGGCACCGGCTCCAGCGTCTCGGAATCGCGCACGTCGAGGGCTTCCAGCACCGGATAGCGCACGCCCTGGCGGGCCTTCTTGGTCGCCCGCTGGTCGGCCGCGAGCGCGTCCCAATCCGCGTGCCACGCATTCACCACCGCCGGCCCGTAGCTCTCGGTCAGCCCGTACAGGTGCGTGACGTCGAACCCCGCCTCCGACATGCCGGCGAGCACCGCCTCGGGCGGCGGCGCGGCCGCGGTGAAGAACGCGACGCGCTGGCCCAGCTCCCGGCGCTCGGCATCGGAGGCGTTGATCAGCATCTGCATCACGATCGGCGCGCCGCAGAGATGCGTGACCCCGTGCTCGGCCATCAGCCGATACATCGCGTCGGCCCGCACCTGCCGGAGGCAGACATGGGTGCCGGCCACGATCGACAGGGTCCAGGGGAAGCACCAGCCGTTGCAGTGGAACATCGGCAGGGTCCAGAGATAGACCGGGTGCTGCCCGAGCCCGCCCGTGACCACGTTGCCGAGCGCCAGCAACGCCGCGCCGCGATGGTGGTAGACCACGCCCTTCGGGTCGCCCGTGGTGCCCGAGGTGTAGTTCAGCGCGATCGCGTCCCACTCATCGTCCGGAAGCTGCCACGCGTGCTCCGGATCGCCGCCGGCCAGGAACGTCTCGTAATCGGTCCCGCCGAGCCGGTCGCCGGGGCCGTCATAGACCGGGTCGTCGACGTCGATCACGAGCGGCTTCGTCTCCAGGTCCTCCAGGGCCGCGGCGGCGATGCGGGAGAACTCCCGGTCGGTGATCAGCACCTTGGCCTCGCCGTGCTCCAGGCAGAAGCGGATCGCGGCGGCGTCGAGGCGGGTGTTGAGGGTGTTGAGCACGGCCCCGGTCATCGGCACGCCGTAGTGGCACTCGATCATCTCGGGGGTGTTGGCGAGGAGCGCCGCCACCGTGTCGCCGCGGCCGATCCCCCGGGCCGCCAGCGCGGAGGCGAGGCGGCGGACGCGGGCGTAGAGGTCCCGGTAGGGCCGCCGCAGGGCGCCGTGGATCACCGCGATCTGGTCGGGGAACACCCGCGCGGCCCGGTCGAGGTAGAGCAGGGGGGTCAGCGGCTGGTAATTGGCCGGCACGCGATCGAGGTCGCGGTCGTAGATCGTGTCGCGGGCCATCCCGTCCTCCCCAGCAAGTCTTTGCCGGAACAGTAGCTTGCCGGCGACGGCGGCTCCAGTCGTGGTTTCGAAAGGTCGGGACCTTTCGCGGGTCCAGGGCGGAGCCCTGGTGCCGGACGCTGTCCGGTGTCGGGCTTCGCCCGATCTCAGGGCTCCGCCCTAAGAACCCGCCAAAGGGCGGGGCCCTTTGGAAACCCGGCTCTTAATGCCGCGATTCGTCCTCAGGCTCGGGCAGGAAGCGGGCCAGCTCGAAGCCGATCTCGATCATCAGGTGCTCGATCCGGTCCGTGAGCGCCGGCCGCTGCAGGGCCCGGGCGAGTTCGCGCAGGGCGATGACGTGCTCCGCCATCCGGTTCACCACGCGCTCGCCCTGCACGAGGTTGGCCGCCTGCTCCTCGGTCCGGTCGATGGCGATGCCCCGCCCCCGTGTGGCCCGGCCGTCCGGATCGTGCTCGATCCGGCCGCGCATCAGCAGCGTGCGGATGCCGGCGCGGGTCTCCCGGGTGCGGAATTCCGCCTCCATGGAACCGCCGATCACCGCAGCCGCGTGCAGGTAGCTCTCGATCCGCAGACGATCCTCGGGATGCGTGCGGTCGAGGAAGGTTTCGAGGGAGACGCCGCTCGCGGCCGCCTCCGGGTCGAGGCCGAGCAGGCCCGCGAAGGAGGCCGAGAGTTCCAGCTGGCCGGCCCAAAAATCGTGGACCCAGGTGCCGACGACGCCGGAGGCATCGAGCACGGATTGCGGGATCGGAATTTCGGCCATGCCATTCCTCGCGGAGGCGCCCGGCGTTTTTAAACTTGAGGTTTTCAAACCCCCCGGCCTCCCCTTTGTCACGCAGATAAGCTAGAGTATCACTCGGCCGCTGGGAAGTCTCTTAACCCATTTCAGGTCAAAAATATTAACCTAAAGTTAAATAGGCGCGTGTAGCACCGGATCGACCTGCAGGGTTCGGGCCAGGCACGATCTTAACGAGTCATTAACCATAACGGCTACACCGTACGTCGAGGCATCCACGGGTTCCCGGATCGCAAACGGAAGCGAGTCGATAACCTGAGGTTGGCCTCGACGGCGCAGCGACCCGGGAGTCGCTCGCGCCCGGACGGATGCGCGGGGCCTTCTGGAGGACGCCCAGGATGAAAGCGATCACCTTCGTCACGCAGAAGGGCGGCAGCGGCAAGAGCACGCTGTGCATCTCCCTGGCGGTGGCCGCCCGGGAGGCGGGCCACACGGTCTGCATCCTGGAGATGGACCGGCAGGCCACGATCTCGGACTGGCTCGACCACCGCACCGTCGACGGCCCTGAGGTGGCGCAGATCGACGCCACCCAGATCGACGCCGTGATGGAGCGCCTGCGCGAGTCGGCCTACGATTACGTGTTCATCGATACGCCCGGCGTCGATTCCACCGGCACGCTGTCGGCGATCCGCGCGGCGGATCTCTGCATCATCCCGTGCCGGCCCACCCCCGCGGATCTGCGGGCGTTCAAGCCGACGCTGGCGGCCGTCTACCGGCTGGAGAAGAAGTTCGCCTTCGTGCTGAACCAGACTCCGCCGCGCTCCTACCGGGTCCGCGACGCCTCGGACGGGCTCGCCGTGCTCGGCATCCTGCCCGACGTGAACATCGTCGCCCGCACCGACCACCAGGACGCGATCGGCCTCGGCCAGGGCGTCACCGAATTCAACCCGAAGGGCCAGGCCGCCGGGGAGGTCCGCCGCCTCTGGTCGTGGATCGAGCGCCGCACGCAGTCCCTGAGGACGGGCCAGCATGTCCAAGCCGCCTAAGCTCAGCCTCGCGGCGATCGTGGCCTCGGCGAATCCGCAGGGTCGATCCGCTTCGGCGGCCCGGCCGCAGGGCGCCGAGATCGTCTCGCTCGCCCTGGCGCCCCCGGCGCCGAAGCAAGCGGCCACGCTCAAGCAGCGCGCCCGGCAGATGTCGGTCTATCTGGAGCCGCCGGTCTACGACCAGCTCCGCGACCTCGCCTACGCCGAGCGGACCAAGATGCACGCCCTGATGCTGGAGGGCCTCGAACTGCTGTTCAAGCAGCGTGGCGCCCGCTCGATCGCGCAGCTGACCGAGACGCAGGGCCGCTGAGGGCGGCTCAAGGTCCCAGGGCTACGACACGACACGGGCCCCATCTTCGCCGAACGCGGCGCGGGTCCCGTCTCCCGTGCGGGAGAGGTCTACGCGCGCAGAAAGCCGGGTGAGGGCTGAGACCTGACCGGATCAGGTTCGCCCCGTACGAGCCGCTGTGACGCGCTCCATCCTGGACCTTCTCGCCCCTCGCCCCAACCCTCTCCCGCACGGGCGAGGGGGCGCGTTGCGGTCGTCAAAACCCTCCGTGCACCACAGTCGCGTCCTGTCGTCCCAGGATCTGAGCACGGTCGCACGCGCTGGCGGGATGGAGCCTGCAGCGCGCCAGGCCCGCTCTCGTCCGACTCCACGAGCGGAGTCGGCCAAGGCGGCCTGCGTCAGGACGAGGTCTCGCACATCAAGAACCCCGCTTCCCTGAGAGGCGCAGCGTCCACAGGGGCCGCCGCCTCGTCGCGCCCCATCACATCCCTTCACGCCCGCCCACAGACCTCCCACCGAGCAGAGGCGGCCGCCTGCGGCCGCCCGATCGGGAACGGCTCGGAGCCACCTACCATTCGGGATGACATCTGTGTGTCGGGAGATCTTTACGGACACAATGCTCTCTGAGTTACAACGTATCCACTTTATCGTTTAGGTTGACTGCGTTAGTTTGATAATCGATCATCCAATCAACGCAACGCACAGGATCTTTCAAAGAGGTTGATTTACCGAAGACAATTTGCTGCACTCGGCCATATCTTGCAAACATCTGACCTGACAGAGTGCGGAGACGTCCTTGACACATCCTGGGTTGAATTATCTTCGATCACCCGTCGCGTTCCGCCGTGGCATCGGCCTATCCAGCCGCGCGACGTTCATCGTCCTGGCCATCGTCTGCGCGTCCTTCATCGCCTGCTCGAGCTACATCTACGCCACGCAATCCGTGATCTTTCGGACGAGTCTCGAGAACAGCATGTCCAACCTGAGCGCCGCATCGGCGCGCAGCGTCGGCCATTGGTTGAACGGCAAGGTTCAGTTGATCCAGCTCATGGCGCAGCAGAGCGCGGTCGTCGGCGTCGGATCGAAGGTCGGCGACGTGCTCGGCTTGCCGCTCCCGCGCGAGACCTTCCTGAGCAGCTATGTGGGTGGGCAGGACGGCCACCTCGCCCAGGTTCCGGCGCAGCCCCTTCCGCCCGGCTTCGATCCGCGCACGCGGCCCTGGTTCAAGCAAGCTGTCGCGGCGGGCGGGCCGATCCTGACCGAACCCTACGTCTCGGCGGGCGGGACGTCGGGGAAAGACGAACTCACGATCACCGTGGCGACCCCGATCTTGGACAGCACGCACACCCTCCTCGGTGTGCTCGGCGGCGATTTCGACCTCGCCGGGCTCGCCCGGTTGATCGGGGGGATCGAGGAATCCGGAACGGGCGGGCCAAGCTACAGCTACCTCGTTTCCCGCGCGGGCACCGTGCTGATCCATCCGCGCGGCGCGCTCGTCGGCAAGCCGCTCACGGATCTGATCGCCGGGCCGCTCCCCAAGATCGAGCCGGGCACCGTGCTGGAGACCCATGAGGGCGACAGGGCGACCTACACGGTCTTCGCCCGCATTCCGAACCTGCCACCGTCCCTGGACTGGTATTTCGCCCTCTCGGTCGACGGTGCCACGGTCACCGCACCGATCACCCGCATGGCCCGGGACATGGCTTGGTCCACCCTGATCGCCCTGGGTCTGGTCGCCCTCGTGGTCAGCCAGATGATGGTGCGGATCGTGGCACGTCCGCTGAACCGGCTGGTCGCGGATCTGCAGCGGATGAGCCGGGGCGAGCGTGACGCCGCCATCGCCGAGGCCCAGCGCCGGGACGAGATCGGGCTGGTCGGCCGGGCCGTGGAGGGCATCCGGGTACTGGTGGCCGAGAAGGCCCACGCGGAGGCCGAGGCCCAGCGCTCGGCCGTCGAAGCGGCGGCGGTCGAGCGCCGGCGCGCGATGCTCGCGCTGGCCGACGGGTTCGAGCGGGCGGTGGGCGCCGTGACCGGCACGGTGGCGGCCGCGGCCGCGGCGCTGCAGGAGACCGCGCGGACGCTGAGCGCCAGCGCGGGCGAGGCGGCCGTGCAATCGGCGGGGGTGGCCGCCGCGGCCGGGCAGGCCGCCGCCAACGTCCGCATGGTTGCGGCGGCGGCCGAGCAGCTCGGCGCGAGCGTGCAGGAGATCGCCGGTCAGGTGGAGGGCTCGTCGCGGCTCGCCGAGACGGCGGTGGGCGAGGCGGACCGGACGGGGGGCCTGATGCAGGACCTCTCCGAGGCCGTGTCCCGGATCGGCGAGGCCGCCGGGCTGATCGCCTCGATCGCCGGCCAGACCAACCTGCTTGCGCTCAACGCCACGATCGAGGCGGCACGCGCCGGCGAGGCGGGCCGGGGCTTCGCGGTGGTGGCGGCCGAGGTCAAGGCGCTGGCCGGCCAGACGGCGCGGGCCACCGAGGCGATCACCGGACACATCGCGCGCATCCAGGGCTCGACCGGGCAGGCCAGTTCGGCGATCGGCGGCGTGGTCGAGCGCATCCGGGATCTCAACGCCGTGACCGGCTCGGTGGCGGCGGCGGTGGAACAGCAGGGCGCGGCCACGCAGGAGATCGTGCGCAACGTCGGGCAGGCCGCGATCGGCACCGACGCGGTCACGGCCAACATCACCGGCGTCGCCGATGCGGCCGGGCAGACCGGCACGGCCGCCCAGCAGGTCCTGGCCTCCGCGACCGAACTCACGCAGCAATCCGACCGGCTCGGGCAGGAGGTCGCCCGCTTCCTGGAGACCGTCCGCGCGGCCTGAACGGCACGCAGGGCTGGTTCCTGAACCGGGGCCGCCGGCAAAGTTCAGGCTTCCTTTACGCAACCGATACAAGTGTGGGTGGACCCAGCCGGTGCCCTTTCGCACGGCCGGGTCGGGTCCGCCGTCGGACCCCGGTCACGCGTAGAGTTTGGTGAATCCCACGATGGTGCGCACGACCCTTCCCCGGCCTGCGCGCCTCGCCCTGCGGCTCCTGGCCGTCTCGGGCGTGGCCCTGGCCACCGCCAACTGTGCCACCACGCCCCAGCAGCAGAAGCTCAGCGCCGGCAACGGCGTCGACCCGAAATACGGGGTCAAGGCGAGCCCGCGCCTCTACAACGAGGGCGACGTGATCCCAAAGGGCGGCGGGCGCCGCTACACCGGTAAACCCTACGTGGTCGCGGGCCAGACCTACGTGCCCAAGGAGGATCCCCGCGGCTACGTGCGGGAGGGCCTCGCCTCCTGGTACGGCTCCGCCTTCCACGGGCGCATGACCGCCAACGGCGAGGTGTTCGACCGCCACTCGATCGCGGCCGCCCATCCCACTTTGCCGCTGCCGAGCTATGCGCGGGTGACCAACCTCGACAACGGCTACTCGATGCTGGTGCGGGTCAACGACCGCGGCCCGTATCATGCGGGCCGGGTCATGGACGTCTCGGAGGAGGCGGCCGAGGCCCTGGGCTTCCACCGCCGGGGCACCGCACGCGTGCGCGTCGAATATGCCGGCAAGGCCTCGGTCGCCGGCAGCGACGACCGCAAGCTGCTGGCCAGCCTGCGCACCGACGGGCAGCCGGCCGGCCGCTCGACCGTGATGGTGGCCGATCTCGGCCCCACCGCGGAGACCGAGCGCTACGAACGCTCCACCCCGGCGCCGCTCGCCTTCAAGCCGGCCCAGGACCGCGCACAAGAGCCGGCGCAGGAGCCCGCGCAGACGCGCGAGGATTCCGCCCCGGCGCCGCGGCCCGCACCGGTCCGCGCGCCGATCGTGCTGGCCTCGGCGGCCGTCACGGTCCCGGCGGCGGTTCAGCCCACCGCGTCGCGCGTACGGGAGTTCCGCCCGATGCCGGTCGCGGCCCGGGGCGCGAACCTGCAGGTGGCGGGCCTCAACCCGGCCGCCCTCGCCCCGCCCTCGGCCGGGCACGGGGGGCCCTCGAAGCCCGCCGCGTCCGGCCGCAACGCCCTGGCGGAGACTGCGCGTCATCCGGGTTCCGCCCGGCTGGCCCAGGGGGGGCCGGCGGCGATGCCGGGTCCGGCCAAGCTGGCCATGGCGCGCCTCGCCGCGGCGGCGCCCGCCAAAGGTCCGGCGCCCAAGACCCTGCCGTTCAAGGTCGCCGCGGCCCCGCGTGCGCCGGCGATGCATGCGGCCGCGCCGCAGGCCGTTCCGGCCAAGGCGGCCTCGATCAAGACGGCGTCCGCCCCGGTTGCGGCGAAGGTTGCGGCGGCGAAGGTCGCGCCGGCCAAGGGGGCGCCAACCCAGGCGGCCGCCAAGGCGCGGCCGTCCCGCATGGCCGGGATCTACTGACGCCCGCACGGCCTCCGCGTAGGCGCCCCGGCCGCCCCGGCCGCCGATGCGGCATTTCGCATTCGATCCGGCACTGAAACCGTAATATGGTCACGCTTGTTATTGGGATACGGCCGGATTGCCTCCGGCCGGGCCACGAGCGCGGGACGGAACGGCGATGCGCAGGACCCTTCTCACCCTTCTGGCCGCCGCCTGCGCATTCGGGGCCGGCCTCGCCGCCGCGAACGCGCAGGGCTTCCAGACCGCGGCGCCGCACGCGATCCTGATCGACGCCGATTCCGGCTCGGTCCTGTTCGAGAAGGCCGCCGACGAGCGCTTCTCCCCGGCCAGCATGGCCAAGCTGATGACCACCGACATCGTGTTCGAGGCGCTGAAATCCGGCCGCCTGTCGATGGACACCGAGTTCACCGTCACCGAGGACGCGTGGAAGCGCGGCGGGGCGGGGGGCGGCGGCTCCTCGATGTTCGCGCAGGTCAACAGCCGCATCAAGATGGCGGATCTGCTGCGCGGGCTGATCGTGCAGTCGGGCAACGACGCGGCCATTACCATCGCGGAGAACATGGCCGGGTCCGAGGACGCCTTCGCCGGGCTGATGAACCAGCGCGCCAAGGAGATCGGGCTGACGAACTCGACCTTCCGCAACGCCACCGGCTATTCGGCGCCCGACCAGAAGGTCACGGCCCGCGACATGGCGAAGCTCGCGCTGCACATCATCGAGACCTACCCGGATTACTACAAGATCTTCTCCGAGAAGGAGTTCACCTGGAACAAGATCCGCCAGCAGAACCGCAACCCGCTGCTCGCCCTCGATATCGGCGCGGACGGGCTCAAGACCGGCTACCTGGAGGAATCCGGCTACGCGCTGACCGGCTCGGCGGTGCAGAACGGCCAGCGGCTGGTGCTGGTGGTGTCCGGTCTGAAGACCGCCCGCGACCGCGCCGCCGAGGCGCGCAAGCTGATGGAATGGGGGTTCCGCGCGTTCGAGCCCCGGCAGATCTTCGCGCCCGGCGAGACGGTGGCGGAGGCCTCGGTGTTCGGCGGGCAATCGGGCTCGGTGCCGCTGGTCGCCAAGAAGCCGGTGCGGGTGCTGCTGCCCCGCGGCTCCAGCGACCGGGTGAGCGCCCGGGCGATCTACACCGGCCCGCTCGTCGCCCCCGTGGAGGACGGCCAGCGGGTCGGCGTGCTGCGCGTCCAGCGCGGCGACACGATCGCCCTCGACCAGCCGCTGTTTGCCGGCGCCGCGGTGGAGCCCGGCACCCTGCCGCAGCGGGCCATGGATGCGGCATTGGAATTCGGCACCGGGCTCGTGCGCAAGGCCCTCGACCGGGCCGGCAAGGGGAACGACAAGGGGGGCGACAAGGCCGCCGCCGGGGCCGCCAACCCGTCGTGATCGTGCTGCCGTGACCGTGCCACGCATCGGGGACGCCGCGGAGCGGCGGGGCGCCTTCATCACCGTCGAGGGCGGGGAGGGCGCCGGCAAGTCGACCCAGATCGCCCGCCTCGCCGCGACCCTGCGGGCGCGCTCCGGCCGGGGCGTGTGCGTGACCCGCGAGCCCGGCGGCTCGCCGCGGGCGGAAGAGATCCGGACGGCGCTGCTCGGCGGGCTCGCCCAGCCCTATGGCCCGTTCGCGGAGGCCCTGCTGTTCAGCGCCGCGCGGATCGACCACCTCGACCGACTGATCCGCCCGGCGCTCCAGCGGGGCGAGACCGTTTTGTGCGACCGTTTCATCGACTCGACCCGGGCCTACCAGGGCGCGGCCGGCGGCCTCGAACCGGGCGTGCTGGACGCCCTGGAGCGGGTCGTGGTCGGCCCGACCCGGCCCGACCTCACCCTGATCCTCGACCTCGACCCCGCGGCCGGCCTCGCCCGCGCGGCCGGCCGCGGCGCCCGGACCGGGCAGGGGGCCGACCGGTTCGAGGCGGAAAAGCTCGATTTCCACATCCGCCTGCGGGAGGCGTTTCGGGCGATCGCCGGGGCCGAGCCGGAGCGGTGCGCGGTGATCGATGCGGGGCGCGACCCCGATGCGGTCGAGGCCGCGATCCGCGCGACCGTCGCGGCCCGACTGCCGGATCTGCTGCCGGGGGCGGGCGCGCGGGGTGATGCCGCGTGATCGGGCCGGCCGGTTTGCGGCGCGTCCCGTCTGCGCTATCTTCGGGAGTGGGACCGGCGGGGGCTACCGCCGATCCCTGGCCTTCACCCGTTAAGGTGTAGCCAACTCAAGATCAGTGGGTGAATGGCGCGCTGGAGATGGAACCTCCACTCGCCATTTTCCGATCTCGAGAATGCCAGAGAGAGAACCATTCTCTGCACGCCCGGCCGCATCGGGCCGCGTGCGGCCGTCGCGGAGTGGGTTGGTGAGGCCCACCATGCGAGGCCGGTGCGCGACCGGCCCCGAGGCGCTGGGCGCCGCCTGTCCCCTCCTGTAAGCGGAGCCGTGGCGGCGTCGCCAGAGGGGTTGGAACCCGCCAGGACGAGATTTCGGGACGCGCCATGAAGCCCATCGACCGCGCCGCCGACGACGTCGAGCCCGGCGACCTGCCCGGCATCCCGCGCCCGCGCGAAACCCTCACGCTCGTCGGCCACGCGGCGGCGGCCGAATCCTTTGCGGCCGGGATCGCGGCGGGGCGCCTGCACCATGCCTGGCTGATCGGCGGCGCCCCCGGCATCGGCAAGGCGACGCTGGCCTACGGGGTCGCGCGCCGCCTGCTCGCCCATCCGGGGGGCGGGGGCCCGGCCGGGCTCGACGTGGCGCCGGACGATCCCGTCACCGGCAAGGTCGCGGGCCTGTCGCACCCGAACCTCGTGGTCCTGCGCCGCCACAGGACCGTTGGCGCCAAGGCGCTGCCGACCAAGATCTCGGTCGACATGGTCCGCCGCGCGCTCGACCTGTTCGCCACGACGGCGGCGGATTCCGGCTGGCGCATCTGCATCCTCGACAGCGCCGAGGACCTGAACGCCAACGCGGCCAACGCCCTGCTCAAGGTGCTGGAGGAGCCGCCGCCCCGGGCGCTGTTCCTGATCCTGTCGCACCAGCCCGGCCGGCTGCTCCCGACGATCCGCTCCCGCTGCCGCGCGCTGATGCTGCGGCCGCTCGAGCCGGAGGAGGTCGGCCGGGTCGTGCGCGCCCTGCCCGCGCCGTTCCCGCAGCCCGACGACGCGGCCCTGGCCCGGGCGGTCGCCGCGAGCGAGGGCTCGGTCGCCCGGGCGCTGGCGATGCTCGATCCGGTGACCGCCGGCCTCGTGGCCGAGGTCGAGACCCTGCTGGCGCGGGCGCGCAGTCCCGATTGGGGCCGGGTGCTCAAGCTCGCCGAGACCCTGGCGGGCCGGGACGCGGAGGCGCGGTTCGAGGCCGCCCAGGACGCGGTGCTGCGCTTCGTCTCGGGCGAGCTCGACCGGCGCCGCGACGAGCCGGCGGCACGGCTGGCCGCCCTGGTGGAGGTCGCCGAGCGGTTCGGCCGCGCCGCCCGGGAGGCGGCGATCTACAACCTCGACCGGCGGCCGGTGGTGCTGTCGCTGTTCGGGGATCTGGCGGAGGTGGGGTAGGGGGGTCGGCTCGAGCCTGCCGCGTCATCAAACCTCGGGGTTTCCCGAAAGCGGTGATGTGCGGGCAGACCGGTACTTTCGGCCTTGGGTGGTTTTCTGCCGTTCCGCTTTCAAGCGGCAGTACTTTGGAAGTGGACATTACCTCCGCGAAGCAGCCCGGCACATGGGTGTTGTGATGCTATATTTTATATAATAAATACCCGGATCTGCAGCCTGCGCCTTCGGTCGGCGAGCTGTGAACCGAGGCTACGGATGCAACCGTTCTTCTCGACAGACGGAATTCACCCCAAGAACGCGTTCCGGAGATGGCGGGAGACGATCTGCGAACGATTGATCCCGATCGAGCAGCAACCCCTTCACGACGTTCCGTTTCAGGGCCGGCTGGACGTCACCAGTATCGGGCCCGTGCCGATCTCCAGAATGGCTCACACAGCCATGCGGACTGAAGCGACGCCCGACGCGATCCGGCGCCATGGGCAGTCCGACCGCCTGTACGCGGCCATGAAACTCTTCGGCCACGACACCCTTCAACAAGGCGATCGAGAGGCTGTGACCCGGACGGGTGACTTCGTCGTCGTCGACGCACGCCCGGCCGTCTGCGAAGCAAACACGGGTATCTCCCTTGTCATCGATCTGCCGCGCGAGCGCTTCGAGGCCATGCTGGGCCCGTCTCGGCTGTTCTGTGCCCTTACGGTCGGAGCGGACCTCGCTTCCGTGACCCTGGCAAGCAGCTTCATCCAAGAGCTGGTGCGCGTGGGCAGTCAGCTCACGCCCGACGCTGCCGCGCGTATGGCGTCGATCGGAACGGACCTGATCATAGCGAGCATCGCCGAACGAATGGCACATGAGGTGCCCCGTTCCGTCCACGGCAACGTCACGGTCCAGCGTGCGAAGGCCTATATCGAGGCCCATCTGGGCGATCCGAGTTTGGATCCACCACATCTGGCCGCCGCAATGGGGCTGTCGCTCCGCCGCCTTCAGGAACTGTTCCACGAGCGCGGCCGGCACATCTCCGACTACATCTGGGAGCGCCGCTTGGAGGTGGCCGCCAAGCGCCTGATCGACCCGGCCTGCGCCCACCTGTCCATCGGTATGCTGGCTTACGGTTGCGGCTTCAGCAGCCAGGCGCATTTCGCGCGCCGCTTCAAAGACCGCTACGGCATAAGTCCGCGCGAACACCGGCAGGCGCACAGGCAGGACGCGCAACGAGTCGCGTCCACTTTCGGGCTTTCGTCCTCGTCCGCCGAGTGACTGGATTGGGTCCCTGTCGGATTGGCTGCTCAGGGTGGATTCCTGCCCATCCGGTTTTGGACGGCGAATGCATTCAAGCGGACATGGCCTCGGGGACCGTACCGTTTGCAGACGCTGCAATCGCGGATCAGCAGAACACCCTGAGGCTAATCTTTAGGCGGGCTACGCCGAAGAGCGCAGCAAATGGTGCAGCAGGATGCCTTTGGATACATGATCACGTTTTCGTGGCCTATCATTTCGGTTATTAGCCACCTAAATCGGGTAGAAACAAACAGAAATACTTTATCTAGTTCTGTTGCACTCAAGCAACGCGATCAAGGTACGGGGGTAAAGCAGCAATATTCCTTTTGCTTATTGCCGCTGACCTGAGCCAATAGCTCAACGCCGCCTACCGCCGGCGTGTAAGCCCGCCGCCAAGACGCGAGCAGAAATGATTTTGGCAGTGAGATCCGGATCACCGGACGATGCTGCGCTATGGGTCTCGAAGATTTTGGGGTCATCCATGAGGTTCTTGAAAAGCTCCCTGCTGGGCTCGGCTGCCGCGTTCGCGGCGGTGGGCGCCGCGCACGCCGCCGATCTGCCGGTCAAGAAGGCCGTGCCGATCGAATACGTCCGCGTCTGCACCGCCTACGGCGCCGGCTTCTTCTACATCCCCGGCACCGATACCTGCCTGCGCGTCTCGGGCCGTGCCCGGTTCGAGGGCGGCTACCAGACCAGCTATACCCGCCAGGCCGGGCCGAGAACTCGGTTCCGGCGATCGGGTGGCCGGGGACCAGGGCGACGCCGTGGGGCAGATGCGTCTGAATCGCCGCCACCACGTCGCCCTTCACCGGGCCGACCTCCGACACCAACGCTCCTGGCTGGAGAGGTTGC
>NZ_JAKSYD010000044.1 GCF_022829605.1 Methylobacterium sp. E-065 | reverse complement strand
CGTCCTGGAGAGCACCGCACCCACCAGCCTGACCAAGGCCGGATCCGGCACGCTCAAGCTCACCGGCCCCGGACGCTTCTCGGGCCCGACCACGATCCAGGCCGGCACACTCTCGCTCGACGGGTTCTGGGCCTCGCCCGTGACGGTCGCCTCTGCCGGCACCCTGCGCGGCATCGGCACGATCGCGGCCCCGGTCACGGTGGCGGGCGCCCTGCGGCCGGGCAACTCCCCCGGCACGCTCACCGTGCTCGGCCCGGTCGCCTTCGCGTCCGGCAGCCTGCTCGGCCTCGACATCGACGGGCTCGGCACCGGCACCGGCGCGGGCAGCTACGCCCGCCTGCTGGCGCTCGGTTCGAGCGGCGCGGTCGCGGCCGACGGCACCCTCGTGCCGGTGCTGCGCGGCATCACCGGCAACGCCACCAACGCCTACACCCCGGCGCTCGGCCAGCGCTTCGGCGTGCTGACCGCGCAAGCCGGGCTCAGCGGTTCGTTCACCGGGCTCGCCCAGCCAGGGACCGGCCTGCAGGCCGGCACGCGCTTCGACGCGTTCTACCGCGCCACCGGGCTCGACCTCGTGGTCACGCCCGCCGCCTACGGCAACCTCGCCGGGCTCGGGCTCGCCCAGACCGGCAACGCGCAGGCCGTGGGCGCGGCCCTCGACAGCGCCCGCCCGGCCGCCGGCACGCGGCCGGACGCGGAGCGGGCGCGGGTGTTCGACGCGCTCTACGCGGCCGGGCCCGCCACCTTGCCGGGCGGTCTGGCGAGCCTGTCGGGCCAGGCCTACGGCGACGCCGTGATGGCCGATCTCGCCGGGCGCCGGCTGGTGACCGACACGATCGACCGGCACCTGCGCGGACAGGGCGGCGGCGCGGCCTCGTTCAGCGCGGGCGATCCCGGGCTCGGCCCGAACCGCTCGGCCCTGCAGATGCGCGGGGCCGCCGGGGCTCCGGACCAGCCGCTGGCTTCGGGCGAGGGCCGGGTCTGGGCGGACGCGCTCTACGGGTTCGGCTCGCGACCGGGCGACCGGGCGGCCGCCGGGGCAAGCCTCGACGCGGGCGGCCTGCTGCTCGGCGTCGACCGCCAGATCGGGGCCGACACGCTGGTGGGCGGGGCGTTCAGCTACCTGCGCGAGACCGGAGCGTCGCGGGGCCGGGGCTTCGGCCTGGGTCGGTCGGCCACTGACAGCTACGGCGGCACGCTCTACGCCAGCACCCGTCTGGGTTCGGTGATCCTGCGCGGCACGGCCGGGCTGTCCTACGCGGACGGTCGGATCGATCGGACTGTGGCTTTGGGCGCGGGCGTCTCGCGGGCGAGCGGCCTGGCCTCGGGCTGGGACGCCGGGGTGTCGGGCTTTGCCGGCACCGCGCTGGCGACCGGCCTGCCGGTGGAGCTCGTGCCGGAGGTGGGCTTCAGCGTCGACCGCCTGACCCGGGCGCGGGTGGCCGAGCGGGGCGGGCTGGCGAGCCAGAGCTTCGCGACAGGCAGCCTCGACGGGGCGCGTAGCCTCGTGGGCGGGCGTCTGGCGAGCTTGGCGGTCGACGGCCCTGCGGGGGGCATGGCGGGTCTGCGGCTGGAGGGCCGGGCCTACTGGGCGCGCGAGCTGGGCGACACCGTCGCCACAATGCGCTCGAGCCAGTTCGGGGTGCCGTTCGCGACGCGCACGAGCCGGCTCGGCCGGGACGGGGCGGTCCTGGGGGTGAGCCTGACCGGCCCGGTGGCCGAGGGCGTGATGCTGTCGCTGAGCTACACCGGCGACGTGCGTCCCGGCGCCACCGCCCAGGTGATCTCCGCCGGATTGCAGGCCCGCTGGTGAGCGCGGCGGGCGCCTGAGGGCCCGGACCCTGTGCGGCGCCTCAGCCGAACAGGGTCCGGGCCACGACCTGCGGGTCGATCGGCTTCTGGCACAGGGCCACGGCCCGGTGGGGCGGCGGCACGACGGCCGGATCGTAGCCCGTGGCGAACAGGAACGGCACGCCGCGGGCGTGCAGCGCGTCGGCGACGGGATAGACGAGTTCGTCCTGCAGGTTGATGTCGAGCACGGCCGCGTCGATCGCGTCCGTGCCGGCGATCAGTGCCAGCGCCTCCTCCACGCTGGGCACCGGGCCGAGCACCTCGGCGCCGCCTTCCTCGAACCACGCTTTGAGATCGATGGCGATGAAGTAATCGTCCTCGACCAGCAGCACCCGTTTGCCGGTCAGCGCCGCCGCGTCCGAACTCATGGCAGGCTCCCTGCGGTGTCGCCCTCGGGATGGGGGAGGTTGATCGTACACTGGAGCGTCGTCTCGCTTAAGGCATAGCGTGTCCTGGCCTTCAGCGCGTAGGGCAGCGCCCGCTCGATGAGCTCGCGACCGTACCCGCCCCGCAGGGACGCGTCCTGGGCCCCCGAGGGGCGGACCAGCCCCTCCTCGATCCAGTCCATCAGCAGCCGGCGACCGTCCTCGGACTCGCAGATCCGCCACGTCACGCTCAGGGAACCCTGCGGCGTGGTGAAGGCACCGTATTTGAGCGCGTTGGTGGCGAGCTCGTGCAGGGCCAGCGCGAAGGTCTGCACGGTCGCCTTGCGCAGGCGCACCACCGGTCCCCCGATCCGGACGCGGGTCTGCGCGTCCGGAGCGTTGAGGGCGGCGAGTTCCGTTTCGATCAGCGTGCGCAGCGTGATCGGCTCCTGGTCCGAGCGGGACAGGAGACCCTGCACCCGCGAGAGCGCCGACAGGCGGTCGTTGAACTGCTCCTTGAACAGCTCGCCCGGCCCGGTCAGCGCCATGGTCTGCTTCGCGATGGCGCGCACGACCCCGATTAGGTTTCGGGTGCGGTGCTGCAGCTCCGCGACCATCACCTGTTGCCGCTCCTGAAGCTGGCGCAGGTCGTCGATGTCGGTGGAGGTGCCGAGCCACTCCACGATCCGCCCCTCTCCGTCGCGCACCGCCGCCGCGCGGGTCTGAAACCAGCGGTAGCGCTGGCCGGGGGCGTTGCAGAGCCTGTGCTCGTAGGAGAGCCGGCCGCTGGCCGCGGCTTCCTGCCAGGCGGTCCGGGCGATGGCGACGTCGCCGGGATGGACGGCGTCCAGCCAACCCCATCCGAGGCTGCCGTCGTTGTCCTGCCCCGTGTAGGCGATCCATTGCGGGCTCGCCCAGATGCAGGCGCCGTCGATCCCGGCGCGCCAGATCAGCTGCGGGATGCCCTGGGCGAGGGTGCGGAACAGCGCCTCGCTCTCGCGCAGGCGCCGCTCGGCCAGCACCCGCTCGGTGCTCTCCACCACGATGGCGATGACGCCCGCAGGCTTCCCGCCCTCATCGAAGACCGGCGAGTAGTCGAGATTCATCCAGACCGGCTCGGGCCGGCCGTAGCGGCGCAGGGTGAGTTCCTGATCGCGGTAGGAGAGCGTCCCCCCGGCCAGCCCCACGCGCATAACATGGTCGTTGAAATCCGCGACCTCCGGCCACCCCTCGCGCACCTTGGAGCCGAGGAGCTGCGGGTGGCGCCCACCCGCGAAGCCCGAATAGGCATCATTGTAGATCATGATGCCGTCCGGACCCCACAGGAGCACGATCGGCACCGGCGAGAGCAGCAGGGTGCTGACCGCGAAGATCAGGCTCTGCGGCCAGTCGGCGATCGGGCCGAGCGGCGTGCGCGCCCAGTCGTAGGTCCGGACCAAGTCGCCGAGTTCGCCGCAGCCAGTCGGAAGCGTCGAGGCGCCGCGTGACCGACGTCCGGCCCTGCGGCTCCCGACGGGAGCGCGGGGCGGGACGGATGGAGGCGGCGATCCTGCGACCGGCATGTTCCTGATCTGACCTGCTCGCGCATCATCCCGAACGGCGGCCACCGGTTTTCCGATACAGGGGATGTGCACGCAAAGGACTGCGGCATTGTGACGGTTCCGCGTCCGGCAGATGCTCCACACGCGCTCCCGGTCGCGTCGCAACACGATCCACGACGGTGCGCCATGCCGGGGGATTCGGGAGATTCTCCTTCCCCGCCATCCTGAGGTATCTGCGTCAGGACGAGGGGTGGATTGCCGTCTCCCGTATCGTAGATCGTGAGCGTCGCACGCTTGTTTGGTCCATCTCGCCGTGATGTCTGGCGTCTGCGCGCCGAACCGGTTTCCCCATCGGAGAGTGCTCCAGCAAGCTGCCGATAGACCCGCGCCGTCCTGGCGCGCGGAGCGAGGCCATTCAGTAGCCTGCGCGACGTGTCGACACGTCGCTCACGCGGCAGGCCCATCATGCGCCACCAAAGCCCAGCCGTCCCGGAACCTGACTTGGCCCATGAAATGGGCGTTCGGGTATTCCGTCAGCAGATACGGTCTTTCCGTAAATCTTGTTCCAGCCTCTATGAGTTGAACAATCAAGGCCTGAACGGTCATGATGTCCGGATGCCAGAAAACACGACAGGCTCGAAGCACCGGCATCCCGATAAGTTCCTCTGTCGCGTAGCCGAAAGAGACAATTTCGATGCCGTAGTCGTTCTTGTTGGCCTAGAAAAATCTTTTGATCTCCCCGAAATACTCGGTCCCGCCGACTTCGACGGCAAAGGTTTCGTGGCGAATCTCGTCGACGCGGCGCAGGCTGCCTGAAAACCGGGCTCGCTCTTCTGGAAACTGCACCCACTCGAAGGGGGGATGATGCTGCACGGTCATGGCGATCGCTTGGTCATGGGGCAAACCCACTCTCCGATTCCGAAGGGCTTCCTGCCCAACGAGCCCTCATTTCGGAGCAACGCATGCAAACCGTTGCTCGACGCGTTCCCGGTCGGGCGGAGCTGGGCCGACCGACAGATTCGGTCGCGACATCGATATGTCCCGGGCATGGCGCGGCCAAGCGCCGACAGGGTCGCTCCTCGCTCGGAAGCCTGAAGGGCCCGGCACCGTTTCCGCTGCATCGACCCGGCCGGCCTGCGACCCGATGGACCGTCCGCGTTCATAGTCTTGCCGTGTTCCAGGCGCCCCCTGGGGTGCTCAGCCCCACGGGGCAGCCCGGCCCCGGGAGAACGACCCAATGCTGAACTCGATTCTAGCGCTCCTGACGGTCGCCGCGGTCCTCGCGGTCAGGGCGCTGCTCAAGCTGCCGCTCCTGCTGCTCCGCCGCGTCGGCCGCCTGCTGCGCGGTCGCCGCCCGGCCGCTGCCTGAGCGGGCTGGTCACCGAAAGACTCATCCGGCCGCGTCGATGGTGAACACCATCCCGCGGCCCGGTCCGTGATCGGAATAGTCGACGAGCGTGAGGCCCCGCGCGGCCAACGTCTCCGCGACGGTCTCCCGCTCCTTGCGGACCATCTGGCCGACCGCGAGCGGCGTCAGCCGCGGGCTCGCCTGGCACAACCGGTCCACGCCGATGTTTGCCGGCAACCCTTCGTCCTCGGCGATCCGGGCCAGGGCAAGACCTAGATCCCGCGCCTTGGTCTCCGCGGCGGATTTCGGCTTGAAGGCCATTCCGGTTCTCCCTCGTCCCAAGTTTCTGTCACGCTCGGCGTGATTCACGCGGCCTGCGCATCGACGTTCACGTCGGGGAAGGCCCGGATCCAGACCCGGCGCCCCCGCACATCGTAGACTTCGACCTGCCAGCGCGACCAATCGAACCGCTCGACCACCCGTTCCATCAGGGCAAGGGCCACGCGCTCGGCATGAACCCGCATCTGCGCCGCGTTCGACAGCGGGCTCCCGTCGAGGTCGGTCACCAGCTCGTGGCCGTCCGTACAGTGGAAGCGGTAGAGCCGTGTCGGCATTGCTGTTTCCCTGATCCATCCCCGGCGATCCACCGACATCCGAGCCTGTCAGCCACCGATGGTTGAACCGCCTCGGCCGATGCGATCCGTTCACGAAATGTTCTAAACAGATCGGAGCCGTGATGCACGCAGATCCTGCGGTGGTGCCTGTGGAGATTCGTCCCAGGGAGGCCAAGGTGATCTCTGTCGCGTCTCATCGCGCGGTTCGGGGAGATGCATGGGCCGCACCTCCCACACGGGCCGCCGGATTCATAGATCGGTGCTGGATGGGGTTGAGAGCGGCTGCGCATCACCCCCCCCCCCCCCCAAGGGGGGAAGGGTGGGCCGGGTGCGCCCCCGGCCTGCGATCCTTGAGAATCGTAGCCCACCGTGCAGAGGGATGCGCAGCATCCCGCCAGGGCCTAGCCCCGACTCTTGCGCTCGCGCTCGGCCATGGCGCCGGGCTGGCCGAGGCCGATCGCCTTGGCGAGGGCGGAGCGTTGCTCGGCGTAAGCCGGGGCGACCATCGGGTAATCGGCCGGCAGGCCGTAGCGGTCGCGGTAGGCCCGCGGGTCCAGCCCGTGGCTGGTCAGGTGGCGCTTGAGCGTCTTGTAGGTCTTGCCGTCGATGAAGCTGACGATC
>NZ_JAKSYD010000043.1 GCF_022829605.1 Methylobacterium sp. E-065 | reverse complement strand
TTCCGGCGACGCCAACCTGATCGCTCTCGCCCCGGAATGGGAAGCGGCGCGAGACCTCTATGCCCAGCGGATCCAAGAGCAGATCGCAGTTTCAGACGCCGCGCAACCTCGCCCGTCCCGCGATCAGCCTCACGCCGATTGGGCGAGGCAGGCGGCCGAGTGGCGTGAGCGGACCGGCGTCGAGGCTGCCGAGGAGGCATCGGCCGAGGCGCTGAACGAGCTGTGCGAGATCGAGGACCGTATCGCCGAGCTGCCGGCCGCCTCGCTCGCCGGATTGCGCCTCAAGGCCCTCGTCGCCCAGCGCAACGACGACATCGACGTGGCCTGGCCGGAGAACCTTGGCCCCGGCTTCGCCCGGGATGTCCTGGCGTTCACCGAAACCCAGGCCGACCGGCAGGCTCCGATCGCCCCCAATCTCGTCGGCATGCTCGACCTCGCGTCCGCCTCAATGGGTGAGCTTCAATCAATCCGAGACGCAGCGGAACGTGTCGGCAGCGTGGCTTATGTTCATGCGTGGAGCCCTCGTTGCCGCGACAGGGTGAACGCTTCTGGCGCACCTCATTTCAACGCCGCCGGCAAGCTGGTTCAGTGGGTCGGCGACGCGCTGACGGCGGTAGAGACCGCGGCTGAGGACGAAGCGCGGCGCCGTACCCCAGAGGGTCAGGACGATCGCGAAACCCGCCTCTCGATGCTGGCCGTCAGCACCATCGACAACGGCGACCCTGCCGCGACCGAGGCCCTTGCCCGCGAGCTGCTGGCCCACGTCGAGGCCGAGCGTGTCAAAAGGCGTTGGAATGGGACCCCGGATCGGCGTGCAATTGGGACCCCTTCGCAAGCTGGGTACGGTACGGTGCGGCTGAGCTGATCCGACGTCCAGCTTTGGCGTCGTAGGCGCTGGCCTCAGGCGCGGTTCTTGA
>NZ_JAKSYD010000199.1 GCF_022829605.1 Methylobacterium sp. E-065 | reverse complement strand
ACCCTCTCCCGCACGGGAGAGGGGGCCGGTCGCGCAGCGGCGGCCATCACCGTCACTTCCACGACGCCGCATAGAAGCGCGCCACCTCGTCGGGCTGCGCGGTGAAGGTGAGGTCCGACGTGAAGGCGTAGTTGGTCGAGTAGGAGAACATCGGCAGGGCGTAGGCCTCCGCGGCGATCCGCTGGAGCGCCTTGGCGTAGGCGGCCTTGCGGGTCTCCGGATCGGTGGAGCCGTCGCCCTTCTGGAGGTCGGCGATCACCTGCGGATCCTTGGTCAGATCCTCCTCGCCGCCGCGGAAATACACCCCGTCGAAGGCCGAAACGTCGAGGACTGAGAACGAGCCCCAGGTCTGGTAGCCGATCGAGATCTTGCCGGCCCGCAGGGAGTCCCGGAACGCCGCGTAGCGCAGGTAGTTGAGCCGCACCTTGATGCCGACGGCGCCGAGATAACCGATCACCGCCTCGGCGTAGTCCCGCTCGCGATAGGCGCCGAGATCGATCTCGAAGCCCTTCTCGTAGCCGGCTTCCTTGAGCAGCGCCTTGGCCTTGGCGGGGTCATAGGGGTAGCGCATCACCCCCTGGTCGGTGCAGCCGAACTGGTCGACGAAGCACAGCGCGTTCATCACCCGCGAGGCGCCGCGCACGAGGTTGTCGACCATCGCCTTGCGGTCGATGGCGTAGGAGATCGCCTGCCGGACGCGCACGTCCTTGAGCGGCGAGTTCTCCTTGGCGCGGCCCAGCGTGTCGAATTGCAGGAAGCCGACCCGCATCGTCTCGGAGTTGAGCACCGTAATGTTCGGTGCGGCGCGCAACTGCTCGGCCTGGTCGCTCGGCACCCGCCAGATCCAGTCGACGCCGCCGGTCATCAGCTCGGCCATCCGGCTCTCGCCGTCCGGGATGACGCGGAACTGCAGCTTGCCGATCTTCGGCTTCCCAAGCGGGCTGCCGGCCCAGTACTTCTCGAACCGCTCCATGCTGACGCCGCGGCCGCTATCGACCTTGGTGATCTTGTAGGGGCCGCTGCCGACCGGCGCCTTGGCGAAGCCGTCGAGCCCGACTTTCTTGAAGTAGGCCGCCGGGAAGATCGGCGTCGGGCCGGCGAGGTATTCGAGAGCGGCCGGGAACGGCGCCTTGAGGTGGATGCGGACCGTATGCGGGCCGGTGACCTCCACCGCCTTCATCCAGTCGACGTTCTGACGGGTGACCGTGCGGGCCTCCGGCGTCAGCACGTAGTTGAACGTGAAGGCCACGTCCTCCGGCCCCAGCGGGTCGCCGTTGTGGAAGGTCACGCCCTCGCGGATCGTGAGATCGAGGCTCGTGTCGTCCGCCCAGGTCCAGGCTGTCGCCAGCATCGGCTTGTAGCTGCCGTCCTTGGGGTCCCGATACAGCAGCGTGTCCCAGCAGTTCCGAGCCAGGATCACGCCCTCGCGGGCGCTGTTGTGATACGGGCTGACGTTCTCGGGCTCGCTGTCTGAGGCGTAGACCAGGGTATCGTTGGCCTTGCCGGCGAGCGCCGGGTGCGCAGCGATCAGGGTCGCGAGCGAGGCGGCCAAGGTGGCGGCTCGGGTGAGAGTCCGTAGCGGCATGGAGGCTCCGACGGCGCGATGGACAGGTCACACGGAGCAATCCGCGGCTGCCACCTTTTTCACCCTGCCATGATGTTGTGCATCTGGGATCGCAACAAGTAGAATTTGGCGAGTGCTGCCTTGCCAAATCGGCAACGGACGTGGTGGTATAGTCGTATCGAGGTACGATAGTGCAAACGACGGGCCTTCGCTACTTCCTGGTCGTGGCCCGCACCGGCTCGATTGCTGCGGCCTCCGCGCAGCTGAACGTCGCGGCCTCGGCGATCAGCCGGCAGATCGGCAACCTCGAGGCCGAGCTCGACTGCGTCCTGTTCGAGCGGCGCCCGCGCGGCATGGTGCCGAGTCCGGCGGGCGAGTTGCTGGCCCAGCACGCCCATCAGGTGCTGATCCGCGCCGAGCAGGTGGTCACGGAGATTCGCGAGCTCGAAGGGCTCGCCCGGGGTCTGATTCGGGTGGCGAGCGCCGAAGGCTTCGCCCTCGATATCGTGCCGAACGCCATCGCGGCCTTCCACGCGGACCATCCGGGCATCCGCTTCGAGGTGACGGTCCTACCGCCCGCACTGGTGACCCAGACGGTGGCGGTGGGGGAGGCCGATCTCGGGATCACCTTCGCGCTCGCGCCCACCGCGCAGGTGGAGGTGCTGTATGACGGGCAGGTCGAGATGCGGGTGCTCGCCGCCGCCGACCATCCCCTGGCGGGCGCGGCGGCCCTGCGGCTGGCCGATCTGGCGGCGTATCCGGTCGCGCTGACGACCCGGGACACGACCCTGCGGCAGGCCTTCGATGCCGCCTGCGCGCAGGAGGGCATCGCGGTCGAGCCGGTTCTGACCGCCAACACCCTCTCGACGCTGCTGCCCTTCGTGCGGCGCTCGCGCGGGCTGGCGCTGATGTCGGCGCTCTCGGTGCAGACGCCTCTGCGGCTCAACGAGCTGGTGAGCCTGCCGATCCTCGCCCGGGCGCATCTCGTGCGGGGCATTCAGGTCCAGGCCATGCGCGAGCGGCGGCTGCCCCGGGCCGTGCGGGCGTTCCTGCGCCAGCTGCTGGAGGCGCTGCCGCCGCCGATCGCGTCCTGATCGAGTCGCGTTCCGACTCAGTCTCGGCCGGCAGGCGCCCCTCCGTGCAAAGCGCCACCGAAGACCGGCTGAGGATCGCTCAGGCGCCCCGGTCCGCGACCGTGCAGCTGTGGTCCATCACGTCCTCGGCGCTGGCGCTCGGAGCCCGGTAGGCCAGCAGGATGTAGCCCGGCTCGGGATCGCCCGGCGGTGTCGCCAACGCCGCAAAACTCGTCCGGTGCAGGTCGGGCCGGGCGCCCGGCAGAGTGTGCAGGACTGCGAACGGGTTGAACCGCGCCGCCTCCGCCTCTGGCACGCGCAGGGCGTAGTAGCGGTCGCCCGCGAGCGGCACCGGGAAACGGCTCCAGCGCCGCTGGATCTGGCGGCCATGGGCCTTCAGGGCTGCCAGCACGCTCGGCCGCAGGCAGTCGACGTGGATGTGGAGCTGGTCCTGGCTGCGGCCCCGGGCCGAATTGACCGCCAGCCCCACCGCATCGGGCGACAGCTTCCCCTTGAACGCGTCCGACACGAAGGGGCGCGCCGCGAGCGCCGCCCGCCAGTAGGCGGCCCCGCGCGGGCCCCGCAGCACCGGCGCCTCCAGGCCCGCCACGGTGTCGGTCGGCATGACGACGCTGTGGGTCGGCTCTCCGGGCGCCCGCAGGACCGCCGTGCCCGGCCGCTCCCCGTCGCCGAGATCCACCGAGAGGCACGGAAAGGTCCGGTTGGCGAGCCGCTTGGCCAGCACGCAGGTCTTCAGCGCCGCCCACAACACGTCCCGGCTCGGATCGGGCGCGGCCGAGACCGGCACGGGGAACATGAGGGTGGCCAGGACGGCGAGCAGCGCGCGGCGCATGGAGGCTTCCGGTGCGGCCGGCGGCGCGGCCCGGGGCATCGATAGCCGATCCGACCGTGCGCCGGCAAAGCGGCCCGATGTCCTGACGGCAGGCTTCGGAGCGGCTATGCCGGCCCGTCCCGAACCCGGAGCCCCCGATGGCGCCCGCCCTTACCCCGGAGATCGCCGCCCGCTTCGCCGGCGTCGCCCTCGGCCACGTGACCCAGGAATACCCGAACAAGCCGGGCCATGTCCTGGAAGGGCCGGGGGATGCGCGCACCCCTGCCGCGCTGCACCCGGTCTTCCATGGCAGCTACGATTGGCACTCCTGCGTCCACGGAACGTGGCTGCTCGCCCGCGTGCTGGGCCTGTTCCCGGACGGCACGCAGGCCGGGGCGATCCGCGCCCATTTCGATGCGCAGCTCACCCCCGAAAAGGTCGCCGGGGAATGCGCCTATCTCGGTCGGCCGACGGCCCGGGGCTTCGAGCGGCCCTATGGCTGGGCATGGCTGCTGAAGCTCGCCGACGAACTCGCCCGCCTGCCCGAGCCCCGCTGGGCCGAGGCGCTCGCGCCGCTCGCCGGGATCGTGGTCCGGCGGTTCCGGGATTTCCTGCCGCTGGCCGCCTATCCGGTGCGGGTCGGGACCCATTTCAACACCGCCTTCGCACTGCGTTTGGCCGCCGACTACGCCGAGGGAGCGGGCGATGCGGCGCTCCGGGCCCTGCTGCTGCAGAAGGCCGAGCGCTGGTACGGGGCGGACGAAGCGTGCCCCGCCTGGGGCGAGCCGGGCGGCGACGACTTCCTGTCCTCCGCGCTGATCGAGGCCGAGTGCATGCGCCGCCTGCTGCCGCCGGAGCGGTTCGGACGCTGGTTCGACCGGTTCCTGCCCGATCTCGCGATGAGCCGGCCCGTGACCCTGTTCCGCCCGGCCGCCGTCACCGACCGCAGCGACGGCAAGACCGCCCATCTCGATGGGCTGAACCTCAGCCGGGCGTGGTGCTTCCGGGCGCTCGCCACCGCCCTCGCTCCGGAGGATCGCCGCCGGCCGGTCCTGACCGCAGCCGCCGAGGCGCACCTCGCGGCGGGGCTCCCGCATGTGGCGGGCGACTACATGGGCGAGCATTGGCTGGCCACCTTCGCGCTGCTCGCCCTGGAGGCGTGAGCCAAGTCCTTGGGGCGGCTGCTAAACGATAAGGGCTCCCTGAGTACCTGTCTCCGCAGGTCGTGTTGGTTCGGACAGGCCAAAAAAAAGGACCGTCCTCAAAGAACGGTCCGAAGTCTTGGGAGGAAACGCCCACGATGGGCAAGCCGCACGACGACGCCGTCGTTGTGCTGCACTGCATCAACCCGAGAGGGGGCGGCGTTGTTCCGGTCCGAGCATCCTGCGTCTCGGGACTTGGTGGACAGGGGCTTTCCGGTCTCGGACCGCACTGCCTCCGCGTGCGGACGATCACTCCTGCGCCGCGCCTTCGGCGGGGAGGTGTCGCGCCGCGAGTGCCTTCGGCGGGCCGCGCCGCTTCGCCGCCTGGTACAGCACCTGGGCGAGCTGCTCGGCCGCGTACGGCTTGCGCACCAGGGGGAAGCCGTGGGCGTCGTCCGTGGCCAGGATGTGGCTGTAGCCCGAGGTCAGCACCACCGGCAGGTCGGGCCGCGTCGTCTGCAACTGCCGGGCGAGCGCGAAGCCGCCCATGCCGGGCATCACCACGTCCGAGAACACCACGTCGAAGCGATCCGGCGTGCTGTCGAGCTCGGCCAGCGCCTCCTCGGCGGATTTCGTCCAGACCGGGGCGTGGCCCAGATCCTCCAGGATCTGGGTGCAGAAGCGGCCGACCCCGAGATTGTCCTCCACCACGAGGATGCACAGGCCCCGCTGCGGCACCGTCTCCGTCTCCGGCTGCGCGTCGCGGCCGATCTCGGCGGCCGCCGCTGGGGCTGCGATCTGCGGCAGGTAGAGGGTGAAGGTGGTCCCGCCGCCCAGCGCGCTCGCCACGTCGATGTCGCCGCCCGACTGCTTGGCGAAACCGATCACCTGGGAGAGGCCGAGCCCGGTCCCCTTGCCGACCTCCTTGGTGGTGAAGAACGGCTCGAAGATCCGCCCCAGATCCGGGGCCGGGATGCCGGTACCCGTATCGGTGACCCGCACGGCCACGAACGGCCCCCGCGCGCCGGCATGGCCCCGGATCGGCGGCATCGGGCAGTCGCCGTCGAGGCGCAAGGTCAGACCGCCTTCCCCGTCCATGGCGTCCCGGGCGTTGACCGCCATGTTGATCAGGGCCGTCTCGAACTGGCTCTCGTCGGCCCGCACATAGCGGGGCGTCTCCGGGAGATCGATGGTGACGCGGATCCGCGCGCCGGTCACCGAATCGAGCATGTCGGCGATGCTGCGCAACCGCGCGCAGATGTCGAACACCTGCGGCGTGAGCGCCTGCCGCCGGGCGAAGGCGAGGAGCTGCCCGGTGAGCTTGGCGGCTCGGTCGACCGTGTCGGAGACCGCATCGAGGTAGCGCCGCCTGCGCTCCTCCGCGAGATCGGGCCGGCGCAGGAACTCCATGGAGGAGCGGATGATCGTCAGCAGGTTGTTGAAGTCGTGCGCCACGCCGCCGGTGAGCTGGCCGATCGCCTCGAGCTTCTGCGATTGGCGCAGGGCCTCCTCGGCCTCGCGCTGCTCCGTGATGTCGCGTCCGAACCCGTAGAACAGCCCGTCCTCCGGAACGACGGTCCAGAGCACGCGGCGCCGGTCCCCGGACTGGGTCAGGCAGGCGAGTTCGACATCCTCGACCCGGCGATCCTCGCAGAGCGGCCGCAGGGCGGCCCGCGCGGCCTCGCGCTCCGGCTCCGCCACGAAGTCCAGGGCGGACCGGGCCAGGGTCTCCCCCTCTGACCAGCCGAGTGACCGGCTCCATGAGGGGTTCACCGCCTGGACCCGCCCGTCCCGGTCGGAGACGAGCTTCAGCACCGGCGACAGCGTCCAGACCCGGTCGCGGTCTCGGGTCTGCGCGGCGACCTGCGCCTCCAAGCGCTCCGCCCGCGACTGGAGCAGGTCCTCGACCTGCTTCCGCTCGGAGACGTCGTGGGCGAACACATAGAACCCGTCGACCTGCCCGTCCGGCCCGCGGCGGGGGAGGTAGCGCGTGTCGGCGGTCCGTCTCCCGCCATCCGGGAAGGTCCAGGCCCATTCATGCCGGATCTCGTGGCCCGCGAGCGCCCGCTCGATGGCGGAGCGCCGCGCCGCGAAGGCTTCGGGGCCGAGGAGGTCGGTCACGGTCCGCCCCACCACATCGGCGGCGGACTGGCCCGTCCAGGTCTCGTAGGCGGCGTTGGCGAACCGATAGACGAGGTTGCGGTCAATGAAGGCGATCAGCACCGGCATCGCGTCCGCGACGAGGCGCAACTCGGCCTCCCGCGCCTGGAGGGTCATCTCGCTCCGGCGGCGCTCGGTGATGTCGTTGAACAGGATCGCGACGCGGTTCCGCATCGGCCCGTCGACCCGGTAGGCGTGCACGTCGCACCAGCGGCCGAGCCCCGCGATCGGCTGCTCGAACCGGACCGGCTCCCCGGTCCGCACGACCTGCCCGTAGAGGTCGAACCAGTGCTGCTGGTGGCCGGGCACCAGCTCCCGCATCGTGCGGCCGACCACGTCGGTCAGGCCGGACTGGTGCTCGAAGGCGGGATTGACCTCCAGGAAGCGGTAATCGACCGCGCGGTCGTCCTCCGCGAAGATCACCTCCACGAGGCAGAATCCGGCATTGAGGAAGGCGAACAGCGAGCGGTGGCGCTCCTCGTTGCGGCGTAGCGCGGCCTCGGCGCTGCGGGATTCCAGCTGCGCCATCACCGCCCGGGCGAGCGCGCTCAGGATGAAGACCTGCTGGTCGGTCAGGGTGCGCGGCTCCCGATCGAGCACGCAGAGCGTCCCGATGGCCCAGCCATCGGGCGTCACCAGGGCGACGCCCGCGTAGAAGCGCAGGTGCGGCTCCCCGGTGACGAGGTCATTGCCGGCGCGATCCGGCTCCGCCGCGACATCAGGCAGGATCAGGAGGCCGTCTGCGCGCAGCGCCTCGGTGCAGAACCCGGAATCGAGCGGCATCGCCTGCGGCGCGTGGCCCACCGCGGCCTTGATCCATTGCCGGTCGGCGTCGATGAACGTGATGTGGGCCATCGGCGTGCCGCAGGCCTTTGCGGCCATCTCGGCGATCTCGTCGAATGCCCGTTCCGGGGGGGTGTCGAGGACGGCGTAGGCGCGCAGGGCGGCCAGGCGCTGGGGATGCTGGGGCTCGAAACCCGACGAGCGGGGCATTGTCTGGGTCCGCGACACGGAGGGGTCATAACCCACGCCTTCGACCCTCCCAAGTGAGCCCATGCAACGCAGCTCCGGTGATACGGCCAACAAAGGGCTAGCGCGCGGGTAAGCTCTCGAACGAACGGTTCGGATCCCGACCGGCGGTTGTCACCCTGCGGGTCTGAGACTTCGTTGCGCCCGACTGCCCCGCTGCGGATTGCAATCTTAAATTGTGTCGGCACCCCTCACGTTTCGCGGTGGCGACGCTGGGTGTCGGCCGGCATCGTGCTGGGCCATGTTCAAAAATTCGTGTTCGCGCCCCCGCTCCCCGCCCGGTGCCGGGTCGACGTAGCGCCCGGATCTGTCGGATTCGCGCCTGCCCCTCCGGGCCGGCGCGAATCCGACCCGCGACACCTGCCCTGTGGACGGGATTGCCGCGCCCGGGAGCCGCGGCGGCCCACGCTGCGTTGGCGGCATGAGGACACGGGTTCGGATGGGCATGGCCAATCGCAAGTTGAAGCTGGGCACGCAGCAGGGCGTCGAGGACGCGCCGCTGATGCCCACGGGTGCCCTGGCGGTGGCGCTCCTGGGCTACGGGGCGGGGGCCGCGCCCCTCGTCCACGTGGCCCGGGACGGACGCCGCCTGGAGGAGCTGGCCGCGACACTCCGGGCGCTCGATCCCGAGGCCCGGGTCGCGATCTTCCCCGAATGGGATTGCCTGCCCTTCGACCACGCCTCGCCGTCCCGGGCCACCATGGGCGCCCGGGCCGCACTGATGCGCTGGCTGACCGACCCGGACGCGCTGCCCGACTTCGTGCTGACGACCGCCCCGGCCCTGATCCAGCGGGTGCCCCCGCCGGAGACCTGGGCGACGGCCCGCGTGACGCTCCGGGTCGGCGACCCCCTCGACGTCGCGGCGGCGACGGCCGACCTCAAGCGCCTCGGCTACATCCTGGACGAGCGGGTCGACGAGCCCGGCGAAATCGCTGTCCGGGGCCGCACCCTGGAGGTGTTTCCGGCCGCGGCGCCGCGCCCCTGCCGGATCGAGCACGCGGACGGCCGCGTCACCGCGATCCGCTCCTACGATGCGATCTCGCAGCGCTCGGTGGCCGAGACGGACGAACTCGTGATCGATCCCGCGACCGAGATCGTCCTAGAGCCCGGCTCCGGGCAGAGCTTCGAGCCGTTCACCGGCCAGGAGCACCGGCTCGAGCGCTACTACCCGCGCCTCGTCACCTTGCTCGATTACGTGCCTGCAGCGCGTCTCGTCATCGAGGACGGCACGCAGGCCCGGATCGATGCCGTGTTCGAGCAGATGGAGGAGGCAAGGGGCCGGCTCGGCGGCCGGGGGCAGGCCGGGGCGGGCCTCTACCTCACGCCGCAGGCGTGGCGCGACATCGTGGCGGCCCATGACCGGATCGCCGCCACCGAGGCGGCTGGCGAGCCGCTGACGCTGCCATCCTTCGCCCGGGAGCGTCGGCCGGGCCCCGCCTTCGCCAAGCTGCTGCGCGAGCGGCTGAAGGCCGGCGACGTGATCGTCCTGGCGGGCAGCCGCCAGCCGCTGCGACGCCTCGTGCGCCAGACCGGCAAGATCGCCGAGCGCCCGATCCGCCTGATCGATGCCTGGGCCGATGTGGCCAAGGCGGCGCCGGGGGACGTCCTCGCCTTGGAGGCGCCGCTTGGAGCCGGGTTCCGGGCACCCGACCAGAGCGCGACCGTCATCGCGACCGCGGACCTGTTCGGGCCGGAGGCCGCGGTCACGGGGGGCGCCCGGGCGATCCTGCCGATGGGCGAGGTCGATCTGCGCCCCGGCGACGTCGCGGTCGACCGCGACCGCGGCCTGTGTGTGTTCGAGGGGCTGGAGCCGGTGGCGACCCAGGGCGAGGAGGCCTCCGAGGCCCTGCGCTTGCGCTTTGCCGGTGATGCGCTCCTGATGGTGCCGGTGGCCCAGGCCGACCGGATCTGGCGCTACGGCCCGGAGCCCGACGCCGTCACCCTCGACAAGCTCGACGGCAACACGTGGCCCCGCCGCCGCCTGGAGGCCGAGGCCACCATGGCGCGGACCGCCCGGATCATGCTGGAGGCCGCCCATGCCCGGCGGGAGATCGCGGCCCCCGTCCTGGCGCCCCCGGCCAAGGATATGGAGCGCTTCGCCGCCGGCTTCGGCTTCGCGCCGACCCCCGATCAGTCCGCTGCGATCGACGAACTGATGGCGGACCTCGCCTCTGGCCGGCCGATGGACCGGCTGGTCTGCGGCGATGTCGGCTTCGGCAAGACCGAGGTGGCCTTGCGGGCGCTGGCGGCCGCTGTCTTCTCCGGCAAGCAGGCGGCGCTCATCGCCCCGACCACCGTCCTGGCCCGCCAGCACGCCGAGATCCTGCGCCGCCGCTTCGGCCGGTTCGGCATCGAGGTCGCGCAGCTCTCCCGCCTCGTGGCGCCGGCTGAGGCCAAGCGCGTCAAGGCGGGGCTCGCCGACGGCACGGTCCGGCTGGTGGTCGGCACCCATGCGCTTGCCGGCAAGGGCGTTCAGTTCGCCGATCTCGGCCTGACGGTAATCGACGAGGAGCAGCGCTTCGGCGCCAAGATGAAGGCGGACCTGCGTCGTCTCGCCGAAGGCGGCCATGTGCTCACCCTCACCGCGACGCCGATCCCGCGCACGCTTCAGGCGGCGCTCGTCGGTCTCCAGAGCCTGAGCGTGCTCGCCACGCCCCCGGCCCTGCGTCAGCCGGTCCGGACCGTCGTGGCGCCCTACGATGCCGAGGCTGTGGGTGAGGCGCTGGTTCGCGAGAATCGCAGGGGCGGCCAGAGCTTCGTGGTCTGCCCGCGGATCGAGGACATCGCCCCCATGGCCGAGCGCCTGCGCGCCCTCGTGCCGGATCTCTCGATCCTGGTGGCCCACGGGGACCTGAAGCCGTCGGCCATGGACGAGGTCATGGTCCGCTTCGCGGAGGGCGACGGCGACGTGCTGCTCGCCACCGCCATCGTGGAGAGCGGGCTCGACGTGCCCCGGGCCAACACCATGCTGGTCTGGGAGGCCGCGAAATTCGGGCTCGCGCAGCTCCACCAGCTCCGAGGCCGCGTCGGCCGCGGCCAGCGGCGCGGTACCGTCCACCTGCTCAGCGATCCGGCCGCGCCCCCGCCGCCGGCGGCGCTCCAACGCCTGCGCGCCCTGGAGGCCCTGGACCGGCTCGGTGCCGGCTTCGCGGTCAGCGCCCGGGACCTCGACCTGCGCGGGGCCGGCGACCTCGTCGGCGAGGACCAGGCCGGGCACGCCAAGCTCGTCGGGCTCGGCCTCTACCAGCACCTGCTGCAGCTGGCGCTCACCGCCGCCAAGGGTGGGCGCGCCGAGGATTGGAGCCCGGAGATCGAGCTCGGCCTGCCGAGCCGGATCCCCGAGGATTACGTGCCGGAGCCGGAGATCCGCCTCAGCCTCTACACGCGGCTCCTGCGCCTGCGCGAGGCCGAGGCGATCGATGCGCTGGCCGGGGAGGTCGAGGACCGGTTCGGCGCCGCCCCTGCGCCGATGCTGGCCCTGTTTGACCTCGCACGGCTGCGCGCGGCCTGCTGCGAACTGGGCGTCGCCCGGCTCCGGGGCGGTCCCCAGGGCGTGGCGGCCGATCTCAGGCCGGACCGGCCGCTGCCCGCCCTGCCGGTGACGGACGGCGTCATCCTGCGCGAAGGCCGCGTGGTCTGGAAACAGCTCTGTCCCGATGCCGCGTCCTGCGCGGCGCTGGCGTCCGATCTGCTCGATCGCATCCGCACTGCCCGGGAGCGCGCCGGCTGAGCTTGCGCCGGCCGCTTCAAACGGTCACAGGCTGTCGCGTAGAAACCGCGGAGGGGAGTGTCCCATGCACGTCACGATTGAGCAGGCCGACAAGGCGATCGCCGCCGCCCGGGCGAAGGCGATCGAACTCGGCACCCAGATGTGCATCGCGGTGGTGGATTCCGGCGGCAACCTCAAGGCGTTCCACCGCATGGACGATGCCTGGGTCGGCTCGATCGACATCGCCCACAAGAAGGCCAAGACCTCGGTGTTCTTCGGCATGATGACCGGCCAGATCGGCCAGCTGTCGCAGCCCGGCGGCCCGCTCTACGGGATCGAGCATTCGAACGACGGGCTGATCACCTTCCCGGGCGGGATCCCGATCGTCGATGCCGACGGCGTCATGTCGGGTGCCATCGGGGTCAGCGGCTCCACGGTGGAGAACGACCACACGGTCGCGGAGGCTGGCGCCAAGGCCATCGGCCAAACCGAACTGCCGGCCCATCCCTGGCGGACGTAAGGCTCGGCTCAGGACGCGCGCTGCGCGAGCGCGCGTCCGACCCCGAGCAGCAGCATCCGCGAGAGCATGTGCAGGGCAGCGTCCCCATGACGCTCCAGGGCGGTATGGGCCTGGATGCAATGATCGGCCGCCGCATCGAGCGTCTCTGCAGGTTCCGGGATGCCACTACGCGGTGACGCCCAACCGCCGTGAAACTCCGTGATGTCGATATAGGCACCGCACCCCTGCAGGCGCCCGGTCTCGTCGGGCGCCAGATGGCCCTGGTTGAGGATCCGACGCGTTTCGCCGGCCCCGGTCAAGATGCGGAACGCGATCGCGACCGGTCCGCCGGTCTGCCGAAGGTGCTGGATCGTCTCGAAGATCGGGTCGCGGTCCTCCGGGTGGATCCGCCCGAGGGCGACATTGAGGGGTACCGGCTTGCCGACCAGGCCGGGATTGCCCGCGAGTATGGAGGCGGCGCCTAGGTCGAGCACGGATCGACCGGCTGAAACATCCGTATCCCAGGTACCGATGAATCCCGCAGCCTGCAGGGCTGGAGCCGCCGTGGACGCCAGTAGCATGAGAACCCCTCATCCGGTCTGCTCTGGCCATCGTTCCGCGAGCGGATCAGCCCTCCGGCGGACGCCCGCGACGTTGCTGTCCGGACAGGTCAGATACTCGAGTGCTTTCGAGGTGCGCGCCAAGTTGTCATAGAAAGTAACACAGGTCAATTTTGCGATGGGAGCGGTATTTTCAGGTTAATATGTATGAATGTGTACAAAAGGCCGACCCTTGGACTGTTTTGCCGGGCGGGGCCGCATCCGGCGATACTCCCCCCGTCCGGCTGCAGGACGGCCACGATCGGTACCGGCCGCCGGATCGTAAAGCCTGACTCCGGCCCGTCCCTGGCGCCGATCGGGATCGCGGCCTAACCTCCCGCCTCCGGGACGCCTTCGGCAGAGGGGCATCGCATCGTGGATCGCATCAATCTCCCGCTCTCGCACGACCGGCTCTGGGACAGCCTGATGGAGCTCGCCCGGATCGGGGCGCTGCCCAACGGTGGCAATGACCGCCAGACCCTGACCGACCGCGACGCGGAGGGACGGGCCCTGTTCCAGCGCTGGGGCGAGGCGGCGGGGCTCACGCTCACGGTCGATCGGATCGGCAACATGATCTTCCGCCGCCCGGGGCGGAACCCGGATCTGAAGCCGGTGGCGGTCGGCAGCCACCTCGATACCCAGCCCACCGGGGGCAAGTTCGACGGACCGCTCGGCGTGCTGGCCGGTCTCGAGATCATGCGCGCCCTGCAGGAGGCCGGGATCGAGACCGAGGCGCCGCTCCTGCTGATCAACTGGTGCAACGAGGAGGGTTCGCGCTTCCCGCCGCCGATGAGCGGCAGCGGCGTCGCCATGGGGATCGTCCCGGAGGCGGACATCCTGGCGACCCGGGACCTGTCGGGCCACGCCTTCGGCGACGAATTGCGCCGCATCGGCTGGCAGGGCGAGGCGGATCCTGCGGATTTGCGGGCGATCGGCGCCTATTTCGAGTTGCACATCGAGCAGGGCAAGCGCCTGGAGGATGCGGGCCTGACCATCGGGGTGGTCGACCGGGCGCTGGCGCAGATCTGGTACGAGATCACCGTGCAGGGCGAGGAGGCCCATGCCGGCAGCCCGATGGAGGGGCGGCGCGACGCCCTGATGGCTGCGGCGGCGCTGATCGCTTCTCTCGAAGGCATCGCCCGAGACGCGGTGGCGGCCAGCGGCGAGCGCGGGCGGGCCACCGTGGGCGTGCTGAAGGCCGAGCCGGAAAGCCGCAACATCACGCCGGGCCGGGTCTGGTTCAGCCTCGACACGCGCCACGGCGACACCGAGCAGCTGGAGGCGATGCGGATCCAGATCCAGGCCCGGGCCGACGCCCTGGCGGCCGAGCGCGGCGTCTCAATCCGCGTGGAAGACTTCTGGCGCGCGCCGCCGACCCCGTTCGATCCCGTGCTGGTCGACCGGGTCCAGGCCGCCGCCGAGTCCCGGGGCCATGCCTGGACGCGGATGCCGACGGCGATCTACCACGACGCCGTCTACTGCGCCCGCGCGGTCCCCGCGGCCCTGGTGTTCTGCCCCTGTCACGGCGGCATCAGCCACAACGAGGCCGAGAGCATCACGCCGGACTGGGCCGGGGCCGGTCTGGAGGTCCTGGCCGACGCGGTTCTGGCGACGGCGGGCGTGGCCACCGGGGCCAAGGGCGGTTGAGGGAAAGGCCATCATGCCCGACGACAACGTCATCCGCCCGGCCTTCGGCGCCCCGCGCCGTCCCGCTCCCGCCGGGCCGGAGGAGGCCGGTCAGCCGTTCCTGCGCGTGCTCGGTACGGGGGCCGGCCACCGGGTCGGCCTGATCCGGGATCCGGCGGCGCAGGAGGGCGAGGTCTTCCGGATCGTGGTCGGTCCGGAGGATGAGCCGGAGGTCGAGACCGTGGCCCTGCTGCCGGCCAGTGCCGACGCGGAGGCCGAGGCCGAGCGGATCGGCTTCGCGGTCCTGCGGGCCCTGGAGGTGGTCGAGGGCGCGCTCTGATCCGCACCGTTCTTCGTCCACGGGTGTTCTCCACGGCAGGCGCGGGAGGGACGCATGACGGTCGGCAAGGGGACAGTCGACAAGAGCCGGACGGCCGGCCGGGTCAGCAGCACGACAATCGCGATTCCCGCCCGGGCCGGGATGGTCTGGTCGGTGCTGACGGACCTCGAATCCTATCCGGACTGGAACCCGTTCATCCGGAAGGCCACGGGGCAGCGGCGCGCGGGCGCGCAGTGGCGCCTGGAACTGACCCTGAACGGCCGCACGTTCCAGACCGTGCGCGTGCAGGTGACCTGCTGGGAGCCCGGCCGGCGCCTGACCTGGCGCGGCGGCATCCCGATTCTGCGCCTGCCGATGCCGCACCTGAGCACCGGCACGCACGACGTTCGAATCACCGAGACCCGGCAGGGCGTCGATCTTGTGCAAGCGGAGACCTGCGCTGGCTGGCTTGCCCCCGTGCTGTTCCCCTGGCTTCAGGGGCGCATGCAGGCCCGGCTCGCAGAGATGAACGCGGCGTTGCAGGACGAGGTCGCCCGCAGGACGGCCGAGACGGCCTGACCGGCGCTAAGCCCTTGTCGTCGTGCGCGCTCTTGCGCCGAACCGGTGTCCACTTCGGCGGAGCGCGCGCCCCGTCATTCGACCGGCTTCGGCTTGACGATGGGCGAGCGGGTCAGGCTCTGGATCTCGCGGCTGGGCCGCCCCGCCTTGAGGGCGATCTCCGCCTCCTGTTCGAGGATGAGCTCGCGGGCCGGCTCGTCGCCGTCCAGGCCGCCCAGGATCTCCATCGGCACCCGCCGGTTCGAGGCCCGGGAGCCGTCGGTATAGACGACATCGAACATCACAAAACCCCGCTCTTGCGGTCTCGACTTGATACGCTTGGCCATAGGTGCTGATACGCCGCCGGAATTGGTTGCGGCAAGCCGCTGCGACATGTGGGGGCCATGCGGCGCGCATAGGCCGCGCCCGGCGCCCCCCGACACCCCCGCGCCAGACGAGGACGCCGCCCGTGATACCCTGGGTTCATCTCGATACCGGATCCGTGCCCGGTGGTGGCACCTCCTTGCGGCTGATGCGGCGCGGCGAGGAATTCGCGATCCTGGCCGACACGATCGAGCTGATGAACAACCGCCGCAGCGGTTCCGAGGTGGCGCTTGCGGCGCTGACCTGCGCGCGGCTCGTGGATCGGCCGCGAGCCCGGATCCTGATCGGCGGGCTCGGCATGGGCTTCACCCTGCGCGCGGCGCTGGCGAATCTCGGCCCCGAAGCGCAGGTGGTGGTGGCCGAGCTGGTGCCGGCGGTGATCGCCTGGGCGCGGGGGCCCCTGGCGCATGTCTTCGCCGGCTGTCTGGACGATCCGCGGGTCGACCTGCAGGAGGCCGACGTGAACCGCCTGATCCAGGCCGGGCCGGAGCGCTACGACGCGATCCTGCTCGATGTCGACAACGGCCCGGAGGGCCTGATGCGCCGGTCGAACGACCGGCTCTACGACAATTGGGGCCTGAAGCGGGCCCGCTGGGCCCTGCGGCCGAGCGGGATCCTGGGCGTCTGGTCGGGCGCCCCGGACCGGAAGTTCAAGAGCCGGATGCAGCGCTCCGGCTTCGACGTGGACGAGCAGCGCGTCCATGCCAGCGGCCGGGGCAGCGGACCCAAACACGTGGTCTGGTTCGGGACGAAGGTCGCCGGTTTCGCGGAGCCTGCTCAGGATGCACCCGCGCAGCCCGCCCCTGGTCGAAAGCGGCACATTCGATAGCCGGTTTGCTGCCGCTCACGGTCGCACCCCCTGTGCCGACCGCGCGATCTCCCGCACATTCGATCGATGGGTGTGAATTGCGGGCATCTCTACACGGTTGAGGTGAGACCGAGCCGGCATGACCCGGGCGGCTTCACCTGGGCGATCCGCGACCGCGGCAAGCTGGTCCGGGGATCGTACCGCCCGCACGCCTCCGAGCATGCCGCCCGCGCCGTCGCGCTGGCCGAGGTCGAGCGGCTGATCGGGCACGACGGGCGATCGGGCGGCGCCTGATCCGACGATTCATCGCGCCGGTCCAGCGCTGTCATCCAATCGTCACGGACCGGCCAGAAAGCCTCGCCTGTATCCCTGGCAAAGAGAGCTCCATGGACTTCCACCGTCGCTTCACGGTCCTGATGTGCACGCCGGCCTTCGATCCGGACGATCTGGAAGGCGCGCGCGTCAATCAGATCGTGGCGGCGGTGGAGAGTCGCGGCTTCGAGGTGGTGCGCGCCCGGCGCGTCGAGGACGCGGCGATCGCGGTCCAGACCGACGCGGCGGTCGGCTGCCTCGTGGTCGATTGGGGCAAGCGCGGCCTCGACGGCAAGACCGCCGCCCTCATCGACATGATGCGCAAGCGCGGCCTGGAGATGCCGATCGTCATCATGGTCCGCCGCAAGCGGCTGGAGGACATCCCGGTCGAGCTGCTCGACTTCATCGACGGCTACATCTTCCTGGCCGAGGAGACGCCGGAATTCATCGCCCGCGGCCTCGTCAGCCGGGTCACGCAATATGCCGGATCCCTCAAGACGCCGTTCTTCGGCGCGCTGGTCGACTACGCCGAGAAGGGCAATCAGCTCTGGACCTGCCCGGGCCACAACGGCGGCATTTTTTACAACCGGTCTCCGATCGGCCGGATCTTCGTCGAGCACCTGGGCGAGGCGATTTTTCGCGATGATCTCGACAACTCGGTGCTCGATCTCGGCGACCTGCTGACCCACGAGGGCCCGGCGCTGAAGGCCCAGAAGGAGGCCGCCAAGATCTTCGGGGCGGAAAAAACCTACTTCGTCCTCAACGGCACCTCGGCCTCCAACAAGATCGTCCTGTCGTCCCTGGTGGCGGAGGACGATCTCGTCCTGTTCGACCGCAACAACCACAAGGCGGCTCATCACGGAGCCCTGTTCCTCGGCGGCGGCATCCCGATCTTTCTGGAGACCGACCGCAACGCCTACGGGCTGATCGGCCCGATCTACCACGAGGCCCTGGACGAGACGCGGATCCGCGAGAAGATCCGCCGGAACCCGCTGGTGACCGATCCGGAGGCGTGGCGCCGGGAGCGGCCGTTCCGCGTCGCGGTGATCGAGCAATGCACCTATGACGGCACGATCTACGACGCCCAGGAGATCCTGGAGAAGATCGGCCACCTCTGCGACTACATCCTGTTCGACGAGGCCTGGGCGGGCTTCATGAAGTTCCACCCGCTCTACGCCCGCCGCTTCGCCATGGGGCTGACCGGGCTCGACGAGACCTCGCCGGGCATCGTCGCCACGCAATCGACCCACAAGCAGCTCGCGAGCTTCAGCCAGGCCTCGCAGATCCACACCCGGGACGGCCATATCCGCGGCCAGACCCGGCGGGTCGAGCACAAGCGGCTCAACGAGAGCTTTCTGGTCCACGCCTCGACCTCGCCCTTCTATCCCCTGTTCGCCTCGCTCGACGTCGGCGCCCAGATGATGAAGGGGCGCTCGGGCATGATCCTGTGGGACGACACGATCCGGCTCGGGATCGAGTGGCGCAAGAAGGTTCGGGCGATCCGGCGGGAATTCGAGGAGAACGAGCGCGATCCGGCCCGGCGCTGGTTCTTCGACCCCTTCGTGCCGGACGTGACCAAGAATGCCGACGGGGCCGAGGTGCCCTGGGAGAGCGTGCCCACCGACGAGCTGGCCGCCACGCCCCGCCACTGGGAGCTGAAGCCCGGCGCGCGCTGGCACGGCTTCACCCATGTGGCGCCGGGCTACGCCATCACCGACCCGAACAAGCTCACGGTGCTCACCCCGGGCTTCGACCGGAAGACCGGCGCCTATGCTGCGCATGGCGTGCCGGCGCCGATCGTGGCGCAATACCTGCGTGAGAACCGGATCGTCGCCGAGAAGAACGACCTGAACTCGCTGCTCTTCCTGCTGACCCCGGGGGTCGAATCCTCCAAGGCCGGCACGCTGATCTCGGGCCTCGTTGCCTTCAAGCGGCTGCACGACGACAACGTGCCCTTGGAGGAGGCCATGCCGGAGTTCGTCGCCCGCCGGCCGAACCGCTACCGCGGCGTGCGCCTGCGCGACCTGTGCGCCGAGTTCCACGCCTTCCACCGGGAGGCCGGCACCTCCACGCTGCAGCGGCGGCAATTCGCCTCCGATCACCTGCCCGAGATGGTGATGCCGCCCAAGCGCGCCGCCCAGATGCTGACCCGCAACAAGGTCGATTACGTGCCGATTGCGGAAGCCGAGGGCCGGATCGCCAGCACCCTGATGCTGGTCTATCCCCCGGGCATCGGCACGGTGCTGCCGGGCGAGCGACTCGACGAGCGGGCCGCGCCCATGCTCGACTATTTCAAGATGTTCGAGGCCTCCGCCAACCTGTTCCCCGGCTTCGAGGCCGAGATCCAGGGCGTCTACCGGGAGGTCGAGCCGGACGGGCGGATCCGCTTCCACACCTACGTCGTGCGTGAGGGTGCCTGATGGAAATCGAGGTCGAGCCCCCCGGGCCGCTTGCTGCGCGGCCCAGCCCCGACATCGTCATCCGCGCCTCCTCGGACGCGGATCTCGAGGCGATGGTGGCGATCTACGAACACCATATCGGCAAGGGCGTGGGCGATGTCGGGGCCTTCGAGGAGGCCCGCCTCCTGCCCGACGACCTGAAGCGACGGCGCAAGTCGATGCGCAAGAAGCGCCTGCCGCACCTCGTGGCCGACCGCGGCGGCGTGGTGGCGGGCTACGCCTACGCGGTGCCGTTCCGGAAGCGCCCGGCCTATCGCTACACGCTCAAGCACTCGATCTACGTGCATCCCGACCACCTGCACGCGGGGATCGGCCGGCGGTTGCTGCCTGCGCTGGTCGAGGCCTGCGCGGCGGGGGGCTACCGGCAGATCATCGGCTACATCGACGCTGAGAACGAGGCCTCGCTGCGCCTCCACGAGGCCTGCGGCTTCGAGCGGGTCGGCTTCCTGCGGGCGGTGGCGTTCAAGTACGGCCACTGGGCCGACAGCGTGATGGTGCAGCGAGCGCTGGGGACCGGATCGGAGGACCGGCCGGGGTAAAGGGCCGCCTCAGTGGCCGGACGTCGTCGCGACGATGTCGACCTCGACCCCCACATCGAGCGCCACCCACTGCCCCGACGCCCAGGCGCCCTGACCGACGCCAAATTCGGTGCGGATGAGGCCGACGCGCCCGGTGGCGTGCGCCGCGCCGCCGTCCAGGGTCAGGTGGAACGGCAGTGTCACGGGCCGGCTCGTGCCGCGGATCGTCAGCGTTCCGATCGCCGCGTAGTCGCCCTGTCCCTTGTCGACGAAGCGGGTCGCTTCGAAGCGCGCCTCGCTCGCCGCCTTGACGTCGAACCAGTCCTTCTGCGGCAGGGCCTGGTCGCGCTGGACGTCCCCGGTTCGCGCGCTGGCGAGGTCGACCAGCACGAGCGCATGCCCTGCCTCGGGCTTGGCGGGGTCGAAATCCACCGCGGCCTTGAACCGCTCGAACCGCCCGGTGAATGGGACACCGACCTGCACGCCGGAGAACCGGATCACGCTCTTGCCCGGATCCACCGCCCATTCTGCGGCCGCTGCCGGCAGGGCCGCGACCTGCAGCGCCGCGAGCAGGCAGAGGTGACGCGTGTTCATTGGGTCGGCTCCACGGTGGGGGCGGGCGACAGAGGGTGCCCCGGCAGCATCCGGCGCAGCACGTCATCGCGCAGGAGGAGGTGGTGGCGCAGGGCCGCCGCCACGTGGACGGCGAGCAAAGCCGCCAGAAACCACGCCCCCAGGGCGTGGACCTGCTTCAGGATCCCCTCGGCGGCGGCCGGGTCCGGGACGAGGCCCGCCAGCGGTAGGTGTGGCCAGGGCACGATCCCGTACAGCACCGTCGGGATGTTGAACGGCGACAGCGACACCACTGCCCAGCCGGTCAGGGGCAGCCCGACGAGGAGCAGGTAGAGCAGGGCATGCGCCGCCCCGGCCGCGCGGCGCTCCCGCGCCGGCATCCCGGCCGGGTGCGGCGGCGGCCGGTGGGTCAGGCGCCAGAGGACGCGCAGGGCGGTCAGCGCCAGCACCGTGACGCCGACGGACTTGTGCCACTGGTAGAGCTGGAATTGGCGAAGCGGCGCCAGGGCCGCGTGCGTCATGGTCAGGCCGAGGCCGATCAGGACGAGCACGCAGAGCGCGCTCGCCCAGTGCAGCAGGATCGCCACGGCGGAGTACCGCCGCGCGGAAACCCCGTTCGCCATGGCGGATCCTTTCCGATCAGTCCTGCTTCTCGAAGGCGCCCGCGATGGTGAGGTGCAACTCGTCGCCAATGAGCGGCACGTAGGTCTTCACCCCGAATTCCGAGCGCTTGAGCGTGCCGGTGGCCTCGAAGCCGACCGTGACCTTCTTGCTCAGCGGGTTCACACCGGCGCCGACCAGCGTGACGTCGAGCGTCACCGGCTTGGTCACGCCGTGGAGCGTCAGGTCACCCGTCACCTTCGCGTGGTCCTTGCCCGCGGGGGCGACCTTGGTGGACACGAAGGTCATGTCGGGGAACTTGGCGGCGTCGAGCCACTGGTCGCCCTTCAGCTCGTCGGTGAGCTTGGCGCTGGTGGTCGTCACCGAGGCGACCGGGATCTTCACCGATAGCTTGGCGGCGGCCGGGTTCTTCGGCTGCAGCTCCAGCGTGCCCGACACGTCCGAGAAGCCGCCGGCGTAGTTCGAGAAGCCCATATGGGACACGCGCCAGCCGACCTGGGTGTGGCCCGGATCGACCGCGTAGGTGCCGGCCTGGATCTGGGCGGGATCGCGGGTCGGCGGGGTCTGAGCCAGAACTGGGGTGGCGACCAGCAGGGCCAGAAGGCCGGAGGCGAGAATCGACTTCAATGGTGTCTCCTGCAGAGCAGACGGTCGAGCGCGATTCGTTGCGCCGCAGCAGCCGTGTAGCCCCGTTCACGGCCCCGGTTGAGCCTGCTATCCGGAACCCCATGGTTGCGAAAACGGAAACCTTCCGCGGCGGGCTGGACGATGTGCGGGCGTTCTGCACGGTCGTCGATCTCGGCACGGTCACGGCCGCGGCGGCCAGCCTGCGGGAGACCAAGGGCAGCGTCAGCCGGCGGATCTCGCGGCTGGAGCGGGCACTCGGTGTCCGGTTGATGGCGCGGACCTCCCGGGCGGTCTCGCCGACCGCCGAGGGTCTCGCCTTCTACGCCAAGGCGCAGGAGAGCCTGACCCTCCTCGACGAGGCCGCCGAGACCGCCCGCGATGCCCGGACGGTGCCGGCCGGGCACCTGCGGATCACCACCTCGATCGATTTCGGCATCGAGGTGATGCCCGAGATCATCGCGAGCTTCCGCGAGGCCTATCCGCAGATCACCGTGGAGATGCTGAACACCGACGCGCGCCTCGATCTGGCGGCCAACCGGATCGACCTCGCCCTGCGGCTCGGCAGCGCCGAGGAGACCGGCTATCGCGCCGTCGTCCTGGCGACGCTGACGGCGGCCCTCTACGCCGCCCCCGCCTACCTGCTGCGCCGGCCGGCCCCGGCGGACCTCGCCGCCCTGCACGATCACGACCTGATCCTGGCCCGCGAACGCTTCGGCGCGGCGGCGCTGGCGCTGACCGACGGCCAGGGCCGCACCGAGCCGCTCTCCGTGAACCCGGCGATCCGCGTCAGCGATTTCGCCACCGCGCTCCGGTTGACCCTGGCGGGCGCCGGGATCGGCCATCTCCCCAGCCTCGTCGCCGCCCGGGCCGTGGCGGCGGGTCAGCTCCAGCGCGTGCTGGCCCCCTGGGCGACCCGGGGTGCAGCCCTGCGCGCCGTCACCCTGGCCGGTCGCGAGCTGCCCGCCCGGGTCCGGGTGTTCCGCGAGCACGTGGGCCGCGCCCTCGCGGCCTGCGACTGCGCTCACGAGGTCGTGGATTTAGACGTGAATACTGTTGAGAACCAGGTACATACAGTAAAACATGGGTTAGATTTCTGAGGCTCGCTCAAATTTGAACGATCGTCGTATCGATTCGTTCACGGGCATCCCTCACCATGCACTGCAACAGAGTCCGAACACCCGGTCAGCGAGCCGGATCGTGCGGGTCCCTTCGATGTCATCGCGGACGCCATCATGCCCCCTGCCAGCAGGCGCCTGCGTTCCGTCCTCATTGTCGGTACGCTCACCCTCGCAGCCACCGGCGCAGCGCTGGAAACCGCGCGGGCGACCCTATCGACCGCGGCCCGGATCGTGCTGCAGAAAGGCCGCCACTATGCGCCCACCGACCTGTATCTCCGGCGGGGCGACACGATCACCCTGCGCAACGGCGATGAGAGCTTCACCCACCATGCCTTCATCGAAGCGGATCGGTTCTCGTTCGATGCCGGCGATCAGGAGCCCGGCACCGAGACACGGCTGACGCTGGTCGAGCCGGGAGATTTCGTGATCCAGTGCGGCATTCATCCGAAGATGAAGCTGACCATCCACGTCGAGTAGGAGGCGCGGATCAGCTGTCGCGGCCGAATCCGAGGCCGCGCAGGATGTCGCCGATCGGATCGATCCGCCCCGACGCGTCCGGTGTCGGCCGAGGCGCAGGTTGCGGCATCACGGCGGGATCGACTGCAGCGGTGCGGGCGCGGGTGGGACGATTTAGATGGGCAACCCTGGATCGGTTCTTCCGCTCCGCTGCCTTCCCCCGGTGGTTCGCGCTGCTGCGGGGCGGTTCGATGGGGAGAGCTGTCGCAGCCGGTGGGGTTGCGGCGGCGGTCTGGAGCCCCGGCTGCACCGATGCGGGTGCCGGGATAATCTCGGGGGTGCCGCGGGCCGGCGGATCGATCCAGGCCACCGGCTTGATCGATTCGGCGACCGCGACGGGCCGTGCCGGCGCGTTGCGATCGCGTGAATGCAGGTTCTGAGTCGCCACGCCCAGCCCGAATACGGCAAGGACCGTGGTTACGAGGATAGGGCGGGCGTATTTCATGACGGGAAAACGTACGGTCAAGCTCCCGGTTCCGCTTGACTGTTTAATAGTGTTCCGAGAACGGCAGCCGACGTTGGATCAGGTCCGAAAACAAAAAAGGCCACTCCCGAAGGAGCGGCCCGAAGTCTAGGGAGGAAACGCCCAAGAAGGGCAGCGGGAGGGCGACGCCATCGCCATCCCGCAATGCACAGATAGGATATCGCAGTGCGGTAGGCAATGGCTCGACGCGCCGAAAGGCATGCGGACCACGCGCTTTCATAGCCTCCATGCTTTGACGTCATGCCTCAGTATGTCGAGCCCGCCCGGCACGGAGCTGTCTCACACCCCGCGCCGCCGATCCCAGATCTCCGGGTTGACCAGTCCGCCGGGATGACGACCGGCCAACACGTCGATGACCCGGGTCGCGGCGGTCTCGGCGGTACGGATCAGGGCAGCCTCGGTCGAGCCGCCGACATGGGGCGTGAGGATGACCCGCTCTTGGTCGGCGAGGGGATGGCCTCCGGGCAGCGGCTCCTGCGCAAAGACGTCGAGCCCGGCGCCGGCGATCGTGCCGGCCTCCAGGGCGTCCATCAGATCCGCCTCGTCGATCAGGCCGCCACGGCTGGTGTTAATCAGGAACGCGCCTCGCTTCATCCGGGCGAACTGCTCCCGGCCGATCAATCCGCGTGTGCTGGGCGTGAGCGGCAGGTGCAGCGAGACGATGTCGGCCTCTGCCAGCACCGCCTCCACCGAGGTGGCGCGCAGGGCGCCGGCCGTGGCGAAATCCGTTTCCGGGCGGCTCGGTCCGTAGGCCAGGACCCGCAGGCCGAGGGCGCCGCCGAGCCGGGCCGTGGCCTGCCCGATCGCCCCGAACCCGACGAGGCCGAGGGTGAGGCCGGCGAGCTCGACCAAGCGGGTGGTGAACTTGAAGCTGTCGTCGCCCTGCCGGACCGACCGGTCGGCCCCCGGCAGGGCCTTCGCCAGGGCGAAGATCAGCGCCAGCGTGTGCTCGGCCACCGAGACGGCGTTGGCGCCGGGGGTGTTGACCACCACGATGCCGGCCTCGCTCGCCGCCGCCTTGGCCACGTGATCGGTGCCGGTGCCGTGCACGCCGATCACCCGCAGCTCCGTTGCCGCCGCGATGGCCTCGGCCGGGAAGCCGGTGTTGCGGGTGATGACCGCGACGCAGCCGGCGACGTCGCGGGCCAGGGTCTCGGCGTCGGTGCCGCGGGCTGCGCGCGGCTCAAGCCCGGCCGCGCGCAGCCGATCGAGACCCGCCGCGTGGATCGGCTGGACGATGAGGCACGGACCGGTGAGCACGGCGGATATCCTTGGCCGACCCGGAGGGACGGGTGCGAGCGCTTCAAGCCCGGTCGTCCTAAGACCCGCCTGGCACGGTGGCAACGAGCACTCTGGAGGCCGCGCTGCTTCAGGTGCGTCCAGGCCGTCGATGTTTCACGGGAAACATTGCGTTTACCCTATGCGACAACCCCTGTGGCGGCGGCGTCATCGCGGTCCCGCCCGCATTCTAGTAGCACCGACCGGGATGACGACATCGCAGTGGCGCACCCTTCGGAACGTGCAGGCTCGGGCGCGACTGGAGCGGGCGCTGCCGCCGGTCTTCCCCGTCCCGGTCCTCCGGCACGCCCTGGCGCGGCCCCTAACTCCGCCGACGCCGCGCCTCGCCGTGGAGAGCTATTGGCGCAGCCATGTTCTCCGGGCTGACCGGCTCGCCCGCGCCCTGGCGGCCCGCTCCGGCACGCCGGAGGGCTGGACGTGGCAGATCGGCCGTGACGGCTCGGGGGAGGGGCGCACCGGCAGTTTCCGGACACCGCCCGCGCCCTTTCGGGATCCCGCCTTCGCCCGCGGCCGCGGCGCCTGCTGCATCTGCGGCCAGCCGGTCTACCGGTTCGGCTGGCACCGGGATCTCTGGGGCGGCGGTACGCCCAACGCCAGGGCCGGCTGGCATGCGGCCTGTGTCACGGCCTGGAAGTTCTGGCTCGCCCCGCACGCGCAGGTCCGGGCGCTGAAGCTTCGTCAGCGGCATCGCTGCGCGACCTCCGGCAAGCGGCTGCTGCGCGCCGCCGAGGTCGATCACGCCCTGCCGCTCTATCAGGTCTGGCGGGAGCACCGCACCCGTCCCTGGCCGGACCTCCTCGCATACTGGGGCGCGCCGAATCTGCAGGTGGTCAACCGGGCCGTCCACGTCCTCAAGTGCCGGGACGAGGCCGCCGAGCGCTCACAGACCCTGCGGCTCTCCCGCTTCCGGGTAGTCGAGGACGAGTCCTGGTTCAGCGTGATCGAGGAGGGGTGAGCGGCCTGCTCACCCACCCACGGCTTCGAGGCCGCGCGACAGGTCGGCCAACAGGTCGTCCTCCGCCTCCAGCCCGACCGAGAGGCGCAGCAGCCCGTCGGTGATGCCGGCGATCGCCCGCGCGTCCGGGTCCATGGCCGCATGGGTCATGGTCGGCGGGTGGGCGACCAGGCTCTCGACCCCGCCCAGGGACTCGGCCAGGGTGAAGACCCGCACGGCGCCCACGAACGCCCGCACCGCATCGAGCCCGCCCGCGAGTTCGAAGCTCAGCATGGCGCCGAAGCCCGCCTGCTGCGCCTTGGCGAGGGCGTGCCCGGGATGGGACGGCAGGCCCGGGTAGTGGACGCGGCTCACGGCCGGATGCGCATCCAGGAAGGCGGCGATCCGCCCCGCGTTGCGCTGCTGCTGGTCCACGCGCACGAACAGGGTCCGCAGGCCCCGGAGCGTCAGGTAGGCGTCGAGCGGCGAGCCCGTGACGCCGATCGTGTTCGCCCAGGCGGCGAGTTCCTCGCCCACGGCCTTGTCGGCGGCGATCACCGCCCCGCCGATCACATCGGAATGACCGTTGAGGAACTTCGTGGTGGAGTGGACGACGAGATCCGCCCCCAGGGCGATCGGTTGCTGCAGGGCCGGCGACAGGAAGGTATTGTCGACCACCACGAGGGCGCCCGCGGCCTTAGCGTCGGCGGCGATGCGCCGGACATCCACGACTCGCATCAGCGGGTTGCTCGGCGTCTCGATGAGCACGACCTTCGGCCGTCCGGCGAGCGCCGCCGCCAAGGCGTCCGGGTCGGTCTGGTCGACGAAGTCCACACGGTAATGGCCTCGGGCGGCGCGGAAGCTCAGCAGGCGGTGTGTGCCGCCGTAAAGATCGTGCGGCGCGACTAGCAGGTCGCCCGGCCGCAGGCTCGACAGGGCGAGGTCGAGGGCCGCCATGCCGCTCGCCACGATCACGGCCCGGGCGCCGCCTTCGAGCTTGGCGATCGTGTCGGCCAGCGCGTCCCTCGTCGGGTTGCCGAGGCGCGAGTAATCGTACGGGCCGGGCTGCTCGAAGGCCGGGAACTTGAAGGTGGTCGACAGGTGGATCGGTGCGATGACCGCCCCGAAGGCCGAATCCTGCGCAACACCATTGGCTGCCGCGACGGTACGGGCCGCGAATCCGTCTGACATCGACTCTCCTCCATGCCCGGGCGGCGCCTCCGGCCGAACCCTGGCGCGTTCTTTATGGAGAACGGATCAGACTTTCAAGAGAACGATATCCGGTCCTTGATCGCCTGTGTTCCACGCATCTGACCGTGGCCGACGCGCTCGGGTGGTGGTTATGTTCGAGGGGATTTGATCGAAGCAGGTGACACCCCCGCAGCTTGGAAGCGGATACGGCTCTAAAGACGGTCGTAGCTTGCATCAGGGTCAGCACAACGACTTGGCCAAGCTCAATCAGCCTTGCGAACAAAAAATGCGAAGGACCACTAGACGACCGGTCTAATCCCGCCTATCTCACCGTCATGGCACGCGTCACCGCACATACCGACACCCGGCAGGGGATCCTCGACACCGCCTACGGCCTGATCGGCGCGAAGGGGTTCTCCGGGGTTGGGCTCAACGAGATCCTGACCTCGGCCGGCGTGCCGAAAGGGTCGTTCTACCACTACTTCGGATCCAAGGAGGCCTTCGGCGAGGCTCTTTTGGCGGACTACTTCGAAAGTTATCTCGCCGACCTCGACACGACGCTTGCCGAGCCGGGGTTGAGCCATGCCGAGCGCCTGATGAATTACTGGCGCAAATGGCAGGCGACGCAGGGCAGCGTCGACTACCAGCGTAAATGCCTCGCGGTGAAGCTCGCGGCGGAAGTCTCGGACCTGTCCGAGGCGATGCGCTTGGCCCTCAAGGCCGGTACCGCTGCGATCATCGAACGGCTGTCGCAAGCCATTGCGGCGGGCGTGGCGGAGGGCTCGCTCACGGTCGAGAGCGAGCCGCATACGACCGCCGAAGACCTGTACCACGTCTGGCTCGGTGCGAGCCTGATGGCCAAGATCGTCCGGACCGACGCACCGTTCGCGGCGGCCATCGGGACGACCCGGCGCATCCTGGGCCTCACCGCGCGCTGATCCACCGCCTCCACCTTCGCAGGACGCAGCCCCTCGTTGCGTCCAAATCTAAGACGACCGGTCTACTCTCAGCTGGGCCAATCATCCCCCCCGGCCGGTCAGGGAGCGGCACACAGACGGAGAAAACCCATGCCCCACCACGCCAAAACCTCTGTCGCCGCGACCCTCATCGCCGCGGGGCTGATGGCACTCCTGACCGGACCCCAAGCAACGGCGCAGGAGCGGATCACCCTTGAGACCATCGGCGCCGTCCGCATGGCCCGGTTCGACGAGGTCCGCCGCGCGAACCCGGAGTTCCGCCCTGCACAAGCCGCGCAGCCGCGCGACGCGGCGGCCGGACGCACCGCGAAGGCGCGCTAGCGCCGGCTCGCCTCCCCCGGGCCCGCTCCGAGCTCGGCCCCGAACCCAAAACCTTCCCAACACAAGCGAAAGACCTGGAGACCGACGATGAAGATCCTGATGGTGCTGACCTCGCACGACCGGCTCGGCGACACCGGCCGGAAGACCGGCTTCTGGCTGGAGGAGCTCGCGGCGCCCTACTACGTGTTCAAGGATGCGGGGGCGGAGGTGGTCCTGGTGTCGCCCAAGGGTGGCCGCCCGCCGCTCGATCCGAAGAGCGCCGAGCCGAGCTTCCAGACGGACGCGACGCGCCGCTTCGAAGCCGACGCGGCGGCCATGGCGGCGCTGGCCGAGACGGGCCGACTCGACGCCGTTAGCCACGCGGGTTTCGACGCCGTCTTCTATCCCGGCGGGCACGGGCCTCTCTGGGACCTCGCCGAGGACCCTGCCTCGATCTCGCTGATCGAGACCACCCTCGGGGCCGGCAAGCCCGTGGCCCTCGTCTGCCACGCCCCCGGCGTCCTGCGCCATGCCAAGGCGCCCGAGGGGAAGCCGCTGGTCGAAGGCAGGAACGTCACCGGCTTCACGAACACCGAGGAGGAGGCCGTCGGCCTCACAGAGGTGGTCCCGTTCCTCGTCGAGGATGAGCTGAAGCGGAACGGCGGCCTCTACGCCAAGGGTGCCGACTGGGGACCCTTCGTGGTGACGGACGGCCTGCTCATCACCGGCCAGAACCCGGCCTCCTCCGGCCCCGCCGCCGAGCGTCTCGTCGCCCGCCTCGCCAACCGCTGAGGACGCAGGCGCCCCCGGCGGCGCCGAATCCTGCCACCCAACCCCTGATCGTCACCCTCCCGAAGCGGCGCACGCCACTCGCATCGGCGACCTCGAAGGATCCAGCCCATGACCACGGACATCGTTTTCTCGGACGCGACCCGGCTCGCCGAATTGATCCGGACCAAGCAGCTCTCACCGGTCGAGGTCGTGCAGGCGCACCTCGACCGCATCGACGCGGTCGATCCGAAGGTCAATGCCATCGTCGCGGTCGCGGAAGGTGCGCTGGCCGCCGCGCGGGACGCGGAGGCGGCACTCATGGCCGGCGGGGAACTCGGGCCCCTGCACGGCGTGCCGTTCACCGTGAAGGACTCCATCGACACCGCCGGCGTGCTCACCCAACGCGGCTCGCCGATCTTCAAGGGCCGGGTGCCCGACGCCGACGCCACCAGCGTGGCGCGCCTGAAGAGGGCCGGCGGCATCCTGCTCGCCAAGACCAACCTCCCGGAGTTCTCCTACTGGATCGAGAGCGACAACCTGCTCTCCGGCCGCTCGAACAACCCGTGGGACCTTGAGCGTACGCCGGGGGGCTCCAGCGGCGGCGAATCGGCGGCCATCGCGGCGGGTATGTCGCCGCTCGGCCTCGGCACCGATCTCGCGATATCGGTGCGCGGCCCGGCCGCGCAGACCGGCATCGTCTCGCTGAAGGCGACCCACGGGCGCGTGCCCATGACCGGCATCTGGCCGCGGGCGCCCCGCCGCTTCTGGCACGTCGGCCCGATGGCGCGTTCGATCCGCGACCTCGCGCTCGCGTTCTCGCAAATCGCCGGTCCCGACGGGCAGGACGCCTTCGCGAGCAGCACCGTCCCGTTCGATGCCGGCCTCGGCGCCGCGCCGGATCGCAAGCTCCGGGTCGGCTGGATGGTCGGGCCGGGCTTCGGTCCCATCGACACGGAGGTCGCCGCGACCGTGCAGGCTGCGGCCGAGGCCCTCAAGGGCGAGGGTCACCACGTGGAGGAGGTGCGCATCCCGGCGCTGGAGCGCGACTTCGCCCTCGACGTGTTCAACACGCTCCACGTCATGGAGATGAAGCCGGCGTTCCGCGCGGCGACGGCCGGGCACGAGGACCAGATGTACAAGATGGCCAAGACCATGTTGTCCCTGCCGGAAACGTCGGTGGAGGACTACGTCGCGGCCGAGCAGGCGGCGGAGCGGCTCCGGGACGGCTACGCGGCCTTCTTCCGGACCTTCGACGTGCTCCTCACCCCGGTGCTGCCGGTACCGGCGCACAAGCACGGCATCCAGGAACTCGTCGTCAACGGCGAGACGGTCGATCTGACCTATCTGCAGGGCGCGACCGTGCCCCTGAACGTCACCGGCCTGCCGGGCCTGTCGATGCGGTTTGGGACGAGCCGCGAGGGCCTGCCGATCAACGTGCAGCTGGTTGGAAGCTGGCAGGCGGAGTCGACGATCCTGCACGCGGCCTCGGTGCTGGAGGGCGTGAGCCCGGTTCGGGGCCTGCACCCCAGCCTCTGACCTGAGAGAACCGGCCGGGGGCGCCACGCGGCCCCCGGCCATCGACCGGACCGGCTGGGAAACACGCAGTGCGGATATCAGGTCGGCCGGCCCGATGCCGCCCGGACCTTACCGACGTGGTCGCCAGGGGGCCATGCTGGCGAAGACGCCGTCCTGGCGGATCAGCGCGTGCATCAGCGCCGCCCCGAGATGCGCCAGAAAGACGGCGAACAGGGCATAGGCGAGCCCGGTATGGAGGTGCCGCAGCGCCGCGGCGAGCATCGGGTCCTGCGGCAGGATCGGCGGCAGCACCACCGGCCCGGCCAGCACGATCGGATAGCGTGCCGCTGACAGCATGCCCCAGCCGACCAGCGGCAGGGCCAGCATCAGCCCGTAGAGCGCGATATGCGAGCCGTGCGCCGCGATCCGCTGCCACGCGGGCAGATCCGCCGGCAGGGGCGGGGGCAGATGGCGCCAGCGATTGACCAGCCGCAGGCCGGCAAGGAGCAGGATCAGGAGGCCGAGGGGTCGGTGCAGCGCGACCAAGGCGTGATAGTCGGCGAGCGACGTCACCATGGCGACGCCGATCAGCAGCATGGCGAGGATCATCGCCGCCATGCCCCAGTGGAACAGGCGGGCCGGCCAGTTGAAGCGCGCGGGTTCGGTCACAGGGCAGCTCCGTGGATCGGCGCGGTCACGGCGCTCGGCGCCTTCGCCTCGCCGGCGCGGCGGGTGAAGGACTGCGCGTAGGCCGCAGAGCGCGCGCTGAGCAGCGGATCGTCGCTCGGTGCGATGCCCTCCGGCAGGACGAGCGGGTCGAAGTTGACGTCCCGGCAGGTGTGGGGCGCTTCCGGCATGGTCTCGGTGAGAGTCAGGGTGCCGACATCCACGCCCTCGCGGTCGGCGGGCCAGGGCTGCGTCGCGTCGGCGGTGGGGTCCTCCGCCCGGCCGAGCGTCACCACGAGGTGCCAGCGCTGCGGACCCTGGCGCAACTGCGCCTCGAACGCATCGAACAGCCCATTTGGGTCGGGCGAACCGGTCCCGCCGGCGGTCTCGGGCGCGGCCGTCCGCTCCGGGATGAAGGCCCAGCGCACCGGTCGCACGGTGCCGTCGGCGGCCACGAACCGAAAGGCGTTCAGGCTCCAGAAGGTGCTGTCGGCGAAGCCGGTGGTGACGGTCCGCGCTTTGATCAGGGACGCGGCCCGCGCGCTCTTGGGATGGGCCGCGAAGAACGCCGCCATGCGGGCGGGGTCGGGCTTGCCGGTGGCGGGATCGGGCTTGGCGGCGCGGAGCTGCTCGTAGAAGGCCTCCGGCGTGCGCACGGGGAAGACCGGGATGTTGTTCATGCCGGTGCGCCATTCCGCGCCGTCCGGCGATCGGAACTGCAGGGCGAGGCTGCGCACGGTGGTCTCGGCATCGGCCGCGTAGGGCTGCCCGCCCGCCAGCGCGACCCGACCCAGGACGGGGGTCACCTGCCCGGGGGCGAACACGGTGGCTGTCGAGAGACGCGCGCCCGCGCCGTTGGCGGCGAAGCGCCCCGCGACGCACAGGCCCTTGGCGTGGTTGCGCCGGAAGCCGGGATGGGGGCCGTTCACCGCCTCGAAGCGATCGACGATTCGCGCCGGGGTGAGGAGGCCGGGCGACAGCCAGCCCCCCGCATACGCGAAGCCACCGGCCGTGCCGGCCACCACCGCGCCGATCATGGACAGGCGCAGGAGCAGGCTGCGCCCGGTCATACCGGGCGGCGCCCCTGTGAGGTCGTTCATCAACGTCATCCGTTCGGTCCGGGACTGGTCGCGATGACGCCTATTCGACGGCGTGACGCGCGGGTTTCACCCGTCGGTTGCCGAACCCGCATGAAGGCAGCGACGGAGCCGAGGCCGTCTCCCTCAGGTCAATCGTGCGCCCTCGCGCGGCACGCGCAGCTGGGCCTGGTGCTGGAACGCCCGGCGGGTCCGTCCAGAAGATGCTGTGCGGGGCGAGCGCATCGCAGCCCGGTGCTGCCATAAGCCCGCTGCGGACGCATGGGACAGCCCTGCGACGCCACGAGCCTTGCAAGATCGGCCGAGTTTCGCCATATCGGGTCCATCGGCAGCAACGGAACACCGTCCGCCGAAATCTCTCAGCCACGGATTGCACGGTTCCGCTTCGGCGGGGCGTCGCCGTGTCGGGCTTAGCTCCGGCGGGTTGCGAGATGCCTTTCACGTGCGAATGGATGGGGCCGCCCTTCAGGGGGTGTCGCTGTCCGCCGACGGGATGCCGGGCTTCCGGGTCCGGTTGTTTCGCCGGGAAAAGGTCGGTTGACAGGCCGGGCGGGCTCAGCCTATACGGCGCCTCCCGACGCGGTGCCGAAGCAAAACGGCCGGGTCGGGCGGGTTTCCCGAGGTTAAGAAAAGTAGATCTGGCGAAAGCCAAGGTACTTGACTTCTCTTCGAAAGGTACTTATGAAAGTTTGTACTGATCTTTGACAAGTTGGAATTGAGGAAGGGAGACGCGGGCGGCGTTTGTCCTTGCGGCTAGGTCTTAGTGGCCTGGCGTGAGAGACTTGTGCTGATCTGTTGTTCTTCTTTCTGAGCTCACCGACGGGTATTTGGCGCTGTGA